>NZ_JBZCNL010000022.1:0-518 GCF_058269305.1 Arthrobacter sp. TJ-170 | reverse complement strand
AGGGCGTGGCCTTCCTTGGACTTCTCCTGCCGGAACCCGTCCAGGTCCTCTTCGGTGAGCCGGCCTTCCAAATATGCCCGCGCGTACATCCCCGGGGAGGCGTGGCCCTGGAAGAACACCTGATCCCCGCCGGAAGGGTGGTCCTTGCCCTTGAAGAAGTGGTTGAAACCCACCTCATACAGGGTCGCCGCACCGGCATAGGTGGAGATATGGCCGCCGACGCCGATCTCGGGGCGCTGCGCCCGGTGCACCATGACCGCCGCGTTCCACCGCATCCATGCACGGTACTTGCGCTCGATCTCCTCATCGCCCGGGAACTCAGGCTCCTCATCAACCGGGATGGTGTTCACATAGTCAGTGGTGACCACGCTCGGCAAACCAACCGACCGGCCACCGGCACGGGCAAGCAGACGTCCCAAAACCTCACGGGCACGCTCAGAACCACGCACGTCAACCAGCTGATCAAAGGACTCAACCCACTCAGCCGTTTCCTCCGGATCCGTGTCCCCACCGGTACC
>NZ_JBZCNL010000021.1:0-855 GCF_058269305.1 Arthrobacter sp. TJ-170 | reverse complement strand
GGCCAGTGATGCGTGGAAGCCGGCAACGACCAGAAGGAGGGCCGCCGCAGCTTTTCCGGGTCGGGACGCAGGACAATGTTCTCTGGTGAGTTTCATGGTGTTTCCTTATTTGGTGGGTACTGCCGGTTATGGGTGGCGGTGAGGGAACAGTTCCGCTGCCGCGTAGGCCGCTTATTCGGCGGGGTCATGCAGGGCGAGGACCACGCTGCCTTTTTTGTGCCCTGATTCCACATGGGCGTGCGCGGAAGCGGCTTCCTTCAGGTTGTAGGTTCGGTCGATGACCGGGACATAGTGTCCGGATGCCGCCAGATCGCACATGAATGTCACGTCCTGGGCCATCTGCTGGGGCTTTCGAAGCCCGGTGAACGCGATTCCTGCCCGGGTTTTGCCGGAGATTCGGGTCACCAGCATCCACATCAGGATCGGTAAGGAGGGCACGGTCGTCAAATAGATACCGCCGGGCTTTAGGAGCTTGCGGCTGCGGGTGTATGAGCTTTTGCCTACCGCATCAAAGACAACGTCGTAGTCCTGGCCCATCTTCGTGAAGTCCTCCGCGGTGTAGTCGATGACTTTGTCGGCACCGAGGGATTTCACCAACTCAAGGTTTGCGGTGCTGCAGACCGCGGTGACAACTGCCCCGAAATGCTTGGCGAGCTGGACAGCGGCCGTACCCACCGCGCCGGAGGCGCCGTTGATCATAATGGACTGAGCGGCCTTCAGCCCGGCGGCGTCTCTTAGAAACGGTAAGGCGGTGAGGGCACCATCAAGGACTGCCACGGCGTCCGTCGGTACCAGGCCGGCGGGCCTCATCGCGATGATCCCGTTTTCGGAAACTGTGACGTACTCGGCATGGGC
>NZ_JBZCNL010000020.1:0-1186 GCF_058269305.1 Arthrobacter sp. TJ-170 | reverse complement strand
ACACTATTGAGTTCTCAAACAACAGAAGCACCCGGCACCAAACACAACCCTCAAGGCCGCATCATCGCTCCGGAGCAACTTTTCTAACTTACCCACCAAACCCCACCCCGTCAAATCCACCCTTCCGGGCAGTTCGTGCGGGTGTGGCCGGCTGGCCGCTCCCCACCCATGACTCATTCCACGACGGAACGCTTCAGGATTTTGGTAGGGAGTGTGTCGCTCTTGCCGGTCAGTTTCACTGTCCCCGGCCGCGGCGACTCAGAAAATATTACACGCCGAACCGGCCTCGGGGAAATCGGCCCTCCACCGCCCCGGAAACCCCGCAACCACGCGGACTCCGCGGGCCCAAACAGGACAAATCGCCTCATCGGCGCACCCTCGGGGCCCTGTGACGTCGACCATAAAACCGACCGTCTGCGCACGCTACGAGCCCCGGCCGCCGAAGAAAGCCACGCCCACAAACCCGAGCGCCGGCCACCGGATCCCCCAACGAACGATGCCCCATCCGGCCGGGACGGACGCGATTGTGCTCAAACTCGCACCAGGATTCCCCGCCACGGATTTCCGGCCACCGATTCTCGGCCACAAGCCCTGCGACCATCCCCCTACGAGCTGCGCGCTCACCACTCTCATCGGCAGCACCAACGCACCGCCGGCAGGTAACCAACACAACCCCCAGCACCCACCAACCCAACCGGCAGCCCAACCCGCGGGCCCAAACCGCGGCCCGGCAGATCCGCGCCGAACCAACTCTGCACCCAGCCCAACCCAGCGCCAGCTCTGCACCCAGGCCAGCCCACAGGGGTGCCCAGAGCACCCCGGAACCCGAGAGCTGCAGATGCATGCACCGCCCGGCCCGGCACCAGGCAGCAGGACCCTCACGGCTCGAGCGGAGCTACAGGACACCACCCCGGCGAAATCACGGGATCAACAGGACCGGCACGATCCAGTAAGAAGCAGACAGAAGACCCAGGCTGCTCCACCGAACCGGGAACGCCGAAGACCACACCGCAGGACCAACGCCCGTGCCCAGCAAGATCGACGGGGTAGTTGGCGGGTGGGTGGTTGGTGGGGTGTGGTTAAACGGGAAGGGCCTCACCATCCTGGTGAGGCCCTTGCCTTGAGTGTTGTCCGGCGGTGTCCTACTCTCCCACACTCTCTCGGGTGCAGTACCATCGGCGCTGTG
>NZ_JBZCNL010000002.1:0-613032 GCF_058269305.1 Arthrobacter sp. TJ-170 | reverse complement strand
CGTCGGCAAGATGCAACCGCCGAATAAGCGCCCAATCCTCCACTGTGATCACCCACCCAATCGTTTGGAACAGGTGGCTCAGTTTTCAACCGTCACAATGGCTCACTTTTCGACCGTCACCGACAGGGCCGCGGCTATACCTGCTATCGCTCCCAGACCATCGCCGTAATAATCGATCCACTCCAATACATTCATATCTACCCCAGTTGTAGCTGCAAGCGTGATCTTCTGAGCGTACTGCGAGCCGCAACTGACTATGACAGAAGGACGAGCGCCTGCCTCCCGTCTTCCTATGAACGGCACAAGCTCCCTCGCTTCGCTCTTGTACCGTACCCACGCGTACAGCAGGAACCAGCTAACCGCCCGCACACGCCGCGTCGTCGCGAGACCTGGGATTCCACCTTGGGCGAGCGGCAGCCGTGCACAACATAATTCCGGGGCCCTATTGGGCAGAGAAGAGCGATCCGCTCGAATCCGGATCGCCGCCGGCGTTGGCGTTGGCCCGAGCAGTGCCGAAGATCCTTCCCTTGGACGCCTGCCGGGCGGGTGCATGTTAGCCAAGGGGGAGGCCACCGTGTCTCATCGTGCACACCGAGGAACTGACTACCTCGGTCCGGCAGGGCAATGATTCTCACCCCCACACTCGGACCTCGCTTGGATCCGAGAGGTATTCGCCGGCGGATCATTGGCGAGGACGTGCAGAAGTTGCTCGTCGGAGACAATCCTGCAGTCTGAAGCGCACTTGCGATGCCTCAGTCGGACCGGTCAATACGGCGAGCGGACCGATGTGCTCGAAAACTTCTTCCACGACCAATCTCGCATCGCCCGTCCATATAGCTCAGCAATGCAAACCACTTGGGAGCGCTTGATCTGTATGAGTTATCGAAACGTGTCCGGTCATCTAAGTCGGAAATCTATCGTCACAGGCATGCAATCGGCTTCTTGGACTGATCCGCTATGTCGAAGGATTGAAGGCCGACCAGATTGCGGTTCGGAGAGCCGCGACATCCAAGTTTGATGAATCGACGAAGTGCACGTGCCACCCTCGCTCGGCATACTGTTCCCGTTGGACTCTGGGAGGTAGGCGGGTGGTGAGGAGGAGCCCTCCGACCAAATTGGAATCGACGGTCCTTATCCTGTCAACTGCACTCAGGAGTGATGTTGGAAGCTTCGCACCCCCGCGGACCTCCAGGAGAACTAGCTTTCCAGCTTCGTTGCTCAGCACGCCGTCAACCTGAGCGTTACCTCCCAGCTGAACGTATTTCCCAATCTCGTCGGAGGAGAGCAATTGGATCCCATGCGGAAGACTCTGCTCCAACTGCGCCATCACCCGCGTCTCGGCGAGCATTGCTTGCAGAACAGGGCCGGCCGTCGCTGGGGAGATCCGGGAAAGATCATCCAGTAGCTCGTCTCTGTTCGCTGCAGATAGATCCTCGGCGTGATTGGCTAACACCGCGCCAACCTCGGCCGCCGGCCATTCGACTTCCTTGCCCTCCCACTTCAGCCGGGGTGGACGACCGATTAGGGCAAGGAGCAAAAACACAGCACCGACGACCAGGAGCGCGACCAGGGCGCCGTCCGTATCTACCGTGAAAACTCCGATCACACCAGCGCACAGGATCGCTAGTCCGACTGCAGCCGCCGTCGCTCGGGGAAACCAGTGTAGCTTTGACGAATCTTTCACTTCGATTACATTACTCATCCTCGCTCTCAGGTCGAATTGTGCTTTAGGTCCTCTGAGCGGTGATGGGTTGCTGTCCTTGCCCAGCTTGGGAGCATGAGCTTACGAAAGCGTTCGACGGTGACTAGACCTGAATACTGAATGGCGGTGTCCAGATTCGATCGACCGCGGAAGCACGAGCAGTTGAACCAGCAACATTTTGGCAACATTGGTGCCGAAATGAACGCGATTTTGATTGATTTCGATTGATGAGGATCCGCGAGAATACGCGGTTATCGCCTCTCACTAGCGTCGCGAAGAGGTTTCGAATCCCTGATCTGCCATTCGCCACGAAGGCCCGTACTACCCGAGAAACACAGGGGAGTGCGGGCCTTTCGCTTTGCCCAGCTGGACAGCGCCCACTACGGCCGACACTCGCTTTAGTAGAGCGTTGAGGTCAGAACTAGCCCGGGTAGTTCCACTCCCACCCGCTATCGGTCCAATAATCCTCATAGATGAGGATTCCTGAGGGCGTTTCCACGTCGAGCAAGACTATGCCCCTTACATTTTCACCAGGACCGATTGAGCTGGGAAGTAGAACGGAGTCGTCGAGGCAGAACAACGTAGCGCTAGTATCCGCGCTGGCGTTCGAAGATGTGCCATTAGGGGCGATAGTTCGGAACATGGCGGAAGACATGTCGAAGCTCGTCAGTATTGAGTCGGGTTCCGCCATCGCTGGAGAGGTCTGTACTGACACGTCAACGGCCAGGAACACACCGTTCTGCGCCGGCTCGACGTAATCCTCGGTGCAGATGACGTCCGGGGTGATGCTGTTGACGACGAACGTCGCTAATGGCTCGCCGTTCTCACCCAGAATGCCAGCAGCTTCACCAATGTCTTTGACTAGGTTCCCTCGCACTGAGGTTTCAACCTCCGGTGCTTCGGTCGTGGGCTCCTCAGTGGGTTCCCCGGTAATCTCCTCGGTGGGTTCCTCTGTCACCTCCTTCGGCGGTTCTTGGGTAGGTGCAGCTGTCTTTGGCTCGGGTTCCGGGGTGGGTTCGGCTGCGGGAGGGACGCTCGGAGCGGCCACGTCGTCGCCAACATCGGTCCCTCCACAGCCAGTCAGCAGAAGCGTGAGTATCGCAGCGGTGAGAGCGTGCTTATTGTTCATCGTTTCCCCCTCGGAAGATGTCTGTCTTGCAAGTATGGTCTCCGCGGTATAAGCGCGGAAGAGTAGGCGGGGTAGCACCGCCAATCAGGGCAACCGCACCATAATGGCCATATGGCGTACGACATCGAACTTGCCAACCGGATCCGGAAAGTTGTGCAAAACGAACCGGGGCTGAGCGAAAGACGTATGTTCGGCGGGTTGGCTTTTCTGATCAACGGCAACATGGCCGTATGCGCCAGTAGCCAGGGCGGACTGCTCCTGCGCGTGGATTCCACCCAGACGGAGACGATGATTGACCGCGATCACGTGCGCCGTTTCGAAATGCGCGGTCGAGCAGTAACCGGTTGGCTGCACGTGGACGTTGCGGTGCTTGAAACGGATGAGCAACTGCAGAGCTGGGTGGATCACGGCCTCAAGTCCGCTCGACCTCTGGAACCCAAGTAGTGGGTTAACCGAGTCGGACGACGCCGGGGGAACCATATGCCGTTGTACCAAGCGGCCTCGCGCGGAGCGAACAGGACGAGACATCTGCGCCGATTCTCGTTAGCGTGAAGATATGGCAACTATTGACATCACTGAGGCAACCTTCCCCGAGACCATCGAAACGAACGACATTGTGTTCGTGGATTTCTGGGCTGAATGGTGTGGCCCGTGCAAGCAGTTTGCTCCCGTGTACGACGCCGTGTCCCAGCAGCACGACGACGTCACCTTCGCCAAGGTGGACACCGAAGCCGAGCAGTCGCTCGCCGCGGCAGCAGGCATCACCTCGATCCCCACGCTGATGGCGTTCCGCGAGAAGGTTTTGGTCTTCTCGCAGCCGGGCGCGCTGAATAACAACCAGTTCAGCGAGCTGGTCGAAGCCGTCAAGGGGCTGGACATGAAGGAAGTGCACGCGCAGGTCGCGGAGCAGCAGGCGAAGGCCAAGGCCGAGGCTGACGGCGCGCAACCCCAGGCGTAACCAGACTTCACTCCAGAGGCCCGGATCCCCGGTCACGCGTCGGGCTCCGGGCCTCGGTGTGTTCAGACGGTTCTTCGAGGAGCGCGCTGAAGCCACTCGTCGAAGGTTTGCTTGCCGATATCGGAGCCAGGCTGGGCGAGCAGGGTTCCATTCCGCATGGCCCGCCCGAATCCGCCCGGAAGGGGAACTTCGATAACCTTTCCCTTCGCCCCGGTGGCCTCTGCCCACCGCCGGCTGAGGTCGGCCATCCGCTCCATCCGAGGCCCCGCGAGGTCTGAGACTCGCTGCGAGGGGCCAGCCTCTGCAAGTTCCACCAGCCTCACGGCTACCTCATTGGCGGCGACGGGCTGGGACCGCATGGCCGGCACCGCGGACACAGGGCCAGCCTTCATCCTGGTGAAGATCTGGCCGGCGAACTCGTGGAACTGTGTCGCGCGGAGGATTGTCCAGGGCACATCGCCTTCACTGAGCTGCTGTTCCTGCTTGACCTTTCCCGCGTAGTAGCCGTGGGGCGCCCGGTCGATCCCAACGATCGAGAGGAGCAGGTAGTGGCTGACGCCTGCCGCCCGTCCCGCAGTTAGAAGCTTCCCGGTCACCGTTGTGAAGAACTTCGTCGATTTTGCGGCACTGACTGTCTCCTTCGACGTGACGTCAATGACCACGTCGACACCGCTCAGATCGAGCGGCTCAGTGGCTGCGAGGTCCACTCCCTCTGACCTGCTGAGCACATCGACCTGATGCCCGCGCTCACGGGCACGCTCGACGACGTATCGGCCAACCGTTCCTGTACCTCCGGCAACAGCAATCCGCATGGCATGATCCTTCTTCTCTGGGCACGCTGCTAATCAGAACCTACCGCCGCCGGTGGTCCTCCGGTGAAAGCCGCGGCCCGTAGGCCTGCTTCCGGAACCCGCTCGCATAGAGCATCCGCACCACGCGCTGACGCTGCCCGGCCCAGGGCTTGAGCAGTTCGAGCATCCCCGCGTCATCCGTGCGCTCGCCGGTCAGTGCCGCTCCGACGTACGCCGCAAGGTGGAAGTCCCCGACCGAGATGGAGTCCGGACAGCCGTGGGTGCGCTGAAGCACCTCGGCGGTTGTCCATACACCGATTCCGGGGATCGAGCACAGCCCCGCGTGCACACCGGCAGCATCGAGACCGGCTAACCGCTCCAGACCGGAGGCGACGCCTGCCGCCCTCAGCGCGGCCGCAGATCGCTTCGCATCAACTCCGGCCCGATGCCATTCCCATGACGTTACGCGGCGCCACTGTGCGGCCGTAGGAGGTAGCCGCAGCTCCCGCGGCGCGCGCGGAGCGGCAGGAGCGGGATCCCCGAAGCGGCTGACCAGATACCGCCAGGCTCGCTTCGCCTCGAGTCCCGTCACCTTCTGCTCCATAATCACGCGGACGACGGCGTCGAGCATCCTTCCGGTCGCGGGCAACCGCAGACCTGGCTGCAGATAGCGGCCTTTCTTCGCGAGTTCAGGCAAGCCTGCCGCGAAGCCGGGCGCATCAAATTCGCTCCAGTCATCGAGCAGTCCCACCAACCGCGGTACAGAGTCGAGGGCACGTGCGGCGCCTGGACCCCACGCCGTCGCATGCACCACAGACGACCGCAGCCCGCCCCGCTGCGACAGACGCAGGGTCGCCGCGCCGTCGTCGTTCCGGAAGGCCATCCACACCGCGCCGTCACCGAAAATCACTGTCGGATCGTGAGGACCGCACTGCAACGGCCCCACCGAGGCCAGCAGCGCATAGGCTCCCTCCGGCTCGACGACTGCCGACAGGGCGGCTGGAGCGGAGACGGTGAGGGTCATGGAGTTAATGCTCGCACGGGCGGGTGACGGTTCCTTCAGGTCGGGGAGTGTCGGTGCCTCGCGGTAACTTGTTAACCATGAAGTTCGCCAACTCCGTCGTGGATCTGATCGGTAACACCCCACTCATCAAACTCAACAGGGTGACGGAGGGGATCGCCGCAACGGTCCTGGTGAAGGTGGAGTACCTGAATCCGGGCGGGTCCGTGAAGGACCGCATCGCGGTCAAGATCATTGACGCTGCGGAGAAAGAGGGCAGGCTCAAGCCCGGCGGCACAATCATCGAGCCCACGTCGGGGAACACCGGCGTCGGGCTGGCGCTCATTGCACAGCAGCGCGGTTACAAGTGCATCTTCGTGGTCCCGGACAAGGTGGGCGTGGACAAGCGCAACGTCCTGGCTGCTTATGGTGCCGAGGTTGTTGTCACTCCCACAGCGGTCGCGCCGGACAGCCCCCAGTCGTATTACGGCGTCTCCGATCGCCTCACCCGCGAGATCCCGGGTGCGTTCAAGCCCGACCAGTTCTCCAACCCCAACGGCCCACTCAGCCACTACGAGACCACCGGCCCGGAGATTTGGCGTGACACCGAGGGCCGGATCACCCACTTCGTCACCGGCGTCGGGACCGGCGGTACCATCAGCGGCACCGGCCGCTACCTCAAGGACGTCTCGAGGGACCGTGAGTCCGGTCCCGTCCGCGTCATCGGCGCTGATCCGGAAGGTTCTGTCTACTCGGGCGGCTCAGGGCGGCCGTACTTCGTTGAGGGCGTCGGCGAGGACATGTGGCCGGACGCCTATGATCCATCAGTCCCGGACCAGATCATCGCAGTGAACGACGCCGACAGTTTCGCCATGACCCGCAGGCTCGCCCGGGAAGAGGGCCTGCTGGTCGGCGGCTCCTCGGGTATGGCGGTGACGGCTGCGCTTCGGGCGGCGAAGGACCTCACCGAGGACGATGTCGTCGTCGTCCTGCTTCCCGACAGCGGCCGCGGTTACCTTGGCAAAATCTTCAACGACGACTGGATGAAGTCCTATGGCTTCATGGACAGCGGCGACGAGGCAACGGTCGGCGAAGTCCTCCGATCAAAGAACGGGTCCCTCCCGGACCTGGTACACACCCACCCGAACGAGACCGTCCGTGACGTCATCATGATCATGAACGAGTTCGGCGTGTCCAATATCCCGGTCCTGTCCCAGGAGCCCCCGGTGGTCATGGGGGAGGTCCTCGGGTCGGTCGATGAACGGCTGCTCACCGAGAAGATCTTCCACGGCACTGCCAAGCTCACAGACAAGATCTCCCAGCACATGGCCGAGAAGATGCCGATCATCGGTTCGCTCGAGTCGGTGACCACCGCGCGTGAACGCCTGCAGGACAGTGACACACTGATGGTTACGTTCGTCGGGGCTCCCGTGGGAATACTTACGCGCCACGACCTGCTGACGTACCTGAGCAGCTAAATCACTATTGCGATTGGATAGGCGAGCAATGTCTTCAGGAAACGGCTTCAACACCCGTGCGGTCCACGCCGGCCAGACACCGGACCCCACCACCGGCGCGGTCATCCCGCCGCTGTACCAGACCACCACCTTCGCACAGGACGGCATCGGCAAGCTGCGCAACGGGTATGAGTACGGCCGCGGCACCAACCCCACCCGGGACTCGCTGCAGGCGCAGCTCGCGGCGCTTGAGGGTGCAGAGCACGCGTTCAGCTTCTCGTCCGGCCTCGCCGCTGAGGATGCCCTCATCCGCGCAGCGCTGAGGCCCGGCGATCACATCGTGTTGGGTAACGACGCGTATGGCGGAACGTACCGGCTCATCAACCGCGTGCTCGCTGACTGGGGCATCACCAACTCTGCGGTCGACATGTCGGATCTTGACGCGGTGGAGAAGGCGGTTGCTTCGGGGAACACCCGCATGGTGTGGGTCGAGACGCCGTCCAACCCGATGATGAAGGTCACCGACATCGCGGCGCTCGCCGAGGTCGCCGGGAAGGCAGGCGCCCTGCTGGTCGTCGACAATACCTTCGCCACTCCGTATCTACAGCAGCCGCTCTCCTTTGGTGCGGACGTCGTCGTTCATTCGACCACCAAGTACATTGGCGGGCATTCGGATGCCAGCGGTGGCGCCGTCGTGCTCAACGACGCTGACCTCGCCGAGAAGGTGGGTTTCATCCAGTTCGCGGTGGGTGCGGTCTCCGCCCCCATGGAGGCCTGGCTCACCACCCGCGGCCTGAAGACCCTTGGCGTGCGGATGGACCGGCACAGCTCGAATGCGCTCGCGATTGCCCAGTGGCTCTCCGGACGGGACGAAGTTGAGAAGGTCTACTACCCTGGCCTTCCGGAACACCCGGGACATGAGCTCGCGGCCCGCCAGATGCGTGACTTCGGCGGCATGATCTCCGTGTCCTTCAAGGGCGGCGAGCAGGCTGCACGTACCGTCGCAGAATCCACCGAGCTCTTCACGCTCGCCGAATCCCTCGGCGGGATCGAATCCCTGATGAACTACCCGTCGGATATGACGCACGCGTCGGTGAAGGGAACCGAGCTCGCGGTTCCGGACAACCTGGTGCGCCTCTCCGTGGGAATCGAGGACGTCGAGGACCTCATTGCGGATCTCGCAAAGGCATTCGCGAACCTCTAGAACGCAGTCAGCGCTTCCGGAAGGGACTGGCCGTTCGGCTGGCCGGCCGCACCCACTTGTTCTGCGGTTTGGGGCTGATCTGTTGGAACCACGCCGTCGACGTCGGCAGCCACATGAGCACCACGCCGATCAGCATGATCACGCACACCACGGAGAGCCCGGGCGTTCTGCGGACCAGGATCGGGACCCCGACAATGAGCCCGATCGTCGTAAGAAGTTCGCGCGCGCCGCGCTTCCCCCGCTGCAATCCAAGCACCAGCACCAACTGGACGACGGCGAGTGCACCCAGCAGAACGCCGAGGCCTACCAGCCCCGCCCGGTCAATCTCCTGCGCGGCCGCTGAGAGCAGGAAAGATCCCGCGGCAATCAGGAAGAGGACGCTGACCAGCACCTCCACGGCGATGGCTGCCCGGATGGTCAGCGGCCGCGGAGGAAGGCCGGGGCGGGACTGTCGCGCCATGTCAGCCTCGGGGAGCTACGACGCCGGTACGGGAGTCGGTGTCGTAGTGGTAGACCTCTTTGCCGCCGATCCAGACGGTGAGCGCGCGTTGCATGACATCCAGCGGATCACCGCTCCACAGCACGACGTCGGCGTCCTTGCCCGGCTCCAGGGAGCCGATGCGCTCGGCCAGCCCCATTACTTTCGCAGGATTGATCGTGATCGAGCGCAGCGCGGTGACGCTGTCCAGACCCTCCTTCACAGCCAGTGTTGCCTGGTGAACCAGGAAGTTGATCGGGATGACCGGGTGATCCGTGATGATGGAAATTTCGACGCCGGCAGCGGCCAGCTTGCCTGGGTTGGCGATGGAGCGGCCTCGCAGCTCCACCTTCGACTTGGTGGTGAAGAGCGGGCCGATCAGCACCGGAATGCCGCGCTCCGCCAGGACATCGGCGAGCAGATGGGCCTCGGTGCCGTGGTCAAGGACGAGGTCATAACCGAACTCCTCCGCGATGCGCAGGGCAGTGGCGATGTCGTCCGCGCGGTGGGCATGCTGGCGCCAGGGAATCTCGCGGCGCAGCACCATGGCCAATGCCTCGAGCTTCGGGTCCCGGGCGTTCTCCTCAGCCTTGCCCATGTAGTTCTGGGCATCCATGAAGGCTTTCCGGATCACCATGGCAGTGCCCAGCCGCGTAGAGGGAGTCTGCTTCTTTTCGGCGTAGACGCGCTTCGGGTTCTCACCGAGAGCCGACTTCAGGCCGCTGGGGGAGCGAAGCACCATCTCCTCGATGTAACGCCCGTGCGAGTGGATGGCGACGGTCAGCCCGCCGATGGCGTTGCCGGAGCCCGGGTTCACGTTCACTGAGGTAACACCGCCGGCGAGGGCGTCATCGAATCCGGGGTCGAAGGGATTGATGGCGTCCAGTGCACGGACTCCGGCAGTAACAGGGTCAGTCATCTCGTTGGTGTCATCGCCGGCCCAGCCCTCACCCTCTTCATGGGTGCCAAGGTGCACGTGCGCGTCCACGAACCCGGGAAGGAGCCACTTGCCCTCAGCATCGACGACGTCGGCACCCTCGGGCGCTCTGACATCTGCTCCCAGCGCAGAGATTTTCCCATTCTCGATCACGACGGTTCCGTCAAAGGGTTCGCCTTCGATCGGGACGACGTGGGCATTGACGATTGCTGTGGCAGTCATGGGTCTGGACCTTTCGCCGGTGGTGGGGGTCACAGCCAAACTTACCGTCTGACTACACTGATGCGATGACGCGACGATCAGCCCTGATCACCGGTGCCGGGCGCTCCGTGGGCATCGGAGCGGGAATTGCCCGGGCTCTCGCAGCGGACGGATGGGACCTGGTTCTCTCCTACTGGCACCCCTATGACCAGCGCGTCCACCAGATCGAGGAACCCTATGCCGAGCTGCGTGACCTTGCGGCGGAACTGGAAGCGATCGGTTCCCGCGTGACGCTCCTGCCGGCGGACCTGGAACAGCCGGACACCGCCGATGCGCTGATTCGTGATGCCGCGGAACTGGGTCCGCTCACCGGGCTGGTGCTTTCACACGCCGAGAGCGTGAACTCGTCGATCCTCGACACGACGGTCGAAAGCTTCGACCGTCACCTCGCCGTCAATGTCCGGGCGGCCTGGCAACTCATCCGTGCCTTCGCGCAGCAGTGCCCCGACGACGGCGGCGCGATCGTGGCACTCACCAGTGACCACACCGTGCACAACCTGCCGTACGGCGCATCGAAGGGCGCGCTCGACCGGATCGTGATTGCCGCAGCCCGCGAACTGGGCGAGCGGAAAATCAGTTCCAACGTGCTGAATCCCGGACCGGTGGATACCGGCTGGATGACCGACGAAGTGCGTGAGGCACTCACCGCCCGCCAGCCGACCGGCAGGCTGGGCACGCCTGCCGACGTGGCCGACGTCGTCGTCTTTCTTCTGTCCCGGCAGGGGCACTGGATCAACGGGCAGCTCATCAAAGCGGACGGCGGGTTCTCGGCCTCCTGAAGTGAGCCGCTCCCGGCCAGTAGGATCGGTGCATGAGTGCTGGTCTCCTGCTTGCCGTGTGTCGCGTCCATGCCCTGTTGCCCACCAAGGACTCGACCGGCGTCACCGCCATCGACAAGCGGGCGGCGTCCGGGAAGGTGAAGGTGCATCGACTCGGTCTCACCGGCGACATCCAGGCGAGCCGTAAGCATCACGGCGGTCCTTCCAAGGCCCTCTACGCGTATTCGCAGGAAGACGCCGATTTTTGGTCAGCGGAAGTGGGGCGCGATATCGAGCCGGGCAAGTTCGGTGAGAACCTGCGGGTCTCCGGAATCGAGGCCACACACGCGGTCATTGGTGAGCGCTGGCGCATCGGTGAGGTGCTCCTTGAGGTCTCCGAACCCCGGACCCCGTGCATTAACTTTGCCCGGTTCCTGGGGGAGCCCAACTGGGTGAAGCGCTTCTCCCGGGAAGGCAGGACCGGCACATACCTTCGCGTGGTGAAGGGTGGGCACATCGAGGCGGGGGATGCCGTCGTCGTCGAGCACCGGCCGGAGCACGGAGTGACAATCGGCCAGCTTTTTGCTGGCCTGGAGCCTGACCAGGCGGCCAGGCTCCAGGCAGCGTACGACGCCGGCGCGAAGCTCACGCCCGACGTCGCCAAAGCGCTCGCACAGGCGCAGAAGCTTCCCGCGTAATTCCTTTCCCGCGTGATTCCCGGGCAGCCTATCGGCTGCTAGCGGCCCGGTCCCGGCTTTGACCTGCGCCGGGGAAGCCAGGGGCGCGGCCGGCCGTTGAAATCGTTGGGCAGGGCGGTCTCGGTGCGGTCGTTGACGTGGTCACCGAAGTGTTCGTCGAAGTTGTCGGAGAGTTGCACTGTTACTTGCTCGCCGATCTCGCGTTCGAGTTCCATCTTCCGCTGGCGCCGCTCGACCCTAATCAACGCCTGTTGCTCGGCGTTCAGCGCCTTGTAGAGCGAGATGCACATGCCGATGATGACAATGCTGATGGGAAGCGCCGTCAGGATAGCGCCGGTCTGCAATGCCGCCAGGCCGCCGGCCAGCAGCAGTGCAATCGCAATGGCGCCTTCCAGGCAGGCCCACAGTACGCGGCTCCATTTCGGCGGGTCCGTCTCGCCCCCGGAGGCAAGCATGTCCACGACGAGGGAGCCCGAGTCGGAGGAGGTGATGAAGAAGATCGCCACCAGGACAATAGCTATGACCGAGAGGACCCCGGCGAACGGCAGCCCCTCGATCAGGTTGAACAGCACGTTCTCCGACACGATGCCCACGGCCGGATCGAACAGGCCTCCATTGAAGTCGTCGAATGCGCGACCGATCGCGCTGCCGCCCATGACCGCGAACCAGATGAAACTCACCATGGACGGAACCAGCAGCACACCCAGCACGAACTCGCGCACCGTCCGCCCGCGGGAGATCCGGGCGATGAAAAGTCCGACGAAAGGCGCCCAGGACATCCACCATCCCCAGTAGAAGACGGTCCAGGAAGCCTGCCAGTTGCGGCCTTCCTCTCCGGCGAAGGCGCTGGTGTCGAAGGACAGCCCAACGATCGACTGCAGGTAGGCGCCGAGTGACTGGACGAACTCACGGAACAGGAACAGCGTGGGGCCCAGCAGCAGTACGGCCAGGAGGAAGACCCCCGCCATGCCGAGATTGATGTTGGACAGCCATTTGATGCCCTTGTCGACGCCGCTGACCACCGAGAGGACAGCGATGAAGGTGATGACGATGATGAGCCCCACAAGGAGGGTGCTTGTGGATTCGCCGAAGACGCCGAGCTGGACCAGGCCGGCCGCAATCTGCTGCACCCCGAGCCCGAGTGAGGTTGCCACGCCGAAGACGGTGCCGACTATGGCGATGATGTCGATGACGTCACCCATGCGTCCGCGAACACGATCGCCCAGCAGCGGCTCAAGGGCCCACCGGATCGAAACGGGCCGACCTCGGCGGTGGATGGCGTATGCAAGTGAGAGACCGACAACCGCGTAGATCGCCCACGCGTGGAAACCCCAGTGCAGGTAGGTCTGCGTCATGGCTGCGTTGGCCAAGTCCCGGGCGTCACCTTCGACGCCGGGCTTCGGATTCACGAAGAACGTCAACGGCTCCGCGGCACCCCAGAAGACGAGGCCGATTCCCATGCCCGCTGCGAAGAGCATCGCGAACCAGGACAGGAGTTTGAACTCGGGTACACCGTCGTCTTTACCGAGCTTGATGTCACCGAATCGGCTCAGTCCCATCCAGACGGCGAACACAACGAAGCCGGCTACGGCAAGGAGATAGTAGGGGCCGAACACCGCCACGACGCCGCTTTGCGCGGCTGCCAACGCCGTTCCCGTGCCTTCGGGAAACATGATGGCAAGCAGCGCGGCGGCCACGATAATGATCAGGGCGGGCCAGAAGATGTTGGGCGCAAGGATGAAGCCCTTACCTCCATTCTGCTGCCTACCGGAGAGTGAGCTCTCCTGTGCGGTTGGTTCCCGTTCTGATTTCATGTCCATCCTTCGGGCAGCTAATGGGGCGCTACATTTGTTCACCAGCTTTTCATGCTCTAGTTCAGATGCAAATGAACTCCCGAGTAGGAATTCGCCCAGCTGTGGTCAGCCTCACGTAGCAACCAGGGCGCTGCTGGAAAGGCTGCGGGATTACGTGGGGTACACTTGAAACATCCCCCACACCGGTTTTCCCTTTATTCCTGCCCTTGAAGCGGCATGGATTGGTTGTGTTGGGGCCCGCTGCGTCTAGCGAAGCGGGCAGATTCATTCAGGGAGCGCCGGTCAGAGAACATTGCACTTCACCGTTGTGATAGCGGCCGAAGCTGGAATGTATGGTCCTGCCGCGGGATTGAAACAGCGCTGGATTTCCTGTTCATACGGCTCATGCAGCCGCCCGGCTCCTAGTGAAGGTCAACTTCCCCATGCCTGAAAATCTGCCCTCAGAAACCCCTGAAACCGAAACTGCAAACACTGACACCCCGGATGTCACGTTCGCTGACTTCAACCTCGACGGACGCGTGCTGGCCGCGCTGTCCGACGTCGGCTACGAGAAGCCCTCGCCCATCCAGGCTGCAACCATTCCGGCCCTGCTGGAAGGGCGCGACGTCGTCGGCCTCGCCCAGACCGGTACCGGCAAGACCGCAGCGTTCGCTATCCCGGCACTGTCGAAGATGGCCGAGCTGGCTGACCTCAACGGTCCTGCGAAGTTCACCCAGGTCCTGGTCCTTGCTCCGACCCGCGAACTCGCGCTGCAGGTTGCGGAGGCGTTCACCTCCTACGCCAAGCACATCGAGAACTTCAGCGTGCTGCCCGTCTACGGCGGATCCGCCTACGGTCCGCAGCTTGCAGGACTCCGCCGCGGTGCCCAGGTAGTCGTCGGAACGCCCGGCCGTGTCATCGACCATCTGTCCAAGGGATCGCTCGACCTGTCCAACCTGCAGTACCTCGTGCTTGATGAAGCGGACGAGATGCTGCGTATGGGCTTCGCCGACGATGTGGAGCAGATCCTCGCAGGGACCCCGGAGGACAAGCAGGTTGCGCTGTTCTCCGCGACCATGCCGAGCGCAATCCGCCGCATCGCCCAGAAGTACCTGAACAACCCACAGGAAATCACGGTCAAGTCCAAGACCACCACCGGCGCCAACACCCGGCAGCGGTTCCTGCAGGTCATGGGTCCGCACAAGCTCGACGCCATGACCCGCATTCTTGAGGTCGAAGACTTCGACGGAATCATCGCCTTCGTGCGAACCAAAATGGCTACTGAAGACCTGGCGGACAAGTTGCGTTCCCGGGGCTTCCAGGCCGCTGCCATCAACGGTGACATCCCGCAGCAGCAGCGTGAACGCACCATCGAGGCTCTGCGCGACGGCAAGATCGACATCCTGGTGGCGACGGACGTCGCAGCCCGCGGCCTCGATGTTGAGCGCATCTCGCTCGTGGTCAACTACGACATCCCGCACGACACTGAGTCCTACGTGCACCGTATCGGCCGCACCGGCCGTGCGGGCCGTTCGGGTGACGCGATCCTGTTCATCACCCCCCGCGAGAAGTACCTGCTGCGCTCCATCGAGAAGGCAACGCGCCAGCCGGTCGAGCAGATGCACCTGCCCTCCACGGACGCGGTCAACGAACTGCGCCTGAACAAGTTTGCAGAACGCATCACGGAGACCCTGGCCACCGAGGACGTCTCGATCTTCCGCGACCTGATCGCAAACTACGAGAACGAGCACGACGTTCCTGCCGCCGAGATCGCCGCTGCGCTTGCCGTCATGTCACAGGGCGGCAACCCGATCCTGGTCAAGGACATCCCGCAGGCTCCAGCCGGCCAGAAAGAGCGCGCAGGCGGACGCAAGGATGCCTTCGGTTCCCGTGGACCCACTCGCACTCTCACCGAGGGCAACGCGACCTACCGCATCGCTGTCGGTCGTCGCCAGCGGGTTATGCCCGGCTCCATCGTCGGTGCCATCGCCAACGAGGGCGGACTGTCGTCGTCGCAGATCGGCGGGATTGATATCCGCGCAGACCACACCCTGGTGGAGCTCCCGGCTGAGCTCTCCAAGGATCAGTGGCGTGCACTGTCCAAGACCCGCATCGGCGGCGAACTGATTCACCTCGAACTGGACAAGGGCCGGCGTCCCGTCCGCGAGCGTCCCGCCGGCGACTTCAAGAAGCCGCACCGCAAGGGCGGCGAGGGCTTCCGGAGCGATCGTGGGCACGAAGGCGGCTTCCGCCCGGAGCGCGGCCATGAAGGCGACTTCCGCAGCGACCGCGGACACGACTCCGATGACCGCAAGCCTCGCCATAAGAAGGGTGCCGGCGCGGGTACCGCACGCCGCGACAAGTGGTGATTTTGGGCTCTCTTTAGTGCCATGGAACGACGCCGGTCTTCCGCAGTTGCGGGGGTCCGGCGTCGTCGTTCTGAGGGTGCGAAAGTGACGGGCAACGCACCTCGCGGCTCGATTTTTCAGCACGCGAATTAGCTGGTAAAGTTTTCTGCTGTTGCCCCCCTAGCTCAGTGGTAGAGCGCGTTCTTGGTAAGAACGAGGTCACCGGATCGATTCCGGTGGGGGGCTCTCAAATGGGAGGCCCGCCGCAGATCGTAAGATTGAAAGCGGGCAGTCTCATTTACGGCGGTGTAGCTCAGCTGGTTAGAGCGCACGACTCATAATCGTGAGGTCGCGGGATCGAGTCCCGCCACCGCTACAGAGAAAACCCCCGGGTTCCTTCAGATTCCGGGGGTTTTTCGTTGCTCGGGAAAAAGTGCTTGACAAACCAAGGTTCTCCTGCGTTCTTCGAAAAAGCATCCGCTTCTCCGAGAAGTGGCTACTAAATGGCTACTGGAGCCACGGCATGGGACGCCAGACCGGGAGCGAATAGGCGGGCAGGCCGCCAGCGGCGATCTACGCGCCTTATTCACATAGCGCGAGGTTCGGCCCCGGCAGGGCCATTTGATGCGGATAGACTGGCCGTCAGGGCGGCAGGCCGCCAGCCAGGTTCTAGGGGGACCCTTGACAGACGCCACCGATCAGCTGAAGGCGCTCCTCGTAAATTCGAAGACTCTTCCCGTCTTGTTCATCGGATCTGGATTTTCGAGGCGCTACATCGATTCGCCCGATTGGGAGGGGTTGCTCAGAGAGCTGGCCAGTCTCACGGGAAGGCCCCTCAGCTACTATGAGGGAAAGGTTGGTGGCCTCTCCGAAGATATGAAGTTGCCAGCGATAGCCTCACGCATAGCGGCTGACTTCTACGACACTTGGTTCTTTGCAGATGATTACGCGGGCTCACGGCACAAGTATGAAGAGTCCATCACCCTAGAAGGCGACCCTCTCAAAGTAGAGGCGGCGGGATACATCAACTCTCTGAAACTGACGCAGAGGGAGGGGCTGATTCCCGAGCTTGAGAAGTTGGCCAGCGTCAGGGCCCATGCCGTGATAACCACAAATTACGATTCGGTCATCGAAGATGCCCTGCCAGACATGGAGGTCTATGTCGGGCAGCAGACCGTTTTGTTCTCCGCAACGCAGGCAGTGGGGGAAATCTACAAGATCCACGGATCCGTATCCGATCCTGCCTCTCTGGTGTTGACAGCAGAAGACTATGAAGCCTTTTGGGACCGCAATCCGTACCTCATCGCCAAGATGTTGACACTCTTTGTCGAACACCCCGTGATTTTCATCGGTTATAGCCTTCGGGACCCGCATATTCAGCGCCTCTTGGGCAACCTCGTCGATTGCCTGACGGAAGAGCAGTTGCAAACCCTCAATGATCGACTGATCTTCGTGGGCCGGCCGGGGCCGATGCGTGTGGAAGGACTCGCGCGCTCGACTGTCACTGTCGCCGAACACACTTTTGGCGTCCAGGAAATTGGCCTGCACGACTTCGGAGAGCTGTACGACATGCTGTCGTCTCTTCCTCAGCACTTTCCTGTCAAGCTTCTGCGGCAGTTAAGTGAGAGCGTCTACCAGCTCGCCTACTCCAGTGAGCCCACGGGCCGTGTCTATGTCCTGCCCTTCGACGAGGACACTGAAGCGGATTCGGTGGAAGTTGTAGTTGGTGTCGGCACCATGGAACGCCTTGGCATGAAGGGCTACTCAGCATATTCGCGAGCAGACTTCTTCATGGATATGTTGACGGGCGCTCACGATCACAATGTGCCCAACATGTTCGAGCGACTCATTCCGAGCATCTTCCGGGGCGCGAAGTACTCGCCGATCTTGTATCCGCTGCGGCTGGCGGAGAGGGCAAACTACGTTGTGGACAAGGACAAGTTGCCCCTCAGGGCGAGGCAGCTGCTGGACGGGACTACACCGCTGACGCCCTACCCTGGTCGGCGTCCGGCTCAGTGGCAGGACATGTCCTTCCAAAAACTCAGTGAAAACTATCCTGATCTGCGTGTGAACCTAGGGGTGAATTGCGCCTACGACGTATCTGACGTAGTGGCTCTTCGGAGTTTCCTAGTTCAACGCCTGGCTGGTAGGACTACGGTTCCGACAGATGTCGCCAAACTTTGTTCCAAGTTCGATCACCTGGTTTACGGGGGAGGCTTCGAGGGCGACGCTGAGGAGCTCAGGGAAGCACTAGCCCTGCGCCTGTAAGTCTCGTGAACGACAGAAGCCTCCGGGGCTGAACTGATCCGGGGGCTCTTGGAATACGCCCTACTTTGCGAGGTAGCGGTATAGAGTCGCGACGGATACGCCCACCGCGTCTGCGATTTCCTTGGATTGCCGCAGAGCGTGAGCGCGCGGTTCAGAGCCAAGCAATGGCTCTACGGATGCTGGGAGCCGGGGCTCCCAAGCACCGGGAAGATGCAGATGATTCCCGACAGAATGATGTGACTGACACCCAGCCGGCACAGCCACAGCCCCGCCCTACGCTGTGGAGCCGGCTAACTGGCCGCCGTAATTAGTGAGGGAAGCGATGTCTGGCAAAACCCAATCCCGGAAAAAGATCCGGTCCCTGCTTGCCCAGTCCATGATGGATTCCTTACCGATCAGAATTTGGCGCACAGTGGAGCGTCATGAGACTGAGCCCGGCATCGTGCTGGATATGAAGGCTAAGTGGGTGTTGATTGCGTGGATCCGGGACGGCGGATACCTGGATGGGTACAGGGTGTTCAGAGTGGGACAGCTTCGCCGAGTGGAGATGGAACCGACGTTCGAAAAGTTCCTTCACCAGAGTGCGCAGTGGCCGCCGGCGCCCCCTTCGCCTTCCTTCGAGCTTATGAACCCTAAGACCATCGTCGAAGGAGCTGCGAAGGCAGCCACGATTGTCACGCTATTCCAAGAAGTAAAGCGGCCAGGTAGGTGCGTGATCGGGGCTCCAGTGGAATGGGGCAAGAAGTCTCTGTTGCTTCAAACCATCGATCCCGGAGCCAGCTGGGAGGACTACGTCGTCAAGATCTCGTTCAAGAATCTGACGCAGGTTTCCTTCGGCGGGGACTACGAGAAAGCCCTGCTTTACGTGGCCGGAGATGTTCCATCTTCTACATAGGGCTCCTTGCCAGCGGTCAGCATAGAAGCCCCCGCAGGGGCGGCTCCCGGCACGTTTGGAGCTGTAAGCCCCTGATGGCCCCTGACGGCCCCTGATAGGGGCTCCTAGGGCCCCTGCTATCCGCTACTGCGCCGGGGTCTCAAGCTTGACGTACCGATACACCGTGGCCCTGCTGAGACCCAGTACCTCGGCGATCTCCTTGGCGCTGTGACCCTCGCTGAACATACGACGACACTGAACCATCTTCGGGTCGGTTACCTTGCGTGGGCGGCCCCCAAGCCGTCCGCGCTCACGGGCTGATGCCAGCCCCGCTTGGGTACGCTCCTGGTTACATCCCGAGCGCGCTGCCGTTGAAGAAGCATATGTACCTGACAATGCAACTACTCGTGATCTTTCGAGGTCCAGCTCAAAAGTGTGACTTGATCTGTCTTCTATCTCCGGAGCAGAAGGTCGTAGGTTCGAATCCTATGGAGGGCACCGAGCAAAAAGCTCCTATTCCGCGCGAAATGGCGGAAGCGCCGCCGCACTTACCTAGATGGGCAACACTCGTCTGCGCCCGGCATACCCTCAGAAATCCCCCAGGGTCCGCGACGCTATGTAAGTTGCATGTGAGTCGGCTGATTGTTCTGCCGCTCACCATCAGGCCCCCCATCGCTGCAGTTCAGTGCCCTGGCAGTAGGTATTGCCATGGGATACCTGCGCAGATGATGCGACGGTAACCTCCACCAGTGACGGAGACGCACTTGTGACAAGTTCTAATTGTCCACTCCGGCATTTTCAACTAGTTTTCAACCTCTTCGCCATTCCTTCCCACCTTGGAATTGCCGTCCGCCTTACCAGCCGCACGTCGTCGACACGCGCTGTCCAGGTTGGTCATTGAGACGTCCCCCAGCCCTATATTCTGTTGAACAAGAACAGCTGGTCTTAGACCTCAAAGCATTGCGCTTCGCGAATCTTCAGTCGGTGAACACCGGGCGGTGGCCCCCCTCGCGCAAGTGATCGCGAGTGCGCGTTTCGGCTGCCCGTTGGAACATCAGATTAACCTATTACTGGAGGCGTCTTCGCGTGTCTTACCTGACCACTCTCTTGGCTCGCGTCGAAAAATCGGATCCAGCTTTAGCCCTGGACCTGACGAGAGAGTTTGAGAAACTTAATCGTCGTCGCGCCTTCGGCTTGAACTTTGAACGCCATGTTCCGGAGTCGGTCGAGCTTCCGGGCCGACCTATCAGGATGTACGACAAGGTACGTTTCAGTCCAGTGCGGGGCGAAGAAGTCGTGGAGGATGACCGGCTCTGGGTGGTGACTGGAATTGGCCAAGGCGCTGCGAATCTCCTCGACGTGAGAACGGGCGATACTGCAGAGCGCGCCCTTGATGACTTGGTTGCCGTTGCAGAGTTCAACGACACTATCTATCCAGGCTTGCGATCAACAGGGTCGGTTGTATGTGACGAGACCAAGCCGTTCCATACGGTGATCAACGCTGAGAACTATCATGCGCTCGAAGCGCTCGTCTACACGCACCGCGGGCAGGTAGATGTTATCTACATTGATCCTCCGTATAACACCGGCGCCAAAGATTGGAAGTACAACAATGACTACGTCGACGGCGAGGATGAATACCGCCACTCAAAGTGGCTTGCATTTATGGAGCGCAGGCTAAAGCTCGCTAAGAAGTTGCTCAACCCAGCTGGCGCAGCTCTCATCGTTACGATCGACGAGAAGGAATACCTGCGACTCGGCTTACTCCTAGAGCAAATTTTCACGGGCCACAAGATACAGATGGCCTCAATCGTGATTAACGGGCAGGGGTCATCGCGCAAGGGACAATTGTCCCGCGTAGATGAGTATGCGTTCTTTGTCTATATCGGTGCTGCTGCGGCGAGCGCAACCGAAGTGGAGACACTGCAATCCGACGACGCGCAGTCGCAAGCGGGATCTGAACGAATATGGTTCCCCCTGATTCGCGGTGGTAAGGACGGCATCCGCAGTAAATCGTGGGACAGTTTCTACCCCATCTTCATCGAGGATGCCACGGGCAAGATCGTTGCAGCAGGTGAGCCACTGGCTAAAACCGCAAATCCAGAGAGCGTCACAGCTCCAGCCGGGCAATCTGTCGCTTGGCCCATTAGCAAGAAAGGGATTGAGGGCCGTTGGCAGATGGGACGCCAAGAGTTCCTCTCCCGGCTCGCTGAGGGTTACATCCGAGTAGGAACGAGAGAGAAAAGCGGGCGCTGGCCGATCACGTATCTGCGCGAAGGGGCGATTGCCATGATCGACAGAGGAGAAATCGAAGTGGTGGGCCGCGATCCGAGGGGCGCACTGATACTTCAGAACTCTGGCGAGAAGGTTCGGCGAAGGGTTCCGAAAACTGTTTGGTATCGAAAGGCTCACAATGCTGGCACATACGGAAGCGCTCTACTTGACGCCTTAATTCCAGGTCGACCCTTCCCCTATCCAAAATCGTTGTATTCGGTAGAAGACTGCCTTCGGTTATTTGTGAGAGAGAAGCCTAACGCTCTGATCGTCGACTTTTTTGGTGGATCTGGCACAACAACTCATGCCGTCATGCGCCTCAACCGCCAGGATGGTGGTAATAGACGGTCCATCGTAATCACCAATAACGAGGTTTCTCCTGCAGAGCACCAGGATCTGCGCGAGAAGGGCCATCGCCCTGGGGACCGGGAGTGGGAGCGCCGAGGCATCTGTGAGTACATCACCAAACCGCGTGTCACCGCTGCTATCACAGGCAAGACGCCTGAAGGGCAGCCTATTGTGGGCGACTACAAATTCATTGATGAATTCCCCATGTCCCAAGGTTTTGAGGAGAACGTCGAGTTCTTCGAGCTCACTTACGAGAACGACATGGAAGTCGACCACAACACCGCCTTCACAGCTGTGGCTCCTTTGCTGTGGATGATGGCGGGAAGCCGTGGCCCAAGAGTCACCCAAAAGAGCGACACTTTTGAGCTCGCGGATACCTATGGCGTTCTATTTAGCGTGGACGCCGCTCGTGAATTTGCTTCGAAGGCAGCCCATGTCTCGTCCTTGGTTATGGCCTTCATCGTCTGCGACGACGATGGGCAATTTCATACGGTTAGTCGGATGCTTCCCACTCATGTAAAGCCGGTACGGCTCTACAAGTCGTATCTGTCTACATTCCCCATCAACGTTGAGGACTAATCCATGAATTACGAACTTAGGGACTACCAAGAAGACGCGGTTCGGGACACCCTTGCAGCATTCCGGAAAGCCCGTGGAGCCTACCACACGCTGGACCTTGAAACGTCGTTTGCCCTGTCAGCGGTAACTGGGGCGGGCAAGACGGTTATAGCGTCTGCAGTCATCGAAGCCCTCTTCTCCGGGTCGGAAGACTTGGACTTGGTCTCTGACCCATCAGCCGTCATTCTCTGGGTCACGGATGATCCCAGCCTCAACAAACAGACGATCATCCGGATGTCAGCTGCTTCCGATGGGTTGCAGGGAAAGCTCATTGAAATCAACGATGCTTTCGACGCGGAGAAGCTGGAGACCCAATCCGTCTATTTTTTGAACATACAGAAAGTTTATGACTCGTCCACCAACTTCGTGACCCGGAAGGATGGAAAGAGAACTTTCACCATATGGGAGACGATCAAGAACACGATTGAGGACAAAGATCGTACTCTGTACCTCGTCCTGGATGAAGCACACAGGGGAATGAAGACCGCTCCGGATGACTCGGAGAAGTACTCCTATGTTCAGAGGCTGATCAATGGCCACGGAGAGGTACCCCCAGTTCCGGTTGTATGGGGTATTTCGGCAACGCCCGAACGATTCCAAGAGGCGATGAAGGGGATTGCGGACCGTCGCAGCCAGCTTCCCTCCATCGCGATCGATCCGATCAGGGTTCAGAATTCCGGACTACTCAAAGACATAATTCACTTGTCCGTCCCGGACGAGAAGGGGCAATTCGATACTTCCTTGCTGCGTGATGCAGTCAAGGCAACAGTCGAGTCGGATCGTCTGTGGGCTGACTACGACTCAGCGGATGACGAGGATAACCGAGTTGTCCCACTCCTTGTGCTTCAGGTTCCTAACTCGCCGAGTGACGCAGACCTGAGCCGACTGATTACGACGGTCTACGAGGAGTGGGCGGGACTCTCGCCGCACGCAATTGCTCATGTGATGAGTGGGTACGACGACAAAACGGTCGGTAAGTACACTATGCGTAAGGTCGTGCCGGAGGATGTTAGCGCCGACACGAGCATTCGAGTATTGGTAGCTAAGGACGCGATCACGACTGGGTGGGACTGCCCGCGAGCGGAAGTGATGTTCAGTCTTCGGCCGGCTAAAGACAGAACCCACATTGCGCAATTGCTCGGACGCATGGTTCGCACGCCGCTCGCCCGTCGCGTTGAATCCGACGAACGCCTGAATGCCGTTTCGTGTTTTCTCCCGAACTTCAATAAGAAGACGGTCCAAGACGTTGCCGATCACATCACCGGCAAGAAGGCGTTGGATCCGTCAAAGGACGACGGCACTGGTCAAACAGGACGCCAGCGGATCATCGTGAAGCCACTAGCGGTTACGAAAAACTCGTCAATCCCGGAAGAAGTCTTCAGTACCTTCTCTGGGCTACCCAGCGTCCAGAAGCCTAATCCGGCTGCGAGGCCTATCCCGAGGCTTCTGTCATTCGCCGCTTCCCTCACCGCTATGGTCTCGGAGCCAGACAAGAAAGCGTTGGATACCCTTTACTCCGCTCTCGACGGCCAGGCTGTCCAACACAGCCAACTCGTTGAAGCTCACCTCAAGGAGGTGTTGAAGACCGATATCGCTGTCATCACGGCGAGCATGAAAGATGCCTCCACCGCATTAACCAAGGCTGAAGGTGTTGCCGACGCCCGGACTGTGGAGGACGCCTTCAGAGCAGCCACCAGGTTGCTCGGTGGGAAAGTCGCGAAGGGCTACGCGAGTGTTTTGGCCGAACGCGCACGCGAGGGGGATGCCAAACTCGACCTTCGGATGGCGCGGGCACAAGTGGCGGCGCTATCGATGATTCCAGACGCGGTGGAGGCGGTTGAGCAGGCCGCAGATAACCTAACGCAACAGTGGAAATCCCAGTTCCGAGTAGCTATTAGCGAATTGTCTGAGGACGATCAGGCGAACTTTGAGAAGATTTACAACGCGAACCGAAGCCCTGAAATTCGTCCCATGGTCCTGCCCGTAGCCCGAGTGGAGGAAACCATCACTGCGAGCGGACAAGCCATAACGTTGAAGGACAAGCATCTTTTGTCGGACGAGCACGGCAATTACCCTATTGGTACTCCCAACGAGTGGGAAAGCGCCGTTATCGAAGCTGAGCTGGGGCGGAAGAACACGGTGGCTTGGTATCGCAATCCATCACATGCCACCAAACATGCATTGAAGGTCCCGTATCAATTTGAAGGAACGTGGCGGAGCCTGCAGCCTGACTTCATCTTCTTCAGTCAAGTAGAAGACAGTCCAGTCAAAACCTCGATTGTGGACCCCCATAATCCGGGGTTACCAGATGCCTTGACGAAACTTAGAGGTCTGGCCGACTTCGCCGATACCTATGGTTCCTCTTTTCACCGTATTGACTCGGTCGCTGCCAACAGTGACAAAGTACTTGTGGTGTTGAACCTCAGAGATGCCCATACCCGCGAAAAGGTGCGAAGAGCAGACGCAGCACAGCATCTGTATGACGATGGGGAGATCGCTATCAAGTACTCGTGAGACACTCCACGGGCTGATAAATGCCGTCCCGGGGGCCAACACTCCGGCCAATTAGGGAAGGAACGCCCGCAACTGAGCGTAACGGATCGATGATTCGATAACACTCTGTCGACTCCAGATAATCGAAGCTACGCCCACCATCTAACTTCTCATGGCACGATCAGCCCTAGACGTCTAGCGGTGCGTTTCATCGGGTCGTTCGATCAATTCGCAAGGCATCGGTAAGGATCCGCCATAATGTATCTGCCGGAGCTGTGCTTCTTCGAGCAACTCTTCGTCTTCGGGCAACTCTTCGGTTGGGTGTGCGGCTGGCGTTACCTGTAGTGCAATTGTCGCCCTTGAAACAGAAGCGAATAGTCGGGCTGAAACAAGGGTGTAGTAGTGATGTTTAGATCGCTGGTGCCGGAGGATTAGGGGAAGAAGATGTCCTTGCTATACGGAGACGATCCGCTCGACCCGGGGACCGCAGCCGCGATAAGCCTCGGAAGATCAAAGATTGCGAGCACGATCTGTTCCTCCCTTGACGTTCTTCGCTCGAGAACGCCCAGCTCCGTGACCGCCCTCGTTGGCTCGTGGGGAAGCGGCAAGACAACAGTGATGGCGCAGGTGGACAGTCTCATGACCGAGAACGGGGATTGGACTGTCGCTCGTTTCAACCCGTGGTCATACGCTTCCTATCCGGCCACTGTCACTGGCTTTTTCACTGAGTTGTCCACGGCGTTGCCTGAAAGCACTGACGGTAGAGGAACCCGGGCTAAGCAAGCTGTGTCGGGCCTTCTCAAGACGATCGCACCCTTCGGCGCCCTAGGGGGACTGATCGGAGTGGACGGGGAAGCCATCTTAGAACGAAGCGGGGAGCTGCTCGAAGGAGACACGAGCGCCGACGAACAGAAGCGGAAAGCAGAACGTGCGCTGACTGAGCTCGCATCGCCGGTACTAATGCTTATCGATGACCTCGACCGCTTGGAGCCGCAAGAACTTCTAAACACATTCCGTTTGGTACGCCTCCTCGGGCGCTTGCCGAATGTCTATTACTTGCTTTGCTACGACGAAGCGACCCTCACTCATGTTCTGAGCCAAACGGGGTTAGTTGGAGAAGATGGTAGTCGGGCCAGGGACTATCTGGAGAAGATGATCCAGCTGAGGTTTGACATACCCTCCCTCATCCCCGTGGACCACGATCTACTTGCAGAAGCGCTCCTAGCGGAAGTGGAGCAGAACCATGACGTAGCCCTCACGGAAGCAGACCGCCTGCGTCTAAAGAACGCTTGGAACAATGGCATGCGTGTCTATGTCACCCAGCCGCGGGCTGCCAAGCGATTGTTCACCCAGGTGGACGCGCTCTGGAGCGGCCTAAAAGAGGAGGTCGATTTCGTCGATTTTCTAGCCGTAACCTTTCTGCGAACTTTCGAGCCAAGCGTAGTCGGTTGGATGGAACGCAATGCAGAAGATTTAACAAGTTATCAAAGCAGTAATCTCAATAACAGCAATTCTGCCGATCTACCCACTAGGTGGGGACAGTGGGCCGACAAAGAGGGGCTTCGCCACCGGGATGCGATCTACGCCTTGTTATCATCGTTATTCCTATCATTGCGCCAAGCGACCGGCGCTTTGACGATGACAGCAGCCGCTAGGGTTGAGCAGGAGAAACGTCGAGGAGTAGGTCATCCTGATTATTTCTACCGGTACACACAGCTGGGAGTTCCAACCGGTGATATAGCAGACTCCTCGGTTCGGCGTTTTCTAATTGAATTACAGGATGAAAAGTCCTCCCCTGAAAGCGAGGAGGTGCAAGCCAGATTTGTTTCCGACGCGCGTCTAATCCTAAGCAAGATAAGCCGATTGCGGAACGATGTTCCGAATTTCCCTGCCGATGCCGTCCTGGATCTTCTCGCTCACACGTATGCATCAATCGTTGAAACGGAACTAGCTTCATTCGGCCGGGCGTCCAATCTAGTTGAAGAACTGACCATGGATCTGTGGAAACCAGCAGGTGCCACCGAAGACATCGCAATGCTCCGTAGTCGAATCACGAGCGAGAGCGGATTGTACTTATTTGCAAATGTGCTAAGCCGACAGCGGTTCAACGATGACGGTACAGTCATCAGCCCATACCCAACGGCATGCAAGGTCGCGGTCGTTGATGAATGCAAAAGGCGCTTCAGTCTGCTACTAGAAGCGCCGATTACGTGGGATTCCAGCAGATGCTTAGCTAGTTACCTGAGATCGATGCGTGGGCTGGAAGAGAAGAACGCACTGCAGGATTACATGTGGGATCTGATTCAGCGTGAGCAGCTCACTGTTGCGACCGCGTTGGGCTTGATGCTGCCGTCCGTCCACCTGATCGGTGGGAAAGGGACGGGATATCGAGCGGCTCCGTTAGACGCAGAACAGGTTGACCACATACTGGGAATATCGCGTCTTCAATCCTGTGCGCCTGAGCCTGTGGGCGAGAATCCCTGGAAGAGTTCGAGGGAGTCTCGTATCAAGAATTTCTGGGAGAGTTCGAGGGAGTATCGTATCGAGAATCCCAGTTTCGAAGAAACGATGCGCGCCGCCGTCCATAGCCTGCAAATGATGTTAAGTGCAATGTCTAGGACTTACGGTGGCGAAGAGGCTGCGTCCGACTAGGCCAAAGCCCGAGCTACGTCGTACCCCGCCGATTTTGACAAGTTCTGGCGCGCTCTGTCATAGCGCCGCGTTGTTCGGGGGTCCGCGTGTCCCATGCTGTCTTGCAGGTCGTGGAGCGCCGTACCTGCACTCAGTGCAATAGTGGCGAAGAGACTGCTGAAGGTTTGATTGACACTTTGCCTGTGAGGGTTTGATCCTTGCGGGTCGAAGGATGTTCATCATGCCCAAAGCCTTTCCCGACGAGTTCCGCCGCGATGTCGTCGCGCTTGCCCGCAAGGGCGAAGCGCCCATCACCCAGATCGCCAAGGACTTCGGTGTCTCTCCCGCTGCCCTGCACCGCTGGATGAAGATCGCCGACAGAGAAGACGGCGTGAAGTCCGGGGCCGTTTCTGATGACGCCGCGAAGTTGCGGGAGGCTAATGAGCTCATCCGGCTCTTGGAGCAGGAAGCTGAAGTCATGCGCCGTGCCGTGGCATATTTGTCCCGGGACATCAACCCAAAAAAATGATGTACCCGCTGGTCCGCGAGCTGGCTGCCAGGGACGCCCCGATCAGGGTTCCCGTGGCAGTGTCCTGCCGGGTGCTGAATTTCGCCAGACAGGCCTACTACCAGTGGGCCGCCAACCCTGTCCCCGCCCGGGACTGGGAAGAGGCCCACCTGATCAACGCCGCCAAGGATCACCACCGCGACGATCCTGCCTTCGGCTATCGGTTCATCGCCGATGAGATCAATGCCGGTCCAGGGCTTGCGGTCAGTGAGCGCCGGATCTGGCGGCTGTGCTCTCAGAACGGCATCCTCTCCGTGATCCACCGCCGGCGCCGCTCAGGGCTCAGGGCCGGCCCTCCGGTCCACTATGACCTCATCGAACGGGACTTCAGCGCCACGGCTCCGAACCGGAAGTGGCTGACGGACATCACCGAGCACCACACCGGGGAGGGCAAGCTGTACCTGTGCGCGATCAAGGACCTGCACTCGAACCGCATCGTCGGGTACTCGATGGACGGACGGATGAAAGCATCCCTGGCCGTCGCTGCCCTGGATCACGCCGTGGCCCTGAGGAAACCGGCGGGCACGGTGGTCCACTCGGACAGAGGGTCCCAGTTCAGATCAAGAAAGTTCGTCCTGGCCCTAAACACCCACGGGCTGAGCGGATCGATGGGCCGAGTAGGGGCATGCGGTGACAACGCCGCGATGGAATCGTTCTTCTCACTGCTGCAAAAGAACGTGTTGAACCGCAAACGATGGGAAACCCGGGCCGTGTTCAGGCTCGCCATCACGACCTGGATCGAGCGCAGCTACCACCGAAAAACGCCGTCAACGTGCCCTCGGACGGCTGACACCCATCGAGTTTGAGACCATAAAGAGCGCGGCCTGAGCCACGTAGGAAATCACCAACCCCAGCTGTCAACTAAACCTTCAGCAGTCCCCCTCAATCGTCACTGTTATAGGCGGCGTACTCGTGCTTGCGATAGGCAAGTGGCTCAACCTGACGCCATGACACTATTGGCCCCATCGAGAGGATCATGGCGAAAGATGGAAGCGAATTGGTTGGGGTGCAGGGGGAGGCCCCCTTTCGACCATGGACACTTCCCCGCCTGTCTTAGCGGCTCCCCCCGCGTACGGGTTGGGATGTTTTCGGGGGCGTCACAAGCAACACGGTTCTGATGTGCGATACGCATGACGAGATCGTTCTACTGGTCGTCGTCCGGCATGACGGCGTTGGTCCAGACCCAGCCTTCGCGCTCGGTTTTGATGACCGGCTCTCAGAATCTGATCCTCACGGCGCGTTTATTCCATCCGAGAGCGTGGGCTTTCAGTCGGATGGCTTTCGCAGGGTAGCGAATCCAAGCGTTAACCCGGCGAGGTAAGAGGAAAACATGCTCAGGGTCGTTCGGTAGATCTATTTCGATGGCTGTGAGAAGCATCGGTTCCTCACGAAGGATCCATCCTTCGAGCCACTTGTCTACCTTGCCAGCGCCGTACCGTTCGTTATGGCTCATGCTCCCATAATAGAACGCATGTTCGATTCCTAATTCGGTGCCTTTGCCGCGTCGGCAAGCCTTCCTTCCCTGCCTCTGGCTCTGAGTTAGTCTCACCGGCATGAGTCAGGTGCAGGGAGAGCAGGAGTTCGGCGACGACGCGTTACTTGCTGACAAGGAGGCAGTGGAGCGAGAAGAGGTGCGCGAGGGCTGGCGTGCTCTTGGTAAGTCGCTTGTCCTTTACGTACTGCTGCAGGGCGTTCATTTTCTGAATCAGGTAGTTAGCACCAACCTCACGAAGGGTGCAGGAGCTGAGAACTTCCAGTTCGGAGTAGATCCCCTGGTCTGGCAATCATCAGCGGGGGTTGAGCCTGAGGTGGCTTCCACCATCGTTCTGGGACTTGCGGCATTTGTAGTCACCATCAACATTGCTGTTTTTGCTGCCCGTCTCGGAACGCCACAGGACGTAGGTGCCGAATTCGACCTGACTCGCTGGCATAAGAGGATGCAGGGCATTGCGCCGCTGGCGTGCTATATCGCGTTCGCTATAACAGCATCTCAATTGTTCGAGCACAGCGGCCTTGCCTTCGCTCTTTTCTTCATCTCTATGTTGGCTTGGGCGGCCTCCGGGTTACAGATAGCAGAACGACTAAGTACCCTCCGCATGAAGGTCCAGACTGCAAAGAGGTTCGCTGACCACGCTCGACTTCAGCTGGATACGCTGAAAGACTCGTTCCCTCCTCCCGTCCGCGAGCAGGTGTCAGAGGATGCTAAGGATTGGAATAGGACGACGAGCACCCGTGGATTGGGCAACATCTTGGTCCTCGTCGTTCTTGAGACTCTCGTCCTGACCTGTCTATGGGCACAACATCCTTCGGTGAACCTGGGGCAGGATATCGGGATCGGGAATTTTCTATGGCTCTTTTTATGGCTGTTTGTTGCCGCGATATATACGACAGGTCCGGCACTAATGGTGATCATCTTCACATCTGCTTCCAAGCTGGCGAAGGAAGCCAACGCGGTGCGCCAGGTCAGCGACAGGAAATATAACTCGACGATCTGGTGGGTGCGCAGCGCAGCCATCTCGTTTGCCTTTGGCGTGCAGGTCCTCACCGTCTTCATTCTGGACCTGAACTTCGCCTTCGTGTGTGGCGTTGTCGCGCTGCTCACGTGCGGAGCGCAACTCCTTCTGATTTCGGTGGCGTTCAGAACTGGGACAGGGCCAGGAATGGTCGTCTTCAAAATAGCTTTTGCGAAGCGAGCGGAAGAGAAAAGATTCGCTGAGAAGCGCTTGGAACAAGCGGAAGTCGCTCATAGAGCGGCGGCTGACCGGCACCGCGCTCTAGCTGAAGCCACGCGCGCAGTGGCGAATAGGACCGATTCGCTTGATGTAGGGGCGACCCTAACGCGGTCTGCACTGCTCAGCTGGTTGCTGAGCGCCATCCGAACACGCTCGCGCACTTCGGAGAGGGACGAGCGTCCTGCTCAGGAGCTTGACGGTATGTGATGGGAAGGAAACTTATAGTGGTTTTGTGCCAGAGTTACCCCGCTTACTGGAGTTGACTGATGTCGCCGAAGAGTCGAGCATCAGCAAGTCCCAGACGTATGTCCTGCTGGAAAGCGGCGACCTTCCAGCAACTCAGATGGGTGGGCGTGGTCAGTGGCGGGTGGAGCGGGTTGAAGCTTGAGAAGTACATCAGCGAATGTACAAGCTCGCGGCCAACGACCTGAGTGGGTTATGCCCGGGGAACCCGACATTACGCAATGGCGGAAACTGATACGAAGATTCCGCCAATCATGTCTCTCGCATCGGTACGGCGCGTCTACAGGGGGGTTTCACTGTCCCATCGATCGCCGGCCACCTCGATGATGTCTTCTCTCTACCGGTGAAGGCTGTTCGACGAACAGATCGGTGATCGACACTCCCAATACCGCAGCAACATCCCAAAGCCGTTCGTACGCGACCGTCTTGCGGCCCCATTCCAGCCCGATGATCATGTTCCGGCTCAGACCCGATTCGAGTGCCACAGATTCCTGCGACAAATTTCTGGCCAATCGAAGCTCTCGTATTCGGGCGCCTACGCTCGCTCGTCGTTCCGCCCATCGGAGCCGCTGCTCCTCTGACGACTGGCTCGGGCGCGTGGGCATGAATACATGACACTGAAGTATGTTCTTTTTGTCTGCCCTACTAGTGATACATTCGGTTTCTCGACGCAACGCACAGGAGCAGATCAGTGAGCGGTGGCAACTCAACAAGTGAAACTGGAGCCTTCAACAAGGAGGTTGTAGCAGCCGCCATAGCGGATCTCAGGGCGGCTGAAACGGCGTTCGCCCGCTTGCCAACGCAGGAGGAACTCTCGGCTCGACTGAATTCCTGGATGCTTTCAAGCTCCCAATGCATCGTCGAAACTTGTTCCTCCCCTGTGAAGGCAAGGGGGTACTGTTCCCGCCACTACCAACGACGGATGAAGCACGGCGACGCGCTTACCACCAAGCTTCATGACGTGGACCTGAGCGGTCCGAGGTTGTGCCGGTTCTGCGGCATCGATATTTCAGCACTCCGCAGTAACGCCGTCTTCTGCTCCCGGACCTGCAAGACCAAGGCCTCCGACAAACGGCGGATAGCAGACGGTCGTGAACAGTCCCGGAACTTGGCGCGTTATCCGAAGGAAAGCAAGCATAGGAGGGAACAGGCCCGAACTCTTTATTGGCTTACGCATGAACGGCAGTTGGAAACCTCTCGTCGTTGGCGTCGTGAGAACCCAGATAAGCGCTATGCCATGCATGCAAACCGGCGAGCTCGCATGTTCGGCAACCCCGGATATGTCGAGGTGACTGCAGAGGAATGGGAGAAGGCGCTCCGCAGAAACGAGTTCCGCTGCACTTATTGTGGTTGCAGGCCAGAGAAGCTTGTTATGGAGCACATCGTCCCGCTTTCCCGTGGGGGCCGACACGCGCCGGGGAATGTGACACCCGCATGCAAGGCATGCAACGACTCAAAGGGCGCGATGTTCATTGTCGAGTGGAAACTATCCGGCCGAGCCCCTTTCGGACCCTCGCTCCCCGACAGCCCGCCCTCGCTCCGCGCCAACAACGTATGATTGGAAAGCCGACCCTTGAAAAGCAAATACTCGATGCAGATTATTGCCTTGTTCACATTGGCTGTGGCTGGCTGCGCTGCAACGCCGCCAGCCGACGCCGAGACAACTACACGGCCCCCTGCAACGTCCACAGCCATGGAAACGCTCGGCACTCAAGCGCCAACGCCTTCCCCACACCCTCAGTTCCGTAAGGTCGACCAGGCCTACCTGACTGATATTGAGCAAGCAGCACCGGACCTCGCGATATTAGGCGACAGCGACCTTATCTGGCTTGGGAAAGACGTTTGCCGCATCCTATCGGAATCCGAGACGGCCCATACCGCACTCGACATGATGACGGATACCTTGGGCAAGGTAGATGGCAACAGCGCGGTGATAGTGATGGCTGATCACTACTGCAAGGATGAACTGCTTAAAATTCGGGAAGTCGTCATAGGGATGTGATTAGAAGGGCAGGACCGAGGTCCTGCCCTTCTCCACCGATTCACTGCAGTTACTCCATCGGCTCGTAAGACCGACCCGTTCTGCGCTTTGCTGGTCCCGGTCCCGGTCCCGGTCCCGGTCCCGGTCCCGGCCTTCGGCTAAGGCCTTTACTAGGTCCGGTGCGTAAGCAACTACCGTGTGAGTCGCACAGCGACGATTCCTTGAACTGCCTGAGTGGGAGGCCGTGACCTCCCACTCGCATCTGCAGCTAGACAGCTGCTATCAGCGTGATAGCGACGGCCCTACTCTCTCTCCTTCGGAGCGACCCGAGGGGAGCTCCGCTGGGCCTTCGCTTCCTGTGTAGAAGGAGCCGCGTAAGCAAGGCTCCGCTGGGGCTGCACCTTGCTCACCAGAGAACAACACACCGGTAATTGCTACACCAACCATGTACCAGCGTGGTTCTGTGATTGCGGTTCCCACACAGAGAGACCCGGTAGAAGAATCACTATCGCTCTCTTATATATAGTTACCTTTTTAGAAGGGTGGAGCCGAATCGCCCCACGGCGGTATCCTGTCGCGGCGGTCGCGCTCATTCCACCACGTTATCTCGGCCGACGACCAAACAGCCGTGGGTAATTGCCTGGATGCGATAGGCTCTTCGCCCCCTCCGCGTGGGATGAAGCTATGCACGCTCGAGTCGTTGTAACGCCTGCGAGAGTACAGGAGGTCCGCCTCCCGCGCGAGGTTCCAGTGTTGAGTAACCGTTTTGACATTGATCCCCAGGGAATCGGCAACGGCCCGCCTTCCTACAGTCGTCGTACCCATCGGAATAGCTGTCTGCGCGGTGGCCATGAGCGTTGCTTGAACCTTTGGCTTGAGTGCTGATGAACTCAAGCGCCGCTCATAGTCAGGCAGGAAGAACGGGCCACCTTTCTCCAGTTGTCGCTGCCTGGCCTCGACACGAGAGAGATACCAGAGCGGAACGTCCTTTTCATGCAAGCCAAAGACCGCAGATGGAAGCTCATGCAGCAGGACGGAGATGGACGTCGACCTCGCTTTCCGGATAGAGGAGTGGCCAGCCTCGGGACTGGTTATATATGTTGCCCATGAATCGGCCGAGATATCCGGCGTCCTGGAGTTCACGAATCTGCTCAAAGATCGAGACGTCGCGTGGCTCCCGGCCGAGCGCGCGGTTGACCTTCTGCCAGTTGGTGAAAGCTATTCGACCAAGGCCAACCGTTCCAGCCAGAACATGTCCGAGGTCGATGGCAGGTGCTGAGATCTCTGAGTCCGCCGCCAGGAGTTGTATCCACTCGTCACGGTACAGATTCATCGAGTTCACCGAGTTACCTGCTGCTGATGCATCCAGTTCTCGACGTCGGACAGCCGATAGATGATCTTGGAGCCCACGCGCAAGCGACGCGGGCCGTCGTGCAAGTGGGTTGCAAGGAACTTTTCTGAAACACCCATGTAAGCGGCGCATTCCTTCCGATCGAGATAAACGCTGCCGGTGATCTCCTGCGCCCTCTCGACGGCGGTAGTGGGAATGGTGGTAAGCAAAGTCGGCTCCAAACGATGAATAGACGGGATGGTGAAAGTGCGTGCCAAGATGCTGACTTGACCAGTCACCCCGTTTTGGGCGCGACAAAGTAGGTCGTCGATCAGTTGATTTGGCCCGCCATTTGAAGTTGTCCTCCGGCTGAGATTCACGGAGGTAGCGGCTCCCTTCCCACGGGGAGTATTCCGCACAACTTCGGGGGTTTATCGGCTCTTTCGGGCCGTGAGAAGAAGATTAGCAGCGCGGGTGCGCCGCCAGTAGTGGGCCGCTTTCGGATGCCAAGTTACTCACGCGTTACCACATCAGCGACCACATGTTTGACACATCCCGAACCGCTTGCTTACAGGAATCCGTATATGTCAAACAATGTGGTAACACATGACGTAACATTACGTAATAAAACGGGAGCAGTGAAGGTGGGCACTTTGATCAGTTCCAGGCATCGCGAGTGCACGATAATATGGCTACACTACCTCTGTGGCGATAACAAAGCTTCCAAGCGGGAATTATCAGCATGACTACCGGGTAGACGGTAAGCGGAGGTATAAGCGCTTCAGAACCAAGGCCGAAGCACTGGCACACGAGTTGCAGATCAACACGGCCAAAGCTGGCGGCAACCTGATCGACACTCGCAAGGGCGGCAAGATCAGATTTCATGATCTGTACGTCGAGTGGCTCGACCGCATTGAGCGCGTGGGTGCGAAAGGTCAGCGCCCCGCGTCTCCGGTGACCGTGGCCGGATATCGCCGGGTGTATGAGAAGCACATGAGGTCTCGTTTTGAGCACCGCACGCTGGCGAACGTCACGCTTTCGGTGGTGAACGAGTGGCTCGCTACTTTCGCCACCGACGATGCACGACGCCGGGCCTACCTGCAGTTGGGCCGAATGTTGCAGTACGCGGTGGATTGCGGCTATCTCGCCACCAATCCCGCACGCAACGCCACGGTCAACCATGTGCCCACTCCTGCGCCCGTGCGGGAGCCTGCTGCCCTTACTGTTGGGCAACTGGTGGCACTGGCAGATCAGGCCGCAGAGGGCGGACGCTACGCCGGACAGTCGCACGAGGCGTACAGGCTGCTGATTCTCTTTGCGGGAACCACAGGGCTTAGGTGGTCAGAAATCTCCGGGTTGAAAGCGGGTGCCCTTAGCTTCGGCGACAACCCCCAGGTTGTCGTTCGATCCACCCTTGTCCCTGTGGATGGGCGTTTGGAGTTCCGGGAGACAACCAAGGGGCGCAAGCCCCGCACGGTACCGATCCCGGCCTCTGTTGCTACTGAGCTTGAAGCTCACGTAGAGGGTAGAGCGTCCGGTGCGCTTGTGTTTACGTCGCCCTCCGGTGCTGAGCTGCGGTCCTCCAACTTCGCTCGCCGAGTATTTCACCCGGCAGTCGGGCGGTGTAGGGAACTGGACTCAGCCTTTCCTGAAATGGTCTTTCACGACTTGCGCCGTACTGCTGTCACGCTGGCGATCAGCGCCGGAGCTAATGTGAAAGTGGTCCAGCAGATTGCGGGACATAGCTCTGCTGTCACCACGCTCGACGTGTACGCGCAACTGTTCGCTGAGGATGCGCAGTCCTCCGCGAGGGCCGTGGATGCCCTACTGAGCAGCACCGTTGCGTAGCCACTTCGGTGGCTACCGTGATCGGGGTGGCTACTAATTGGCTGCTAACTGGCGAACTTCATGTGTAAACTCATCCGATCAATGTACGACTCATAATCGTGAGGTCGCGGGATCGAGTCCCGCCACCGCTACAAATAACAGGCCGGCGGCTCTTCACGAGCCGCCGGCCTGTTTCGTTTTGCCCAGTCCACGTAGTCCGACGCAGGCAGTGGTCAGCCTCCTTATAGGATGAATCGCGAGGGACATCGACAGGACAGGAAGCATGACTGACAACGATTCGGCCTGGGGGCCGGGCGAAAAGCCGGAAGACTTTCCAACCCGAGCAAGCCGACGACGCTCAGGACGTGAACCGGGAACCGGGCCTATCGCAGAGGTCCCCCGTTTCGCCGACCGTCTGTCGCCGGCTCCGCAGGCGCCGCAGCCGGCCTTCCAGCCGGGGTCGACGCGGACGGACGAGGTTGACGGGGACACCGTCCCGCGTCAGGTGCTCGACATCCGCTTCGACGAGTCAGCCCACGGTACGCGCACCATGTCGGTGCCCGTCGTGATTCCCCAGCGGGCCCCAACCGTAGCAGGCCCTGTGCCTCCGGCGCCCCCAGCACCGTCCAGCGCATCGGAGGACAGGGTGCAGTCAGAAACCCGCACCAGCACGACGACGCCCGTTCGGTCGATGCCGTCAGCACCGGCAGCGCCGGTCATCCCTGCCGTTCCCAGCATGCCCGCCGACCCGCCGCGGCAGTCGCGCCGGCAGGAGAACTCAGAGGGCCGGCGTCGTTCGTTCCTGGCCCCTGACAATGGCACAATCCCGGCCGAGACCGGGTTCCGCGGACTGCTCTCCCGGATCGGGATCCGCGTGGCGCCGTCGAAGCGGGAACTGACCGTACGCGCGCACACCCGTGCCGTCAGCCAGCACTGGCCGGGTCCCCGGACCGTCTCCGTGGTGAATGGCAAGGGCGGTGCAAACAAGACCCCCACCACCGTCATGCTCGCCGCGGTCTTCGCCCGGAACGGCGGGGGACCGGTGCTCGCCTGGGACAACAACGAAACCCGCGGCACTCTTGGCTGGCGCACCGAGCAGGGCCCCCACAACTCGTCGGTGATGGACCTCCTGCCAGAGACGAGCCAGTTGCTGGCACCGTCGGCGCAGTCCGCGTTGCTCGCCCGGTACGTTCACCACCAGACCGAAGACAAGTACGACGTCCTGCGGTCCAAGCCGGACGTGCTCGCCTCCGAGCAGAAGATCACCGCCGAGGATTTCGACGCTCTCCACGAGGTTGCTTCCAAATACTTCCGGCTGAATATCGTCGACTCCGGAAACGATGAAACCGCAGAGCGCTGGCTGCGCATGATTCACCACACCGATCAGCTCGTCATCGCAACCACCACTCTCGAGGAACACGCTGAGGCGGGAGCGCTCCTGCTGGAGGCACTCCGCGGGCGCGGCGGGAAGTACGCGGAGCTGTCGCAAAACGCCGTCGTCATCGTCAGCCAGTCGGACAAGAACGGTACCGCTGCGCAGGCGCAGCAGATTGCCGACGGGTTTGCACAGCTCGCGCGCAGCGCCGTCACCATTCCGTATGACGTTGCGCTGTTGAAAGGACGGATCCGTTGGGGCGCCCTGAAGCCTGCCACGCAGGGCGCATGGCTTGCCGCGGCCGCAGCTGTTGCCGACGGACTCTGATAGTCAGGTTGCTTAGTACTTCTGATGTTCCTAGGCTGGAGATGTAAGCCAACGGAATGGAGGAAGCATGACTATGCACGATATTTCCGGAAAGAAAGTGGCCTTCCTGCTCACGGACGGCGTCGAACAGGTTGAGCTCACCAGCCCCTGGGAGGCCGTCAAGGGTGCCGGTGGAGAGCCATCGCTTATCGCCCCCAGTGAGGGGTCGATACAGGGCTTCAACGGCACGGACAAGGGCGATACCTTCCCAGTCGATCTCGCGGTCGGTGACGCGAAGGCCGAGGATTACGACGCGCTGGTTCTGCCAGGCGGCGTCGTCAACGCCGACCACCTCCGGGTGGACAAGGATGCGCAGGCCTTCGCCCGCAGCTTCTTCGAACAGCACAAGCCCGTTGCGGCGATCTGCCACGCGCCGTGGCTGCTGATCGAAGCCGGCGTGGTCAGCGGCCGGTCGATGACGTCCTACCACACGCTCGAAACGGACCTCAGGAACGCAGGCGCCCAGTGGACCGATGATGAGGTGGTTGTGGACCAGGGCTTCGTCACCAGCCGCAACCCCGATGACCTGCCCGCCTTCAACGACAAGGTCCTCGAAGAAATCGCTGAGGGCACGCACGAGGGGCAGACGGCCTAACCCCTTACGAAGCGAAGTATCTGACGCCCGGTTGCCTGTTCCGAACGGTTCACGGCCAACCGGGCGTCATCAACTCCCGGTCCGGTAGCGTGGCGACATGCTCACCGGACCTTTTCTTTGCCACGGTGTGTCCTGGAGTCCGTCCGGCCCGTCGCTGACACTCGCGACGCCGCGCGGAGTTCCGACGCCGTTGCACCTCGGTGACCTGCCGATCTTTCTTGGCTTCCGCCTTTCCGACAGCGAGCGTTTCTGCCTGGGCTACTCGAAAGCGCTGGGTACGAAGGGCCGTCGCTCCCTTCCCTGCCCTGAACAGACGACGGCGGAACGCGGCTACCAGTGCGGCCCCTGCTTTGCCCGGGACGACTTCCGGTACATGCACGACGTTCACCGTTCCGGAGTGGCGCCCGAAGCGCTTGCACCGTACCTCGCGCAGGATCACTGGCTGTACGTCGCGACCTTCGCGGACGGCTCCACCAAGGTGGGAACAGCCTCGGACCGGAGCAAGTGGACCCGCTTGGCGGAGCAGGGAGCCGTCGTCGCCCGCTATGTTGCCCACGCTCACGACGGCAGGGTGGTCCGCGTTCTTGAAGACGCCGTGACACGGCACGCCGGCCTGCCGCAGGCTGTCCGGTCGGCAGCGAAGACGGCGGCCCTCGCGCGCCCGCTTGCGCCGTCGAAACTGGACCTTCTGAACGCCGATGCAGCCGACGTCGTACGCGCTTTACTGGCACAGGGTGTGAGTATCGACGGCTTCGAAGCAGTCGAGGAGCAGTGGCAGGCCCCGGAGAGCTGGGATCAAATCCTTCGGGCCCGGGCTGCGGTCTATCCGCTGAGCCTTGAGGCCGGTGGACATGGCGGCAGCATCCTGGCTCTCCTTGGACCGACCGCGTTGCTCGCTCTTCCCGAAGGCGAGTTCCTTCTGGACCTCGGGCTGCTGCGCGGCCGTCGTCTGCAGCTTGGTGAGTTCAGGTCCGCGCCCGTGGCGGTGCAGGACGAGCTGTTCTGAGCGCTTTCCGCCTGCCGTCCGTGTTACCTACCGAGTCATGATTCGGGAAGAGTGTTCGGCGCTGCGCTGAGGTTCGGTTAGGCTTACCTTTGTAATTTTGCTTGCGGCCTCTACCGCTTCCTTCAGGAGTACCCCCCATGCACCGACCCAAGCTCATTGCTGCCTGCGCCGCTTTCGCGGTACCCGTCCTGACCCTCTCAGGTTGCGGCGTGCTCGGCATCGGCAAGGCTCCAGCCGACCTGCAGATCTACACGGCGCGGCACTATGACCTGGAAGGCGCGTTCGGTCAGTTCACCGACGAAACGGGGATCTCGGTCGAGTTCATCACCGGTGATGACGCCGAACTCCTCGAGCGGCTCAAGGCCGAGGGAAGCGACACACCGGCAGACGTCTTCATGACAGTGGATGCCGGGAACCTCTGGAACGCAGCGCGCCAGGACGTACTCGCCCAGACGAGCTCGGCCGCCCTGGACGAAGCGGTTCCCGAGGACCTGCGGGACCCGGAAGGACAGTGGTTCGGGCTGGCCATGAGGGCCAGAACCGTCACCTACAACCCGGAGAACGTGGACCCCTCGGAGTTCGATGCCCAGGAGACCTATGCAGGGCTGGCCGATCCGAAGTGGAAGGGACGGCTCTGCATGCGCGACGCCACCTCCTCCTACACGCAGTCGCTGGTCGCGAGCCTGATCGACCTCCACGGCCGGGAGAAGGCCCTCGAGATTGTCCAGGGGTGGGTGGCCAATGACGTGGACATCATGAGCAACGACGTTCTCCTGCTCGAAGCGATCGACGCCGGTGCCTGCGACGTGGGGATCAACAACCACTACTACCTGGCGCGCACCCTCGAGGAGAACCCCGAGCTGTCCGTGGACCTCTTTTGGGCCAGCCAGGAGGGGGCCGGCACTCATGTGAACATTTCCGGCGCCGGGGTCGTCGCCAACTCCGACAATGCGGCACAGGCCCAGCAGCTCATTGAATGGCTTGCCACCACGGGGCAGAATGCCTTCGTTGATGCCAACCACGAGTTCCCGGTGAATCCGGAGGCACAGCCCGAACCGGTGATCGCCGAGTTCGGTGAATTCAGCCGTATGCCGCTGAACGCTGCAGCCTACGGTGACCTGAACGCCGAAGCCATCGATGTGCTTGCAGAGGCCGGCTACAAGTGAGTGAATCGGCTGTCCTGGTCGACGCGGGAGTTTCCGGACAACGCCGGCGCCTCCTGACCGGGAACGGCCGTCCGCTGTGGTCGGCGGCTGTGCTGCTCGCCGCAGCCCTTGTGGCGACTCCGGTGATCGCTGTGCTGATCGACGGACTCGGCAGCCTGAACTCGAGCAGCATGCCGCAGGACATCGGCCCGATGATCCTGACGACCGTCCTCCTGATGGTCGGAGTCGGCAGCGGCACCCTGCTGATCGGCGGCGGTCTGGCGTGGCTGGTTACGGCCTATAACTTTCCGCTGCGGAACCTGCTCTCGTGGGCGCTGGTGCTGCCGCTGGCGATGCCCGCGTACATCCTGGGCTTCGTGTTCCTGTCCACCTTCGACGTCGGAGGTCCGGTACAGGCCCTGCTGCGTACCGTCCTCGGACCCGGCGCCTGGTTGCCTGACGTGCGAACCCTTCTCGGCGCCGTCGTCGTCATGTCGCTCACGCTCTACCCATACGTCTATCTCCTCTCGCGGTCCGCGCTCGTGGAGCAAAGCGCAACAACGTACGACGCCGCACGCACCCTCGGTGCCAGCCGCTCCCGCACGCTGTGGCGGGTTGTGGTCCCCCTGGCCCGGCCGTCGCTTGCCGCCGCACTGGCGCTGGTCATGATGGAAACCCTGACGGACTTCGCCACTGTTCAGTACTTCAACGTGCAGACCGTCTCAGTGGGCGTCTATCTCGTCTGGAAGGGCAGCTTCGATTTCAACGCGGCAACCCAGCTTTCGGTGCTGGTGCTCCTGTTCGCGGTCGCGGTACTGGTGGTTGAGCGCCTCCTGCGCGGTCGATCGCGCTTTCACCAGAAAACAGGTCGAGGCGAGGGCCTGCAGCCCCGGCGGCTTGCCGGATGGACCGGTTGGGTTGCCGCCCTGGTGTGCCTGAGTGTGCTCGGAGCAGGGTTCATTCTCCCTGTTGCCCAGCTGATCGGCTGGGCTGTGGGGGAGGCCATCGGCAGTTCCGAACCGCTGCTGGACCCCCGGTTTGTCGAGTATCTCGTGAACAGCGTGACCGTTGCGTCGGTGGCCGCTCTGCTGTGCACCGGAATCGCGCTCACGATCGGACATGCCCAACGCCTCGGTGGGGGTCCGGTGGTGGCAACCGCAGCGCAGCTCACCACCTTCGGGTATGCCGTTCCGGGGGCAGTGATCGGCATCGGTGTGCTCATCGCTTTCGCCCGTCTCGATGAGTGGCTCGAGTTCGCAGGTGTTCCGGGGGGCACAGGTCTTCTGGTGACCGGTTCGGTGGCGGGCATCCTTTTTGCATATCTGGTGCGATTCCTTGCTCCGGCCTACCAGGCTGTCGATGCGAGCTTCGCGAAGATCTCACCGGCACTTACCTTTTCCGCCCTCAGCCTCGGATCCACGCCGCGCAGGCTTCTGACCCGCGTGCATCTGCCCCTGGCTCGCCGCGGCGCCGCGGTAGCGCTCGTGCTGGTAGCGATCGATGCAGTCAAGGAACTGCCGATCGTGCTCCTTCTGCGCCCGTTCGGGTTCACCACCATCTCCGTCTGGGTCTATGAATTGGCCCGCGAGAATTTCTGGGAGAAGGCAGCGACGCCTGCGCTGGGCATCGTCGCGGTGGCGGTGATCCCGGTGTACTTCCTGTTCCGCCGTTCGGCGGGCCTCAAAACCGGGACGGTGAACCATGACCAGTAACGTGAACCAGGTTGAAACCCCGGCGCTGACCCTGAGCGGCGTGAGCAGGCGATACGGCGGTGTCCCGGCTGCCACGTCCCTCGACCTGTCTGTGTCCGCCGGAGAGATGGTAACCGTGATCGGGCCGTCCGGCTGCGGGAAGTCGACAATGCTCAGGATGATCGCCGGACTTGAGCGGCCCGATTCCGGAACAATCACGATTGCGGGTGAAACCGTCGCGGACCGCCGACGGTTTCAGGAACCGGAACGTCGTCGCGTGGGTCTTGTGTTCCAGGAGCACGCGCTGTTTCCCAACCTGACAGTCGCGAAGAACGTTGCTTTCGGACTGAACCGGCTGCCCGCCCGGGACAGGCAGCAGCGTGTTGCCGAGGTGCTGGAACTGGTGCGGCTGAATCACCTGGCAGCCCGCTACCCCCACGAATTGTCCGGTGGAGAGCAACAGCGAGTCGCACTCGCGCGCGCACTGGCGCCACGCCCCGCCGTCGTGCTGCTGGATGAGCCGTTCTCCAGTCTGGACGAGACCCTGCGGGGCAGGGTGCGCACCGATCTCGTGGCCGTACTGAAGGAAACCGGGACTACCAGCCTGCTGGTGACGCACGACCAGACGGAAGCGCTATCCGTCGGAAACCGCGTGGTGGTGATGCGCGAGGGCGTCATCGAGCAGACGGACACGCCGGAGCGGGTGTTCGAACAGCCGTCCACACGTTTCGTTGCGTCCTTCATGGGAGATGCCGACTTCCTGCCGGCGAACGTCCACAACGCACTGCTGACGTGCGAAATCGGCGTGGTTTCCACTGTTCCGGGGTGGGCGAACTGCGACGTCAACGTCGACGTGGTGCTTCGGCCCCACGAAGTTGCGCTCGCCCACGATCCGGGCGCTTCTGCACGGGTCATCTCCCAGGAGTATCGGGGAGCCTTCGTGCTGCACTACGTGCGTCTGGCTTCGGGCCGTACGCTGCGGTCCTGGCAACCGCACCACGTTCGCTACGCCGCCGGTACCCCCGTCAGCGTAACTGTCGCGGCGGGAACGTCGCCCACCCTCCTGGTCAATGACCGGGCGGTTACGGAACCGCCGGTCGGTGCCGTAGACCCTACTCCGCAGTCTCCGGAGCGTTCACCCATCACTACATTGAGGTAATGCTGTGTCCATAACAATGCCGACAATGCCCCTGGAAGCGGCTACCCGGTCCGGAGGCTTCGCGTCCCGTCTCGCCCGCTTCGCCGACAGCCCCGCCGTCGTGACGGATTCCGGGACGCTCACCTACCGGCAGCTGGCGGATCGCGTAGAAGCGGTCGTGGACCGTCTCGGTCCTGTGCGGCGGCTCGTGCTGCTGGCAGCCACCAACGACGTCGACTCCCTCGTCGCGTACCTCGCGGCACTGTCCGGAGGACATCCCGTGATCCTGGCGCCGGGGGACAAGCCCTCCGCCATCGAATCGATCCGGGACACCTTCGATCCCGATGTCGTCATGGCCGCCGGGGAGGGGAATGGGCAGCCGCGAATTCGGGAAGTCCGTCCTGCAACCAGCCATTACCTGCACCCGGACCTTGCGCTGCTCCTGAGCACCTCCGGCTCGACGGGCTCACCGAAGCTGGTGCGGCTCTCACACCAGAACCTGGAGGCCAACGCCGGGGCCATCGCCGACTACCTACGGCTCGGGCCGGCGGACCGGGCCGTAACCACCCTCCCCATGTCCTACTGCTACGGACTGTCGGTCATCAACAGCCACCTGCTCACCGGCGCGTCGGTGGTGCTCACCGACCTCTCGGTTGTGGACCCCTGCTTCTGGGACCTGTTCCGCAGCGCCGAAGCAACCGCCTTCGCCGCCGTCCCATACACCTTCGAGTTGCTGGAACGCGTGGGGTTCTCCGACATGAACCTGCCCACCCTGCGGTACGTCACCCAGGCCGGTGGCCGTCTGGCTCCCGAGCTTGTCAGCCGGTACGCAGAGTTGGGCGGCGAGCGGGGCTGGGAGCTCTTCGTCATGTATGGCCAGACCGAAGCCACCGCACGCATGGCGTACCTGCCGCCTGCCCTCGCCGCGCAGAACCCGTCCCGGATCGGCGTGCCGGTGCCGGGCGGGAGCTTCCGTATCGATCCCGTGGCAGGCCTGGAAGATGGCGAACTGGTGTACACCGGACCCAACGTGATGCTGGGTTATGCGGAGAGTCCCGAGGACCTCGCGGCCGGCCGAACGGTGACTGAACTGCGCACCGGGGACCTGGCCCGGCGCCATCCTGACGGGCTGTACGAGGTGGTGGGGCGCCGGAGCCGCTTCATCAAAATTGCCGGACTGCGCATCGATCTCGGACGGGTGGAGCAGATCCTCGCCGGGTTCGGAGTGCAGGCGACCAGCGCCGGCAGGGATGAGCACCTCGTCGTCGCTGTCCAGGGCGACCACGAGCCGGACCTGCTCAGGAAAGTGCTGGCACGCGAGCTGGGAATCCCCCGCGGAGCGCTGAAGATGTACGCCGTAAACCAGCTTCCCAGGCTGAGCAGCGGGAAACCGGATTACCAGGCGGTGCTGGCGCTCGCCGAACCCGCGCCACTGCCGCGGGAAGCGGCGCCGACGCGTAAGGAAGGGCCGCAGGATGTTCGCGCGATCTTCGCCGAGCAGCTCGAAGTCTCCGCCGTCGACGACGAGAGCACCTTTGTCTCTCTGGGCGGCGACTCGCTGTCATACGTAGCGACGTCGGTGCGGCTGGAGAATGCGCTCGGCACCCTGCCGGCCGACTGGCATCTGCGATCCGTGGCAGAGCTGGAAGGAGTTTCCCCGGCCCGACGACGACGCAGGTTCTTCGCGCCGGCCGAGTCGAGCATCGTGCTGCGCGCCGTGGCAATCATTCTCATCATCAGCACTCACATCGGGCTGTTCCATTGGGAAGGCACTGCCCACGTGCTGCTGGCAGCGGCCGGATACAACTTCGCGCGATTCCACCTTCAGGGCGAACGGACACAACGGCTACGGCGCCAGCTGACCAGCATCGCCCGGATCGTGGTGCCGAGCATGGCGCTCATCGCCTTCGGCTACCTCATCACGGACCATTACAGCGTCGCGAACATCTTCCTCCTGAATGCGCTCGTCGGTCCCCAGGAAGTAACCCCTGAATGGCATTTCTGGTTTGTCGAGGTCCTGACCTACCTCCTTGTCTGCACGGTCGCGCTACTGGCGTTTCCCCCGATAGCGAGGCTGGAACGGCGTTTCCCACTTGGCTTCCCGCTCGGGCTGACCGCGGCTGGTCTCCTGACCCGGTTCAACGTCATCGATCTTGAGGTGCCGAACACCGCTCCTGCGCTGTGGCTTTTCGCTCTGGGATGGGCCGTGGCCCAGGCGCGGACCACCCTTCACCGCTGCCTCATTTCTGCTGTCGTGGTGCTCTGCGTCCCGGGCTACTTCTTCCTGGACCTGCCCCGGGAGATGACGCTGCTGGTTGGCATACTGGTGCTCGTCTGGCTGCGGACACTGCCTGTGCCCCGCGGTCTGCAGCGCATAACGGTGGTACTGGCCAGCGCATCGCTATACATCTACCTCACCCACTGGCTTGTCTTCCCGCATCTGGAAGCCATGCACCCGGCGGTGGCGGTGGCCGCATCCCTTGCTGCAGGAGTGCTCTACTGGGCGCTCGTCATGCGTGTGCCGGGTTTGGTGCGACTGGCGACCGGAAGCCGCAGGGGAGCACGCCGGAGGGTGGCGGCCTGACCCTGGGAGTGCACCCCTGCCCAGGCGGATCCGCCCCGGACCCTAGGATAGGACCATGCTCAATACACCCTGGGACACCGGATCGCCGTTGTACCGGAAGCTCGTAGTCGCGGCCTTGATCCTTACCGGCGTGGGCATTCTGCTGGCCGTCGCCGGCGCCATGCTGCAGACCGATCCGCTGGTAATGGCCGCACTGCCCATCATCGTGGCGGGCATGGCCGCGCACCTCGCGGGGCTGGTGGTGCGCGGACGTGACGCGCGTCGTCGTAGCAACCCGCCGCAGGGCTGAGCTCGAGCGGAAGCGACCGGCAGGTTACGGGGCAATACAGCTACGCTGGGAGATGCGTGTCCGCGCCCGAGGAGCCGGTTACTTCGGCAGCCTAACAAGAAGGAGTTTCATGACGATCAATCCCGACCTTCAGGGGCGCAGCTATCCGGCTGCCGAGGTCTATACGGTAGGGCGCGAGAAGATCCGCGAATTCGCGAGGGCCGTCAAAGCCACGCATCCGTCGCACTTCGACCCGGAAGCCGCGGCCGCGCTGGGCCACCGCGACGTCGTTGCGCCTCCCACCTTCGCGATCATCATCGCCCAGCGTGCGGACGCTCAACTGATCGAAGACCCGGAGGCCGGTATTGACTTCACCCGTGTGGTTCACGCCGACCAGCGCTTCATCCACCATCGACCGATCGTCGCCGGCGACGAGCTGGTCGCCGAACTCCACGTTGACCAGGTTCGTGCGATGGGCGGCGGCGCGATGATTACAACCCGGGCAGAAATCTCCACTGTGGAGGGCGAGAAGACCGCAACGGCCACGTCATCCATCCTTGTGCGCGGGGAGGAGCAGTAGACATGCCAATTACGCTCACGGACCTTGAGGTAGGCCAGGAAATTGGCCGTTCACCGATTGAAGTCACCCGACTGGACCTGGTGAAGTACGCCGGCGCGTCCGGTGATTTCAACCCCATCCACTGGAACGAATCCTTCGCACGCGGTGTGGACCTTCCCGGCGTCATTGCCCACGGCATGTTCACCATGGGCTCGGCCGTTCAGGTGGTAGCTGACTGGATCGGTGACCCTGCCGCCGTCATCGATTACCAGACCCGGTTCACCCGGCCGGTGATTGTCGAGGACACCACTGATCAGGCCGGCGTAGCCGGCGCGGTTATTGAAGTTGTCGGCGTCGTAGGGGCAATTGATCAAGATAATTCGACTGCCCGCATTGATCTGACTGTCACCTCCGGCGGGCAGAAGGTGCTGGTCAAGGCACAGGCAGTGGTGCGGATCTGGTGACGTCGCTCGCCCAGTTCACCACGTCCGCCGTCGGGGGACCCGCCCGCAAACTCGTGGAGGCTCGTACCGAAGCCGAGATTATCGACGCTGTTCGCTCCGCCGATGAAGCGGGGGAGCCGCTCCTGCTCGTTGGCGGCGGCTCGAACCTGCTTGTCGCTGACACCGGCTTCGCCGGCACAGTGGTCCGGATTGCCTCAACGGGCTTTACCATGAACGACGACGACGCCACTTGCGGAGGCGTGATGGTCACCGCACAAGCCGGGCAGCCCTGGGATGAGCTCGTCGAGTACACGGTGCGTCATGCCTACTCGGGCCTTGAGGCCCTGTCCGGCATCCCGGGGTCCACAGGCGCAGTTCCGGTGCAGAACGTGGGTGCGTACGGTGCTGAAGTCTCACAAACCATTGCCATGGTGCGCACGTATGACCGTGAGACGAAGTCCATCAAGTCGCTGGCCAACTTCGACCTCGGGTTCGGGTACCGCGACTCCCTTCTGAAGCGCACCACCGACGCGGGGACACCCCGTTACGTGGTGCTGACGGTGCAGTTCCAGCTGGGACTCGGCCGTCTGGGGGCGCCGGTGCGATACGCGGAACTGGCCCGGGAACTCGGCATCGAGGTTGGAGCCCGGACCTACGCCAATGACGTACGCCGTGCAGTTTTGAAGCTGCGGGCGGCCAAGGGCATGGTGCTGGATCCGGTTGACCGTGACACCTACAGCACCGGGTCCTTCTTCACGAACCCCGTGGTGGACTCGGATGCAGCGGGGTCCCTGCCCGAGAGCGCCCCGAGGTATCCGATGCCTGATGACACGGTGAAGCTCAGTGCAGCCTGGCTCATCGAGCACGCGGGGTTCGGCAAGGGCTTCGGGCTCGCGGACGACGCCGGTTACGGTGCGGCGGGCGGTCGTGCTGCCTTATCCACGAAGCACACCCTCGCGGTCACGAACCGTGGCGCAGCATCAGCAGAGGACCTTCTGAGCATCGCCCGACTGGTGGCCGACGGCGTCGAGGAGCGTTTCGGTATTCGGCTGCACCCGGAACCGGTCCTGATCGGCTGCGCGCTGAACTGAGCGCGCCGCTGAACTGACACAGACACTCGCTCAGGGACCGCACGAGACCCGCCGGGATTACGTCGCGGCCCGTCTCCGGGCCTTCTCAGCGGCTGCACGCGTCTGCATGACAGCATGGCGGTGCCAGCGGCTGTCCACGAGCTCGCGGCTGCACAGCCACTGCACCAGCCTCGAGATGAGACTGATCTGCGCCAGGCGGTCGTGGAAGTCAGCGAGCAGCCATGGGCCGCTCAGGAACCGGGGGAGTGCGAAGACCAGCTGCTCCGGTCCGAGGACCCGCCCGAAGGCGCCTTCGGGATCGAACTGCCTTTCCAGCGCGAGCAGCGCGGCCGTATCTCCGCTGACCGTGGAGTCGCCTTCCTGCTCAAGGAACAGCTGCAGGTGGGCAAGGACGCGCTCGTAGCGCTCAACCGTGGCGGGATGCCTGCCCGCGGCACTCGCGGAGAAGTACCGCCTCAGGACCTGATCTACCGGAATCTGATTCATGCAGGACAGTCTGCCGGACGCCTCCGACATTTCGCTAGAACAGGTGTTCGACCGGGTGCTGGCCGCACCCGGGGATACCCGCGGGTGCGGCTAACGGACCCTAGAGGTTGCCGGTGGCGATGAGGAGCATGCGGCGCAACGGCTCTGCAGCACCCCACAGAAGCTGGTCGCCCACGGTGAAGGCACTGATGTACTCCGGACCCATCTCGAGTTTGCGGATGCGCCCGACCGGGATTTTCAGGCTTCCGCTGGCCGCCACCGGGGTCAGCCCGGCAAGAGTGGCTTCCTTGGTGTTGGGAACCACGGTTGCCCACTCGTTGTCCTGATCGATCAGGGCCTCGATCTCATTCAGAGACAGGTCCTGGGTGAGCTTCAGCGTCAGCGCTTGGGAGTGCGAGCGCATGGCGCCGATCCGTACACACAATCCGTCAAAGGGGATCCGGGCGCCATCCGCGATGTCATTCCCGAGTATCTTGTTGGTCTCCGCGCCGGCTTTCCACTCTTCCTTGGACTGCCCGTTGCCGAGGTCGGCGTCGATCCAAGGAATCACTGAACCGGCAAGCGGCACCCCGAACTGGGACGCATCCATGGCGGGATTCTTCTGCTGGGTCAGCACAGCCCGGTCGATATCGAGGATCGCAGATGCCGGATCCGCCAGATTCTTGGCAACGACGCCGTGGATGGAACCGAACTGGGTCAGCAACTCCCGCATGTGCCGGGCGCCGCCACCGGATGCTGCCTGGTAGGTCATGGAGGTGCCCCACTCGACCAGACCGTTCTTGAACAGTCCACCGAGGCCCATCAGCATGCAGGAGACCGTGCAGTTGCCGCCGACGAAATCGCGTACGCCGCGTGCCAGTCCGGCGTCGATAACGTCGCGGTTGACCGGGTCGAGCACGATGATGGAGCTCTTCTCCATACGCAGCGTGGAAGCGGCGTCGATCCACAGGCCGTCCCAGCCGGCGTCGCGCAGCTTCGGGTACACCTCCGAGGTGTATCCGCCGCCCTGTGCGGTCACGATGATCGGCAGCTTCGCGAGAGCCTCGACGTCATACGCGTCCTGCAGTGGTCCGGCACCCTCAGCGAACGACGGCGCAGCCCCACCGGCGTTCGACGTCGAGAAGAAAACGGGGTTGATGGTGCGGAAGTCGCCCTCGTCCTGCATGCGCTGCATCAGTACGGAGCCGACCATCCCGCGCCAGCCGACCAAACCGACGGAAGGCACGGAAGAGGAGGACAGGTTCGCGGCGGAAGTCATGGTTCCAGTTTAGGCGAGGGTGGCAAACTCCCTCAGTGCGTTACTTTCTGCGTGACGTCGAGCCCATCAGCTTCGGGGTGAGTCCACAGGCTGATCCGGAAGCGCGTGCCGTTCTGCGCCGTGTACCAGCCCTCGGACGGCTCAACCCTCGTGAGGTTCCATGAGTTCGCCAGTACGGGCGCGTAGGTGTCGCCCTCAACTGAGGTCTCGATCACCGTCACAACCACGGCATTGGCATTCGACACCGCCTCGGCATAGACCTGGCCACCGCCGATGATCCAGATTTCGTCAGCACCCTCGCTACGGCGCGCCTGGCTGAATGCTTCCGCCAGCGAGCCGACGACGACGGCACCCGGGTAGTCGACAGGATCCAGATTCTGCCTGCTTACCACGATGTTGGTGCGGCCGGGCAGCGGACGGTACTTCTCGGGGAAGGACTCCCACGTGCGCCGCCCCATGATGACGGGATGTCCCTCGGTGGTGCGCTTGAAGTGCGCAAGATCCTCGGGCAGGTGCCACGGCATACTGCCGTCCCGGCCGATGACGCCGTCGATTGTCTGTGCCCAGATCATCCCGACCAGGGGTGTCCCGACCGACGCGGTCAGGTTCATGGTTTCGCTCATACGGAGATCGGCGCCTTGATGGTGGGATGGTGCTGGTAGTTCTCCACCGTGAAGTCCTCAAGCTCGTAGTCGAAGATGGTCTCGGGCTTCCGGTTCAGGCGCAGCGTGGGGTGGGGGTAGGGCTCGCGTGAGAGCTGTTCCGTAACCTGCTCCAGGTGGCTGTCGTAGATGTGCACGTCACCGCCCGTCCACACGAACTCCCCGGGCTCGAGTCCCACCTGCTGCGCCACCATGAGGGTGAGCAAAGCGTAGGACGCAATATTGAACGGTACGCCGAGAAATGTGTCTGCGGAGCGCTGGTACAGCTGGCAGGAGAGCTTGCCGTCCGCAACATAGAACTGGAAGAAAGCGTGGCAGGGCGGCAGCGCCATGTTCTCGATCTCGGCGACGTTCCAGGCTGAGACAATGTGCCGCCGGGAATCAGGGTTGGCCTTCAAACCCTCGATCACGCGCTCAATCTGATCAATGTGGCCGCCGTCGGGCGTGGGCCAAGAACGCCACTGCACTCCGTAGACGGGGCCCAGCTCACCGTCGTCATCAGCCCACTCATTCCAGATCCGCACCCCGCGTTCCTGCAGCCAGCGGACATTCGAGTCGCCGCGGAGGAACCAGAGCAACTCCAGGGCAACCGATTTGAAGTGCACCCGCTTGGTGGTGATGAGGGGGAACGACTCCGCGAGGTCGAACCGCAGCTGCCGTCCGAAGACGCTGCGGGTTCCGGTTCCGGTCCGGTCCGATTTCGGCGTGCCGTTGGCTAGGACGTCGCGGAGCAGGTCTTCGTAGGGCGTGGGAACCGGGATAGTCACGGCACTCAGTCTAAGGGTGCCGGCTTCAGTCGTCATAGGCGCGGAACTGCTCGACCGAGACGACCTGCCCGGACTTTCTGGAGCTCACCTGGCAGATAATCGCTTCACCGGGGGCGAGGTAGGGGTCAGACACCGGCAGCATCTTCCCGAGGCGGGTAGGCATGTGCGCGCGGAGCACATCAAGTATCAGCGGCAGGACCGGCCGGTGACTGCACACGGCTACCGGGACGCGGCGGTCAAAAAGCTTGTCGACCGTGCTGCTTGCCCGTCCCGGCTTCCGGGCGGCATCGTGTTCCGTAAGGGCGTCAACGAGCTTCAGCTTCGCGTTCGAGCGTTTCACGTACGGCATGATCGTCTGCACGCACCGGTCCCAAGGGCTGCTGACTATCCGGTCAGGTGACCATGCCTGCAGCAGGCGGCTCACCGCCAGGGCTTGACGCCGTCCGGACGCCGCGAGCGGACGCTCACCTTCGGCGCGCGTCCAGGAGGACCGCGGCTTGGCCTTCGCGTGGCGGACTACGATCAGGGGCCAGGTATCCAGGTTGTCCTCAGCGCAGGCTTCGACCAGAGCGTCGAGCGGCTCCCGGTCGGAGGGGTTGCTGAGCAGCTCAGCGGCGCGTTCGGCCGAACACCAGAGGAAATCGTCGACTTCCTTGCCATCGGGTTTGGGCGTTATGCCCTCTGCTTTCGCCGCCCAGTAATGCACAACCTTGAGACCGGACGACACCTGGTACTCGATGGTCGGCAGCGGGACGCCGAGCTTGACCGTGATGCCGATTTCCTCACGGACCTCGCGTACTGCGCACTCGGGGGTGGTCTCACCGGCGTCGATCTTGCCCTTCGGCCAGGACCAGTCGTCGTAGCGGGGCCGGTGGATGAGCAGAACTTCCAGCGCGCCGGAACGCTTGCGCCAGCACAGCGCACCGGCAGCGACGACGGCGGCACCGTGCTCGCCCCTCCTGCTATCGACCGTCGTGTCGGGCTGCACGATCACCGGCGGGCAGGCCGCAGACGGCTGCGGGATCGGGAGGCCAGCAGCCACGACTGCACGTCGCTCAGCGGGTTGCCGTCGTCGTCCTTGTGATGGCGGATCCACTCTCCGTCACTGTCCAGGTGCCAGCTCGCGGTACCACTGTCGAGGTACCGGTCCATGAGCGAGATCAGGTACGTAATGTGCTCGGGCGAGGACAGCTGGACAAGGGCCTCCACGCGGCGGTCGAGGTTGCGGTGCATCATGTCGGCCGAGCCGATGTACACGGCGGGATCGCCCGCGTTGGCGAAGGCGAAGACCCGGGAGTGTTCAAGGAACCTGCCCAGGACGGAGCGGACGGTGATGTTCTCGCTGAGACCGGGGACACCCGGGCGCACCGAACAGATCCCGCGAACAATTACATCGACCCGCACACCGGCCTGAGACGCCCGGTACAGGGAGTCGATGAGCGCTTCGTCAACGATCGAGTTCACCTTGATGACGACCCGTGCTTCCAGCCCGGCCTGACTGTTTGCGATCTCCTGCTCGATACGTTCGATCAGGCCCGAGCGGACGGACCGCGGCGCCACGAGAAGACGCTTGAACGTTGACTTGGGGGCGTACCCGGAGAGCTGGTTGAACAGCCTCGAGAGGTCCTCGCCCACCTGGTGATTGGCGGTCAGCAAGCCCAAATCCTCGTAGTAGCGTGCGGTGCGCGGGTGGTAGTTGCCGGTGCCGATGTGGCAGTAGCGGCGAAGTCCGTCGATCTCCTGGCGAACCACGAGGGAGAGCTTGCAGTGGGTCTTCAGGCCCACGATGCCGTACACGACATGAACGCCGGCCTGTTCCAGCTTCCGCGCCCAGGAGATGTTGGCCTGCTCGTCGAAGCGGGCCTTGATCTCGACGAGGGCCAACACCTGCTTGCCCGCCTCCGCTGCATCAATGAGCGCATCGACGATGGGGGAGTCACCTGAGGTGCGGTACAGGGTCTGCTTGATCGCCTGGACCTTCGGATCCACCGCGGCCTGCTCGAGGAACGCCTGAACCGAGGTGGAGAAGGAATCATATGGGTGGTGCAGGAGGATGTCCCGGCGCCGCATGGCAGCGAAGACGTTCGCAGCCTTCGAGGTTTCGCTCTCGTTGAGGTCACGGCTGGTGTGCGCCACATGCTTCGGATAGTGCAGGTCGCCGCGGTCGATGCCGGCAATTACGGTGAGCCCGCGCAGGTCCAGCGGAGCCGGGAGGTCATAGACCTCTGCCTCCTCCACCCCGAGCTCCCGCGAGAGCAGCGCCCGGATGCTGGGGTTGATGTCCGTGGTTACTTCCAGCCGGACCGGGGGACCGAACCGGCGCCGGAGGAGTTCCTTTTCGAGCGCCTGCAGGAGGTTCTCGGCGTCGTCCTCTTCCACCTCAAGGTCTTCATTGCGGGTAACGCGGAAAGTGTGGTGCTCAAGGACTTCCATTCCGGGGAACAGCTGGTCCAGATGGACGGCGATGACCTCTTCCAGGGGAATGAAGCGGGCGGTCCGGCCGGCCACGTTCCCCGCGCGCGGGCCGTCCACTGAGACAAGCCGCGGCAGCTGGTCAGGCACCTTCACACGTGCGAACAGTTCCTTGTCGCTCACCGGATTACGCACGACGACGGCGAGGTTCAGCGAAAGGCCGGAGATGTATGGAAAAGGGTGGGCAGGATCGACCGCGAGCGGTGTCAGGATCGGGAAGACCTTCTCCGCGAACAGCTTGTTCAGTTCTGCCTGCGTCGCGGAATCAAGCTGGTCCCACGTGGTGAGGTGGATGTTCTCGCCGGCGAGTGCGGGCCGGATGTGATTTGAGAACACCGTGGCGTGCCGTCGTTGGAGTGCCAACCCCCCGGTCATGATCGTCTCGAGCTGCTCGATGGGGCTCAGCCCGGCGGCGGAAGGCACGGCCAGTCCGGTTGCGATTCGGCGTTTCAGGCCGGCAACCCGGACCATGAAGAACTCGTCCAGGTTGGAGGCGAAGATCGAGAGGAAATTGACCCGTTCAAGCAGGGCCAGGTCCGGATCTTCGGCGAGATCCAGTACTCGGGCGTTGAAATGCAGCCAGCTCAGCTCGCGATCCAGGAAACGGTCCGGGGAAATCTCGCCTGAGGGCAGGAGGCTCGGCGCGAAATCAGGGATGTCGATGCGGTCCTGAGTTGCGCGGGCTGGAGCCACCTCCGACGATCCATACCGTGCCGGGATCCGGGCGGCGGTTTCGGCTTCCATAGTGTCTCCTTTGGTGTTTCTGGCGGGCACGCTTACCTGCCGTGGGATGGCGGGTTCAGGCCCCTTTCCAACCTTACAAGTTGTCCGCCTGGTTGCCCGGCGCGTACATGACATCGACGTCCCATCGCGTGAAGCCCAGGGAGCGGTAGAGAGCCACGGCGGCGGTGTTGTCGGCGTCAACGTACAGCATGATGGCCTGCAGTCCGAGAGAATGCAGATGTTCGATCCCGGCGATCGTGAGCGCCTTGCCGAGTCCCATGCCCTGCGCGGAGGGGGTCACACCCACTACATAGACCTCGCCGATGGCGGGGTGCTTGCCGCTGCGTGGGTGCACTTTGGTCCAGTGGAAGCCGAGCAGCTGGTCATCCGAATCAGGGACCGCGAGTATCAGGCCCTTCGGGTCAAACCAGTCCTCAGCCATGCGCGCCTGCAGATCCTCGAGCGTCATGGCGCCCTGCTCAGGGTGGTGCGCGAAAGCCGCGGCGTTGGCCTCGAGCCACGCTTGTTCGTCACGGCCGGGTTCGAAAGCACGCAGGCGGACCCCGTCCGGGATGACGGCGTCGGGCACCGTCGCTTCGAGCGCGGCGCGTGTCTGCCGCATCCGCCACAGTTCGCGTACGGGTGTGAACCCTGCTTTGCCGGCAAGTTCGACGGCGGCGGCGTGGTTGCCGTGCGACCACGCCCGCAGTTCCGGCAACTGATGGTCCTGCAGCGCGCGCACCAGGCTTGTGCCGACGCCCTGGTTTCGGTAGATGGGCCGGACCACGAGTTCCAGCACCCCCGGTTGGCCCCCCGCGCGGGGAAGGCTGACGACGGCGACACCGGCCAGCTCCTCATCAGCGTCACCGGCGCTGACACCATCACTGGCATAGGTCGCGAAAACCAGCAGGGAGTCCGGGTGCTCCTGGGAAGCACGCAGGTTCACCATTGTCTGTTCGGAGAGGGGCGGGTTGCCGTCCGCATCCTCAGCGGCGCGGGCGAGGCCGACAATGTCCTCCAGCACCTCAGCGCGCGGAGCGCCGCTGATGGTGAGGATGGGCCAGGTGGATACTTCATCCGTCATGGGACTAAGCGTAGTGTGCGAGGCTCCCGACGCGGGCGAAATGAGGGATGACAGGCCACCGGCCTCCCGGTGACAATGGACGCAGGTTTCTTCATCCACAGCGTTGGAGGGCCGACAGTCTCCGGAAGGAAGGCGGCCATGACGGGTGTTGCAGTGAAGACCACGGCCGTGACCAGCCAGCTGAGACTTCCTTACGCAGAGGTCGGGGATCCGGACGGCATCGCCGTGGTGTTCGTGCACGCGTGGGTGGAGTCATGGCGGTATCTGCAAACCGTCCTCGAACGCCTGCCGCCGTTCATCCACGGATACGCTCCGACTCAACGCGGCCACGGCAACGCCGACAAGCCTCGCGACGGTTACCGGCCCGCTGACTTCGCCGCCGACCTTGTCTGCTTCATGGACTCGGTCGGGATTGGCCGGGCGGTCCTGGTGGGTGCCTCCAGCGGGGGACTGGTCGCTGAAACCCTGGCCGGCGACAGACCCGACCGGGTGTCCGGTCTGGTGCTCATCAGCACCCCGGCAAGCCTGGCCGGCAAGCCCGGCGTCACCGAAATGGAACAGACCATCGCGCTCCTCGAGGACCCGCTTGACCGTGCGTTCGTCGAGGACTTCGTGCGAGCCACCACCCCCGGGCACATGCCCGAGGAACTCCTCGAAACCATGGTCGAGGAGAGCCTGATGGCCCCGGCCCGGGTCTGGAAGGACACCCTGCTCGGGCTGATGAGCGCCGATCCCACCGCACTACTGGACCGAATCACCGCGCCGACGCTTCTGATCTGGGGTGACCACGACCCGTTCGTCCCGCGCCGCGACCAGGACATCATTGTCAATGGCATCCGCGACGCCAGGCTGATCGTGTATCCAGGTGCGGGTCACGGCGTCCATCTCGAGCAACCCGACCGGGTTGTCGATGACCTCGCCAACTTCGTCACCGATCTGTCCTGACCGCAGTCAGGACAGGTTTTGGCGGCATCGACGGCAATGCGTTAGGCTTTTCAAGCGCTCGAAAGAGAGCAACTGGGGGGATGTGCCAGTGGGGCACCCTCGATACGTTCGACCCGTATGTCCTCCACGAACAAAAAGAGACTCCCTCTCCGCGACGCGGTGGGGGAGTCTTTGTTTATGCCTGCTGGTTGACGGTGGAGTCATCCGGTTGCCGGCTCAGCGTGAACCGGTAGCCCACATTCCGCACGGTGCCGATCAGCTGCTCGTGGTCGGCGCCGAGCTTGGCCCGCAAACGACGCACATGGACGTCGACGGTCCGCGTGCCTCCGTAGTAGTCATAACCCCACACCTCGTGCAGGAGCTGGTCCCGGGTGAAGACCCGGCCGGGGTGCTGCGCAAGGTACTTCAGCAGCTCGAATTCCTTGTACGTGAGGTTCATCGGTTCGCCGCCCACCCGCGCGGTGTAGCTCGCTTCATCGATGACGACGCCGGAGGCATGGATCTCGCTCGACACCTCCTCGGCCGCGGTGTTGGCCCGCGAAATCACGAGTCGCAGCCGCGCCTCGACCTCTGCGGGGCCGGCGGAGTCGAGGACCACGTCGTCGGCCAGCCAGTTCGCGGCGACAGCTGCCATCCCACCTTCGGTGAGGACCAGCATGATAGGGGCGCTCAGTCCGGTGGCCCGCAGCAGCTGGGTCAGTGAACGGGCTCCCACGAGGTCCTTGCGCGCATCGATGATGACGACGTCGGACGGTTCAGTTTCAAGCAGGGCGGTGGGCTCTGCAGGGAGGATGTGCACCTTGTGGTTGAGCAACTCCAGTGCAGGGAGGATCTCCACGGACGAGCCCGGGCTGTTCGTCAGCATCAGGATGTGCGGCATGTGTCCTCCAGGGATTGGGACGCGCATCATCGGGCGGGCGCAACGGTGGCCGGGTGCCGCGGGCAGTGGGTTGTTCCGGCGGGCCCGCAGCGGATTCCGTTCAGTATACCGGTGTGATTCCTTGCACTCCGTAACATTCCACGGCCACCACGCTGTTCGGACATCGATCGGACAAGGGCGTACGCCGCATACGGACTGCCGCTTTCGACGCCTCCCACATGGGTAGGGCAGTATTGCAGGGGTGAGAATAATGATGGCGGCACTTGTCGGGGCGGTCGCTCTGATCGCTATCGTCGGCGCCTCCTACGTGTCATTGGAGGTGAGCGCCGTCGTCGTCGCCGTTCTTATCCTGGTGGCGTCGATCGGGTGGCCTTACCTTTTGGGTGTTCCGGCACGCAAGAGCCAGTCCGCCGCCATCGCGGTCAGTGCGCTCGCCGCCTGCGCCGCTGCGTACCTGTCTCCCTCCGGAGCTGCGCTCATCTGGCTGCCGGTTGCGGTGGCGCTTGGTCTCGGTGCCGTCTTTCTCATTCAACTCCTCCGCGGTACAGGTCAAAGCCTCCGCCTCGAATCGACGCTGGGGGCCAGTTCCGGCGTTCTGATCATCGCCCTTGGTGCAGGCTGGATTGCGACGGAAAACCTCGGCATCAACGCAGGGACGTCCGGCGTCACGCTCGTCACGGGAATCAGCGTTCTGGTCGCGATCGCTGCAGCCCTGCTCCCATGGCCGGACCGGATGGTCGGGCCGCTCGGCGTTGTCCTCGCGGCGCTCGCCGGTCCGTTGTGCGCGTTGATATTCACCGACGTGGAGGGGCTGGCCGCGGGAATCATCGGTGCGGTGTGCGGCGCCGTCGTCATGGCTGCCCGGCGCCTCTTGATCAGCCGGGAGGAGCCCCTGGACACTGCGGCGGTCCTCGCAGTTGGAGTGGCTCCGATCCTGGGCATCGGATCGCTCGTGTACTTCCTTGAGCGCCTCCTGCTGAGTTGAGGCCCTGCCCACACGCCCTTCATAGTGGCGCGGGCAAAGGAAACACGGCGTTAGGATGGAAACATGTCACTACTTGCGCTGGAAATCTTCTTCATCTCGCTGCTGGTCGTCGCGGGGCTGGGCATGGCCGGTTTCGCTGCACTCGTCATTGCACGCCTGTACAAGGGCCAGAAGTAACCCACGCTGATCCATGTCGTTTGAGATCCCCACAGACCTGACGCCCGAGCTCGTTCCCCTGTCCTGGTTGCTGGGCACCTGGGAGGGCTCCGGCAGGCTGGGCGAGGGCAACGCGGATTCCGAACACTTCTTCCAGCGTGCCACCTTCACGCAGCACGGACTGCCCTATGTGCAGTACACGGCTGAGAGCTGGCTGACGGATGAAGAAGGAAACACCCTGCGCCCGCTGTCGGTTGAGACCGGCTTCTGGGCGCTGGACCGAAAACTGAACGACGCCGACGTAGGCCCCGGTCTGTCGCCGGCCGACATCGTGCCCGCGTTGAAGAGCGCCGACGAAGTTGAACAATTCCGTAATGAAGCGGGCGGCTTCGACATCACAGCCACCATCGTCCACCCGGGTGGGATCGCGGAGCTGTACTACGGAAGCATCAAGGGCCCGCAGATCCAGCTCACCACCGACCTCGTGATGCGCGGGCAGCACTCCAAGGACTACTCCGCTGCCACCCGGCTGTTCGGGCTGGTCAACGGGGACCTCTACTGGCGCTGGGACATTGCTGCGGACGGCAATTCGCTGGAGCCGCATGCGTCCGCGATCCTCCGGAAGACTTCCTGATTCTTCGGGACGGTCAGTGTCGCTCCCGGAATACCCCTCCCATCGAAGGACGTTGCTAACGGTATGACCTTCTCAAGCCCGCTTCTTTCCATGCCCGGCGCCGTGGCTGCCGGAGCACCCGATGAGGGCGTGGCAGCACACTACGGCGATCCCCTCCGCGAACAGCGTTCGCTCGCCCGAGGGGAGGCCGTCGTCGATCTCTCTCACCGCGGCGTCGTTACCGTCTCGGGCCCTGACCGGTTGAGCTGGCTCAACACCCTCTCGTCGCAGCTGCTGCTGGACCTGGCTCCGGGTGAATCCACCGAGACGCTCCTGCTCACTGTGCAGGGCCGCATCGAGTTCAGCCCCAAGGTAGTCGACGACGGTGCAACCACCTGGCTTCTGACCGAGGGCTGGGAAGCCGCTCCGCTTGCGCAGTGGCTGGATCGCATGAAGTTCATGCTGCGCGTCGAGATTATGGACGTAACTTCCGACTGGGCAACGATCGGTTCAGTGAAGCCGGTCGAGCGCTTCAGCGGCAACATCACCTGGATTGATTCCTGGCCCCACGTCCGCTCGGGCGGGTACTCCTACAGCGTTGTCTCGGAGGAGACACACCCGGGTGCTGAGCGGCCCTGGCAGGAGTACCTGGTTCCCCGCACCGATCTCGCAGAAGCCGTGGATGGGCTCCAGCTGGCGGGCATGATGGCGGCCGAAGCCCTGCGCATTGCGGCCTGGCGGCCGCGCCTCGGCATAGAGACCGATGAGCGCACCATCCCGCACGAGCTTGACCTCCTGCGCACGGCAGTCCACTTGACGAAGGGCTGCTACAAAGGCCAGGAAACCGTCGCCCGGGTCCACAATCTCGGACACCCGCCGCGTCGGCTCGTCTTTCTCCAGCTGGACGGCAGCCAGCACACGCTGCCGGAACGGGGAAGCGGCGTCGTTGTTGGTGGACGTACGGTGGGTACCCTGACCTCCGTCGGTCAGCATTACGAGATGGGCGCTGTAGGCCTTGCGGTCATCAAGCGCAGCGTGGACCCGGCTGCCACCCTGGAGGTGGTTGACGGCGATGAACATTACGCCGCCGCCCAGGAACTGATCGTTGCCACGGACGCCGGCCAGGTTGTGGGCCGTCCCACAGGACTGCTGAAAGGCGGCAGAGCATGACCGATCAGGAAACCCCGGATTCCTCAGCAGACGCAGCGATCGCCCTGGCTCACCGACTTCTGGACGCAGCGCGGGAAGGCGACGGTGCAACACTGCGCAAGTACCTCGACGCAGGTGTGCCGGCGACCCTGACCAACGCCGCCGGGGACAGCCTTGTGATGCTCGCTGCCTACAACGGTCACGCGTCCGTGGTTGCCGACCTGCTGGCCCGCGGAGCCGACGCAGACTCGGCGAACGACCGCGGTCAGACCCCTCTCGCGGGAGCAGTCTTCAAGGGGTACACCGACGTCGTTGCCACCCTGCTGGGTGCAGGAGCGGATGCCGACGCCGGAACGCCGTCGGCTCGCGCTGCGGCCGGCATGTTCGGCCGGCCGGAGATGCTGGAGCTCTTCGACTAACGCTGCTGCCCGGGGTCGCCTTCCAACACGACGGAGGTCTGGCTCCCGGCGTGGATGAATCCCGTGCTGATGGCCGTCCGATGTGAGGCTATGTTGTCCGTGCGCGCACGCCACTGCGGGATGAGCCCGGCAGCCATCGATTCCTCCACCGCGATCGACGCAGCGTAGGACGCGTATCCCCGGCGCCGTTCGGCTGGTGCCGTGAGCACCCCGAGGTGCGCGAGGATGCCCTCCCAGATGTCGTAGCCGGCGCCGGCGAGTAGGAGCAACGGATCATGGGACTCGTCCACGAGCACACAGGTGTGCTCCATACCGCTCAATCCCACCTCGGCAACATCGTCCGGCGGGCAGAGCCGCTCCAGCGCAACGGCGTGTTCGGGGTCGCTGCTGACGGGCGGCCCGTCGTCCGGGAAGGACGGCAGGGTGTCGCAGAAGTACAGGTTAGCTTCGCCGAGCCCTCGCCCGCCGTGCCGGCGGCTCATGGACAACAGCGTTGAGTGCTGTGCCAGCTCTGCCCCCGACAACCCCTTGGCCGCATCCAGGGCCCAGGTGGGCCCTACCAACGCTTCCTTCCCGAAGAGCGAGACGAAGGTAAGCAGCGGTGCAGTGTTGTCCTCGCGGTAGATGCGGTCAGGACCGCCGGCCATGGCGCCGTCGTCGAACCCCAGCAGCCTGGACCAGGCCAGCTGGATGATCGAAATGGTGCCGGGTTCGAGATTCATCTCGAGATTCATACAGCAACGTTAGCGCGATCGCGTGAGCCGCCTGAACTGACGGGGCCCGCCTGAACAGTGCGCAACGGAAGAGGATGGCTTGGCTTAACCGAAGAGGATGGCCGCTTCGTCGTAGCGGTGCTGCGGGACGCGCTTGAGGTTGCCCAGCGCTGCCTCGAAGCCCACATGTGCAATCTCCGTGCCGTTGAGGGAGACCATGGTTCCCCACAGCCCGTCGATGACCGAGTCGACGGCGGCCATACCCAGGCGGGTCGCGAGCACACGGTCAAAAGCGGAGGGGACGCCGCCGCGCTGGATGTGACCGAGAATTGTGGCACGGGTTTCGATGCCGGTGCGTGCTTCAATTTCGGGAGCAAGCTGGTCGGCGATACCGCCCAGGCGGGGCCTGCCGAAGGTGTCCAGACCGCGCTCGGAGTGCGCCTGTTCCATGTGGGACGGGACGAACCCCTCAGCGACGACTACCAGCGGTGCGCGGCCGCGGTCGCGGGCGTCGGTGACCCACTCGCAGACCTGTTCGATGGAGGTCTGCTGCTCGGGGATAAGGATGGCGTGCGCGCCGGAGGCCATGCCGGCGTGGAGCGCAATCCAACCGACGTGACGACCCATCACTTCAGCCACCATGCACCGGGAATGGGACTCACCCGTGGTACGGAGCCGGTCGATTGCCTCGGTGGCGATCTGCACTGCCGTGTCGAAGCCGAAGGTGTAATCGGTGGCGTCGAGGTCATTATCGACCGTCTTGGGTACGCCCACGATCTTCAGGCCGGCGTCGGTGAGGCGCTTTGCAGCCGCGAGGGTGCCTTCACCGCCAATAGCGATCAGTGCGTCGATACCAAGCCGGTCAAGGGTGGCCTTGATTGCGTCCGGTCCGCCGTTGCCATCGAACGGATTGGTGCGCGACGTACCTAGGATGGTGCCGCCCTGCTTGGAGATGCCTCGCACCATGTGACGGGGAAGATCGATGATTTCGCCTTCAACAACGCCCCGCCAACCGTCCCTGAACCCCACGAATTCGAGACCGTCAGTTTTGATGCCCTTGAGGACAGCTCCGCGGATGACCGCGTTGAGCCCGGGGCAGTCGCCTCCGCTGGTGAGGATTCCGATCTTCATGTAAGGCGATTTCCAATCAATTGAGGACGGGTGAGTTGGTCAGGCGCCTCCTTGAGCCACGTATGATTCTAGACACACTGAACCGCCGCGGAGGTTTGTGAAGTCTCCCGCGGCGGAACGTGGCTCGTGCAATCAGCGGTTCGAGACCAGCTTCTCCAGCGCAATTGTGCCGTCCGTTTTGGGGAGCAGCAGCCAAAGCACTACATACAGTGGCGGCCCGATCACGGGCAGCAGGAAGCTGAGCAGGATGCCGATCCTCACCAGGCCGACGGGCCAGCCGAACTTCAGGGCAATTCCCGCAGCGATGCCTCCGAACCATCCGCCGGGTGCGCGCTTGATGGGGGAGGAGCGGAGAGCGTTGAAGAAAGGATTCATGGGTCCATGCTTTCGTATCGGTGAAGGGTTGTCACGGGAAGGCGTGATATCCGCCGGTGTGCACTTAGTTGCGGCGGTTCATTGAGAGGACTCCGCCCACTATGAGGGCCACGCCGGTGCCGACAAGGAGCACCATGACCACGAGCACGGGGTCCAGCACCAGGCCGGTCAGCTCGCCGGCCAGAACGAGCAGGCCAATGACAATGGCGAGTATTCCCCAGATGATGGTGCCGGCGCGGGGCCGGGCGTCGTCGTCGTGCTGGTTCGGATAGAGGGTGCTCATCGTTCCTGCCTGCTTTCGGTGTCCTGAAGTGCGTCTTCAGTAGTGGCGACGGTGATATGGCTGACCACGCCCCGCACGTCGATGATGATGCGCGGGCCTTCCGCGTCCTCATTGAGGTGCAGGGTGCGGGGCTGCCAGAGACCGCCGACGCTCGTTGTGTCGTCGGCGGAGACAACCTCGGTTGAGCTGAGCGCCATCCGGGAGCGCACTTCAACCGGTATGCCGTCCGGAACGAGGATGCCGACGTTACCTGCTGCAGCGTTGACGGGAACGACGACGTCCTCGGTGATGTCCCCGAGGCCGGTCAGATCCACCCGGCCCTGTCCAACGACGACGGTGTAGCCCTCCGATGCCGGGCTGGCGGCGGTCATGGACCACCTGCCCTGGTCGGCGAGGACCCAGTTGCCCGTTGGCGGGGAGGATGACGAGATGATCGTGGCCACGATGCCCACAGTCGCCAGGAACCCCAGAGCCCCGGAGGTGCGTCCGCGGATGCCGAGCAGGACGATTCCAATACCCAGTACGACGACGCCGGTCGCCAGCGCGACGGCGATGACGCTGTCGCCGAGGTCGAGGAATCCAACGTAGTCAAGGACAAGCACCAGAGCCGCACAGAGGAGCGCCCCGCCAAGGAAGATTGCGACGTCGGCTCCCGTGGGCCTCGGTACCACCGGTTTGGGTGCGGTCTTGACTGAAGGTACTCCGGAACCGGCGGAACCGGCGGAACCGGCATAGCCGGCGTAAGGGTAGGTGGGCGCGGTAGCAGGCGAAAAGGCGTCGGTGGGAGCGCCGGCCGGGGCAGTGCCGGCCGGGGGCGTGCCGGCTTCGCCGTCGATCCTGTTCCTGCTGGAGTTGGAGATCCAGTAGACAATGAACACCGCTACGCCGATCCAGAACAGGCTCCAGACGAAGCCGCCGAACCCGCCGGTGTTGCCGAAGAAGGGCGCGTCAGGACGCCACAGACCGAGGAGCGATACCACCAGGGCGCCGGTCATGCCGGAGGTCCAGCTGCCGCGCGCAGCCGATTCGGCGTGGATGCGTCCGTCGGGCTCGGGCAGCAGCGCCCAGGCCAGTCCGTAGGCGAGGAGGCCGATTCCGCCGAAGATCGCGAGGACCACGAAGAGGCCGCGGACAAGGATGACGTCCAGCCCGGTGCGCACCGAGATACCGGTTGCTACGCCGCCGATCCAGCGGTCCTGGCCGCGAACGATCCTCAGGCTTCGCACCCAGCCGAAGAAGCCGGCGCCGGCACCGGGATCAACGCGCGTGCTTCCGCCGGGTGCCTCCGGGTTAGAGCCGGCCGGGGAATCCGGGGCGTCGTCGGAGTCCCGGGGGGAGGAAGAAGGGTCCTGATGCGGGTTCATATCTCCATCCTCATCCCGGGCCGCCGTTCCAACCATCGGGGCTGACCCTGAACCGCCCCTGACCTCCGGCGGGATTCCCCTGATAACAGGTACCACCGGGCCCTGACCGTGCTTGGATTGACTCATGAGACCCCCGCTGCTTCGCTCCAATGACGCCGTCATTGCGGGGGTCTGCGCCGGTCTGGCGGTCCACCTGGGAGTATCACTGAGGGCTGCCCGCATCGGGATGGTTGCGCTCTCGCTGGTGGGCGGTGCCGGCGTCGTTCTCTATGGCTGGCTGTGGCTGCTGGTTCCCACTGCGGAAGAACGACGACGGGGCGTGCCGACTCCCGCCGGCCTGCGGCTGGGCACGCCGGTCCTTGCGGGCCCGGAGTCGAAGACGGCGCGGTCCTTCGGTGCGGCCGGCGGACGCGAGGTGCTGATCGGCGTCGGACTCCTCGTGGTTGCTGCGGCTTTCGTCGCCCAGCAGCTCGGAGTGAATGTGCAGTGGGGCTGGCTGGTTCCGGTCGCTGCAGTGGCGCTCGGCGCGGTTCTCGCCTGGTCCCAGCTCGACGAGGCCCGCCGAACCAGGCTCATGAATCATGCAGGCGCTACCCGGGCTGAAGGTGTGGCGCGGCTGGCGGCGGGCCTGGTCCTGGTGATGGTCGGATTGCTGATCCTCGTTTCCGGCTCGCTGTCCTGGGAGTTCACCTGGCCGGTGCTCCTTGCAACTGCGGCAGTGCTTGGCGGTGTGGGGCTGGTGCTGGCGCCATGGGGCCTGAAGTTCTGGAAGGACCTCGAGGAGGAGCGTTCTGCCCGTGTCCGTGAAACGCAGCGGGCAGAAATCGCCGCCCACCTCCACGACTCGGTGTTGCAGACGCTGGCTCTCATCCAGAACCGGGCGGCCTCGGAGCAGGACGTTGTGCGTCTGGCACGCGCCCAGGAACGCGAGCTGCGGCGCTGGCTCTATGCCGACTCCGCCGAGCGAACCGGCAATCTGGCGGACCGCATCAAGGTGATTGCTGCGGAAGTGGAAGAGGCTTACGGACATCCTGTCGACGTCGTGTCCGTTGGGGACACGCCCATGACTCCGCGCCAGGACGCCCTCGTGCAGGCAACACGCGAGGCCATCCTCAATGCGGCCAAGCATGCGGGCGGCCCCGTCTCGGTCTATCTTGAGGCAGGGACCGCCGGATCGGAGGTCTTCGTACGCGACCGCGGAGCGGGGTTCAATATGAACGAGGTGCCCGCTGACCGATTGGGGATCCGGGAGTCGGTCATCAACCGCATGCAGCGCCACGGCGGGACTGCGCGGATCCGCAGCTCGGAGGCGGGAACGGAAGTACAGCTGACCATGCCCCAAGAGGAAGCAGGAGCTATCCATGACTGAGCCGATCACCGTCGTCGTGGTCGATGACCACGCCATTTTCCGGTCCGGTGTGAAGGCGGACCTCGACGGACGTGTCGAGGTGGTCGGCGAGGCGGCCACGGTTGAGGAGGCGATCGCCGTCATTCGTGCGCAGCAGCCGCAGGTTGTCCTGCTCGACGTCCATCTGCCCGGCGGGAAGGGCGGCGGCGGTGCCGAGGTGATCGCCGGGTGCTCCGACGTACGACAGACCACCCGCTTCCTCGCCCTCAGCGTGTCCGATTCGGCCGAAGACGTGGTCACGGTCATCCGGGCCGGTGCGCGCGGCTATGTCACGAAGACCATCACGGGTGCCGACATTTCCGACGCCGTGCTGCGGGTGGCCTCGGGGGATGCCGTGTTCTCGCCGAGGCTCGCCGGGTTCGTTCTCGATGCCTTCGGAACCGCTGCCGTCGCGGCAGCCGAAAGCGAACTGGACCGGCTTTCAGCGCGGGAGCTGGAAGTGATGCGGCTGATCGCCCGGGGCTACAGCTACAAGGAGGTGGCGAAGGAGCTGTTCATCTCCATCAAGACCGTCGAAACCCACGTCTCAGCCGTCCTCAGAAAGCTGCAGCTCTCCTCACGGCACGAGCTCACCCGCTGGGCAGCCGAGCGCCGATTGCTTTAGCTCCGGTGGCCGCCGCAGCGCGGCAGAAGCGAGTCAGCGCGCTTTGCCGAGGAACTCCTGGAGCCTGCCGACGCCCTCGGCGAGGTCGTCGTCTCCAAGCGCGTAGGACAGGCGAAGGAACCCGCTCGGCCCGAAAGCCTCACCCGGAACCACGGCCACCTCAACCTTGTCGAGAATCAACGCTGCCAGTTCGGCCGACGTGGCCGGCCGTGCACCGGCGAGCTCCCGGCCCAGCAGCTCCCTGACGTCCGCATACGCATAGAAGGCACCATGCGGAGTCGGGCACTGGACACCGTCGATCTCGTTCAGTCCTGAAACCATGGCACGACGACGGCGGTCGAAGGACTTCTTCATCTCCTCCACCGCGGTCAGCGGCCCGGATACAGCGGCAAGAGCAGCCATCTGGGACACGTTCGCGACGTTCGACGTCGCATGCGACTGCAGGTTGGTGGCCGCCTTCACCACGTCTTTGGGTCCGATCATCCAGCCCACGCGCCAACCGGTCATGGCGTAGGTCTTGGCCACGCCGTTGAGGATCACTACGCGGTCACCCAGCGAGGGCGCAGCCGTTGCAATGGAGGTGAACGGAACGTCGTCGTACGTGAGGTGTTCGTAGATCTCGTCCGTGACCACCCACAGGCCGTTGGCCGCTGCCCACTCGCCGATCTCCCGGACCTGTTCCGGCGAGTACACCGACCCGGTCGGGTTGGACGGGGAAACAAAGAGCAGGATCTTCGTGCGGGGCGTCCGCGCCGCCTCCAACTGGTCGATGGTTGCCAGATAGGACTGCTCGGGGCCGGCGAAGACCTCCACTGGGACGCCTCCGGCCAGCCGGATGGCTTCGGGGTACGTAGTCCAGTACGGGGTCGGGACCAGCACCTCGTCGCCTGGATCAAGCAGGGTTGCGAAGGACTCGTAAACTGCCTGCTTGCCGCCATTGGTCACCAGCACCTGTGCCGGGTCAACCTGGTAGCCCGAATCGCGCAGCGTCTTCTCGGCGATGGCCTGCTTCAGTTCGGGCAGCCCTCCAGCGGGGGAGTAGCGGTGGAACCGGGGCTGCCGCGCGGCGTCGACAGCTGCGTCCACAATGTACTCGGGCGTGGGAAAGTCCGGTTCGCCGGCGCCGAACCCGATCACAGGGCGACCGGCCGCCTTGAGCGCCTTTGCCTTCGCATCAACGGCGAGGGTGGCGGATTCAGCGATAGCGGCGATTCGCTGGGACACGCGTCCGTTGGAGTGCTGGGACAGGGCGTCAGCGGCAGTCATGGTCTTCCCATCAGTCGAGTTGGGTGGGTGTCAGGGTAGGTCCACACCAGCTTAGGGGTTCACCCCTGAACGAGACCCTCACGACGCGTTGAATGCCAGGGTGGATGGCCTCCGGCACGGGCGCCAATAAGCCTGCGCCCGGCCCGGTTCGACGTCGGGTCCCGGATTGCGTAGACTAGTTCCTCGGTGTTGAAGTCGCCATGATGGTTCATGCCCGCACCGCGGAATTCTGTACTACGGAATTTCCGCACAGGGCATCGGGCAACGGCGAAGCTTCACTCCAAAGGGTAGTGGCGCAATTGGTAGCGCAGCGGTCTCCAAAACCGCAGGTTGCAGGTTCGAGTCCTGTCTGCCCTGCGCATCACCGTCATGGTCAGCATGCGGCAGTGCGGCGTTGAACGCTCTATGAGTGATGGGTCAGTGCGGCCAGCTCAGGTACCTACAGGATTGGTGAGGTTGAAGGTGACCGATACGGCTGCGAGCAGCTCCAAGGGAAACCCCGCCGGCAACGAGAATCCGAAGCGTGGATTCTTTGGTCGAATCATCCTTTTTGTACGGCAGGTCATCGCCGAACTGCGCAAGGTGGTTGTACCCACCCGCAAGGAACTGATCCGGTTCACCATCACAGTCATGGTGTTCGTGATCATCATGATGCTCATCGTGACCGGGTTGGACTTCCTGTTCGGCACCGGCGCAGTGTGGGTCTTTGGCGGCGACAGCTAGTTTCTGCCCATCAGCGGCAGTATCGAGCAAGCACAGCAATCCAGAAAGCAGGCAGCTAGGTGTCCGAGCAAGAACTCGAACGACAGATCACAACCGACGAGGAAGATCTGGGTACCGAGGATCAGGTAACTGCAGCAGGTGCGGATGACGCCCCAGCTGATGCAGTTGCGCCCGCGGACAGTGATGGCTCCTCCTTCGCGGAGGATGCAGCTGACGAGCCTGCCGGGGACGCTGCAGAAGAGACAACCGGGGAGTCTCTTGAAGAAGCAGCCGGCGCCGACGCCGATGAGGAGCAGGAACCCGAGGTCGACCCCGTCGCTGACTTCAAAGCCAAGCTGCGTCGCCAGGAGGGCGACTGGTACGTCATCCACTCCTACGCCGGTTACGAGAACCGCGTGAAGGCAAACCTGGAGACCCGTATCCAGACGCTGGACATGGAAGATTTTATCTTCGAGATCCAGGTGCCCATGGAAGAAGTCGTGGAGATCAAGAACACCACGCGAAAAATCGTCAACCGTGTCCGTATCCCCGGTTACGTGCTGGTGCGCATGGATCTCACGGATGAATCGTGGGGTGCCGTTCGCCACACTCCCGGCGTCACCGGATTCGTCGGCAACGCCCATGATCCCGTGCCACTGAGCCTCAACGAAGTGTTCTCCATGCTGGAGCACACCATTGTGAAGCCCGGCGCCGAGGCTGGAAAGCCGGCACGTGCCCAGGCGACGCCGGCCATGGTGAACTTCGAGGTCGGCGAGTCCGTGACCGTCAACGAGGGCCCGTTCGAGACCCTTCCGGCCACCATCTCCGAGATCAAACCCGAATCACAGCAGTTGGTTGTTCTGGTGTCGATCTTCGAGCGCGAGACGCCGGTTACCCTCTCGTTCAATCAGGTAACCAAGATCCAATAGACTTCGTCTTCGTCGGGCTCGCTTTGGCCCGTCAGGACGGCCGACCGCCACGCCATGGCGGTCACCATCCACGGGACGCTCCTGTCCCGAGGAACGAAATGTAAGAAAAGGACCCTTTCATGGCCCCCAAGAAGAAGGTCACCGGCCTCATCAAGCTGCAGATCCAGGCAGGCGCCGCTAACCCGGCTCCTCCGATCGGTCCTGCGCTTGGCCAGCACGGTGTCAACATCATGGAGTTCTGCAAGGCATACAACGCCGCAACAGAATCCCAGCGCGGGAATGTTATCCCCGTCGAAATCACGGTGTACGAGGACCGCTCGTTCACCTTCGTTACCAAGACCCCTCCGGCTGCCGAGCTGATCAAGAAGGCCGCCGGCGTGCAGAAGGGTTCGGCTACGCCGCACACCGTCAAGGTTGCCAAGCTGACCCAGGCTCAGGTTGAGGAAATCGCCACCATGAAGATGGAAGACCTCAACGCCAACGATGTCCAAGCAGCGGCGAAAATCATCGCCGGCACCGCCCGGTCGATGGGCATCACCGTCGTCTGACGAGCGGACAACCGAACGCTGTCGTCCAACGGCGACAGCAACTAAAAAACCAAGGAAGACACCGTGCCGCACCGGCACGGGATGTCTGTGGCAGGGCCCAGCGCGGTCCGCAGACCACGACTGCATAAGGAGAAAGAGCAGATGGCAAAGCGCAGCAAAGCATATGAGGCAGCTGCCGCCAAGATCGACGCGAACAAGCAGTACGCGCCGGTAGAGGCAGTGGCCCTGGCGAAGGACACCAACCCTTCGTCGTTCGACGCAACGGTTGAGGTGGCTTTCCGCCTCGGTGTTGACCCCCGTAAGGCAGACCAGATGGTGCGCGGCACCGTCAACCTGCCGCACGGCACCGGTAAGACCAAGCGCGTCCTGGTTTTCGCAACCGGTGACAAGGCTGAAGCAGCAATCGCTGCCGGCGCTGACTTCGTCGGATCCGACGACATGATCGAGAAGGTAGCCGGCGGCTGGGTCGATTTCGACGCAGCTGTCGCCACACCGGACCTCATGGGCAAGGTCGGCCGTCTCGGAAAGGTATTGGGTCCCCGTAACCTCATGCCTAACCCCAAGACCGGCACCGTGACCCCCGACGTCACGAAGGCTGTCACCGACATCAAGGGTGGAAAGATCGACTTCCGCGTCGACAAGCACTCCAACCTTCACTTCATCATCGGCAAGGTGTCCTTCGACGCCCGCAAGCTCGCCGAGAACTACGCGATCGCGCTCGAGGAAGTACTTCGCCTGAAGCCGTCCGCCTCGAAGGGCCGCTACATCCAGAAGGCGACGGTTACCACCACCTTCGGGCCGAGCATCCCGGTTGACCCCAACGTCACCAAGGTTCTGGCAGACGCATAAGGACTGATCGAATAAAAGGCGGGTGCAGCAATGCTGCGCCCGCCTTTTTGTGTGTTCATGCGCCTGCGGATGCGTCTGCGCTGAGGAAGTGATTGACAGTTCCCAATCGGTGCACCATGATTCTTGTTATGACCACTACAGTGAGCATCCAGCCGTATGTGTTGCCCGAATCGCTGGCAGTCCCCGAGGCGCTCCCCTTCATCGCCGCTTCTGATCTGGGCAACCTCATCGAGCGGGAGGTGTGGGGTAACGAGGATCATTGCCATACGGTCGAAACGCGGTTTGAAAGCTCAAAGCCCGACGACTTTGAGGAACGCAGCATCTTCCTGGCTTACGAGGGGGGCCGGGTGGTTGGCAAGGCCGTGGTTGATGTACCTCTCAGGGACAACCTGCAGACCTGCTACTCGCTGGTCATTGTCCATCCGGAGTGCCGCAGCCAGGGATTGGGCACTGCTCTCTACGAGGCGGTTGAGAACCATGCGCGGTCATGCGGCCGGTCCACGATCATGGCGTGGACGGACCACCGGGCCGGTTTCGATACTGCCTCTGACGTGCTCATTCCGGCCACGGGCGCCGGAGCGTTCCCCGCGAAGTCGCTGCCCGCACGATTCGCCACAGGACACGGTTTCACCCTGGCGCAAGTGGACCGCTGCAGTCTCCTGCCTGTCGGCCGGGACAATGGCAGGCTGAAGGTGCTCGCCGCGGACGCCGCGCGGACCGCGGGACCGGATTACGCCGTCGTCGACTGGGTTGATCACTGCCCGGGTGATCTGCTGGAGGAGTACGCCCAGCTGCGCAAAACCATGAGCACCGATGTTCCGCTGGGTGAGCTGGACTGGGAAGAGGAATGCTGGGATGGATCCCGCGTGCACGAGGACGAGGGCCGTCTGGTGCGCCAGGCCGGAAGCAGCCTCGTCCGGGCGGTGCTGCACAAGCCGAGTGGCAGGCTGGTGGGCCACACCATCCTGGAGAGGCGCGGGGAGAAGCCTGACATCGTGTATCAGGAAGACACTCTGGTGCTGTCCTCGCACCGGGGGCACCGCCTCGGGATGTGGCTCAAGGCCGCCAACCTGCTCGCCGTCGTCGACGTCTGGCCGGAAGTACAACGCATCTACACCTGGAACGCAGAAGAGAACAGACACATGCTGGACGTGAATATCGAGCTGGGATTCAGTCCCGTTGGCTACACGGCGGCGTGGCAGAAGAAACTGAAGACTTCGTGATGTCACAGGGCGGGGCTGCCGATTTGGCCGCCCCGCCGCTGTCCCGTAAGCTTGTAGCACCAAAGACCGTCGGTCGATGAACACCCCAAGCCTGAATTTCTGTTCAGCTTTGCGGTGTCCATCTGAAAGTTCCCGTCAGGGCGGCCAGCGCAGGTGAACGAAGCTCTTCCTTCCGCAGAACATCGCGTTCTGCCCAGGTCTTGCCCCGTGCATCTGCGCGGGGCGTTTTTTATTGGAACCGCTCACCGGCACCAATACCCCGGAAGGAGGGTTATGGCAACGCCAACAAAGGTTACGGCCGTGGATGAGATCACAACTGATTTCAAGGAATCCACTGCTGCTGTCCTAACCGAATACCGTGGGCTCTCCGTTGCACAGCTCAAGGAACTGCGCCGATCGCTCGGTGCGGAAACCAAATACGCTGTCGTCAAGAACACCCTGACTGGCATTGCAGCCAAGGAAGCCGGCATCGATGCGTTCGATGGCCAGCTTGCCGGCCCCACTGCAATTGCTTTCATCAAGGGTGACGCAGTTGCTGCGGCAAAGAGCCTGACGGATTTCGCAAAGACCAACCCACAGCTCGTCATCAAGACCGGTTACTTCGAGGGCAAGGCCCTCGACGCTTCGGCGGTAGCCGCTCTTGCTGCTCTTGAGTCGCGTGAGTTCCAGCTGGCCCGTGTTGCTGGTGTCCTCAAGGCACCCATGTCAGCACTTGCCCGCACCGTCGATGCACTGCGCATCAAGTTGGAGGAGAACGGGGACGCTGCACCTGCGGCAGCCGCCGAAGCTCCCGCGGCAGAGGAAGCACCCGCAGCGGCGGATGCCGCTCCTGTCGAGGCTGCCGAAGAAGCAGCTGCCCCCGAAGAGAAGTAATTCTCTCACCCACCAAACTCCCGGTGCCGCGCGCACCATATCAGGAAGGATGCTTTTGCCATGGCGAAGCTCACCAACGAAGAGCTCATTGAAGCCTTCAAGGAACTGTCCATCATCGAACTCTCGGACTTCGTAAAGCTGTTCGAAGAGACCTTCGACGTTACCGCTGCTGCTGTTGCAGTTGCAGGCCCCGCCGGTGGCGGCGCAGGCGAAGCTGCTGAGGAAGAGAAGGACTCCTTCGACGTCGTCCTCGAAGCAGCCGGCGACAAGAAGATCGCAGTCATCAAGGAAGTTCGTGCCCTCACCTCGCTGGGCCTGAAGGAAGCCAAGGACGTTGTCGACAGCGCCCCCAAGGCTGTCCTCGAAGGCGCCAACAAGGAGACGGCAGAGAAGGCCAAGGAAGCCCTCGAGGCCGCCGGCGCCACCGTCACCCTCAAGTAAGTTCCTCGAACTTCACAAAACAGCCCCGGAACCAGCTGGTTCCGGGGCTGTTTTGTTGTCTCTGTAAGTGGTCGTGTTTAGCTGCGGTAGAGCAGCAGCGCCTCGCCCTGGCCGCCGCCGCCGCAGAGTGAAACCGCAGCCTTGCCGCTGCCCCTGCGCTGCAGTTCCATTGCGGCGTGAAGTGCAAGCCGGGCTCCGGAAGCACCGATGGGGTGACCGAGGGCGATCGCTCCGCCGTGAATGTTGCACTTGTCGAGGGGCAGGTCGAGTTCCTTGAGTGATTGGCACGCAACGGACCCGAAGGCTTCGTTGATCTCCACAAAGTCGAGGTCGTCGGTGGTCCATCCCGCGCGTTCCAGCGCCTGGCTGATTGCCCGTGAGGGCTGGGAATGGAGGGAGTTGTCTGGGCCGGCTACCTGGCCCGGGCGCCCGACCACGGCGAGGACCTCCCAGCCGTTGGCCTCCGCGTTCCGGCGGGAAGTAAGCACCAGCGCGGCCGCGCCGTCGGACAGGGGAGAGGAGTTCCCGGCGGTGATGGTGCCGTCCTTGGCGAAGGCCGGCTTGAGCCCCGCGAGGGTCTCGACAGTGGTGTTGGGCCGCACACCTTCATCCGTGGACACGACGAGGTCATCGCCCTTGCGCTGCGGTACGTGCACAGGGACGATCTCGTCTTTGAAGACGCCGGATTCAGTGGCAGCGGCTGCACGCTGGTGCGATAACGCTGCTACCTCGTCCTGGGCTGTGCGGTCGATGCCGAGCCCGGTGTTGCCGCGCTCGGTTGAGGCACCCATCGATTCCTGGTCGAAAGCGTCAGTGAGGCCATCGTGGGCAACGGAGTCAACGGCCGGCATGGTCCCATAGGTCCAGCCCTGGCGTGCGCCCGGCAGCAGGTGCGGGCCGCGCGTCATGGATTCCTGACCGCCGGCGACGACGACGCTCGCCTCGCCGCTGCGGATCAGCCGGGCGGCGTCGATGACCGCGGTGAGGCCGGAGAGACAGACCTTGTTGAGCGTGACGGTCGGGACATCCCAGCCGATACCCGATTTGATGGATGTCTGCCGTGCTGGGTTCTGGCCGCAGCCGGCCTGCACCACGTGGCCCATGATCACGGAATCCACATCGGCGGCTGCGACGCCGGACCGCTCGAGGGCTCCGGCAACGGCGAAGGTGCCAAGTTCGACTGCCGTGAAGGCCGCCAGTTGTCCATTGAGTCGGCCTGTGGGCGTGCGCGCACCTCCCACGATGACGACGTCCTGGGGGTCTTGCTCGAGGCTGTTCATGGGGTTTCCGCTCGCTTTCGTCATTGAATTGCATGCATGGCGCTACCTATGCCTCTATTTTCAAGGCTACCGGAGGGTAGTTCTATTCCAGCTAATGAACATTCACTGAAACTTCTTCTCCACCTTCCCTCCGTGGCCCCCTCCATGGCCGATGCCCCACTCAACCCATATACCACATCCGGTTGGACATTGTCGCTACCCTGACGTACAGTAGATATTTGCGTCTTCCCTCATAACCTCAGCCTTCATATAGCGGTGGGCTTTGCCACGCGTTCGTCATTTAACGGATAGTCCCGTCGGTTTCCCTAGTCGGTTTCCCTGTGGGTTGTTTCCGGTGAGCGAATGCAGGCGTCAGGTTGGCACCGACACGGTGCGGGGAGTGATCGTAAGAACACGCCTGTTGGTCTGTGGAAGGATCCCTCTTGGTCGCCCCGAGCACCTCACTTAATGCAACCGCTACCAGCCAGGTCGACGCCGACGGCGCCGCACCCCGGCTTTCATTCGCAAAGATTCACGAACCGCTGGATGTTCCCAATCTTCTCGCCCTTCAGACAGACAGCTTTGACTGGCTTGTCGGCAACGAGCGCTGGAAGGCGCGAGTAGAAGAGGCGCTGGAGCAGGGCCTCCAGGGCGTGGCCACCACCTCCGGCCTGGCTGACATCTTTGAAGAGATCTCTCCGATCGAAGATTTCCAGGGCACCATGTCCTTGAGCTTCTCGGAGCCTGAATTCGCTGACCCGAAGTACACCATGGCCGAGTGCAAGGACCGCGACGCAACCTACGCGGCGCCGCTGTACGTCAAGGCCGAGTTCATGAACAACAACACGGGCGAGATCAAGCAGCAGACCGTGTTCATGGGCGACTTCCCGCTGATGACGGAGAAGGGTACGTTCGTCATCAACGGCACCGAGCGTGTCGTTGTTTCCCAGCTCGTTCGTTCCCCGGGTGCCTACTTTGAGCGCACCGCGGACAAGACCAGCGACAAGGACATCTTCAGCGCGAAGATCATCCCCTCGCGCGGTGCCTGGTTCGAGCTGGAAATCGACAAGCGCGACCAGGTCGGCGTACGCCTCGACCGCAAGCGCAAGCAGTCCGTTACCGTTCTCCTGAAGGCGCTCGGCTGGACCGAAGGCCAGATCCTCGAGACGTTCGGCGAGTACGACTCCATCCGCGCGACCCTCGAGAAGGACGCCACGGAGACCCAGGAAGATGCCTTGCTGGACATCTACCGCAAACTCCGTCCGGGAGAGCCGCCCACAGTCGAGGCTGCCAAGACGCTGCTGGATAACCTGTACTTCAACTCCAAGCGCTACGACCTCGCCAAGGTTGGCCGTTACAAGATCAACCGCAAGCTCGGCATCGACAAGAACCTGGGCGATTCCGATGCCTCGGTCCTGAACATCGATGACATTGTCGCGATGATCAAGTTCCTGGTTGCCCTCCACGCCGGTGAGACCACCCTGACGGGCAAGCGCGACGGCGAAGACGTCGAGCTGCGCGTTGAGGTTGACGACATCGACCACTTCGGCAACCGTCGTATCCGCGCTGTCGGTGAGCTCATCGAGAATCAGGTCCGCACCGGGCTGTCCCGCATGGAGCGCGTTGTCCGTGAGCGGATGACCACGCAGGACGTCGAAGCGATCACTCCGCAGACCCTGATCAACATCCGTCCCGTGGTCGCCGCGATCAAGGAGTTCTTCGGAACCTCCCAGCTGTCGCAGTTCATGGACCAGAACAACCCGCTCGCCGGCCTGACGCACAAGCGTCGTCTGTCCGCGCTGGGCCCGGGTGGTCTGTCCCGTGACCGCGCCGGCATGGAAGTCCGTGACGTCCACCCCTCGCACTACGGACGTATGTGCCCCATCGAAACCCCTGAAGGCCCGAACATCGGTCTGATCGGTTCGTTGGCGTCCTACGGCCGGATCAACACGTTCGGCTTCATTGAGACCCCGTACCGCAAGGCCGAAAACGGCATTGTCACGGACCAGATCGACTACCTCACGGCAGACGACGAGGTCGAGCGACTGATCGCCCAGGCAAACGCGCCGCTCGATGCGAACGGCAAGTTCGTCGAAGACATGGTCCTCGTCCGTACCCGTGGTGGTTCCGGCGAGCCTGTGCTGGTCGCAGCGTCTGACGTTGAGTACATGGATGTCTCCCCGCGCCAGATGGTGTCGGTCGCTACGGCGATGATTCCATTCCTCGAGCACGACGACGCCAACCGTGCGCTCATGGGCGCCAACATGCAGCGTCAGGCTGTTCCTCTTCTCCGTTCCGAGCGTCCCCTCGTGGGAACCGGCATGGAAAGGAACGCCGCTGTTGACGCCGGTGACGCCGTGACTGCCAACAAGGCCGGTGTGGTTTCCGAGGTTTCGGCTGACCTGGTGACGGTGCTGAATGATGACGGTACCGAGACCAACTACCCGATCATGAAGTTCGCACGCTCCAACCAGGGCAACGCCTACAACCAGCGCGTGCTGGTTGCCGAGGGCGATCGCGTCGAGTACAACACGATCATTGCCGACGGCCCGTCCACCGATCAGGGTGAACTGGCACTCGGCAAGAACATGCTCGTTGCGTTCATGTCCTGGGAAGGCCACAACTTCGAGGACGCGATCATCCTGTCGCAGCGCATCGTCTCCGACGATGTTCTGACCTCGATCCACATCGAGGAGCACGAAGTTGATGCCCGTGACACCAAGCTTGGTGCCGAGGAAATCACGCGTGACATCCCGAACGTCTCTGAAGAGGTCCTTGGTGCCCTCGACGAGCGCGGCATCATCCACATCGGTGCAGAGGTCGAAGCAGGAGACATCCTGGTCGGCCGTGTTACTCCGAAGGGTGAAACGGAACTGACCCCGGAGGAGCGCCTGCTGCGCGCCATCTTCGGTGAGAAGAGCCGCGAGGTCCGCGACACGTCCCTGAAGGTTCCCCACGGCGAATCGGGCACCGTTATCGGCGTCCGTATCTTCGACCGCGACAACGACGACGAGCTGCCCCCGGGCGTCAACCAGCTGGTCCGCGTCTACGTTGCCCAGAAGCGCAAGATCACCGACGGTGACAAGCTCGCCGGCCGTCACGGCAACAAGGGTGTCATCTCCAAGATCCTGCCGATCGAGGACATGCCGTTCCTCGAGGACGGAACCCCTGTAGACATCGTCCTGAACCCGCTGGGTGTTCCAGGCCGTATGAACGTCGGACAGGTTCTCGAGATCCACCTCGGCTGGGCTGCCAAGCAGGGCTGGAAGATCGAGGGCGAGCCCGAGTGGCTCAAGAACCTTCCGGACCTTCCGCGGGAGATCTCCTCGACCACCGTTGCAACCCCCGTGTTCGACGGCGCCACCGAGGACGAGATCGTCGGCCTGCTCGGTTCCACGAACGTGACCCGCGACGGACACCGCCTCATCGGCGAGTCCGGCAAGGCGCGCCTGTTCGACGGCCGCTCCGGCGAGCCGTTCCCGGATCCGATCTCCGTCGGTTACATGTACATCCTGAAGCTCCACCACCTGGTGGATGACAAGATCCACGCCCGGTCCACCGGCCCGTACTCGATGATCACGCAGCAGCCGCTGGGTGGTAAGGCACAGTTCGGCGGACAGCGCTTCGGTGAGATGGAAGTTTGGGCCCTCGAGGCCTACGGTGCGGCCTACACGCTGCAGGAACTCCTGACCATCAAGTCGGATGATATCCACGGACGCGTCAAGGTGTACGAGGCAATCGTCAAGGGCGAAAACATCCCCGAACCGGGTGTTCCGGAATCCTTCAAGGTTCTGATCAAGGAAATGCAGTCGCTGTGCCTGAACGTGGAAGTCCTCTCCACCGACGGCACCACGATTGAGATGCGTGACTCGGATGAAGAAGTCTTCCGGGCCGCGGAAGAACTGGGCATCGACCTCTCACGGGCCGAGCCGAGTTCTGTCGAAGAGGTCTAGCCGTTCACGCGCCGAACCGGCGTTCGAACGCGGCCAACGAAATTCCGGCGGCCGCGGACGGCCTTGGAATATTAAAGGCCGCTTCCTCGAACACCGGTACGGCGCAGGGCTTGACCCTCGCCGCACCCCATAAGACTTTTTGAATTAGAGAATAAAGAGAGACAGGGACCACATGTCCAGCGAATCCTCATTCGGCCTCATGCGAATCGGCCTGGCCACCGCGGAAGAGATCCGCGGCTGGTCGTACGGCGAAGTCAAGAAGCCGGAAACCATCAACTACCGCACGCTCAAGCCCGAGAAGGACGGACTCTTCTGCGAGAAGATCTTCGGCCCTTCCCGCGACTGGGAATGCTACTGCGGCAAGTACAAGCGAGTGCGCTTCAAGGGCATCATCTGTGAGCGGTGTGGCGTTGAAGTCACCCGTGCAAAGGTACGCCGCGAGCGCATGGGCCACATTGAGCTCGCCGCTCCTGTTACGCACATCTGGTACTTCAAGGGTGTTCCCTCACGCCTTGGCTACCTCCTTGATCTTGCACCGAAGGACCTCGAGAAGGTCATCTACTTCGCCGCATACATGATCACCTCGGTTGACGAGGAAAACCGCCACGCCGAACTGCCGAACCTCCAGGCCGAACACGACCTCGAGAAGAAGCAGCTCGTCGACCAGCGTGACTCCGACATCGCCGCGATTGCCCGCGACCTCGAGAACGAGCTTGCCCGTCTTGAGGGTGAAGGCGCCAAGGCTGCCGACAAGAAGAAGGCACGCGACTCCGCTGACCGCCAGATGGCGAACCTTCGCAAGCGGGCCGATGCCGAGATCGAGCGCCTCGAGCAGGTCTGGGACCGGTTCAAGAACCTCAAGGTCGCTGACCTTGAAGGTGACGAGGGCCTGTACCGCGAACTGCGCGACCGCTACGGTCTGTACTTCGAAGGCTCCATGGGAGCAGAGGCGATCAAGAAGCGCCTCGAGAACTTCGACATGCAGGCTGAGGCAGAGCTGCTTCGCGACATCATCCAGAACGGCAAGGGCCAGCGCAAGACCCGCGCCCTGAAGCGCCTGAAGGTTGTCAACGCGTTCCTCACCACCACCAACAGCCCGCTGGGCATGGTGCTCGACGCCGTACCGGTGATCCCGCCGGAACTGCGTCCGATGGTGCAGCTGGACGGTGGCCGCTTCGCGACCTCCGACCTGAACGACCTGTACCGCCGCGTGATCAACCGCAACAACCGCCTGAAGCGACTGCTTGATCTTGGGGCTCCCGAGATCATCGTGAACAACGAAAAGCGCATGCTCCAGGAAGCTGTTGACTCGCTGTTCGACAATGGCCGCCGCGGCCGTCCGGTCACCGGACCGGGTAACCGCCCGCTCAAGTCGCTCTCCGACATGCTCAAGGGCAAGCAGGGTCGTTTCCGTCAGAACCTGCTCGGCAAGCGCGTCGACTACTCGGGCCGTTCGGTCATCGTCGTCGGCCCGCAGCTGAAGCTGCACCAGTGTGGTCTGCCCAAGCAGATGGCCCTGGAGCTCTTCAAGCCGTTCGTGATGAAGCGCCTGGTTGACCTCAACCACGCACAGAACATCAAGAGCGCCAAGCGCATGGTCGAGCGTTACCGTCCGCAGGTTTGGGATGTCCTCGAAGAGATCATCACCGAGCACCCTGTGCTGCTGAACCGTGCACCTACCCTGCACCGCCTCGGCATCCAGGCGTTCGAACCGCAGCTGGTTGAAGGCAAGGCCCTTCAGCTCCACCCGCTGGTCTGCGGTGCGTTCAACGCTGACTTCGACGGCGACCAGATGGCAGTTCACCTGCCGCTGAGCCCGGAGGCCCAGGCTGAAGCACGCATCCTGATGCTGTCCTCGAACAACATCCTGAAGCCTTCTGACGGCCGCCCGGTCACCCTGCCTTCACAGGACATGATTATCGGTTTGCACCACCTCACCACCAAGCGTGAGGGTTCGGCAGGGGAGGGGCGCGTCTTCTCCAGCCCTGCTGAGGCAATCATGGCGTTCGATTCCGGCGAGCTGCACCTGAACTCGGTTGTGAAGATCCGCGTTCCGAACTTCGTTCCGGGTCCCGACACCGTAGCCCCTGAGGGCTGGGAAGAGGGCACCCCCGCGCTGATCGAAACCTCGCTCGGCCAGGTGCTGTTCAACGAGACGCTGCCCGAGGACTACCCATGGGTGGACAAGGTTGCGGACAAGGGCCAGCTCTCCACGATCGTCAACGATCTCGCGGAGCGCTACCCGAAGGTTGTCACCGCGGCGACGCTGGACAACCTGAAGGATGCCGGCTTCTACTGGGCAACCCGCTCGGGCGTCACCGTAGCCATTTCCGACATTTCCGCGCCCATCAACAAGGCCGGAATCATGGAGGGTTACGAGACGCAGGCCGCCAAGGTCCAGGCACAGTTCGACAAGGGCCTCATCGCTGATGAGGAGCGTCGTCAGGAACTGATCGACATCTGGAACAAGGCGACCAACGAGGTTGCTGAGTCCATGCGCGGCGCTATGCCGAAGGACAACACCATCAACCGCATGGTGTCCTCCGGTGCTCGCGGTAACTGGCTGCAGGTTCGTCAGATCGCGGGTATCCGTGGTCTGGTGGCAAACCCCAAGGGTGAGATCATCCCGCGTCCGATCAAGTCCTCCTACCGTGAGGGCCTGTCGGTTCTGGAATACTTCATCGCCACGCACGGTGCCCGTAAGGGTCTTGCAGATACCGCTCTGCGTACCGCGAACTCGGGTTACCTGACCCGTCGTCTCGTGGACGTGTCCCAGGACGTCATCGTCCGCGAGGACGATTGCGGTACCGAGCGCGGCCTGAACGTCACCATCGCTGTACCGAACCACGACGGCGAGCTCGTCCTGCATGAGGAAGTCGAGAACTCGGCTTACGCACGCACGCTGGCCACCGACGTCGTTGATTCCAACGGTGAGGTGCTGGCTCCTGCGGCTTCCGACGTCGGCGACGTGCTGATCAGCAAGCTGTTCGCAGCCGGGGTGACGGACATCAAGGTGCGCTCGGTCCTGACCTGTGAGTCCAGCGTCGGAACCTGTGCGCTGTGCTACGGACGCTCGCTGGCAACCGGCAAGACCGTGGACATCGGTGAGGCAGTCGGCATTATCGCCGCGCAGTCCATCGGTGAGCCCGGTACCCAGCTGACCATGCGTACCTTCCACACCGGTGGTGTTGCTTCCGCTGAGGACATCACCCAGGGTCTGCCCCGTATCCAAGAGCTCTTCGAAGCGCGTACACCCAAGGGTGTCGCGCCGATCTCGGAGGTCGCCGGACGGGTCACCATCGAGGACGCAGAGAAGCAGCTGCGCCTCGTGGTTACTCCGGACGACGGATCCGAAGAGATTGCCTACCCGGTCCTGCGGCGCGCACGCCTGCTGGTTGCCGACGGCGATCACGTCGAGGTCGGCCAGCAGCTGGTCTTCGGTGCGGTTGATCCCAAGCAGATCCTCCGCATCCTCGGCCCGCGCAAGGCCCAGGAATTCCTGGTGGACGAGGTCCAGCGCGTGTACCGCAGCCAGGGCGTAGGCATCCACGACAAGCACGTGGAAGTCATTGTCCGGCAGATGCTGCGCCGGGTCACCGTCATCGAGTCCGGCGACTCCGACCTGCTCCCCGGTGAGCTGGCCGAGCGTCGCCGCTTCGAGGACGAGAACCGTCGCGTGGTGTCCGAGGGCAAGAAGCCGGCGTCCGGCCGGCCCGAGCTCATGGGTATCACCAAGGCATCGCTCGCCACGGAGTCCTGGCTGTCGGCCGCTTCCTTCCAGGAGACCACGCGTGTTCTCACGCAGGCCGCCATGGAAGGCAAGAGCGACCCGCTGCTCGGCCTCAAGGAGAACGTCATCATCGGTAAGCTCATCCCGGCCGGCACCGGTCTGGATCGCTACACGAAGATCACGGTCGAGCCCACCGAAGAAGCCAAGGCAAACCTGTTCACCGGTCCGAGCGCGTTCAGCGACTTCGACTACGCAGGTGTCGACGGCGGACTCAGCCCTGAGTTCCACGCCATCCCTCTGGATGACTACGACATGGGGTCGAGCGACTTCCGCTGATAAGGCCGGTAAGAGCTCGCACTGATTGAGCGGAGGGGCCCGGACCGCAGTTTCCTACTGCAGGCCGGGCCCCTTTGCTGTGTGCTTTACCATGCTGCTTTTGACGGCGGCAAGCCCGCCGCGTGCAATCTGTTAGACTTGTCTGGAATTGTTTGTGTGGCAGTGGATTGGCGTCTCTTCGGACGTATCTCCGTGTTGTAGGGAACTTGTACAACGAATGCCACATTTTTGCACGCCTACGGTCGTTTTGCTTACAACTTCAGTAGGCACTCCAAACGACTGACAAGCTTCGCTTGATGCGGCCGGCCTCGTGCCGGCGGCGGGATGCGGAGTCAGCAGAGATCTGATCTCAAGACAACATACGGAGAACTGAGAAGTGCCTACCATTAACCAGCTGGTCCGTAAGGGCCGGTCACCTAAGGTCTCCAAGACCAAGGCGCCCGCACTGAAGGGCAGCCCCATGAAGCGCGGTGTCTGCACCCGCGTTTACACCACCACCCCGAAGAAGCCGAACTCGGCTCTGCGGAAGGTCGCGCGCGTCCGCCTCAACGGTGGCATCGAAGTAACTGCCTACATCCCGGGCGTCGGCCACAACCTCCAGGAGCACTCCATCGTGCTCGTACGCGGAGGTCGTGTGAAGGACCTTCCCGGTGTGCGTTACAAGATCGTCCGTGGCGCACTGGATACCCAGGGCGTAAAGAACCGCAAGCAGGCTCGCAGCCGCTACGGCGCAAAGATGGAGAAGAAGTAATATGCCTCGTAAGGGCCCGGCCCCGAAGCGGCCGCTCGTTGTAGATCCCGTCTACGGTTCGCCCCTGGTCACCCAGCTGATCAACAAGGTGCTCGTCGACGGCAAGAAGTCCACCGCTGAGCGCATCGTCTACGGTGCCCTCGAAGGCGCCCGCGCCAAGAGCGGCGGCGATCCGGTTGCAGCACTCAAGAAGGCTATGGACAACGTCAAGCCCACCCTTGAGGTTCGCTCCCGCCGTGTTGGTGGAGCCACCTACCAGGTTCCCGTTGAGGTCAAGCCGGGCCGTTCCACGGCCCTCGCCCTCCGCTGGTTGGTCGGTTACTCGAAGGCGCGCCGCGAGAAGACCATGACCGAGCGTCTCCAGAACGAGATCCTCGATGCTTCGAACGGTCTGGGCGCCGCTGTGAAGCGCCGCGAAGACACGCACAAGATGGCTGAGTCCAACAAGGCCTTCGCTCACTACCGCTGGTAATCGCGCTGCCGATACCTCACTCCCGCTTCGGTGGGAGTGAGGTATCGCGGCGGTCCAGTAGAACTCCACCTTAGAAAAGGGAGACACCGTGGCACAGGACGTGCTTACCGACCTCAACAAGGTCCGCAATATCGGCATCATGGCCCACATTGATGCCGGCAAGACCACTACTACCGAGCGCATCCTGTTCTACACGGGTGTAAACCACAAGATTGGCGAGACGCACGACGGCGCCTCGACGACTGACTGGATGGAACAGGAAAAGGAACGCGGCATCACCATCACCAGCGCCGCGGTGACCTGCTTCTGGGAACAGAACCAGATCAACATCATCGACACCCCCGGTCACGTTGACTTCACTGTCGAGGTAGAGCGCTCGCTGCGCGTCCTCGACGGTGCAGTTGCAGTGTTCGACGGCAAGGAGGGCGTTGAGCCCCAGTCCGAGACCGTCTGGCGTCAGGCTGACAAGTACGAAGTTCCCCGCATCTGCTTCGTCAACAAGATGGACAAGCTGGGCGCTGACTTCTACTTCACCGTTGACACGATCATCAGCCGCCTCGGCGCCAAGCCGCTGGTCATGCAGCTGCCGATCGGTGCCGAAAACGACTTCGTCGGCGTCGTCGACCTCCTTTACATGCGCGCACTCGTGTGGCCCGGTGACTCCAAGGGTGACGTGACCATGGGCGCCAAGTACGAGGTCCAGGAGATCCCGGCTGACCTCCAGGCCAAGGCTGAGGAATACCGCGCAGCACTGGTCGAGGCCGTTGCCGAGTCCTCCGACGAGCTGATGAACAAGTACCTTGAGGGCGAAGAGCCCACAATCGAGGAACTCAAGGCCGGCATCCGGAAGTTGACCATCAACTCCGAGATCTACCCCGTTCTCTGTGGCTCTGCGTTCAAGAACCGCGGCGTACAGCCGATGCTCGATGCCGTCATCGACTACCTGCCCTCCCCGCTGGACGTGCCGCCCATGGTCGGACACGATCCCCGCGACGAGGAAGCAGCGCTGACGCGCAAGCCGAGCACCGAGGAACCATTCTCGGCACTCGCGTTCAAGGTAGCGACTCACCCGTTCTTCGGCCAGCTGACGTTCATCCGGGTCTACTCCGGCCACGTCACCGCAGGCACCGGGGTCGTGAACTCGACCAAGGGCAAGAAGGAACGCATCGGCAAGCTCTTCCAGATGCACGCCAACAAGGAAATTCCTGTTGACGAAGCCTTCGCCGGCCACATCTACGCGGCTATCGGCCTGAAGGACACCACCACCGGTGACACCCTGTCCGATTCAAGCAACCAGATCGTCCTCGAGTCGATGAGCTTCCCGGAGCCGGTCATCTCGGTTGCGATCGAGCCGAAGACCAAAGGTGACCAGGAGAAGCTTTCGACGGCTATCCAGAAGCTCTCGGCTGAGGATCCCACCTTCCAGGTATCCCTCAACGAGGACACCGGCCAGACGATCATCGCCGGCATGGGCGAGCTCCACCTCGACATCCTGGTGGACCGCATGCGCCGCGAGTTCAAGGTTGAGGCGAACGTCGGCAAGCCTCAGGTTGCTTACCGCGAAACCATTCGCGGTACGGTGCAGAAGCACGATTACACCCACAAGAAGCAGACGGGTGGATCCGGACAGTTCGCGAAGATCCAGATCATGATCGAGCCGATGGATACTTCCGAAGGAGAGCTGTACGCCTTCGAGAACAAGGTCACCGGTGGTCGTGTTCCGCGCGAGTACATCCCCAGCGTCGATGCAGGCATCCAGGATGCCCTCAACGACGGCATCCTGGCTGGATACCCGGTGGTCGGCATCAGGGCAACGCTGCTTGACGGCGCGTACCACGATGTTGACTCCTCCGAAATGGCCTTCAAGATCGCCGGTCGCATGGCGTTCAAGGAGGCAGCCCGCATGGCAAAGCCCGTGCTGCTCGAACCGCTGATGGAGGTGGAAGTCCGCACACCCGAGGAATACATGGGTGATGTGATTGGCGACCTCAACTCCCGCCGCGGCCAGATGCAGTCCATGGAGGACGCGAGCGGTGTCAAGGTCATCCGTGCGCACGTGCCGCTGTCCGGCATGTTCGGCTACATCGGCGACCTGCGCTCGAAGACCCAGGGACGCGCTGTCTACTCAATGCAGTTCGACAGCTACTCGGAGGTCCCGAAGGCAGTAGCCGACGAGATCATCCAAAAGACCCGCGGAGAGTAATCCCGGCTCGTCCGGACCGCAATTTCACCAAAATAAAAGCCCCCAGTAGACTTGCATGAGTTTCAGCCGCGAAAAGCGTGGCTGGGGAGTAAGTCTTCTAAAAACGTTCTAGGAGGAACCCGTGGCGAAGGCAAAGTTCGAGCGGACTAAGCCGCACGTTAACATCGGCACCATTGGTCACGTTGACCATGGAAAGACCACGTTGACGGCTGCCATTTCCAAGGTGCTGTACGACAAGTACCCCACCCTCAACGAGGCACGTGACTTCGCGTCGATCGACTCGGCTCCCGAGGAGAAGCAGCGCGGCATCACCATCAACATCTCGCACGTTGAGTACCAGACCGAGAAGCGTCACTACGCACACGTTGACGCCCCCGGTCACGCTGACTACATCAAGAACATGATCACGGGTGCGGCCCAGATGGATGGCGCCATCCTCGTTGTTGCCGCCACCGACGGTCCGATGGCCCAGACCCGCGAGCACGTTCTGCTCGCCCGCCAGGTTGGTGTTCCCTACCTGCTGGTCGCGCTGAACAAGTCCGACATGGTTGATGACGAAGAACTGCTGGACCTCGTTGAAATGGAAGTTCGTGAGCTCCTGAGCTCGCAGGGCTTCGATGGCGACGACGCTCCTGTTGTTCGCGTTTCCGGCCTGAAGGCCCTCGAGGGTGACCCGGAGTGGGTCAAGTCCGTTGAGGACCTGATGGATGCCGTTGACAACAACGTTCCTGACCCGATTCGCGACAAGGACAAGCCGTTCCTCATGCCTGTTGAGGACGTCTTCACCATCACCGGTCGTGGAACCGTTGTGACGGGCCGCGCCGAGCGTGGAACCCTCGCAATCAACTCCGAGGTCGAGATTGTCGGCATCCGTCCGGTCCAGAAGACCACGGTTACCGGTATCGAGATGTTCCACAAGCAGCTCGACGAGGCTTGGGCCGGCGAGAACTGTGGTCTGCTGCTCCGCGGCATCAAGCGCGAAGACGTAGAGCGTGGCCAGGTTATCGTCAAGCCGGGTTCCATCACCCCGCACACCGACTTCGAGGCCAACGTCTACATCCTGGCCAAGGACGAGGGCGGTCGTCATAACCCGTTCTACTCCAACTACCGCCCGCAGTTCTACTTCCGTACCACTGACGTCACCGGTGTCATCACCCTCCCCGAGGGCACCGAGATGGTCATGCCTGGCGACAACACTGAGATGAGCGTTGAGCTCATCCAGCCGATCGCAATGGAAGAGGGCCTCGGCTTCGCTATCCGCGAAGGCGGCCGCACCGTTGGATCAGGTCGCGTTACCAAGATCGTCAAGTAGTAGCTTCACCACTACTGCTGGTTAGAAAGCCCCGCTGCGTTAGCACAGCGGGGCTTTCGTCTTTCTGCCGTAAAGTTGGGGCGGTGCAGATCTACTCGAGCTCCCCGTTCCAGCGCACCTGGCAGCTGCTGACCGACGTCTTTGCAGTCGCCGCCGTCGTCGTCGCCTGGCTTTTCTCCCGAGCGACGTTTGACGCTCTTTCCAATCTGGCAGTGTTCGGGCAGGGCCTGGAAGATGCCGGGAGCCGTTTCCAAAGCACCATGAGTGACGCCGCAGAAGGCATCGGGGGAGTGCCCCTCATCGGAGACCAGGCGAGCGAGCCCTTCCTGGACGCCGCGGAAGCGGGCGGCATCCTCATCGGCGCCGGCCAGGATCATCAAGATGCCGTGGCCCAGGCCGCAGCAATAGTGGGGTGGGCACTTTTCCTGCTTCCGGTCCTTCTCCTTATTCCGATGTGGCTGATACCTCGGGTGCGGTTTGTCGTAAAGTCCAAGCGGACGCGCCGCCTGCAGCAGGAGGACGGCGGCAGGGAACTTCTTGCGCTGCGTGCGCTCGTTCTTGCGAATCCTTCCCAACTTCGCAAGGTGTCCGATGACCCTGTGCGGGCGTGGCGTGAGGGGGATTCTGCGGCAGTGGACGGTTTAGCACGGCTGGCGCTCAAACAGGCAGGAGTAAAAGCCGGCTAGAACTTTCCCGGCGTGTCGACGAGCGAACCGGCGTGAAAACAGGTGCGGATTCGCATTGTGCCGCACAATCTGGCAGACTAGGTGAGTTGTTCAAGCGCCTGTGCGCGCGGTTTTGAGCTGTAGTCCCGATCAGGATAATGCCTGATGCAGGGTCGCATCCGCCGCGGAAGCTGGCCCAAATATAACCCGCCCCAATCCAATAGCTCGGATTAGCGCTGAATCTCCATGTGGAAGATACGCGACACGCCCGAGCGCGGGGGTCGGAGCCTCGGCAGGGTGAGGAACCCGGAACTATCCGGATTCAGTCTGCTGGAGGAGCGCCACAACAACAGGCGCACGTACGTAGCCAGGAACGTCACCGCACGGTGGCGTTCTTCATGACAGAGAGAGAGTCGAGACGCCATGGCGGGACAAAAGATCCGCATCCGGCTGAAGTCGTATGACCACGAGGTCATTGACGTTTCAGCTCGGAAGATCGTTGAGACGGTGACGCGCGCAGGCGCAACGGTAGTCGGCCCCGTGCCGCTGCCCACGGAAAAGAACGTTTACTGCGTTATCCGGTCGCCGCACAAGTACAAGGACAGCCGCGAGCACTTTGAAATGCGCACGCACAAGCGTCTGATCGACATCATTGACCCCACGCCCAAGGCCGTCGACTCGCTCATGCGCCTCGACCTTCCCGCGGACGTGAACATCGAGATCAAGCTGTAAGGGAGAGAAGATAACTATGTCTACTTCGCTTACGCGCCAGGTCAAGGGACTGCTCGCTACCAAGCTCGGCATGACCCAGGTCTGGGATGAAAACAACCGCCTCGTCCCGGTAACGGTCCTGCAGGCTGACTCCAACGTCATCACGCAGCTGCGTACCGCTGACGTCGACGGCTACAGCGCCGTCCAGATCGGCTTCGGTCAGATCGATCCGCGCAAGGTCACCAAGCCGCTCGCCGGTCACTTCGAGAAAGCCGGCGTCACGCCGCGCCGCCACGTCGTTGAACTGCGCACTTCCGACGTCGATTCCTACTCGCTGGGTCAGGAACTCTCTGTTGAGCTGTTCGAAGCCGGCCAGCAGGTCGACGTCATCGGCAAGACCAAGGGTAAGGGCTTCGCCGGCGTCATGAAGCGCCACGGGTTCCACGGTGTTGGTGCCTCGCACGGTGCTCACAAGAACCACCGCAAGCCCGGCTCGATCGGTGGAGCCTCCACCCCCAGCCGCGTCTTCCGTGGAATGAAAATGGCAGGCCGTATGGGTGCCGTTCGCCAGACCACGCTGAACCTCACCGTTCACGCTGTGGACGTCGAGAAGTCGCTGCTGCTGATCAAGGGCGCCGTCCCCGGCGCCCGCGGACAGGTCGTACTCGTACGCACCGCCGTGAAGGGAGCATAAGTCATGGCTACCAAGACTTTGAAAGTTGATCTCCCCGCCGAGATCTTCGACGCACAGACTAACGTTCCGCTGCTGCACCAGGTCGTCGTGGCCCAGCTTGCTGCTGCCCGTCAGGGTACGCACAAGACCAAGACACGCGCCGAGGTCAGCGGAGCCGGTCGCAAGCCGTTCAAGCAGAAGGGCACCGGCCGTGCACGCCAGGGCTCGATCCGCGCACCGCACATGACCGGTGGTGGCATCGTTCACGGTCCCACGCCGCGTGACTACAGCCAGCGCACCCCCAAGAAGATGAAGGCAGCCGCCCTGCGCGGTGCACTCTCTGACCGGGCACGCAACGGACGCATTCACGTCATCGAGTCGCTGGTTGGCAGCGAGAAGCCGTCGACCAAGGCCGCAATGGCTACTCTGCGCGGTGTCTCCGAGCGTCCGAATCTGCTGGTCGTCATCGAGCGTTCAAACGACCTGGCCGCACTGTCCGTGCGTAACCTCGTCGAGGTCCACACCCTGTACGTGGATCAGCTGAACACGTACGACGTACTCGTGTCGGACGACGTGATCTTCACCAAGGCCGCTTACGACGCTTTCGTCGGATCGGCTGTGACTGAGGATGCTGCGGCTGACTCCGCTACGACTACAACTGAGGAGGACGCCAAGTGAGTGGCTCCATCACAAAGGATCCTCGCGACGTCGTCATTGCACCCGTCGTGTCGGAGAAGAGCTACGGCCTGATCGACGAAGGAAAGTACACCTTCCTGGTCGACCCGCGCTCCAACAAGACCGAGATCAAGCTGGCCGTGGAGAAGATTTTCTCCGTAAAGGTCGACTCGATCAACACCATCAACCGTGCCGGTAAGCGTAAGCGGACCAAATTCGGATGGGGACAGCGCAAGAACACCAAGCGCGCAATTGTCACCCTCAAAGAAGGCACGATCGACATCTTCGGCGGTCCGCTCAGCTAGAGCGGAGACCACTTTAACGAGGAACTGAAAAATGGCTATCCGCAAATACAAGCCGACAACCCCGGGCCGTCGCGGCTCGAGCGTTGCCGACTTCGCAGAAATCACACGGTCGACGCCGGAGAAATCCCTGGTGCGTCCGCTCCCCAAAAAGGGCGGCCGTAACAACAGCGGCAAGATCACCACCCGTCACAAGGGTGGTGGACATAAGCGTCAGTACCGTCTCATCGACTTCCGTCGCCACGACAAGGACGGTGTCAACGCACGCGTTGCCGAGATCGAATACGATCCCAACCGCACCGCGCGCATTGCCCTCCTGCACTACATTGACGGCACGAAGCGCTACATCATCGCGCCGAACAAGCTGAAGCAGGGCGACTTCGTTGAGGCCGGCCCCGGTGCCGACATCAAGCCCGGCAACAACCTGCCGATGCGTAACATCCCCGTGGGTACTGTTATCCACGCGGTGGAGCTGCGTCCCGGTGGCGGTGCCAAGATGGCACGCTCCGCTGGTGCTTCGGTCCAGCTGGTCGCCAAGGAAGGCCGCTTCGCGCAGCTTCGTCTGCCGTCCGGTGAAATCCGCAACGTTGATGTGCGCTGCCGCGCCACCATCGGCGAGGTCGGTAACGCCGAGCAGTCGAACATCAACTGGGGCAAGGCAGGCCGCATGCGCTGGAAGGGCGTTCGCCCGACCGTCCGTGGTGTTGCGATGAACCCCGTTGATCACCCGCACGGTGGTGGTGAAGGCAAGACTTCCGGTGGACGTCACCCCGTCAACCCGAACGGTAAGGCCGAAGGCCGTACCCGCCGTCCCAACAAAGAAAGCGACTCGCTCATTGTGCGTCGCCGTCGTTCCGGCAAGAACAAGCGATAGGAGCCTGGAAACATGCCACGCAGCCTGAAGAAAGGCCCCTTCGTCGATCAGCACCTGTTCGTCAAGGTGGACCGCGAGAACGAGAAGGGCACCAAGAACGTCATCAAGACGTGGTCCCGCCGTTCCATGATCATCCCGGACATGCTCGGCCACACGATTGCCGTGCATGACGGGCGCAAGCACATTCCGGTGTTTGTCACCGAGTCGATGGTCGGGCACAAGCTCGGCGAATTCGCTCCCACGCGGACATTCCGCGGCCATGTGAAGGACGACCGCAAGGGCAAGCGCCGCTAAGGCGCCTGTTTCTACGGCTAAGACGAGAGAAGGAAAGCAATGGAAGCCAAGGCTATTGCGCGTCATCTGCGCGTAACGCCTATGAAGGCCCGGCGCGTCGTCAACCTTGTTCGTGGTAAGCAAGCGAATGAGGCTCTGGCAATCCTGAAGTTTGCCCCCCAGGCAGCTTCGGAGCCGGTTTTCAAGGTAGTTCAGTCGGCAGTTGCAAACGCCCGGGTCCTCGCGGACCGCGATGGCGTTGCATTCGACGAAGGCGACCTCATCATCAGCGAAGCATATGTCGATGAAGGTCCCACGATGAAGCGGTTCCAGCCGCGTGCCCAGGGCCGCGCATACCGCATCAACAAGCGGACCAGCCACGTCACTGTTGTTGTCGCTACCCCTGAGAAAGTGGAGGACCGCTAAGTGGGACAGAAAGTAAACCCGCACGGGTTCCGACTCGGCATCACCACTGACCACAGGTCACACTGGTTTGCTGACAGCAACAAGCCGGGCCAGCGCTACAAGGACTTCGTTCGCGAGGACGTCAAGATCCGCCAGCTCATGTCCACGGGCATGGACCGCGCCGGCATCGCCAAGGTTGAGATCGAGCGCACCCGCGATCGCGTTCGTGTGGATATCCACACGGCACGTCCGGGTATCGTGATCGGCCGCCGCGGCGCCGAAGCGGACCGCATCCGCGGCGAGCTCGAGAAGCTCACCGGCAAGCAGGTTCAGCTGAACATCCTCGAGGTCAAGAACCCCGAGATCGAGGCGCAGCTGGTTGCCCAGGGCATCGCTGAGCAGCTCTCTTCACGTGTGGCTTTCCGCCGCGCCATGAAGAAGGCTATGCAGTCGGCACAGCGTGCCGGTGCCAAGGGTATCCGCGTACAGTGCTCCGGTCGCCTCGGCGGCGCCGAAATGAGCCGTTCGGAGTTCTACCGCGAAGGCCGTGTGCCCCTGCACACCCTCCGCGCGAACATCGACTACGGCTTCTTCGAGGCCAAGACCACCTTCGGCCGTATCGGCGTGAAGGTGTGGATCTACAAGGGCGACGTCACCGCCAAGGAACTTGCTGCCCAGGCAGCTGCTGCGCCGTCGCGCGGACGTGGCGGAGACCGCCCCGGACGCGGCCCGGCCGGCCCGGACCGTGGTGACCGCCGTCGTCGTAATGCCGATCGTGGTGCCGGTCAGGGTGAGGCTAACGCCGCTCCCGCCGAGTCCGCACCGGCTGAGTCCGCTGCTGCAGCGGAAGGAGGACAGGCTTAAATGCTTATCCCACGTCGAGTAAAGTTCCGTAAGCAGCACCACCCGGGTCGTTCGGGCGCTGCAACCGGCGGCACGCAGGTCAGCTTCGGCGAGTGGGGTATCCAGGCTCTGAGCCCGGCATACGTCACCAACCGACAGATCGAATCTGCGCGTATCGCAATGACCCGTCACATCAAGCGTGGTGGAAAGGTGTGGATCAACATCTACCCCGACCGTCCGCTGACCAAGAAGCCTGCTGAAACCCGTATGGGTTCCGGTAAGGGTTCCCCTGAGTGGTGGGTCGCCAACGTCAAGCCGGGCCGTGTTCTCTTCGAACTCTCCGGTGTCAATGAAGAGGTAGCTCGCGAGGCACTGCGCCTGGCAATTCACAAGCTGCCGTTGAAGGCACGTATCGTGCGTCGTGAGGGTGGTGAATAGTCATGGCACTCGGTTCAAAGGAACTGGCAACCGACCAGCTGGATGGGTTCGATAAGGACCGTCTGGTGGAGGAACTCGCCAAGGCTAAGGAAGAGCTGTTCAACCTGCGCTTCCAGTCAGCCACCGGTCAGCTTGAAAACCACGGCCGTCTGCGCGCTGTGAAGCGGGATATCGCCCGCATCTACACCGTGCTTCGTGAGCGCGAGCTGGGAATTCGGCCCGACGTCGTTGCCCCGGTAGAAGAAGCGAAGACTGAAAAGGCCGGCAAGAAATCGAAGGGTTCCAAGGCTGCCTCCACGAAGGACGAAAAGTCCGTGGAAACACAGGCTTCTGAGGAGGATGCCAAATGAGTGAAGAGAAGATTGAGGCAACAGTGCCGGAGACCGCAACTCGCGGTTACCGCAAGACCCGCCGCGGCTATGTCGTCTCCGACAAAATGGAGAAGACCATCGTCGTTCAGGTGGAGGACCGTGTAAAGCACGCCCTCTACGGCAAGGTCATCCGCCGCACCTCGAAGGTCAAGGCCCATGATGAGCAGAACACCGCTGGTGTTGGCGACATGGTCCTGATCAGCGAGACCCGCCCGCTGTCCGCTACCAAGCGGTGGCGCCTGGTTGAGGTCATCGAGAAGGCCAAGTAAAGACCCTTACAGGTCTGGTCGATTCGTCGACACGAAGCAGTCCCTCGTTCCTTGCGGAGCGGGGGACTGCTTGCTTTTCAAAACGTGCTAGGATATTGAGTTTGTATGGCGCCTTCCGTGCCGGCTTCAGTGTGAACTGAGCCGCGCAGTCATGGAGCGCTGACATGAAACCTCGTAAACAATCGTGCTTCGGCATAGTACTTCCCTGCGCATACCGCGTCTGGGAGGCAAATGCCTCGGGCACGGGCGTTTAGGCCCTCCACTGGCAAAATCCAGGTGGGTTCAGAGACACCCCGATCAACCGTTCCGCAAGGCTCATTCCGTATGCAGTATTTCGGCCTGAGAACCAGCGCGACGCAAGGAGTAGACAGTGATTCAGCAGGAGTCGCGACTTAAGGTCGCCGACAACACTGGTGCTAAGGAAATCCTTACCATTCGTGTTCTCGGCGGTTCCGGACGTCGCTACGCAGGAATTGGTGACGTGATCGTCGCCACCGTTAAAGACGCTATCCCCGGTGGGAACGTCAAGAAGGGCGATGTGGTCAAGGCTGTCATCGTCCGCACCAAGAAGGAACGCCGCCGTGCGGATGGTTCCTACATCAAGTTCGACGAGAACGCTGCCGTTATCCTTAAGGGTGACGGCGATCCTCGTGGTACCCGTATCTTCGGCCCGGTCGGTCGCGAACTTCGCGACAAGCGCTTCATGAAGATCATTTCACTGGCCCCGGAGGTGCTGTAGTCATGGCTCAGACCCGTTCGAAGCTGAAGATCAAGAAGGGTGACCTTGTTCAGGTCATCACTGGCGCCAAGCAGGAGCGCGGCGGAGACCGCGGCAAGCAGGGCAAGGTCCTCAAGGTATTCCCTGAGAGCAACCGCGTACTGGTCGAGGGCATCAACCGCATCACGAAGCACACCAAGGTCGGACAGTCGCAGCGCGGCACCAAGACCGGTGGCATCGAGACCGTTGAGGCTTCCATCCACATCAGTAACGTCGCAGTTGTAGACCCGGAGACTAAGAAGCCCACCCGCGTCGGCTACCGCACCGAGACCGTGGAGCGGGACGGCCGTGAGCGCACGGTCCGCATCCGCGTCGCCAAGGCATCAGGGAAGGATCTGTAATGACTGCTGAAGCCGTAGAAACCAAGATCACCCCGCGCCTGAAGGCCCGCTACGCAGCAGAGATCAAGTCCTCGCTGCTGGAGGAATTCAACTACAGCAACGTCAACCAGGTTCCCCGGCTCGTCAAGGTCGTTGTGAACATGGGTGTTGGAGATGCAGCCAAGGACTCCAAGCTCATTGACGGCGCAGTCCGCGACCTCACCCAGATCACCGGCCAGAAGCCGCAGGTCACCAAGGCACGCAAGTCCATCGCGCAGTTCAAGCTCCGCGAAGGTATGCCGATTGGTGCACACGCGACCCTGCGCGGAGACCGCATGTGGGAGTTCGTCGATCGCCTGGTCACGCTGGCCCTGCCCCGTATCCGCGACTTCCGCGGTCTCAACGGGCGCCAGTTCGACGGTAACGGCAACTACACCTTCGGCCTCACGGAGCAGTCCATGTTCCACGAGATCGACCAGGACAAGATTGACCGTGTCCGCGGTATGGACATCACCGTTGTGACCACTGCCAAGACCGACGACGAAGGCCGCGCACTGCTCAAGGCGCTCGGCTTCCCGTTCAAATCCGAAGATTAATCAACTACGTTGCAGGTCCGTTCCGCAGAGGAAGCCAGCTGACGCTGGGTTTCACGGGAGTCCGGAAACCGTTACGAGGAAGGGCTAGAGCCCAATGACAATGACAGATCCAGTTGCAGACATGCTTACGCGTCTCCGCAACGCCAACTCGGCATACCACGACACCGTGTCAATGCCATACAGCAAGCTGAAGGCACGCGTTGCCGACATCCTGAAGGCTGAAGGCTACATCGCCGGCTGGAAGGAAGAAGAGGCTGAGGTGGGCAAGAAGCTCACTATCGACCTCAAGTTCGGTCCCGACCGTCAGCGCTCCATTGCAGGCATCCGGCGCATCTCCAAGCCGGGTCTGCGCGTATACGCAAAGTCCACCAACCTGCCGCACGTACTTGGCGGGCTGGGCATTGCCATCCTGTCCACGTCCTCCGGTCTGCTCACAGACCGCCAGGCAGCCAAGAAGGGTGTAGGTGGGGAAGTCCTCGCCTACGTCTGGTAGCGGGAAAGGGAAAGAGAAACATGTCACGTATTGGACGTCTCCCCATCACCGTGCCTGCAGGCGTAGAGGTCAAGATTGACGGCAGTGTTGTTTCCGTCAAGGGATCCAAGGGCGAGCTGAGTCACACTGTTGCCAGCCCGATCCAGGTTTCGCTTGAGGACAGCACGATCACCGTCTCCCGCCCGAACGACGAGCGCGAAGCGCGTTCGCTGCACGGCCTGACCCGCACCCTGATCTCCAACATGATCGTTGGAGTTACCGAGGGCTACAAGAAGAACCTTGAGATCGTCGGCACCGGTTACCGTGTGCAGGCCAAGGGTTCTGACCTGGAGTTCGCGCTGGGCTACAGCCACCCCGTGCCTGTGAAGGCACCGGAGGGCATCACGCTGACCGTGGACAGCCCCACCAAGGTCTCCGTTTCCGGCATCAACAAGCAGCAGGTCGGCGAAGTTGCTGCGAACATCCGCAAGCTGCGCCGTCCGGATCCCTATAAGGGCAAGGGCATCCGCTACGCCGGCGAGGTTATTCGCCGCAAGGTCGGAAAGGCTGGTAAGTAACCATGTCACTGAGCATCAACAAGAAGCGCATCTCGAAGAGCAAGTCCGCCCAGCGCGGACGGCGTCACCTTCGGGTCCGCAAGCGCATCACCGGTACCGCTGTTCGTCCCCGCCTGGTAGTCAACCGTTCAGCCCGTCACGTATTCGTCCAGGTTGTCGACGACTCCAAGGGCATCACCCTTGCATCGGCGTCGACCCTCGAGGCCGACCTGCGTGCGTTCGAAGGTGACAAGACCGCCAAGGCCAAGCGCGTTGGCGAGCTTGTTGCTGAGCGGGCAAAGGCTGCGGGTATTGAGGCAGTCGTATTCGACCGTGGAGGCAACAAGTACCACGGCCGGGTTGCCGCAATCGCAGACGGCGCACGTGAAGGTGGGCTGGCACTGTGACCGAGCAGAACAACGCAAAGGAAGCCTCATTGAATACGGCAAAGGCTGAGCAGCCTGCAACTGAAGCTCCCGCAGCCGAGTCCACCGAGACGGCGTCGACCACTGACGATCGCCGCGGCGGCGGTGCTCGCCGTGGAGAGCGTGGCGGACGCGACAGCGGCCGTGGCGGTCGCGATGGCGGCCGCGGCGGTCGCGATGGCGGCCGTGGCGACGACAAGGACAAGTTCGTAGAGCGCGTCGTGTCGATCAACCGTGTGGCAAAGGTCGTCAAGGGCGGCCGGCGCTTCAGCTTCACCGCACTCGTTGTTGTCGGCGACGGCAACGGCATGGTCGGCGTCGGCTACGGCAAGGCCAAGGAAGTTCCCATGGCCATCTCCAAGGCAGTAGAGGAAGCCAAGAAGTCCTTCTTCAAGGTTCCCCGCATCGGCGGCACCGTTCCCCACCTGGTTCAGGGTGAGGCAGCGGCCGGCGTCGTGCTCCTGCGTCCGGCTTCGCCGGGTACCGGTGTAATCGCCGGTGGTCCGGTGCGCGCCGTGCTGGAGTGCGTCGGTATTCACGACGTCCTCTCCAAGTCGCTCGGGTCCTCCAACGCCATCAACATTGTTCACGCAACCGTTGACGCGCTGAAGCGGCTCGAAGAGCCGCAGGCAGTGGCTGCACGCCGCGGCCTTCCGCTGGACGAGGTTGCCTCAACATCGATGCTGCGCGCAATGCAGGATCAGAAGGCAGGTGCGTAATGGCAACTCCGAAGCGCCTGGTTGCCAGCTCCGCAAAGCTGGAAATCACACAGATCAAGTCCGTTATCGGCGGTAAGCAGAACCAGCGGGACACCCTTCGTTCACTCGGCCTCAAGCGAATCGGACACACCGTTGTCCGCAACGCTGACGAGGTGACCGTAGGCATGGTCAACACGGTTCCGCACCTCGTGAAGGTTGAGGAGGCCAAGTAATGGCAGAGAAGAAGACGGTGGAGGAATTCACCGAGAAGAAGCCGGCCCGCAAGCCTGCTGCCAAGGCTGCTGCCGCTCAGGAAACTGCTGAGAGCACGCCTCGCGTCCACGCGCTGAAGGTACACCACCTTCGTCCCGCCCCCGGTGCCAAGACCGCCAAGACCCGCGTCGGTCGTGGTGAAGGTTCCAAGGGTAAGACCGCCGGCCGTGGCACCAAGGGCACCAAGGCCCGTTACTCGGTCAAGGCAGGTTTCGCGGGTGGGCAGCTGCCGCTGCACATGCGCCTGCCGAAGCTGCGTGGCTTCAAGAACCCGTTCCGCGTTGAGTACCAGGTTGTCAACCTGGACAAGATCAACGAGCTGTACCCCGAAGGCGGCGAGGTGTCTGTGGACAGCCTGATCGCCAAGGGTGCAGTGCGCAAGAACCAGCTCGTCAAGGTTCTCGGTACGGGCGACATCGCGGTCAAGGTGGACGTCAAGGTTCACGCCGTGTCCGCCAGCGCGGCTGAGAAGATCACCGCCGCAGGCGGCTCGGTCTCAGGGCTCTAGTTCCCAGCATCGCTTCCCTCCGCTGACCGTCAGGTTGTCCTTTGGACATCGGTGCGACGGCGGAGGGGAGCGGACTGTGATCTAGCTCATGAAGCAACTAGACTCTTGGTGGGCCGGGTTTCCCGGCTCTCCAGGAGTTTGTTTCGTTTAACAGGCTCTATCAACACCCCGGGTTCTCGAGTGCCCTATTCCAGCCGTTAGACTCGGTTGGTGTGTATTGCCCGCGAAGGGCCACCAAGACTTATTCAGGAGGACGCTTGCTTAGCGCTATTGGCCGGGCTTTCCGGACGCCAGACTTGCGGCGCAAGCTGTTGTTCACGCTGGGAATCATCACCATTTTCCGTTTGGGTGCGTTTATCCCGGCGCCCGGTGTTGACTACGGCAACGTGCAGCAGTGTTTGCAGCTCGGCAACACAGAGGGCGGCCTCTACCAGTTCGTCAACCTCTTCAGCGGCGGTGCACTGCTGCAGGTGTCCGTCTTCGCGTTGGGGATCATGCCGTACATCACGGCGAGCATCATCACCCAGCTGCTCCGCGTGGTCATTCCGCGCTTCCAGGAACTCCATCAGGAGGGTGCCCAGGGTCAGGCGCAGCTGACGCAGTACACGCGGTATCTAACGATCGCCCTCGGTCTGCTGAATGCAACGACGCTGGTGTCGCTGGCGCGTTCGGGTGCCCTGCTGGGCAACTGTCCCGTTCCGATCATTCCGGATGACAGCCTCATCACGATCATCCTGCTCATCATCACCCTGACCGCCGGTACCGGGCTGATCATGTGGATGGGTGAGCTCATCACTGAGCGCGGCGTCGGCAACGGCATGTCGCTCCTGATCTTCACCGCTATCGCTGCGGGGTTCCCCACTTCGTTGGGCGAGATCCTGCGCACGCAGGGCTGGAATGTGTTCCTCGGCGTCCTGGTGATCGGCGTGTTCGTGGTGATGCTCGTGATCTTCGTGGAGCAGTCGCAGCGCCGCGTTCCGGTGCAGTATGCCAAGCGCATGATCGGGCGCCGCACCCTGGGCGGAAGCAGCACCTACATCCCGATCAAGGTCAACATGGCCGGCGTCATCCCCGTGATCTTCGCGTCGTCGATGCTGTACCTGCCGTCGCTGATCGCGCAGTTCAACACTCCCACTGACGGTCAGACACCGCCTCCGGAATGGGTCAACTGGATCACCACCTACCTCACCACCGGTGACCACCCGCTCTATATGGCGATGTACTTCGGGATGATCGTGTTCTTCACGTACTTCTACGTGGCGATCACCTTCAACCCGGAGGAAGTGTCGGAGAACATGAAGAAGTACGGCGGATTCATTCCGGGCATCCGCGCTGGTCGGCCCACGGCGGAGTACCTCCAGTACGTCCTCTCCCGCATCACCCTGCCTGGTGCTATCTACCTCGGCATCGTTGCGCTCATTCCATTGATTGCGCTCGTTGCCATCAACGCGAACCAGAACTTCCCGTTCGGCGGAACCTCCATCCTCATCATGGTCGGCGTGGGCCTCGAAACGGTGAAGCAGATTGACGCGCAGCTGCAGCAGCGCCACTACGAAGGGTTATTGCGATGACACGGATGCTCATCATTGGACCTCCCGGTTCGGGCAAGGGTACGCAGGCAGCTCGGATCTCCGAGCGCCTCGGTGTGGTGGCAATTTCCACCGGCGATATCTTCCGCGCGAACGTCAAGAACGAGACTCCGCTGGGTGTTGAAGCCAAGAAGTACATGGACGCCGGCGACTTCGTCCCGGACAGCGTGACCAATAGCATGGTCCGCGCACGCCTTACCGAGGATGACGTCAAGGACGGCTTCCTGCTCGACGGCTACCCGCGCACGGCTGCGCAGGTCGAAGAGCTGGATGACATCCTCGAGCAGAATGACCTGACGCTCGACGTCGTGCTCCAGCTCACTGCCGACGATGAGGAGTTGGTTCGCCGGCTCCTTGGCCGCGCAGAACTCGACGGCCGCTCGGATGACAACGAGGCTGTCATCCGGCACCGCCTCGACCTGTACCACGAGCAGACTGAAGCCGTTGTCTCCCAGTACGAGGAACGCGGGATCGTCACCCGAGTCGACGGGATCGGCGCGATTGATGAAGTGACCGAGCGGGTCATGTCGGCACTGAAAGTAACCCAGTAGTCGTGATGTTTCGCCAGCAGCGGGTTGAGTACAAGTCAGCAGACCAGATCCGGACCATGCGTGAAGCGGGCCTGGTGCTCTCCAACGCCCTTGATCAGGCGGTGGCTGCTGCCCGCGTGGGTGTGTCAACCCGCGAGCTCGATGCGGTGTTCGCCGGCGTTCTCAAGGACGCCGGCGCCACGTCCAATTTCCTCGGCTATCACGGCTTCCCGGCCAGCATCTGCACTTCCGTGAACCACGAGGTCGTGCACGGAATCCCCGGCGACTACGTCCTGCAGGACGGTGACATCATCTCCATTGACGGTGGCGCCATCATCCGCGGTTGGCACTCGGACTCAGCCCGCACCGTTATTGTCGGTACGCCGCGCCCGGAAGATGTCCGGCTGTCCCAGATCACTGAGGAAGCCATGTGGCGGGGGATTGCAGCCCTGGCCACAGGGAAGTACGTCGGAGACATCGGCTCCGCCATTGATGACTACGTGTCCGCAGTCGAGGGCCCGGCCCTTGGCATCCTGCAGGACTATGTCGGCCACGGCATCGGAACGCAGATGCACCAGTCGCCCGATGTCCTGAACTACCGCAGCAGCCACCGTGGCCCCAAGATCAAGTCAGGTCTCTGCCTGGCGATCGAACCCATGCTGGTGCAGGGCCGCCTCGAAACCTCGGTCCTCGACGACGACTGGACGGTTGTCACGGTTGACGGCAAGCGCGCCTGCCAGTGGGAACACACCGTGGCAGTGCATGACGGCGGCATCTGGGTTCTCACCGCCGCTGACGGTGGTGCGGCCCGGCTGGAAGAGCTGGGCGTCGTCGTCGCGCCTCTCGACTGAGCACCCCTTCGCGACTGCAATTGTGCCGGCCCGGCCGGATTTAACTTTCGGCAGGCCGTAGCGTAGAGTTGTCTGTTGGTTGTCGCTACTTTTGCGCCCTTTTGCGCCCATCCTCCGAAACGGCTTGCTCCGTTACGTGCGGAACGGGATCTGCGATCCCGGGCGGGGAGTCAGACAATCAAAACCCCAAGACCGTCCGCCCCGCAAGTGGCGGCACAGAAGTTAGCGGAGGATATGGCCAAGAAAGACGGTGTCATTGAGATTGAAGGCACTGTGAACGAGGCTCTGCCCAACGCGATGTTCCGCGTTGAGTTGGCCAACGGACACATTGTTCTAGCCCACATCTCGGGAAAGATGCGTCAGCACTACATTCGAATCCTCCCTGAGGACCGGGTGGTAGTGGAGCTTAGCCCTTACGACCTCACCAGGGGTCGTATCGTCTACCGCTACAAGTAGACGGTTCTGAGTATTTAGTTCCGAGCCTCCCGGCCCACCGGTCGCGGAGGCAAAACAGCACAACTGCACGAACGCAAAGGAAAACCATGAAGGTCCAGCCGAGCGTGAAGCGGATTTGCGACAAGTGCCAGGTGGTTCGCCGCAAGGGCAACGTACTCGTAATCTGCGAAAACCCGCGCCACAAGCAGCGCCAGGGCTGAATCCTCTTTCGAGGGTCACCCACGCGTAGTAATACCACAATAAAAAAGCAGTGCAGGGCACACCTGAGCAGGTCTACCCACACCCCCGGCACGGAGGCCGGGGACCGGAATAATCCGGGCCGCACTGTTTCAGACCTCCGGTCATCAAAAGGAGAACCGCCACTATGGCACGTCTCGCTGGCGTAGACATTCCCCGCGAAAAGCGGGTAATCATCGCGCTCACCTACATCTACGGCGTGGGCAAGACCCGAGCAGATCAGACAATCGCAGAAACCGGGATCAACCCGGACACGCGCGTCAAGGATCTGACAGACGCTGAGCTCGTCCAGCTTCGCGACTACATTGAAGGCAACTACAAGGTTGAGGGTGACCTCCGCCGTGAGGTGGCTGCAGACATCCGCCGCAAGGTTGAGATCGGCAGCTACGAGGGTATCCGGCACCGCCGTGGCCTTCCCGTGCGTGGACAGCGCACCAAGACCAACGCGCGTACCCGCAAGGGCCCCAAGCGCACCGTCGCAGGCAAGAAGAAGGCCGGACGCTGATTTAGCGGTCCGCCTTAACACCCTCTTTCCAAAACCTTCGTAGGAGAAGTAATGCCCCCCAAGACTCGTGGAGCGGTCCGCAAGCCGCGTCGCAAGGACAAGAAGAATATCGCCTTCGGTCAGGCGCATATCAAGAGCACGTTCAACAACACCATCGTCTCGATCACGGACCCCAACGGAGCTGTTATCTCCTGGGCCTCCGCAGGCGAGGTCGGATTCAAGGGCTCACGCAAGTCCACCCCTTACGCCGCACAGACCGCTGCCGAGGCCGCTGCCAAGCGTGCCCAGGAGCACGGCGTCCGCAAGGTGGATGTTTTCGTGAAGGGTCCGGGATCCGGTCGCGAGACCGCGATCCGTTCGCTGCAGGCTGCCGGCCTTGAGGTCGGTTCCATCCAGGACGTTACCCCCAGCGCCCACAACGGTTGCCGCCCTCCGAAGCGCCGCCGCGTCTAGTAGCTCCTTGGCTCCAGGTGCGCCCGTGCTTCATTTGAAGTGCGGGCGGCCTGGGGCTGACTGTCGTTTAGCTACTGAGTCCAGCTCTCTAGCTTTCCCTTTCCACCATTTGTGTTGCGTCATATAGCGGATGCTCCCTGAAAGGAAATGTAAGTGCTCATTGCACAGCGCCCCACCCTGACTGAAGAAGTAGTCGCTGACAACCGGTCGCGGTTCGTCATCGAACCGCTGGAGCCCGGTTTCGGCTACACCCTCGGCAACTCGCTTCGTCGCACGCTGCTGTCCTCGATCCCCGGAGCAGCTGTCACAAGCATCCGGATTGACGGCGTCCTGCACGAATTCACCACTGTTCCCGGTGTGAAGGAAGACGTCACCGAGATCATCCTGAACATCAAGAACCTCGCGGTGTCCTCCGAGCATGACGAGCCTGTGGTTGCCTACCTGCGCAAGCAGGGCCCCGGCGTAGTCACCGCAGCTGACATTGCACCGCCGGCCGGTGTGGAGTTCCACAACCCGGACCTGCACATCGCAACCCTCAACTCGAAGGGCAAGTTCGAGCTCGAACTGACCATCGAGCGTGGCCGCGGTTACGTGTCCGCATCGCAGAACAAGTCCGGTGATTCCGAGATCGGCCGTATTCCGGTTGACTCCATCTACTCGCCGGTCCTGAAGGTGACCTTCCGTGTGGAAGCCACCCGTGTTGAGCAGCGCACCGACTTCGACCGCCTGATCGTCGATGTCGAGACGAAGGACGCCATCGCTCCGCGCGACGCCGTTGCCTCGGCCGGCACCACGCTGGTTGAACTGTTCGGTCTCGCCCGCGAGCTGAACACCGCCGCTGAAGGCATTGAGATCGGCCCGTCGCCCAGCGACGCCGCACTCGCCGCTGACATGGCCCTCCCGATCGAGGATCTCGAACTCACCGTTCGTTCCTACAACTGCCTCAAGCGTGAGGGCATCCACACCGTGGGTGAACTGGTTGCACGCTCCGAGGCTGACCTCATGGACATCCGTAACTTCGGTGCGAAGTCCATTGATGAGGTCAAGGCAAAGCTGGTCGAGCTTGGTCTGTCCCTGAAGGATTCCCCTCCAGGGTTCGACCTTGCAGCCCGCGCCGCTGCGATTGAAGAGGACGACGCCGCTTACGGCGACGACGAACTCTAAACGTTAGAAACCTGGCGCCGCTTAGGATGCGGCCTCGGGCACATTCATGAGGAGATAAAACATCATGCCCACACCCACAAAGGGCCCACGCCTCGGTGGCGGTCCGGCGCACGAGCGCCTGATGCTCGCCAACCTGGCCGCCTCGCTGTTCGAGCACAAGCGCATCACCACCACGGTGACCAAGGCAAAGCGGCTTCGCCCCTACGCCGAGCGCCTGATCACCTTCGCCAAGCAGGGTGACCTGGCCTCGCGCCGTCGTGTCCTGGCTGTCATCAGCAACAAGGGCGTCGTCCACGAGCTGTTCACGGACATCGCACCGGCCGTGGCCAACCGTAACGGTGGCTACACCCGCATCACCAAGATCGGCAACCGCAAGGGCGACAACGCCCCCATGGCTGTCATCGAGCTGGTGCTTGAGGCTGTTTCGGCGAAGCAGGCCGTAGTCGGCGAAGCCGAGCAGGCTGCAGGCAACGCTGCTGCCCGCGACGCTGCAGCTGCTGCGCCGGTCGCGTCCGCTGAGTCTGCAGATTCGGCTGAATCGGCTGAGTCCGCTGAATCGGCTGAGTCCGCTCCCTCTGCAGCTTCGGCTGACGAGGTTGCTGCTGAGGAAACCACGGTAAACGCCTCTGAGGGCGACGCCGAGGAGACCGTAGTCGTCGAAGAAGGCTCCGTGCCGGAAGAAGACGAGAAGAAGTAGTTCTTCTACGCCCTTCCTGAATTCCATGAACGAACAAATGCCCGTCATCCCTTCCGTGGATGGCGGGCATTTGCGTGTCCGCATCGATCTTGCGTACGACGGCGGCCCCTTCTCCGGCTGGGCGTTACAGCCCGGTCTGCCTACCGTGCAGGGCACAGTGGAGTCGGGGCTTGAACTTCTCTTCCGGCGGCACGTCCGACTCACAGTCGCCGGCCGTACCGACGCCGGTGTGCACGCCCGCGGTCAGGTGACCCACGTTGACCTTGAACCGGGGGAGTGGTTCGCCCTGAGCCGTGGCCGGGAGATCGACCCCGCCCTGGCGCTGAAGCGGCGACTGCAGGCCACTGTGAACCGTTACCTGCCGCCCAGCGCCGCTGCGCGCACCGTCTACGCCGCCAATCCGGCGTCACCCGTCGTCGTACGTGCCGTGAGCCTTGCTCCGGCCGGCTTCGACGCACGTTTCTCCGCGCTGTGGCGCCGCTACAGCTACCGCATCGCCGACCGCTCCGAACTGCAGGATCCACTCAACCGCACCACAGTGCTCTGGCACTCGGAGGAGCTGGACGAGCGCCTCCTGAATGCGGGCGCAGCCTCGGTGCTCGGCCTTCAGGACTTCCGCGCATTCTGCAAGCCGCGGGTAGGTGCCACGACGGTCCGCGAACTGCAACGTTTCGAATTCGAGCGCGAGGTTGATGGAATACTCTGCGCCACCATCCAGGCTGATGCTTTCTGCCACAACATGGTGCGCGCACTGATCGGTTCGGCACTCCGTGTAGGCAGCGGCGAGGAACCGCCGGAGTGGCTGGGCGAGCGTCTGCGTTCCCGCCGCAAGGACTCACGGTCCGTTCTCGCGCCCGCGCACCCGCTGGTCCTCGAGGAAGTGCGCTACCCGGACGATGCCGCCGAACTGGCACTGCGCGCCGAACTCACCCGCGCCAAGCGGGATGTCTGAGAACTAGTTCTGCTCCGACCGGTGCAGCGGCAGCGTCACCGTGAACGTTGTACCCGCACCCAGCTCGCTGGTACAGCAGATGGTTCCGCCATGGCTGTCGACAATCGCCTTCGTAATCGCAAGACCCAGCCCTACGCCGGGAATGGAGGATTCCCGCGCAGCGGCCGTCCGGAAGAACTTCCCGAAAACCTGAGTCGTTTCATGCGGCGACATCCCGATGCCGGTGTCATGTACCTCGAGCAACGCTGCGTCGCTCTCCTGCCGCGCGCGAACGGTGACTGTGCCGCCGTCGGGCGAGTATTTGATGGCGTTGGAGATGAGATTGTCCAGCACCTGACGGATGCGCAGCGGGTCGGAGGTGGTCCAGAGGATGTCCGGGACATCCGCCTTCAGGGTGACGCCGGTGTTCGCCGCCTGGGGCCAGGCAGATTCAATGCTGTGCTCGACCAGCCCGCTGAGGTCGGTGGGGCGCAGGTGGACACTCGCCGCGCCGGACGCTGATGCCAGCAGGTTGGACACCAGCGCATAAAGCCGTTCCGCGTTGCGCCGGGCGACGCAGAGCTGGTGGTTGATGTTCTCCGGCAGGGCGTGGTCGTCGTCGAGCACCAGATCGAGGTGGCCGATGATCGAGGTCAGCGGAGTCCACAGTTCATGGGACACATTGGAGACGAAGTCCTCTTTGGCGGTCAGTGCCTCCACCATGTCCGTCACATCATTGGAGACAATCACGGAGCCGGCGAATCTGCCCTCGCTGTCCCTCATGGCCGTTGCCGCGGTGGAAATCGCGCGCTGGGACTCTTTCGGTCCCAGACACACCAGGTAGTTGGCGAACGTCTCCCCAGCTGCGGCCCGCTGCACCGGGTAGCGTCGGGGATGCACGGGAGTGGATTTGTCGGCCGAGTAGAGGTGGTTGGAGGCGTCGTCGTCGTTCTTGTCGCCCGTCTGGACGAGGAGGTCATAGGACCGCTGCTGGCGGTTGGTGAGGGTGCGGTTGCCGTTGGCGTCGAGGGCCACCAGGCCGACGTCGATCGTGTCGAGGATGGCTTCGAGGAGTAACGCGCGCTCGGTGTTTTCGCCCTGGAGCCGGTGTACTTCCGCGTTGGAGGCTGCGAGCTTGCGCTGGCTGTGCACGGAGTTGAGGCTGGCGAAGCGCAGTGAAACGGAGACTGCCGCCATCGCCAGGCCAAGCAGGACGGCGGTGCCTAGCTGGTTGGGCGGCGCCAATCCCATCAACGGGGGAACCGCGAGAATTAGGAACGGTCCAACGAAGCTGGCCAGGAGACTCAGCGACGGCTTCAGTTCGGACGCGGACAGCCAGATCACCGGGAAGATGGCCAGGAGACTCAGCCCCGGCAGTACGTCCGCCGAGCCGTTGCGGGTCAGCGCAATGGCTGCGAAGTCCAGGAGCGGGATGGCCACATAGGAACCCTCACGGAGTCTTTCCCAGGGGGTGAGGAAGGCCGCCGCGAGGAGTGCAGCGTGGAAGACGAGCCCTCCGAGAAACAACGGATTCATCAGCAGCGTCGGCGCCACAATCGCAGCGATGACCGCAATGACGGCGACCAGCATGGCCAAAGGCACTTCACACAGCCCGACCCGCGCGCGGAAGTGCAGGTTCGAGTATGCCCGCTTGGCCGCCAGGAACATCACGCGTTCACTCATGATGCCGCCGGGTATGGGCGCGCACGAAGATACGGAGATGCCTCTGAGACCACGACATAACTTCCATTATGTCGTCACTCGGCGTTGCCGTCTCACCTCAACTCCTAACCGGTTCACAAAGTTCCCTATTTCTGGCTGCTTGGATCAGAACCAAAGAAGCTCCCGTATGCTGTGAGGGCACGCTGCGGCGGTTCACTGTGCGTCGCGGTGTTTCGTCCTTTTGTGATGAACTGTGAAATTGCAGTTCAGTCGGGGCCAGGAGGAAAATAGTGGGTGACCCAGGTGTGGCGGTAGTGGTCGAGGATGATCTCGACGTCCGCAACCTCGTAAGCACTGTTCTTACGCAATCAGGTTTCGTTGTCCATGCCGAAGCCGACGGTCGCAGTGGGGTGGAAGCGGTCAAGGAACATAATCCCACGCTGGTCACCCTTGACGTCGGCCTTCCGGACATCGACGGCTTTGAGGTACTGCGCCGGATCCGTGGTCTCAGCGACTGCTACGTGATCATGCTGACCGCGCATAACGAGGAGATCGACACACTTACTGCGCTGCAGTCCGGAGCCGATGACTTTGTCACCAAGCCTTTCCGTCCCCGGGAGCTCCGTGCCCGCGTAGCGGCGATGCTGCGGCGGCCGCGCGGCGGCCTTGCCAGTGAGCAACCGACGACGACGGCGGCCGCTCCCGCTGAGGAACCCGACGCGCCGGTGCGTCCGGGCTCCGTGCTGCGGCACAACGGCCTGGAGCTGGACAAGGACACCCGGACGGTGACGGTTCGCGGCGAGGAGCTGGTACTGACCCGGAGCGAGTTCGACCTTCTGCACGAACTCCTGCGGAGCTCAGGCGCAGTTCGTACCAAGGGGGACCTGGTGCGTGTTGTCCGAGGCCAGTACTACCGGACCGACACCTATATCAGTGAAGCCGATGAGCGGGCCATCGAGGTCCACATCGGCAACCTGCGCAGGAAGCTGGGGGAGGACTCCAGGAGTCCCCGCTGGCTTATGACCGTGCGCGGTGTGGGCTACCGGCTGGTGCCCCGACGTCCGGACTGACCGCTACTGGTCCTTCTTGAGGTGCTGCACGGTCAGTTCACGCATCGTGCGCAGTCCGCACCGGTGAACCTGCGGGAATGCCGCCTCGGCTTCTTCGAGCTTGCCCTCGCGAAGCAGTCCTTCCAGCGCAGTGGTCAGCGCGACGAGCAGGGTGGCACCCACCATGGTGGATGTGATTTTCAGGCTCAGGACGGCGTCCAGTGAAGCAGCCTGGTTGCGCCGTGCAATCGCCGACGAAAGCCGCAGGTCACGTTCATCCCACACGGCCACATAGTCGCGTACGAATGCCCGTGCAGCGGCCGGGCTGTCGAGTTGGTCCTCGAGATCGTGGAGGACGTCGAAATCCACCAGAGGTATCCTGTCTGTACGGTCGCTGCCGCCGAGGACACTCCGGGATTCAGCGCTGACGGCGTGCAGGGTTGCTGCATCGTCGTCGTTCGCGCTGGGGTTGGAGAGAGCCATGGGGCTAACGCTACTTTCTGAATTTGTGAGATAGGCGGTAATTGTTCGTTGCTTAGGAAACACTGCGGAATTCTTCGGCTTGTGTACTAGCCACGCTAGACCGGTCGAATTCACGACCCACTGAACGTCGCGATGGCGTTGATCACAGCGGGCCCGAGGATGATGATGAACAGCACCGGAAAGATGAAGAAGAGCAGTGGGAACAGCACCGTGACCGGCAGTTTCATGGCCTTTTCTTCGGCCCGCTGACGCCGCTTCACGCGCATCACCTTCGCCTGGGTGCGAAGGACTCCGCTCAGTGCGATGCCGTACGCGTCAGCCTGGACGATGGCTTTGACGAAGCTGCGCAGCTCGGGGATGCTCGTGCGGTCCGCGAGGGCCAGATAGGACTCGCGTCGGCTTCGGCCCACCTGCATGTCCTGAAGCGTCCGGACGAGTTCCTCTGCGAGCGGGCCCTTACCGTTTTCACCCGCACGCTGCATTGCGCTCTCGAAGCCGAGGCCCGCTTCCACGGAGATGAGCATCTGGTCCAGTGTGTTCGCCAGTTCCAGTTGCATGGCCTTCTGCCGCTCCTGGCCCTTGCTGTAGAGCAGGAGGTCCGGGATGAAGTACCCGAACACGGTGAGGAAGATGGCCAGCATGGTGATCATCGGCTTCTGCGCGGCACTGGCCATCAGATAGCCGAGTCCCGCGCCAACCAGGCAGAGTGCCGGCTTGGCGCCGAGCACCCGCCCGAGCGGCAGGGACGCTGGCCGCCCCGCCAGGGCGAGGAGCTTGTCCAGCTTCTCCACGTACGACGACGGCGTCAGCTTGTACCCGAAGCGCGCCAGAGCGCCGGAACTGCGAGCTTTGGCTTCGTCCGAGACTGGGAGCCCACGGTTCAGGTTCGCCCGGATGTTCTTGTAACTCATGTTGCCCGGGGCCAGCAGAACCCACCCGAGGTAGCCCAGGGGCGCGGCGACGAGCAGCAGGGATGTCAGTAGTACTGGATTCACGCCGGCCCTCCTAGAACTTCAGATCAATGATCTTGCGGAGCCACAGACAGCCGATGGTCATCATGACTACAGAAGCGCCGATCATGACCCAGCCGAGCGGGTTCTCGAACAGCGGGTTGATGTAGCCGGGGCTGACGACCATGAGCATGGCTCCGATGGCGAAGGGGAGGGCCACGAGGATGTAGGCCGAGAACTTGCCTTCGGCCGCAAGCGCCCGGATCTGTCCTTTGATCTCGCTGCGCTCGCGGATGGTGGCGCCTACCTGATCCAGGACCTCTGCGAGGTCTCCACCCACCTCACGGTTGATCTGGATTGCCTGTGCAATCCAGGCGAAGTCCTCGCTCTCCATTCGGCGGGACGTGTCCGTCAGGGACACGAGTAAATCCTTACCCAGGCTGGTCTCCGTGACCACACGCCGCATCTCATCGGACGTCGGAGCGTCGGCTTCAATGGCAGCAGCATCGATGGCCCGCAGGATACTGTGACCGGCCCTCAGGCCGCCGGTGAGCAGCTGCAGGGTGTCGCCGAGTTGGTCATCGAACTTGGAGCGGCGCTTGCTGGTGAGAAGGCTGATGGTCATTTGCGTGGAGAACCAAGGGGCGATGATGAACGCTACAAAAGGACCACCAATGAATATCGCGAGAAGGAGTCCGACAACACTGCCCGTGATGCAAAGGACGAAGAGGTCCGCCTGGCTCAGTTTGATCCCTGCAGTTTCGAGGGCTTCCTGACGAAACAAGCGCTTCGGACGCTCGCGCAAGTATCGCTCCATGGATCTAACGGCGGACCCGGCGAACCTGGTGAGCTTTGAGTCCGTTTCCTCAACCGGTGGACGCCGGCGGTCCAGCGGTACGGCGGATTGGGCTGGACGCGTGGCGAAGAAGAGCAGGCCGAGAGCTACGACACACAGTGCTGTCCCGTACAGGAACATCAGCGTCATCGGGTTACCTCCTGCCGCTGAGCGCAGCGCCGAAGACGGCAGGCGAAACCGTGATGCCCATGTCCTCGAACCGCTCCATGAAGCGCGGACGGATACCCGTGGGCACCGGCTTGCCGAGGAAGCGCCCTGACGAGTCCACCCCAGCGGAGTAGTCGAAGACGAAAGCGTCCTGGAGAGTGACGACGTCGCCCTCCATGCCCTGCACCTCGGTGACGTGGGTGATGCGTCGCGTGCCGTCGCGAAGACGGGAAATTTGGATGACCAGATGAACGGCGGAAGCAATCTGTTCGCGGATGGCTCGAAGTGGAAGATCCATGCCGGCCATCAGGACGAGCGTCTCCAGTCGCGCGACGGCGTCACGCGGCGAGTTGGAGTGCACAGTCGACAGGGACCCGTCGTGGCCGGTGTTCATGGCCTGCAGCATGTCGAGCGATTCGCCGCCGCGGACCTCACCAATCACGATCCGGTCAGGGCGCATACGCAGTGAGTTCCGGACCAGGTCGCGGATGGTCACTGCGCCTTTGCCCTCGGTGTTCGGCGGCCGACTTTCGAGACGCACTACGTGCTGCTGCTGGATCTGCAGTTCCACCGCATCCTCGATAGTGACGATGCGGTCGCCGTGGGGCAGGAATGAGGACAACACGTTGAGCAGCGTGGTCTTACCGGTTCCTGTACCGCCGGAGACGATGATGTTCAGCTTTGCCTTGACACACGCGTCGAGCAGCTCTGCCATCTCGGGCGTGAGCGTGCCGAAATCGATGAGGTTCTGAACCGTCAGCGGCACCTTGCTGAACTTACGAATAGTCAGTGAGGATCCGTTGACCGCGAGCGGCGGGATGACGGCGTTGACACGGGAGCCGTCCTCGAGGCGGGCGTCGACGAAGGGGGAGGACTCATCGATGCGCCGGCCCACCTTGGACACAATGCGTTCGATGACGCGTCGCAAGTGTTCTTCAGACTTGAAGCTGGTATCGGCAAGCACCAGCTGACCGCGACGCTCGACATAAATCTGATCGGCGCGGTTCACCATGATTTCGGTGATGGCTTCATCGTCGAGAAGTCGCTGGAGCGGACCGAAGCCGAGTACGTCGTCGGCAACATCCTGTATGAGTCGGCGGCGCTCGTCCGGACTCAGCGGCACCTGCTCGGCATCGATGACCTGGCTGAGCTCCTCGCGTGCGACTGCCCGCAGGTCCTCCTCTTTCAGCGTGGAGTCGCTGAAGCGCGCGCCCATGCGCTCGTAGAGGGCTTCCGCAGCGCGTTGCTTCAGTCCGGCAAAGGCATCCACCCGTGCAGCTGCCGGTGCTTCCGGTGCGTTGGACGAGCGTCCGCCGACGACGACGGCGCCCTGGTAAGCAGGCGCGGCCGACTCCGGTGCGGCGGCCGTGTTGGCCTGCGGTGCTGCCGTTGCCGCTTTGGGTGATGGAGCAGGCGTTGCGGGTGTTGAGGAATTGGTCTGGTTCAGACGGTCCGACAGTTTCATCGGATCACTACCCGCCGGTGAGACTTACGCTGGCTGCTGGAACGCCACTCCGGGTTGAAGCGCTGTACCAGTGCGCGAAGGTTTTTGGTTGCGGGGTCACGCACTTCGCCCTGAAGTAGCGGCACACCTCGGTTGGTAGCAAGCGAAAGCCCACGGGACCGGGGGATCGAGACGTCGACCGGTGCTCCGAGCGTTGCCTCAATGTCCTGGACGGACAGGCCGGTTTTCGAGTCCGCGAAATTCAGCACCACGTGGCGGGTTTCGGGAAAGAGATCCAGTTTCCCGAGAATGTCCAAGCCCGACCGCAGGCCGCGGACACTCGGTACGTCCATGCCGGTGACCCAGACGGCGTCGGTGCACTGTTCCAGCGCTGCAAGGCTGTGCTCGGTCAGGCCTGGACCGGTATCGAGCACAACGTAGGGGAATTCGGAGCTGAGCTGCTTGATTAGAGTGCCGAGCTGTTCAGCGGAGATGCTGTCCGCTTCCGCCGGATTGCTCGGTGCACACAGCGCGTAGATGCCGGAGGGGTGCGGGGTCAGAAAGGCCTTGAGCACCATGGTGTCCTGGCTGGCTGAGCTGGACACGGCATCGCGGACCGAGTACTCGGGGCTGAGGTACAGGTTCGATGCAACGTCGCCGAACTGCAGATCGAGGTCAACGAGGACAACGCCCATGGGCGTCAGCTTCCCTAGTCCGACGGCGAGGTTGGTGGCGATGGTTGTCTTGCCGACTCCGCCCTTGGGGGAGAAGACACCGATCACCAGGCCGCGTTCCTCCTTGGGGGCGGTTGTCTGAACATAATCAGCACGATGCCGGCTGGCGAACGCCTGGCACGCTCGCTCAAGGAACAGACGAACGGTGGGGATGTCGGCGCCCGGCTCGATGACGTCGCGGATGCCCGCACGCATGGCAGCGAGGGGAAGCCCTGTGTCTTCAGGGGCTACAAGCACGATGCTGATAGTGGGAAAACGGACATCAACGATGGTCGCGAGACGCAGGGCCGCGTCTACGGCAATGCCGGGACCGAATACCAGGACCTGCGGCTGCTGGACCGCAAGCAGGTCCAGGAGGTCTTCAGGCTCAATCAGCAGTTCGGGATCGACGGGGAGGATGTCGCCGGGCAGACCGCCCGCGGTAGCGAGGTGGACCTTCTGCTCGAAGGAGTGGTCGTCGGTGACGAGAATGAAGCGGCTCATCGGTACAGTTCCTCGTCGTTGACAATGAATGGGGGAGCGTCGCCTTCGGCGGCAGTTGCCTTGCTGAGCCAGATTGATTCGAACTCGCTCGCGAAAACGAGTCGAGTGGCCTGATCCGGGTTGAGGGCGATGGTGACCATCAGGGAGCCGCTGGGGAGCGCCTCTGCTTCTGCTGCTGCTTTCTCTTCCTCAGTCATCTCCGCGCCTTCGGCGGCGGCGGGTGCGGGTGCGGGCTCCGGTGCCCGCTGCACCGACGATACGAGGACCCTCGGCACGACCAACTGGGTAGATTCGGTGCCGCCTTCACCTTCCTCTCCTTCTCCTCCACTGGATCCCATGGACATGAAGACGCCGACATAGTCGCCTGGAGCGACCCGGCCGCCGGCTATGCGCTGCGGCTCTACGAGGATGGAGACCTCATGAAGGCCTTTGGGGACTTCAACCGATCCCGGGGTGATCAGGTTGTCGGGAGTCACCAACCGCTCGGCGACTAACTGTTCCCCGGGAACCAGATCGACGGCCGTGACCAAGCCTTGAGAACTGTCCAGGTCTTTCAGGGCCGTAGCGGCAACAGAGGTGCCGGGAAGCTGTGCAGTCGCCACGGAGGCCGCCAGATCTTCGACGGGAGTACCGGCCGGAACTTCAGCCTGGACTACCAGGACGTCGACCGGCTCAAGGCCCTGGACCGCCCGGGCCTCAGCGTTGTTTGCGTAGCTGAACACCATGAGTGCTCCGACGAGGGCGAGGACAACGGCTGCTATGCCAGCGATGAGACGGGACTTCACGGGGGGCTCCAGATACTAGGGGTGAATCAGCTGGTGAGTTTGACGACGGTGGCGCCGTAGGGGCTGACGGGGCCAAGTTCGTCATAACCGCTTGAGAGAGCGACGTACTCGACAAAACTGCCAATGATGCCGCGGCATTCGCCCCGACACTCCACGCTGGGGCTGCTGGGGTAGTGCTCCGCTCGGTTGCGGAAGGTCATCGGGAGGTCGCTGCTGCCAGCGAACTTCCAGCCCCTTATTTTGAAGGCAGCGAAGGCATTAACGTCGTAGGAGGATCCCGAGCCCGTCCCGGTCACGGAGGTGAAGACGGGCAGGAGGACGATCACATCCTTGCCGGCGTTGAGGTCGGCGGCCCAGCCGTTGAGGATGGCGTTGCAGTTGGAGGGGCCGTCATTGCCCGTATCGGCCCCACTCTCGTTGATCGCAAGATCAATGTAGGCTCCGCAGCCGCTGGGATCCTGCGCAAGCCAGCCGAAGCCGCCTGGAGTGTCGCTGCCCGACGGCCCTGCGGGGCAATCCGAATTGACGTTGCTGCTATGGCTTCGAATCAGCTGCGTCGCGCCGTCGATCATTCCGTTCACCTGGCACACTGACATGGTCAGTGGAAACGGTGATGTTCCCTTGCTTGGGCTTCCCCAGACCACCGAGGACTTCGCCACGACCGACGACGACGGTATGCCGAAGATGTTCGCGAAGTAGAGCGACACCCGGTTGTCGGTCCTGCCTGCTTCGAGAGGATCAGCAGTAACGGTGATCTTCCGGTTGGGTACGTCAAGCGCGATGGACTGGACGTTGCTGAGGTTGTCCAGCGAATTCTTGTCGGTCAGATCCTTGGCGAGTGACGACGTCGGCGAGCATTTTGGATCCGCGGTGTCCTTCGCGCAAGCCTGGGCGATCCCGAGTGCGCCGGCATCGGCACCGTTCTGCAACTGGGCCTTCTCGGAGTACAGCAAGCCGACATCAACGGCGAGAGCGGCGAACCCGAGCAGAACGACCATGAGGATTGCCACGATGACAGCGGCGGCTCCCCGTTCGCGTTCCCCTCCTGCCACCGCTACCCGCCGCATTGCATGACTCCTTTGCCGGTCATGGTGAATGGGCCGGCGATGCCGGTAAGTGAAGTGAGGCTATAGGAGATGGTCATGGAGACCTGTCGACTGGCTGCGCAGGCGACAGGGCTGGACACAGGCAGGGTGCTGAAAGTGAAGTTCGAGTCGGTGAGTGCGAGGCCGGTCGCCGCATTTTTAGCAGCTGTCCTAGCGTCGGCTCGAACGTTGGTGATCGCCATGACGCGAACGCCTTCACGCGCGGCATGAGTCAGTGTCACTTGGGCGTTGTATGCGCGGCTGAATTCCATGATGCCGAGGAGGAGCAGGAGAAGAACGGGAAGGAGGAGCGCCATCTCTATTGCAACGGCGCCCTTGTCATTGGACTTTCTCATCTCGGTTCCTCGGAACGGAATGGTAGGGCAAGTGGACGGAGAACCCGTCAATGCGACCAGCACGTTGACGGGTTCTACCGAATTACGAGCAAACTGCGGTTGCAGCGGTCCAAGTACCACCGTTGATTGCGCACTGAGCTTCGTTGAACTTCTCTTGGAGCCCGCTACCGAGCAGTGTGACCATGGCAATGATGACAACGGCGATGAGGGCAACCATGATGCCGTACTCGACGGCGGTAGCGCCGGTCTCGTCGCGGTTCATGCGGGCCTTGATGATGTTCTTTGCATCTGCGAAGAATGAAGAAAGCATTTGAGTTCTCCTGTATGAGGTGGGGGGCTGGCCCTTCGCCAGCTCATGCCAAAAAAGTAGCAGCGGAGATACCCGAAAACTCCAAGATTGAACTAATCCTGCGGGAACCTTACCCGGGTAGCCGTTTCTTGCGCTTTTTCCTGCGTTTTTCCTGCGCTAGCATCAAGTCCTTCGGTGTTCAGCCGATAGACCCCGCGAAACTTCGATCGCTCCTTGAGTAATCGCAACTGGGGGAGCAGGCGGCGCGAACCCGTTTTGACCCACACGCCTACCGCACGCTAATCTTGGAAGTCGTTGTGCGTGTCCCATCTCGATACGTCCATGTCCGCGTGCGGCTCAGTTGCAGAGCTACCTGGTCCGCGGAGATGGCCGAGAACCCAGGGATCACCGGTGTAGTTTCAGCCCTCACCTGAAGTTCCGGTAACGCATGCATCAGCTGCGCTGGCATCTGGAGGTCAAACTCCCGCTTGTCAGCGTCACCGTAGAACAGAAACGAAGGCAAAAACCGTGCGTACGTACACCCCGAAGCCCGGCGACATCAACCGCCAGTGGCACGTCATTGACGCCACCGACGTTGTCCTAGGCCGTCTTGCCAGCCAGACCGCAACACTGCTGCGCGGAAAGCACAAGCCGACCTTTGCCCCCCATATGGATATGGGCGACTTCGTCATTATCATCAACGCCGAGAAGGTCGCCCTCACCGGCGCCAAGCTCGAACAGAAGCGTGCCTACCGCCACTCCGGTTTCCCGGGTGGCCTGAAGTCCGTCACCTATGCAGAGCTGCTGGAGAAGAACCCGGTCCGCGCTGTGGAGAAGGCAATCAAGGGCATGCTCCCCAAGAACTCGCTCGCTGCGCAGCAGCTGGGCAAGCTGAAGGTGTACCGCGGTGCCGAGCACCCGCACGCCGCCCAGCAGCCCAAGACTTTCGAGATCACCCAGGTCGCCCAGTAGTCCTGGCCACCACAGACTAAGAATCACTCAAGGAGAACCGTGGCTCAGAACACTGAAGAGCTGAATGAACCAGCCGAGGAGCTCACCAGCTACACCTCGGAATCCGCGCCCGCCTCGGACGCCGCCCCCGTCAAGGAGCGCCCCGCGCTGACTGTCGGCGGCGCTGCTGTAGGTCGTCGCAAGGAAGCCGTTGCACGCGTCCGCGTCACGCCCGGAACCGGCAAGTGGATTGTCAACGGTCGCGAACTGGCTGACTACTTCCCGAACAAGCTGCACCAGCAGGAAGTCAACGATCCGTTCAAGCTCCTCGAGCTCGACGGCGCGTACGACGTCATTGCCCGCATCCACGGCGGTGGCCCTTCCGGCCAGGCCGGTGCGCTGCGTCTCGGTGTTGCCCGCGCGCTCAACGAGATTGACCGCGACAACAACCGCCCCGCCCTCAAGAAGGCAGGCTTCCTGACCCGTGACGCTCGCGTCATCGAGCGTAAGAAGGCCGGTCTCAAGAAGGCACGCAAGGCGCCTCAGTACTCCAAGCGCTAAACCCGCTCACCCGTTACGCCCGCTCGGCAGTTGCCGGGCGGGCGTAACGCTTTAACGGCGTTCTTCTTCGCTTCCCGGGTGCGGAACATTTCTCCCTTAGGATGAACCACGATGACTAGATTATTTGGAACCGATGGTGTCCGCGGACAGGCGAACGGCCTCCTCACCGCAGAACTCGCATTGCAGTTAGCCCAGGCCGCGGCGGTGGTACTCGGGCACCAACAATCCGACGGCAGACGCCCCACAGCCGTCATAGCCCGGGACCCGCGCATCAGCGGCGACTTCATCGCCGCAGCGGTCGAAGCGGGCCTGGCCAGTGCCGGCGTCGACGTCTATGACGCCGGCGTCCTCCCCACCCCGGCGGCGGCGTTCCTGGTAGCCGACCTGGACGCGGACTTCGGCGTCATGATCTCGGCCTCCCACAATCCGGCGCCTGATAACGGCATCAAGTTCCTCGCCCGGGGCGGCAAGAAGCTCGACGACGCCCTTGAAGACGCAATCGAAGGCCAACTGAACGCACCACGCCTTCGGCCTGTCGGTCCGAACGTGGGTCGCATCCAGCGTTTCGCGGACGCCGAGGACCGCTACGTGGTCCACCTCCTGCAGTCACTCCCGCACCGCCTCGACGGTCTGAAGGTCGTGCTCGACTGCGCCAACGGCGCCGCCAGCGGCTGCTCACCGCAGGTGTTCTCCGACGCAGGTGCCGAGATCGTTGTCATCGGTGCGGACCCGGACGGCAACAACATCAACGAAGGATGCGGTTCCACCCACCTGGAGATGCTCCAGGCGGCAGTTCTGGAACACGGCGCCCACCTGGGAATAGCGCACGACGGCGACGCTGACCGCTGCCTCGCGGTCGACCACGAAGGCACGGTCGTGGACGGCGACCAGATCATGGCCATCATGGCCGTGGCACTCAACTCGGCCGGCCGCCTGAAGGACAACACGCTTGTAGCCACGGTCATGAGCAATCTCGGACTCAAACTGGCCCTCCGTGATGCAGGAATCAGCCTGCGGGAGACCGCCGTCGGCGACCGCTACGTGCTTGAAGGCATGCGCGATGGAGGCTTCAACCTCGGTGGCGAACAGTCAGGCCACGTCATCTTCGCCGACTACGCAACCACCGGTGACGGTGTGCTGACCGGTCTTCAGCTTGCCGCGCAGGTTGCCTTGACCGGCCGCAGCCTGAAGGAACTGTCAACGATCATGACCAAGCTTCCCCAGGTGCTGATCAACGTCAAGGGCGTCGACAAGTCGAGCGTCAACAGCGACGACGCAGTGCAGCGTGCCGTCCGCGAGGCCCAGGATTCGCTCGGTGAAACAGGCCGCGTTCTGCTGCGCCCCTCAGGCACTGAACCCGTTGTCCGGGTGATGGTGGAGGCTGCAGACATGGTTACAGCTGAACGCGTTGCGGAGACGCTGGCCGGGATTGTGCAGAACCAGTTGGCGCTCGAGCCTGCCTGAGTTAACTTTCACTTCACCCCACAGACTGAGGGTCGGAAACGTTCTCCGACCCTCAGTCTTTGCGTGTCAGGTGCGCTGACGAAGACTGTCGCGGATCTCGGTCAGGAGCGCTACCTGCGGGTCGACTGCCTCGACGTTTTCCTTCAGGTCCAGATCGCGGTCCCGTCTCCTGAAGAGCTTGTTCATCGGCATGACGATGAGAAAGTAGACAGCGGCAGCGATCAGCAAGAAATTCACGAGGGCGGTCAGGAAGACCCCGAACAGGATTTCGTTTCCGTTGATGGTCACCTTCGCGAAATCGTCGAAGTTCGGGGAGCCGACCAGCGCCGAAATCAGGGGCATGAGGACGCTCTCCACGAGCGCCGTCACCACCGACCCGAATGCGGCACCGATAACCACGGCAACAGCCAGGTCAATGACGTTGCCCTTCATGATGAATTCCTTGAAACCGTTGATCATGGAGTTCAGGCTACGCAGAAGTGGTCAGGGTTCAGTAACTGGGCGCCGCCGAAAGGCCGAAGTACTGCTCAAGCGTGGCGACGCCCTCGTCCCTCATGGCCTGGGCTATCTCGACGCCGACGTACCGGTAGTGCCAGGGCTCACCGGAGAAACCGGTGATGTCCTGCGCCCCGACCGGGTATCTCAGGATGAACCCGAAGGTGTGCGCATTGGCCGCCATCCACTGGCCGGCGGCTGTGTCCGCAAAGCAGGAGGCGAGGGTGCAGGCGCCGTCGGACTGTCCCACGTCGAACGCAAGACCTGTCTGGTGCTCGGAGAAACCGGCACGGGCCGAAATCCGGTCCGCAGCTGCGGTGTCGCCGCCCTTCTGCGCTACCCAGTGCTGGTAGGTGGACACCTGATCCTGGTAGGAGCGGTACCCACTGACCAGAGTGAGGTTGACGCCGTCGTTCGCTGCTGCCGCGAAAAGTTCCTCCACAGCGGCGGCTGTATCGCTGCGCAGCAGTGCGTTCGGCTCCTGCACCGCGAGCGGCACGGCGGGCAGTACAAGACCGGAGGGTGCGTAATCGATGGGGTTGAGCGGCCGGCGCTTGTTGACGACGACGGTCACCGACGACGGGTCGCTGAGTCCGTCACCGCCCTCACGCGGTGACGCCGTGGATGACGGCGACGAAGCAGGCACTGGGGAGGTTGGGGGCGCGACGCTTGGCGTCGGTGAAGCCGAGGCGGAGGCGGCGACGGCGGTCGAAGCCGGACTGGGTGCGCGCTGGGCAGGCGCGGGAATCGTCCCGGGTGTGAGGGTAGCGGTCGGTCCCGGCGACACAGCGGGTCGAGGGGTGTCCGCTGGGGTTGGGCTCCCACCACCGCTAGGTGCGGGCGTACCGCAGGCTGACAGCGCGACGACGAGCACCGCCGTCGTCATCCATGCGGATGAGATGCGGTCCAGTCGGGGCGTCGTCAGGTTTTTCGTAGCAGCATTCTCCGGATCGAGTGGTCGGCTTCCTTGGTGAGTACCAGGGTGGCGCGGCCGCGGGTGGGGAGAACGTTGGCCATGAGGTTCGGTTCGTTGATGCGGCGCCAGATCCCGAGCGCTGTTTCGCGGGCTTCCTCGTCGGTCAGTGAGGCGTAACGGTGGAAGTAGGACTCCGGGTTCGCGAAGGCGCCGCTTCGCAGCGACTGGAACCGCTGGACGTACCACTCCTCTATATATGAGGTCTTGGCGTCAACGTAGATGGAGAAATCGAAGAAATCACTCAGTGCCAGGCCGGCCCGGCCATCGGATCTGGTGCGTGCAGGCGCAAGAACGTTGAGCCCTTCGACGATCAGCACGTCCGGGCGGCGGACCACGATTTCCCGGCCGGGCACAATGTTGTACGTCAGGTGGGAGTACCAGGGAGCGCGGACTTCCTCCGCGCCGCTCTTGACTTCGCTGACGAAGCGAAGGAGCCGACGCCGGTCATAGGACTCCGGGAAGCCCTTCCGCTGCATCAAACCCCGCCGCTCAAGTTCCCCGTTTGGATAGAGGAACCCATCCGTGGTGACCAACTCGACGTTCGGCGTGCCCGGCCAGCGCCGGAGGAGTTCGCGCAACACACGGGCAGTAGTGGATTTGCCGACCGCCACGGAGCCGGCGACACCGATAACGAAGGGCGTGCGGGTGGTGGTTTCACCGAGGAAGGTGTTGGTGGCCGCGTGCAGTTCACCGGCGGCCGCCACATACAGCGAGAGCAGCCGGGACAGGGGGAGGTAGACCTCGCGCACTTCGTCAAGGTTGAGTGCGTCTCCCAGCCCACGCAGCCGCTGGATGTCCTCGACGTTGAGCGGCGACTCGATCTCGTTGGACAGGCGTGCCCACGTTTGACGTTCGAGTTCGACGTACGGTGTGACGCCAGCGTCCACCGTAGCCGTGGGCCCGAGACCGTGCGATTGCTCACTCACCCTAGGAATTCTGCCCCTTGACCTGCACATTAACAAACGGGTGGGCAGCCCGGCGGTGACCGGCGGCTCGCCTGGGCGTCGGGCGACAAGGGAACGCATGCGCGGCAGGTAGGCTTAAGCCCATGTGTGGAATCGTAGGATACGTAGGCCGGAACAACGGCGCATCACTGAACAGTGCGGTAATCGATGACGTCGATTCAAACGGCAGCCACGGCGCCCTTGACGTTGTCATGGAAGGCCTGCGCCGGCTCGAATACCGCGGCTATGATTCCGCGGGCGTCGCGGTCCTGACCGATTCGGGCATCCAGTCGCGCAAGAAGTCCGGCAAGCTCACCAACCTGGTCGCCGAGCTCGAGGCCGCACCTCTCCCGGAGTCACTCACCGGCATTGGCCACACCCGTTGGGCTACCCACGGCGGACCGACCGACCAGAACGCGCATCCCCACCTCGCTGACAACGGTCGCCTCGCCCTCATCCACAACGGCATCATCGAGAACTTCGCTGAACTGAAGGCCGAACTTCTCGACTCCGGCGCCACCTTCCTCTCTGACACCGACACCGAGGTTGCAGCGGTGCTGTTGGGCAGCATCTACCGCCGCCTCGCTGAATCCGGAACCGAGGACACACTCACGAAGGCCATGCAGGAGGCTTGCCAGCGCCTCGAGGGCGCTTTCACGCTGCTGGCCATCCACCAGGACGCTCCCGACGTCGTTGTTGCCGCCCGCCGCAACTCACCTCTGGTTGTGGGTCTTGGCGAGGGCGAGAACTTCCTCGGCTCCGACGTCTCGGGCTTCATTGACTTCACCCGCCGCGCCGTGGAGCTCGGCCAGGACCAGGTGGTCACCATTACCCCCGAAAACGTTGAGATCACCGATTTCTTCGGTGCTCCCGCCGAGGGCAAGGAATTCCACGTCGACTGGGACGCCGCCGCAGCAGAAAAGGGCGGCTACGACTCCTTCATGGAGAAGGAAATCAACGACCAGCCCGACGCCGTTGGCCAGACCCTGCTGGGCCGCACTGATGCGAAGGGCAACCTGGTACTCGACGAACTCCGTATCGACGAGTCCATCCTCCGCTCGGTCGACAAGATCGTTGTCCTGGCCTGCGGCACCTCCGCCTACGCCGGTCAGGTCGCGAAGTACGCGATCGAGCACTGGTGCCGCATCCCCACCGAGGTGGAGCTCTCCCACGAGTTCCGGTACCGCGACCCCATCGTGAACGAGAAAACCCTCGTGGTTGCCATCTCGCAGTCCGGTGAAACCATGGACACGCTCATGGCCGTCCGGTACGCCCGGGAACAGGGCGCCAAGGTGGTCGCCATCTGTAACACCAACGGGTCCACCATTCCGCGCGAGTCCGACGCCGTGCTCTATACGCACGCCGGTCCCGAGATTGCGGTCGCATCGACCAAGGCCTTCCTGGCACAGATCACCGCTGCATACCTGCTCGGCCTTTATCTGGCCCAGCTGCGCGGCAACAAGTTCCGCGACGAGATCAACCGCGTCATGGGCGACCTCAGTGAAATGCCCGCGAAGATCCAGCAGGTCCTGGATAACGCAGACGCCGTCAAGAAGCTTGGCCGGGGCATGGCGGACGCCAAGTCCGTGCTGTTCCTGGGCCGCCACGTCGGATTCCCGGTGGCAATGGAGGGCGCACTCAAGCTCAAGGAACTCGCGTACATCCACGCGGAAGGCTTCGCTGCCGGTGAGCTGAAGCATGGTCCCATCGCTCTGATCGAAGAGGGCCAGCCCGTCGTCGTCGTCCTGCCGTCCCCGCGCGGCCGCGACTCACTGCACTCCAAGGTGGTCTCCAACATCCAGGAGATCCGTGCCCGCGGCGCAATCACAATCGTGATCGCCGAGGAGGGTGACGACTCGGTGGCAGCGTTCTCCGAACACGTCATCCACGTGCCGCAGACCACCACCCTGCTGGCACCGCTGCTCACCACGGTTCCGCTGCAGATTTTTGCGCTGGAACTGGCCTCAGCCAAGGGCTACGACGTCGACCAGCCGCGCAACCTGGCCAAGTCCGTCACGGTCGAGTAGGCACCCGATGATTATCGGCATCGGGGTTGACGTTGTTGACATAGCCCGGTTTGAGCGCCAGCTTGAACGCACTCCCGGGCTGCGTGACCGGCTCTTCGTCGGCGCCGAGCGAGAGCTCAACACCCGTTCGCTGGCCGCCCGGTTCGCGGCCAAGGAAGCGGTGGCCAAAGCCCTCGGCGCACCGGCCGGCATGAACTGGCAGGACTGCTGGATCGGTCTCGACGCCAACGGCAGCCCCACGGTTCAGGTTTCCGGAACCGTGCAGGCGGTGGCCGACGCACGGGGCGTGAGCTGTTGGCACCTGTCACTCAGCCATGATGGCGGCGTCGCAACCGCCATGGTGGTCGCCGAGGGGGAATATCCGGACGCCACCCGCTAAGATTCTAAGCATGCTTAGTTCTTATACCGGGAGTCAGGTGCGGGCAGCGGAATCACCGCTCCTCGACGCCGGCCTCGGTCATGAGCTCATGCAGCGTGCTGCGCACGGCCTTGCACAGGCCTCAGCGGCAGAACTCCAGGCGACGGGCGGCGTCTACGGCAGGGCCGTCGTCGTACTTGCGGGCAGCGGCAACAACGGGGGAGACGGACTGTACGCCGGAGCCCGGCTACAGCACCGCGGAGCGGGCACGACGGCGGTACTCACCTCCCAGCGCGTGCACACGGACGCGCTGGCCGCCTTCCGCGCCGCCGGCGGACGGGTTGAAGAGCTTACGGATTCCAGCCTGGACCGTCTCGTCGAGCGGCTCGCTTCGGCAGACCTCATCATCGACGGAATACTCGGTACGGGAGGCGTGGGCGGGCTGCGCGGGGCAGCGGCCAAACTGGTTGAGCGCGTGAACGAGCACGGGATTACGGGACGCGTCGTGGCGTGCGATGTTCCCAGCGGCGTCAACGCCGATTCCGGTGAAGCCGTCGGCGAGGTGCTGGCCGCGGACCTCACTGTGACGTTCGGCGGCTTGAAGGCAGGTCTGTTGGCGGGCGCCGGCGCACGGCTGGCCGGACGCGTGGTGACCATCGACATCGGGCTCGCTCCCACCCTGCCCCGGCCCAGCGTGTATTCGCTGGAACCCTCCGACTTCCGCCGTCTCTATGCGCAGCCGCAGCCGGCTGACCACAAGTACAGCCGCGGCGTCCTCGGTATCGCCGCCGGATCCGCCATGTATCCCGGCGCGGCGGTCCTGGCCACCGGCGCCGCGCTGGCCACCGGCGTCGGAATGATCCGTTTCCTCGGACCCGGGACGGTCACTTCGCTCATCAACACCGTTCACCCCGAGGTGGTGTGCTCCCAGGGCGCCGTTTCCGATTCCCGTGTACAGGCGTGGCTCGTGGGCCCCGGCGCTACCGAGGATCCGGGCCAACGGCAACGGGCACGGGCAGCCATCGAGTCCGGGCTGCCAACGGTGGTGGACGCCGGAGCGCTCCCGCTGCTGCCGGCGACGGTCGGGAGTCACGTCATCCTTACTCCTCACGCGGGGGAGCTGGCTGCGCTGTTCGAACGCCGCGGTGACGCAGTGCAGCGGGACGCGATTGAGGCCGCGCCCATCGAATTCGCACGCCGGGCAGCGGAGACCATAGGCGCAACCGTCCTTCTCAAGGGCCACACCACCGTGATTGCCGCCCCGAGCGGGGAGATCTTCAGCCAGGCCAATGCCACTCCGTGGCTCGCGACCGCCGGCTCCGGAGACACGCTCGCAGGAATCCTCGGTGCGCTGGTTGCCACCAATGCGGAGAACGACGACGCCGGCGCCTCCCTCGGATTGCCGCCCTCGGCACGCTGGGCTGCCCTGGCGGCTGCAGCGGCCATGGTGCACGGTCTGGCCGGCAAGCGGGCAGCGAAGCGCGGTCCCATTGTTGTCAGCGACCTGCCGCGCCACGTCGGACGGGTCATCCGGTGCCTGCTGCAGGACCCACCACTCACCGGACCCCAGTAAATTTCGTTCACCAGAATGTCAGATCCCTGCGCTATGAAAAGATGCAGGACAAGCGGCCGAGTAGATCGGAGCGCACAATCAAGCAAGGAGCACACATGGAGCTTTGGCCAGGAGATGCCTACCCGCTGGGGGCAACCTATGACGGCACCGGCACCAACTTCGCCCTCTACAGCGAGGTCGCCGAGAAGGTGGAGCTGTGCCTGATAGACGATGATGGCTCTGAGACCCGCATCGCCCTCAAGGAAGTAGACGGGTACGTCTGGCACGGTTATCTGCCGCATGTTGTGCCCGGACAGAAGTACGGCTACCGCGTGCATGGCCCCAACAACCCGTCCGAGGGCCACCGCTGCAACCCCAACAAGCTGCTTCTGGACCCCTACGCCAAGGCGATCCACGGCGAGTACGACTGGGACCAGGCACTGTTCAGCTACAACTTCGGTGACCCGACCTCCGTCAACAACGAGGACTCAGCGGCACATACGATGCTCGGTGTCGTGATCAACCCGTTCTTCGACTGGGACGGCGACCGTCGACCGAAGGTTCCGTACCACCAGTCGGTCATCTACGAGGCCCACGTCAAGGGCCTGACCCAGCTGCACCCCGACGTTCCGGAGGAACAGCGCGGCACCTACGCCGGTGTTGCCCACCCCTCCGTCATTGCGCACCTCCAGAAGCTCGGCGTCACCGCCATCGAGCTGATGCCCGTGCACCAGTTCGTCAACGACAGCACCCTGCAGGACAAAGGGCTGTCCAACTACTGGGGCTACAACACGATCGGCTTCTTCGCACCCCACAACGAGTACGGCTCCACCGGGGACGAGGGCGAGCAGGTCCAGGAATTCAAGGCGATGGTGCGCGAACTGCACCTCGCGGGCATCGAGGTAATCCTCGACGTCGTCTACAACCACACTGCCGAGGGCAACCATATGGGGCCCACCCTCTCCATGCGCGGCATCGACAACGCGGCCTACTACCGCCTGGTCGAGGATGACAAGCAGTACTACATGGACACCACGGGCACCGGCAACTCCCTCAACGTCGGCAACCCGCACGCCCTCCAGCTGCTCATGGACTCCCTGCGCTACTGGGTGACCGAGATGCACGTTGACGGCTTCCGCTTTGACCTCGCCTCAGCTCTGGCCCGCGAGTTCTACGAGGTTGACCGCCTCTCCGCGTTCTTCGAACTGGTCCAGCAGGATCCGGTGGTATCCCAGGTCAAGCTCATCGCGGAACCGTGGGACGTTGGCCCCGGTGGTTACCAGGTCGGCAACTTCCCGCCGCAGTGGACCGAATGGAACGGCAAGTACCGCGACACGGTCCGCGACTTCTGGCGTGGAGAGCCTTCAAGCATCGGTGAGTTTGCTTCCCGATTGACCGGCTCGGCTGACCTCTACGAACACTCGGCACGCCGCCCCGTTGCCTCCATCAACTTCGTCACGGCGCATGACGGCTTCACCCTGCGCGACCTCGTGTCCTACAACGAAAAGCACAACGAGGCCAACGGTGAGGACAACAACGACGGCGAATCCCACAACCGCTCCTGGAACTGCGGCGTCGAGGGCCCCACGGACGATCCTGAGGTACAGTCCATCCGCGCCCGCCAGCAGCGGAACTTCATCGCCACCCTCCTGTTGTCACAGGGCGTTCCGATGCTCTCCCACGGTGACGAGCTCGGACGCACGCAGGAGGGCAACAACAACACCTACTGCCAGGACTCCGAGCTTTCCTGGGTGCACTGGGACAAGCTGGACCAGCCGCTGCTGGAATTCACTGCTGCAGTGAACCGGCTCCGGTCCGAGCACCCGACCTTCCGCCGTCGTCGGTTCTTCGATGGGCGTCCCGTCCGCAGAGGCGAGGGGGAGGCGCTGCCGGACATCGTGTGGCTGGATACCGAAGGCGAGCTGATGGCACCGGAGGACTGGAACGCAGGCTTCGGCCGTTCCATCGGCGTCTTCCTCAACGGGCAGGGCATCCGCGGACGGGACCAGCGCGGCCAGCGCATCACCGACGCGAACTTCCTGCTGTACTTCAACGCCAATGACGAGGCTGTGACCTTCAAGGTTCCCGCATCCGAGTACGGCCCCGTGTGGGACGAAGTGATCGACACCGCCGGCGTCTACGCCGACTCGGACCCCATCAACGCGGGCAGCGCCGTAACCGTCGAGGCGAAGTCGATGGTCGTGCTCCGCGCCCACGCTGATGTTGAGGAACCGGATCACTCTGTTGCCGCATCCCTGGCCATCCTCGCCAACGAGCACACCTCGCGGGCCGGCTCGGCCTGATCTTTACCAGGCCAGGCAGAACCACCCACTCCAGGAGGAATACGTGAAGACACCCCAGTCGACCTACCGGTTGCAGATTCGATCCAGCTTCGACCTGTCTGCTGCCGCAGATGTTGTGCCCTACCTGGTGGACCTCGGGGCGGACTGGGTGTACCTGTCGCCGGTCCTTACCGCGGAGCAGGGTTCCGATCACGGGTACGACGTCACCGATCCCACGTCAGTGGATCCCGAGCGGGGAGGCGCTGAGGCGTTCGACGCGCTGTGCAGGACGGCCCACGAGGCTGGGCTCGGTGTCCTTGTGGACATCGTGCCCAACCACGTGGGCGTCGCCACCCCGGCGCAGAACGCGTGGTGGTGGGATCTGCTGAGCAAGGGCCGGGATTCCCGTTACGCCGAAGCATTCGACGTGGACTGGGACGCCGGCGGCGGCCGGATCCGGGTCCCCGTGCTCGGTGACGGAGACAATGAGGAAGAGCAGCTCAAGGTCGTCGACGGTGAGCTGCACTACTACGAGAACCGGTATCCGATCGCTGAGGGCACCGCACACCCCGGTGACACCGGCGCGGAAGTCCATGCACGCCAGCACTATGAACTGGTGAACTGGCGCCGCGCGGACAGCGAGCTGAACTACCGGCGGTTCTTCGGCGTCAATACGCTCGCCGGTGTCCGCGTGGAAGTGCCGTGGGTCTTTGACGAGGCGCACTCGGAGGTCCGCCGCTGGTTCGAGGAGTCCCTCGTGGACGGAGTCCGGATTGATCATCCGGACGGCCTTGCGGACCCTGCGGGCTACCTCGAGAGGCTTCGGGAGCTTTCCGGCGGCGCCTACACGCTGGTGGAGAAGATCCTCGAGCCCGGCGAGGTTCTGCCGGAACGTTGGGCGTGTGAGGGAACCACCGGCTATGACGGCCTCGCCGTGGTGGACCGGCTGTTCGTGGATCCGGCAGGACAGCCCGCTCTGGACGCTGCTGTGCCGACCGAGCGCTTCGTCCACATGATTCACGGAACCAAGCGCGGGATCACCGACGGGATCCTGCGCTCCGAGGTGCTGAGACTGGCCCGCCTTGTCCCTGCATCAGCCAACCTGGAGCTGGAACAGAGCGCCGACGCCATTGCCGAGCTGCTCACGTGCTTCCCGGTCTATCGCAGCTACCTGCCCGACGGCGCGGGCCACCTGACGGAGGCGGTCCAGAACGCGAAGGTCCGCCGGCCGGACCTGGCTCCGGTGATCGATGCGCTGCACCCGTTCCTGAACCCGTACCTCACCGGCGCTGGCGCTGAATCCACCGAGCTGCCCGAACTGGCAGTGCGGTTCCAGCAGACCTCCGGCATGGTGATGGCGAAGGGCGTCGAGGACACCGCGTTCTACCGGTACAACCGGTTGACCTCGCTCAACGAGGTCGGTGCTGATCCTTCGATCTTCGCGCTGGACGGCTACGAGGTCCATCGTGCGCTGCAGGAACGACAGGAGTCCTCGCCGCTGACCATGAACTCGCTCAGCACGCATGACACGAAGCGCGGCGAGGATACCCGTGCCCGCATTTCGGTGCTGTCCGAACTGGCAGGGGAGTGGACGGACGTCTTCGGGCAGCTGAACCGGCTCGCCCCCATCGGGGATACGGCCTTCGCGTCACTGATGTGGCAGGCGTTGGTCGGAGCCTGGCCGCTCAGCCGGGAACGGGCACACGCCTACGTGGAAAAAGCTGCCCGGGAAGCTGATGCCAGTACCCACTGGACGGCGCCTAATGCCGCCTTCGAAGAAAAAATGCACGACGCCGTTGACGCCGCTTTCGACCGCCCGGAGGTGAACAGCCTCATCACCTCGCTGGTGGAGAAGACGGCTGCGCCGGGGTGGTCCAATTCATTGGGCGCGAAACTTGTTCAACTCACCATGCCCGGCGTGCCGGATGTGTACCAGGGGTCCGAGCTTTGGGAAACCTCCCTCGTGGACCCGGACAACCGGCGACCGGTGGACTTCGCAGCGCGGAAGCAGGGGCTCGTGGACCTCGCGTTCGGTGCACTGCCGCAAATTGACGACGGCGGCCTGGCCAAGCTCCTTGTTGTCTCGCGTGCCCTTCGGCTGCGCAGGGACCGTCCCGAGCTCTTCGCCGGCTACCGCTCGGTGATTTCCACCGGTGCGGCGGCCGATCACGTCTTCGCCTTCGACCGCGGCGGCGCCGTCACCGCGGTCACACGGCTCCCGCTGGGGCTGGAGCGTTCCGGCGGGTGGCGGGACACCGCCGTCGTACTTCCGGAAGGGACGTACAGCTGCGCGATCACCGGCACCGGGTTTGAAGGTGGGCCGGTTCCGGCCAAACGGCTGTTTGAAACCTACCCTGTGGCACTTCTCGTGAAGGAGGAAGCTAAGTGAGTTCGAGGTTTGACGTCTGGGCGCCGAAGGCGCTCTCAATGACCCTGGTTGCGGACGGCACCAACTACCCCATGGTTTCCCGCGAGGGCAGCTGGTGGGAGGCGCCCGGAGCTCCTTCCGAAGGCGAGGTGGACTACGGCTACCTGATCAACGCCTCCGTAAGCCCGGTACCGGACCCCCGTTCGCGCCGGCAGCCGGGGGGCGTGCACAAGCTCTCCCGCGCGTTCGACGCCGGTGCATACTCCTGGGGCGACGACGGCTGGACATCACCCGGCCTGGACGGGAACGTCATCTACGAGATGCACATTGGAACGTTCACCCCGGAAGGGACGCTGGACGCAGCGATCGGGAAGCTGGACTACCTGGTCGGACTCGGCGTGCAGTACGTCGAGCTGCTCCCGGTCAACGCCTTCAACGGCACACACAACTGGGGTTATGACGGTGTGCTCTGGTACGCCGTCCAGGAAACCTACGGCGGACCGGCCGCGTACCAGCGGTTCGTCGACGCAGCACACCAGCGCGGACTCGGCGTCATCCAGGACGTCGTCTACAACCACCTCGGACCGAGCGGCAACTACATCACGCAGTTCGCCCCGTACCTGACGGAGGGCAAGGCCAACACCTGGGGCGATTCCCTGAACCTGGACGGCCCGCTGTCCGACGAAGTGCGCCGGTACGTGATCGACAACCTGCTGATGTGGTTCCGCGACTACCACGTGGACGGGCTGCGGCTTGATGCCGTGCACGCCCTCCATGACGAGCGCGCCATCCACATCCTCGAGGAGTTCGCGGTCGAAACGGACCGGTGTGCCGCCGAGCTTGGCAAGCCGCTGTTCCTGATCGCAGAGTCGGACCTGAACAATCCGAGGCTCATCGCACCGCGCAGTGCCGGCGGCTTCGGTCTGGCGGGCCAGTGGAGCGACGACTTCCACCACGCGGCCCACGTCAACGTCACCGGTGAGACCGTGGGCTACTACGAGGACTTCGACTCGATCGGTGCGCTCGCGAAGGTGTACCAGGAGGGCTTCTTCCACAACGGGACCTGGTCCTCGTTCCGGGAACGTTCGCACGGGCGGCCCATCGACCCCGCAACCCACAGCCTCCACCAGCTCGTGGTCTGCACGCAGAACCACGACCAGATCGGTAACCGCGCGGCCGGCGACCGCATCAGCGCGAGCCTCACCACTGCACAGTTGGCGCAGGCGGCCGTTCTCAACATCGCCGGGCCCTTCACTCCGATGCTGTTTATGGGTGAGGAGTACGGCGCGGAAACACCGTGGCCGTTCTTCACCTCGCACCCGGAACCGGAGCTCGGTAAGGCGACGGCTGAGGGACGCCTCAGGGAGTTCGAGAAGATGGGCTGGGACCCGGATACGGTGCCCAATCCCCAGGATCCGGAAACGTTTGCCTCCGCGAAACTCGACTGGACAGAGCAGGAGCGCCCCGAACAGGCACGCCTCCTGGACCTCTACCGTGACCTCATTGCGCTCCGCCGGAAGAACAAGGACCTGCACAACCCCGACTTCACGTCGGTGAGCGTCGACTTCGACGAGGACCAGCGCTGGCTCGTGCTCCATCGGGGAGGCACCGCCGTCGCCGTGAACTTCGCGGACGGTGAGCGGGAGATTCCGGTCGCCGCAAAGAAGGTCCTGCTCAGCACTGAACCCGGTGAATCGATCGGGGACGGCACGGTCACGCTTCCGGCCTACGGTGCCACAATCCTGAAGGTCTAAGAGGGCCACATGCGCGAGCTCAGCACGGATGTGCTCATCGTCGGAGCCGGTCCCACCGGTCTGATGCTCGCCGCCTGGCTGGCGAAGCTCGGAGTCGACTCCGTGCTCGTGGATGGGAAGGACGGGCCCACGCGTGAGTCCCGTGCGCTCGGCGTCCATTCACGAAGTATGGAAATCTACGACCAGCTGGGCGTCGTGGACCGCGTGCTCGCCGAGGCGGAATCTGTGGTCACGATCCGCCCCGGTTACGAGGACCGGTCCTTCGGTGCCGTACCCATCGGGAGGTTCGGAGCGGACCTGACGCCCTACCCGGGCATTCATGTACTGGAGCAGAGCAGGAATGAGCGCATCCTGCTGGACCGGCTGGAGGAGCTGGGCGGAACGGTCGAGTGGGAACACGCGCTGCAGAGCCTCACCGCGGTCGACGGCGGCGTCATCGCAGAGTGCACCGGACGGTCAGGCTCGTTGCACGTCCGGGCGCGGTTCTGCGTCGGGGCGGATGGAGGATCGTCGGCGGTACGGAAACTGACCGGCATCCCCTTCGAGGGGCTCACGAACGAGCACACGTTCTACGTGGTGGACGTGCTGGGCGTCTCCGGTGTCGCCGAGGACAGCGTGAACCTCCGGTTCGGCGCGGAGGAGTTCCTGCTGGGCTTCCCCATGGGGCCGGACGGCCACCACCGGCTGCTCGGCGTGCTGCGGACCGCCGGCGGCCAGGACGTGCCCGAGGCACTCGCACGGCAACGGCTCGACGAGGTGTTCGACGTGTCCTACCGGGAGTCGCTCTGGTTCTCCACCTACCGCATCCATCACCGGGTTGCTGCGCGCTTCTGTGAAGGTCCGGTTTTCCTGGCTGGCGATGCCGGGCACGTCCACTCGCCCGTCGGCGCCCAGGGAATGAACACCGGCCTGCAGGATGCGCACAATCTGGCATTCAAGCTGGCGGAGGTGATCCAGGGCCGCGCCTCGGAGTCTCTGCTTGACCGCTACGAAGCTGAGCGGCGCCCGGTGGCTCTTCGCCTGGTGAACAGTACGGACCGGGCATTCGGCGCGGTGACCTCCACGCGGAGGATCGCCCGCGCTTTCCGCCGCACGGCTCCGCGGCTGGTTGCCCCGGCGGCGGTCCGGCTCATTCCACAGCTCCCCATCGCGCCGCGCCTGTTCGGCTACGTCTCCCAGATCCGGATCCACTACTGGATGGACGACGGCGCCGGCGCGTCTGGTGGTACGGGTGCCAAACCCAGCCGGCGCGGGCGCCGCGGACGGGTCGTCGGCAGGCGGTTACCCTGGACGGGAAGTAACTTCGAAACCCTCCGCTCTGCCACCTGGCAGGTTCACACCTACGGCGAGGTGGACCCGGAAGTGGTTGCCGCCGTCGGGCACGCCCTGAACGTGCGTGTCCACTCATTCGCCGCGGCAGCCGGCAAAGGCCTCGAGGACGGGACGTGCTACCTGGTTCGCCCGGACGGCTTCGTGGCGGGTGCGTCGCCGGTGCATACCGCGGTGTCACAGTTCCGTGCGCTCCTGCCGGATCAGTGGTTTTGACCCCTCAGCGACCTAGGATGAATTCATGACCTATCACCCGGCGGAAAACCGCTACGAGACCATGCCATACCGACGAGTCGGACGAAGCGGCTTGCACCTGCCGGCCGTCTCGCTGGGGTTGTGGCACAACTTCGGTGATGACAAGCCATTCGACGTCCAGCGTGCCATTCTGCGGCGGGCATTCGATCTCGGCGTCACCCATTTCGACCTGGCGAATAACTACGGACCTCCTTATGGCTCGGCGGAGACCAACTTCGGCAGGCACCTCAAGGACGATTTCAAGCCGTTCCGCGATGAGCTCGTGATTTCAAGCAAGGCCGGCTATGACATGTGGCCTGGTCCCTACGGCAACTTCGGATCACGCAAGTACTTGCTGGCGAGCCTTGACCAGTCACTGTCGCGCATGGGGCTGGACTACGTCGACATTTTCTACAGCCACCGCCCCGATCCGGAGACTCCGCTTGAGGAAACGATGGGCGCCCTGGACACCGCAGTGCGTTCCGGGCGTGCGTTGTACGCCGGTATCTCCTCATACTCTCCGGAGCGAACCGCAGAGGCGGCAGCGATCCTGCGGGATCTCGGTACACCCCTGCTGATCCACCAGCCCTCGTACTCCATGCTTAACCGCTGGGTCGAGAACGGCGAGCCGAACCTGCCCGAGGTCCTTGAGCAGACCGGAGCCGGATCCATCGCGTTCTCGCCGCTCGCACAGGGCCTGCTCACCAGCAAGTACCTCAACGGGGTTCCGGAAGGTTCGCGTGCGGCCTCGAACAAGTCGCTGTCCGAGGACCACCTGTCGGAGGACAACCTGCGCCGTGTCCGCGGCCTGAACAGCATCGCGGAGTCCCGGGGACAGACGCTTGCGCAGATGGCCATCGCGTGGATCCTCCGCCCGCAGAGCAAGGGCTCGCCCATCACGTCGGCGCTGATCGGTGCCTCGAGCGTGAAGCAGCTCGAGGACAGCGTGAGTGCGATCAACAACCTCGACTTCAGCGAAGACGAGCTGAACGCGATCGACGAGTTCGCCGTCGAATCCGACATCAACCTCTGGGCAAGGGCGCTGGAAGTCTAGGACGGCCTGCGTGTTCAGAACGCGCTGTGGACCCGCGACATTCGCTGGTCCGCAGCGCGTTTCCTTTGCCGTCTGGCCTTACCCCTGGCGCCAGTGGCTGTGCAGCTTCGGGAACGCGTTCTCGTACCCGCGAAGAAGCCGCTGGGCGGTGTGCACGGAATCAATGAGCGGATGCAGCGCGAAAGCACGGACCGCGAGGGAACGGTCCCCCTGCACGACGGCGGCGATCACGTCCTGCTCGACCCCCTTCACCTGCGACATCAGGCCGAGCTGATGCGGTGCCGGCTTTCCAACCGGCAGCGCTGCGGCGCCCCGGCCGGTGACGAGTGCGGGAACCTCGACGATGGCGTCGGCAGGAAGCTGGGGGATCGACTCGCCGTTGCGGACGTTGACGATGAGCTCGGCAGCCTCGTCCCGGATCAGGGCGCGCATGACGGTGAGGGCCACCCGCTCATAGCCGCCGCCTGCCAGGTCCGCCTCATCGCGGGATTCCTCAGCCGTGCGGGCTTCGGCAAGGTATCCCTCTTCGCGGGTTCGCCGTGCCGCCTCCCACTCGGCGAAAGGCTGATTTGTCGAGAGCAGCCTTGGATAAAGGCCCTCCTGCTGGCGGACCAGTGACTCCCCGCGGGTTTCGGCTGCGGCGGCAACGGAGCGCCGCGCCTCCGCATGGAAGTAGTAGTAGAAGAGATACTCGTTCGGCAGCGCGCCGACCATGCGCAGGAACTGCTCACCGAAGACCCGGCCTTCCTCGAACGAACCCAGCCGGGCAGGATCGGCCAGCAGTGCGGGCAGGAGGTTCACGCCGTCGTGCTCCAGGGACCGCAGCCACCCCAGGTGGTTCAGGCCCACGTAATCGACACCGGTCAGGGTGCCGAGCGGCAACGGAGCACCCGCGGCGATGGACGCACGGCGGACCAGCCCGGAGGCCGAGTCGCAGATCCCGATGACACGTTCGCCCAGAACGGGCTGCACCGCCTCCGTGATGATCCCCGCGGGGTTGGTGAAGTTGATGACCCACGCCTCCGGGCAGGTGCGGACAATGACCTCCGCCAACGTGAGCATCTCGGGGATGGAGCGCAGCGCGTAGGACAGGCCGCCCGCACCCACCGTCTCCTGGCCGAGTACCCCCTCGGAAATGGCAACCCGCTCATCCAGCACGCGGCCGGCGGCGCCACCGGGACGGATGGCAACGAAGACGACGTCGGCACCCGCCAGAGCGTCCTCCAACCGGTCACTCACGATGAGGCGGGGCGGCTGCGCTCCGTCGGGAAGCGGCATATCGAGCGCCACACGGGCGACTGCCGCCGCGCGGGAGGGATCGGCGTCGTACAGGCACACATCATCGATCAAACCGGCGAAGGCACCCGAGCACAGTGCGCGGTAAATGAGGGGTACGCGGAACCCGCCGCCGCCGATCACAGCCAACTTCATGATGCGCTCCTTGGTGGACGCTGAACGCGCCCTGCTGATTACTCCCCGTACGGCCGGGGAGTAATGTGCCCTACATGGCTTCCCCGAACCGCTTCGACCCGCTTGCCTCCTCACGGACCGAGAACGATCCGGAGTTCGACCTCCTGCTTACCGGTTCGGTGTTCTTCGACATTATCTTCACCGGCCTCGATACGCTGCCGGTCCCAGGGACCGAGGTGTGGGCCGAGGGGATGGGTTCGTGTCCCGGCGGAGTGGCGAACCAGGCCATCGCGGCAAGCAGGCTCGGACTGCACACGACGCTCGCGGCAGCATTCGGCGACGACGGTTACGGTGCCTTCAACCGCAGCATCCTGCACGGGCAGGAACACGTTGACCTGTCCCGGTCGAAGACCTTCGAGGAGTGGCATTCGCCGGTCACGGTGTCGCTCTCGGTGAACCGTGACCGGTCGATGGTCACGCATGGGCACCCGTCGCCGCTGTCCGCTTCAGAGCTGATCGCAGACCTGCCGCGGAGCCGCGCCGCCATCGCTGAAGTGGGCCCGGAAGTGGAACCGTGGGTGCCCGTGGCGCATGCCAACGGGATGCGGCTCTACGGTGACGTCGGTTGGGATCCAAGCGGAACCTGGTCCCGGGAAGCGCTGGATTCCCTGCAGTACTTCCACGCCTTCCTGCCCAACGAAGCCGAGGCAATGGCGTACACGAGAACCACCGACCCCTGGGCCGCACTGTATGCGCTCGCGGACCTGGTACCGGTGGCCGTGGTGACGGTCGGCCACCACGGCGCAATCGCCGTCGACTCCATTACCGGGGAGGAGGAGTGGGTGCCCGCACTGCCCGTGAATGCGTACGATCCAACGGGAGCCGGCGACTGCTTCGGAGCGGCCTTCGTCACGGGCGACCTTGCAGGCTGGTCCCTCGCGGATCGGTTGGCGTTCGCCAACCTGTGTGCCTCACTCTCGGTGCAGGAAGTCGGAGGTTCGCTGGCCGCTCCGGGCTGGGGCGATATCGCCGACTGGTGGCGGGGGATGAGTGCCGAGCGCGACGGCGTCCGGAAGCAGTGGATGCGCCGCTACGCCTTCCTGGAGGAGGCCGTCGCCAACGTCCCACCTGAAGCGGTCCGGCGGGCGAGCGCCACCATTGCAACCCAGTCGGACGCATGAGAGCTGCCGGGCAGGCTGCGGACCCACCGGGGACCATAGCCGGAGGGGCCCGATTCCTGACCGCCCGTTCAGAACTGACAGAATGGGCCTGTGAGTTTTTCAGCAGGGCCCGTGCCGGAACGGTGGGCGGACATCGACCTCGCCGCGGTGCGGCACAACGTTCGGCATATCGCCGAGATTGCCAGCCCGGCACGCGTCATGGCCGTGGTGAAGGCCGACGGCTACGGACACGGCGCTGTGCCGGTGGCGAAGGCAGCACTGGAAGCCGGTGCCGCCTGGCTCGGGGTTGCGCACATCGCGGAGGCCGTCGCACTTCGCGAGGCCGGCATCGAGGCGCCGGTCCTCGCCTGGCTGCACACCGAATCGAGTGATTTCGCGGCCGCCATTGAATTGGGCGTGGATCTGGGTATTTCGGGCTGGGAACTGGCCCGCGTGGTGGCCGAAGCACGGCGGCTTGAGCGCCCTGCCCGGGTGCACCTGAAGATCGATACCGGACTGGGCCGCAACGGTTGCCCGCCCGAGCAGTGGGAAGCCCTGCTGGGCCGCGCGCTGGAACATCAGGAAAACGGACTGCTGAGGGTTGTCGGCGTCTTCTCCCACCTGGCTGTTGCCGACGAACCTGACCGGGAAGAGACCGACGAGCAGATCGAACGTTTCCGGGAAGCCGTCGCCGTTGCAGAAGACGCCGGGGTTGACCTCGAGGTCCGTCACCTCGCGAACACTCCCGGCACGCTCTCGCGGCCCGATGCACATTTCGACCTCGTGCGGGTGGGGCTCGGCATCTACGGTCTCTCACCCTTCGACGGGCAGCCATCGGCTGAGCTCGGGCTTCGTCCGGCCATGACCTTCCGGACCACCATCGCGAACTGCAAGGAAGTGCCGGAAGGTCACGGCGTTTCCTACGGCCTGTCCTACCGCACCGACAAGCGAACCACCCTGGGCCTGGTTCCGGTGGGTTACGGCGACGGCATCCCGAGGGTTGCTACTGGTGCGCCGGTATCAGTGGGTGGCAGGTTCTACCCCGTCGTGGGACGGATCGCGATGGACCAGTTTGTCATCGACTTCGATGAGACCGGGATCGCAGATTCGGGTGAGAGTCCGCTCGGCCGCGAGGTCGTGATCTTCGGCACCGGGGACGGAACCCCCACGGCCGATGACTGGGCCCGGGCCAGCGGCTCGATCAACTACGAAATCGTCACCCGAATCAGCCCGCGGGTCGCCCGCCGGTACATCGACTTGGAGACAGCCCAGTGACAAGCCCAGCCTGGTCGCACGGGTTCTCCGTAGCCTCCGTAGAGGAACTCCAACGTGCCGCAGAGAGCCTTGGCGGCCGGCTTGCGGCAGGTGACCTCCTCATCCTCACCGGTGAACTCGGTGCCGGGAAGACGACCTTCACCCAGGGACTGGGCCGCGGGCTGGGGGTCCGGGAAGGCATCATCTCGCCAACCTTCGTGCTGGTGCGCAATCATCCCTCGCTCTCGAACGGGCCGGAGCTGGTCCACGTGGACGCGTACCGGCTGGAATCGGACGCAGAGATAGACGACCTCGACCTGGAGTCGACGCTGGATGGTTCCGTCACCGTCGTCGAATGGGGTTCCGGCCGCGTGGAGCACCTTGCTGACAGCTGGCTGCACATCACGCTGGTCCGCCCGGTTGCCGGTTCACTCACGGACCCTGCAGCAACCACAGATGACGACGACGAACCGCGCCACGTGCGCATCGACGCCTACGGTCCGCGCTGGGCCGACATTGACTTGGGAGTGCTGGTCTAGCGTGCTGATTCTGTCCCTTGATACGTCCGCTGCCGCCAGCGCCGCGCTGGTGCGTGACGGCGTCGTCCTCCAGCGGTTCGCCTCGACCGACACGCGCTCGCACGCCGAAGTGCTGGCTCCCGCCGTCGAGCGGTTGCTGGCGGACGCCGGTGTGGCGGGAACCGAACTGGACGCCATGGTCGTGGGCGTCGGGCCCGGGCCCTTCACCGGACTCCGCGCGGGTATCGCAACCGCGCGCATGCTCTCCTTCGTGTGGAACGTGCCGCTGCACGGGGTCATGAGCCTGGATGCGGTGGCCCTCGATGCCGGCCACCCCGAGGGAGAATTCTCGGTTGCCACCGACGCGCGGCGCAAGGAAGTGTACTGGGCACGCTACCGCGCCGGGTCGCCGCTGCCGCAGCTTGTGGACGGACCCCATGTGGGTCCGGCTGAGAGCGTTCCCGACCTGCCCGTCTACGGCCGCGGCGCCGGCCTCTATACCGAGCGGCTGGCCGGCACAGCCGGGGCAACCGACCTCACGCCCGACGCCGTCGCGCTGGCCCTCGTTGCCGACCGCACCCTGGCGGCGGGCGGAACCCTGCGCCCCACGACGCCGCTCTACCTTCGTGAGTCGGACGCCAAGGTACCCGGACCGCGGAAGAAAGCCCTGCTGTGACCTTTACGCTGCGCCCGATGCGCCTCCAGGACATTCCCGCTGTCGGCAACCTCGAACAGAAGCTCTTCCCTGTCGACGCCTGGCCGCTCGAACTGTTCTTCGACGAGTTCGAGCAAACGGAGACCCGGAAGTACATGATCGCCGAGGTCGACGGACAGCTTGTTGGCTACTGCGGGGTCATGGTGCTCGGCACCACGGCCGACATCCAGACCATCGGCGTGCTGCCGGAGTACGAAGGCCAGGGGATCGGGACGGCGATGCTGACGAGCATGCTCGAGGAAGCCCGTCGCAGGGGTGCAAGGGAAATCCTGCTTGAGGTGCGCGAGGACAACCCCCGTGCGCGCCGGCTGTACGAGCGCAACGGGTTCGAGCACATCCACACCCGGCGCGGTTACTACCGGGACGGTGTCAGCGCCCATGTCATGCGCCTGACCTTCACTTTCTCCGGCGTAGCGAAAGGCGACCATGAACCGGTCTGAACCCCTGGTCCTCGGAATCGAATCCTCCTGCGATGAGACCGGCGTCGGGATCGTGCGGGGCACAACCCTGTTGACCAACGCGGTGTCGTCCTCCATGGATGAGCACGTGCGTTTCGGCGGGGTCATCCCGGAGATCGCCTCGCGTGCCCACCTTGATGCGATGGTGCCCACCCTCCAGCAGGCACTGGATGAGGCAGGCGTGACGCTGCCTGAGGTCGATGCGCTCGCCGTTACCTCCGGCCCGGGGCTGTCCGGTGCCCTCATGGTCGGAGTAGCTGCCGCGAAAGCGCTGGCGGTTGCAACAGGGAAACCGCTCTTTGCGGTGAACCACCTCGTGGCGCACGTTGGTGTTGGCCTGCTCGACGCCGGTGACCTGCCGGACAACCTCGGGGCCCTGCTGGTGTCCGGCGGCCACACGGAGATCCTGCGGGTGAGGAACCTGGCGTCCGACGTAGAGCTGCTGGGTTCCACCATCGACGATGCCGCGGGCGAGGCGTATGACAAAGTGGCACGCATTCTCGGCCTCGGCTATCCGGGCGGTCCGGTGATTGACCGGCTCGCGTCGCAGGGTGATCCTTCTGCCATCAGGTTCCCGCGCGGGCTGAGTCAGCCCAAGTATATGGGGACCGCGGAGCAGCCCGGCCCCCACCGGTACGACTGGTCCTTCAGTGGGCTGAAGACGGCGGTGGCGCGGTTCGTCGAGGACTGCGAGGCGCGCGGTGTCGAGGTACCGGTTGCCGATGTTGCGGCGTCCTTCCAGGAAGCGGTGGTCGATGTGATCACATCGAAGGCGGTGCTGGCCTGTACCGAGCACGGCATCACCTCGATGCTGCTGGGCGGGGGAGTAGCCGCCAACTCCCGGCTTCGGCAGCTGACCTGGGAACGCTGCGAAGCCGCGGGCATCTCGCTCACCATCCCGCCGGCGTCGTTATGTACTGACAACGGCGCCATGGTCGCCGCGCTCGCGGCGCGCATCATCATGGACGGCGGCGAGCCCAGCGGGATCGGTTTCGGCACCGATTCCTCTATGCCGGTGAGTACAGTCCACCTCTGACCTACGGTTGTTCCATGCTTACCTATTCGGAACTGTTTCGGACAGAGAATGCCCGGCTGAGGGAAATCCTCGAAACCGTGGAGGACTGGACGGCGCCGTCGCCATGTACCGGTTGGACGGTCCTCGACGTTCTGGACCACCTGATTGATAGCGAACGGGACTTTCTGGGACAGCACAACATCGACGCCGGCTCGCGTCCGGACTCGGCGCAGGATCCCGTGGGGGCATGGAAGTCACATGCTTCCCGCGTTCAAAACGTCCTCGACACCGCCGAGCTCGCGCAGACGTCTTTCGAGGGTTACTTCGGTCCCACGACGGTCGGAAAGACGCTCACGACGTTCTACGGCTTTGATCTGCTGGTGCATCGATGGGACATTGCGCGTGGTGCGGGTCGGGACACGCATTTCACCGAGGATGAGCTCGATCTCATTGAGAAATCCCTTGATGGTTTCGGTGAGCACCTCTACATGGAAGGCATCTGCAGGCCCGCGCTTCCTGTCCCGCCCGACGCGGATCGGGAAACCAGGCTGCTGGCGAGAATGGGACGCGACGCCGGGTGGCAGCCCTCCGTCAGCGACTGACGCCACGGCCGCCTGTCAGGCGCGGAGCTGACGCACCATATCCAGTACGACGGCGCTCAGGTCGCCATTGTTCTCGGCGGCGATGCGGCGCTGCCGCTGATACCCGGCGCCGCGCTGCAGGATCTTTTCGACGTCGGCCAATTCCTGCGAGCAGCCGAGTTTCGCCGCAACCGGTTCGAGCCGGTTGAGCTCATCCATCAGGTGCTCCGTGACGAGCCGTTCGGTGCCTGCAGCGTCGAGAATGATGATGGCCTCGAGCCCATAGCGGGCGGCGCGCCACTTGTTCTCCTGCACATGCCACGGCGGCATGGTCGGAATTGAGCCGCCGTTGTCCAGGGTGGTGGAGAAATCGTCCACGAGACACTGGGTCAGTGCAGCGACGGCGCCGACCTCCTCGAGCGTGGATAGCCCGTCGCAGACACGCATTTCAATGGTCCCGAGGTTGCCGACCGGGCGGATGTCCCAGCGGATCTCGCTCACCGTATCGATCACGCCGGTGGTGAACATGTCCTGCACGTAGGCTTCGTATTCTGCCCAGCTCCGGAACTGGAACGGCAGCCCGGCGGTTGGAAGCTGCTGGAACATCAGCGCACGCTGCGACGCGTAGCCGGTGTCCTCGCCGCCCCAGAACGGGGACGACGCCGAGATCGCCTGGAAGTGCGGGAAGTAGTTCACCAGCCCGTCGAGCACGGGAAGCACCTTGTCCCGGTGGTCCAGGCCCACGTGGACATGGACTCCGTAAATCACCATCTGGTGGCCCCACCACTGGGTGCGGTCGATGAGCTTGGAGTACCGTTCCTTGTCCGTCACAGGCTGGGAACGCGGTGCGCTGAAGGGGTGGGATCCGGCGGAGAACAACTCGACGCCCATCGGGTCAGTCACCTCGCGTACCGCGGCGAGTGACCGGCTGAGGTCCTCCTTGGCCTCCGCGACGGTGTGGCAGATTCCCGTGACGATCTCGACAGTATTGAGGAGGAGTTCCTGCTTGATGTGGGGGTGTTCGTCGTCGGCCTGGAGCTCAGGATGACGCTCGTTGACGCCCCGGAGCACTTCCTTGGCCACGGACACCAGGTCTCCGTTATACCGGTCAACAAGTGCGAGCTCCCACTCAACGCCGAGGGTCGACTGCTCCGACTTCGCGAACTCTATCTTCAATGGGTATGTGCTCCTGACCGGTACCGGACGGTGGGGAAAATTTGCCTCGGTATCGCGCCATCGCGGGTGAGAACTGACCTCAATAGTAGTGCAGAGGGCATGCTCTACGGTCGCTGAAGACGCCTCTGGGACTTAGTGTGAAGGTCAAGCCTTCGTGAGAAGAGGCACAACATGCACGCCGCGAGGAGCGAAAACATGAATGATCAGGAACAGGTTGGGAGTCGGTATGTGGTTCGATAGCTGGGCTGATGTTGGTCGGGTACTGCTGGTCGGCTCCGCCGCCTACGTCCTTCTCGTCGTCGTTCTTCGATTGTCGGGCAAGAGGACCCTCAGCCAACTCAATATCTTCGATTTCATCATCACGGTCGCACTCGGATCCACGCTGGCAACCATCCTGCTCAGTTCCGATGTCTCCTGGACTGAGGGAGCGTTCGCACTCGCCCTGCTGGCGGCGCTGCAGTTCATCGTGGCCTTTTTGTCGTCCCGCTGGCCTGGGTTCAGGGGAGCGATCACTTCCCGTCCGGTTCTCCTGTTCAGAGATGGCCAGGTCCAGGAAGAGGACCTCCGCAGGAACCGGCTGACGAAATCGGAACTTCTCCAGGCCGCCCGAATGCAGGGCAACGGTGACCTTTCCAACGTCGCCGCGATTGTGCTGGAGACCAACGGGAAAGTCAGCATTATTTCGAAGCAGAAGTTTGGTGATGGTTCCACGCTGGAGGACGTGAAGGGCGCAGGTCATAATTGACGGGTGCCGATCCTGAATAAAGACATGGTCCTGTGTATTTCCCTCGCTGCGAGGCCCAGCAACATCGGAACCCGTTTCCACAACTGGCTTTATGACCAGCTTGGGCTGAACTACATCTACAAGGCGTTCACCACCACGGACCTGCAGGCCGCCATCGGAGGTGTCCGGGCATTGGGGATTCGCGGGTGCGCCGTGTCCATGCCGTTCAAGGAGGACGTGATCCCGCTGATGGACCGGATGGATCCCTCGGCGCTGGCGATCAACTCGGTGAACACCATCGTGAACGACGACGGCGTCCTCACCGCGTACAACACCGACTACCTTGCGGTCGCCGAATTGATCGGACAGCGGACGGAGGTAACGCCGTCGTCGTCGGTTCTGTTGCGCGGATCAGGCGGAATGGCCAAGGCTGTTGCGGCGGCCGTGAGGGATGCGGGATTCACGCAGGTCACCGTCGTGGCCCGGAACGAAGAGGCAGGCAGGCGCCTGGCGGGGCTGTACGGGTTCGAGTGGCAGGCCGAGCCCGGCGATTCCACCGCGGACCTGCTCATCAATGTGACCCCGCTCGGTATGGCAGGGCAGGACGAGGAGGTCCAGTCATTCAGCGACGAGGCGATTGCTTCATCGTCGCTGGTGTTCGACGTCGTTGCGTTGCCGTCCGAAACGCCGCTTGTCCAGGCTGCCCGGCGAGCAGGCAAGCCCGTGATTACGGGTGCCGAGGTAATCGCGCTGCAGGCCGCCGAACAGTTTGTGCTCTACACCGGGGTGCGGCCGACGGCTGAGCAGATCCGCGAGGCGGGCGAATTCTCGCGCCGGCCGGCCTAGTTTTTCCCCTTAGCCCAGCACCGGATCGACGACGACGGCGACGCGGTCTTCATCGATCCTCGTCAGTACCAGCGTGGCTTTGCGGACTGACTTCTTCGAGCCGGCGAGCAGTTGTTTGCGCAGCTCCTCGGGGGTGACGGAGGTCCCGCGCTTCTTGATGTCGAGGACGCCGATGTCGTTTGCCTTGACCCAGGACTTCAGGGCCTTCACGTTGTACGGCATGACGTCAAGGATCCGGTAGGGCCTCGCGAACGGGGTTTCGACCAGTTCCGGCGCGCAGATGTACGCGATGTGCGGATCGACCAGGTGTCCGCCGATGCGCCGTGCGACGTCGGCAACCAGGCCCGAGCGGATCACGGCGCCGTCCGGCTCGTAGAGGTACCCCTCGACGGGACCGAGCGGGGCGTCGTCGTCCTCGCCGAAGTCGGTATTGCTGGTGAGTTCCGTGGCGCCCTCCGTGCCGATCAGCAGGGCGCTGCGGCGGACGTTGTCGCGGCGGAGTGCATTGAACCAGAGGACAACTTCGGCGACATCGCCGTCGACTGAAACCCACTGCGCTTCGCAGTTCGGAGGGATGGCGTCGTGGGGTATTCCGGGGCCCAGCTTCACACCCACCGGCATCCCTGTATCGGCGAGGCTCTCGACGAAGGACAGGGGAGGCGAAAAGGCCTCCGGGTCGAAGAGGCGTTTGGTACCCGAGCTGGAAGTGGTCCTTCGGGCCGGATCCAGCCAGACGCCGTCGTACCCGCTGAGGTCCACCGTTGACGCGTCAGCGTTGACCACCGTGGCGTTGGACCAAGGCAGGAGGTTCATCGTGGCGGCTGCCGCGGTGGTTTCATCAAGTTCGACGGCGGTGACGTCGCGTTCGAGGGTCGCCAGGGCCATCGAGTCGGCGCCGATGCCGCAGCCGAGGTCGGCCACCTTCTGTAGCCCGGCTGTGACGTAACGCTGGGCGTGCCGGGCGGCGACGTTGAGCCTGGTCGCCTGCTCGAGTCCGGCGGGCGTGAACAGCATCCGGGCGGCGAAGGGACCGAACTTGGCCTGGGCCTTGGCCCGCAGCCGGGACTGGGTGAGGGCCGCGTTCACCACCTCAGGGGAATGACCTGCAGCGCGGAGCTGTTCGTTGAGCCGGAGGCTTTCGGACTCGGAGTAGGGTCCGAGCGAGTTGAGCAGCTCCCAGCCCTCGGGAGTCAGGATGGGCTCAAGGAGGTTCTGGGTCAAGGTACCGCTTTCGGCGAGGGGGCTGGGCCGGGCTCTTCAGTCTAGACGTCACTCTCCCGGATCGGATCCCCCACCTGCTTTGCAGTGACACTTTGGCACTCGCCTTGACCGAGTGCTAACCGTTGCATAAAGTCGGACTTGGCACTCTCGCTATGAGGGTGCTAATCCTTCGAGGATGCGCCAACCGGCACCGCGACGACGGTCAGCGCCTGCTCGAAACCCCAGATTCATTCAAACCAAGTGAAGGAGAGGTCCGAGTGTCGGTCTCTATCAAGCCTCTTGAAGATCGTATTGTTGTTCGGCCGCTGGAAGGCGAGCAGACCACCGCTTCCGGTCTGGTTATCCCGGACACCGCCAAGGAAAAGCCCCAGGAGGGCGAGGTCGTCGCAGTAGGCCCCGGCCGCGTTGACGACAACGGCAACCGCGTTCCGGTCGACGTAGCTGAAGGCGACGTCGTCATCTACTCCAAGTACGGCGGAACCGAAGTCAAGCACAGTGGCCAGGAGTACCTGGTTCTCTCCGCCCGCGACGTTCTGGCGATCGTCGTCAAGTAGTTGTGCAGAAGAACCCCGGTCACATTCGGCCGGGGTTCTTTCCTGTAAGTAAGCGCATCCCTGCACAAGCCTGAAAGGAACGTAACCAATACAATGGCAAAGCAGTTGGAGTTTAACGACGCCGCTCGCCGCTCGCTGGAAGCCGGCGTCGACAAGCTGGCCGACACCGTCAAGGTGACGCTCGGCCCCCGCGGACGCAACGTCGTCCTCGACAAGAAGTGGGGCGCCCCCACCATCACGAACGACGGCGTGACCATCGCCCGTGAGGTTGAGCTCGACGACCCCTTCGAGAACCTCGGCGCACAGCTCGCCAAGGAAGTTGCAACCAAGACCAACGACGTTGCCGGTGACGGCACGACGACGGCCACGGTCCTCGCACAGGCACTGGTCAAGGAAGGCCTGCGCAACGTTGCTGCCGGTGCGGCCCCGGGCGCACTGAAGCGCGGCATCGAGGTCTCCATCGAGGCCGTTGCCGGCCGCCTGCTCGAAAACGCCCGCGAGGTCGTTGGCAAGCAGACCGCAAACGTTGCCGCTATCTCGGCCCAGAGCCAGGAAGTGGGCGACCTGCTCGCCGAAGCCTTTGAGAAGGTCGGCAAGGACGGCGTCATCACGATCGAGGAATCCTCGACTACGCAGACCGAGCTCGTCCTCACCGAAGGCATGCAGTTCGACAAGGGCTTCCTGAGCCCCTACTTCGTGACCGACCCCGAGCGCCAGGAAGCCGTCCTCGAAGACGCGCTGATCCTGATCAACTCGGGCAAGATCTCCGCTCTGCAGGAGTTCCTGCCGCTGCTCGAGAAGGCGCTGCAGGCCGGCAAGCCGCTGTTCATCATCGCTGAGGACATCGAGGGCGAAGCACTGTCCACCCTTGTGGTCAACAAGATCCGCGGCACCCTCAACGTTGTTGCGGTCAAGGCTCCCGGTTTCGGTGACCGCCGCAAGGCCATGCTCCAGGACATCGCCACCCTCACCGGTGCGCAGGTCGTTTCCCCGGATCTGGGCCTGAAGCTCGACCAGGTCGGCCTCGAAGTGCTGGGCACGGCCCGCCGCATCACCGTGACGAAGGACGCCACCACCATTGTTGACGGTGCAGGCAGCGAGCAGGATGTTGCCGATCGCGTTTCACAGATCCGCGCCGAGGTTGAGCGCACGGACTCTGACTGGGACCGCGAGAAGCTCCAGGAGCGCCTCGCCAAGCTCGCCGGCGGCGTTGGAGTCATCAAGGTCGGCGCAGCCACCGAGGTTGAGCTCAAGGAAAAGAAGCACCGCATCGAAGATGCTGTTTCTTCCACCCGCGCAGCCCTGGAAGAAGGAATCGTCGCAGGTGGCGGTTCCGCGCTGATCCACGCTTCGAAGGTCCTCGAAGAAGACCCGGCTGTGCTCAAGCTCGAGGGCGATGCGGCTACCGCCGTCGGCCTCGTCCGCCGTGCACTGGTCCAGCCGCTGCGCTGGATCGCCGAGAACGCAGGCTTCGAGGGCTACGTTGTCGTTGACAAGGTCGGCCAGCTTGATGTCAACCACGGCTTCAACGCCGTCACCGGCGACTACGAGAACCTCGTAGATGCCGGCATCATCGACCCGGTGAAGGTCACCCGCTCGGCCCTGCGCAACGCAGCTTCGATCGCCGCACTGGTTCTCACCACCGAGACCCTCGTGGTTGAGAAGCCGGCCGAAGAAGAAGAGCACCACGGCCACAGCCACTAGCGGCACATAGCCACTAAAGGCACCAGCCACCGGCAGCACTTGGCCGCCAGGGGCGCTCGAGCAACGTTCCGGTCTTCCCCGAAGGCCGGAACGTTGCTCGTTTCACATCTTTAAAGGGGTCATTGGAATAGGGGATGGATTCCATTCGTTCTACGATAGAAGCCGGAACGCGCCGGTCCACCGCACTGGCGATACTCCCACAGCATCCCCCCGAAAGAGGCGCCGCGTTGAGCGAACAGTCGACCCCCCATGATCCCTTCGGCTTTGTTGGCCTGACCTACGACGACGTCCTGTTGCTGCCCGGACATACTGACGTCATCCCGTCCGAAGCGGATACCAGTTCCCGGGTTTCGAAGCGCATCAGTGTGCAGACCCCGTTGTTGTCCTCCGCCATGGACACCGTCACCGAAGCCCGCATGGCGGTTGCCATGGCGCGCCAGGGCGGCCTCGGCGTCATCCACCGCAACCTGTCGATCGCCGACCAGGCCGAGCAGGTGGACCGCGTCAAGCGCAGCGAGTCCGGCATGATCACCAACCCGGTCACCGTCGGCCCTGACGCCACCCTGCGCGAGCTCGATGACCTCTGCGGCCATTACCGCGTCTCGGGCCTTCCCGTGGTCGACGGCGACGGCAGGCTCCTCGGAATCGTCACCAACCGCGACACCCGGTTTGTCTCCGAGCACGAGTTCCCGCACCGGCTGGTCCGCGAAGTGATGACCCCGATGCCGCTGGTCACGGGCCACGTGGGCATCAGCGGTGAGGATGCGATCGGCCTTCTGGGCAAGAACAAGATCGAGAAGCTTCCCCTTGTCGACGACGACGGCATCCTCCGCGGCCTCATCACCGTCAAGGACTTCACGAAAGCGGAACAGTATCCGCTGTCCACCAAGGACGACGAGGGCCGCCTCCGTGTCGGAGCCGCCATCGGTTTCTTCGGCGACGGCTGGGAACGCGCCATGACACTGGTCGACGCCGGTGTGGACGCATTGTTCGTCGATACGGCAAATGGCCACAGCGCCGGCGTCCTCGAGATGATCGCCCGGCTCAAAGCCGAGAAAGCCGCCGGGCACGTAGACGTCATCGGCGGTCAGGCCGCTACCCGCGAGGGCGCGCAGGCGCTGATCGACGCGGGTGCTGACGGCATCAAGGTAGGCGTGGGACCGGGTTCCATCTGCACCACCCGCGTGGTAGCCGGCGTCGGCGTCCCCCAGGTGACGGCCATCTATGAGTCCGCCAAGGCAGCAATTCCCGCCGGCGTTCCGGTCATCGCCGACGGCGGCCTGCAGTATTCGGGTGACATCGGCAAGGCACTGGTCGCCGGTGCGGACACCGTCATGCTCGGCTCGCTCCTCGCTGGATCGGCTGAAGCTCCCGGCGAACTGGTTTTCGTCAACGGCAAGCAGTACAAGACCTACCGCGGCATGGGTTCTCTCGGCGCAATGCAGACCCGCGGCAAGAACACGTCCTACTCCAAGGACCGCTATTCCCAGGGTGACGTCAGCGGTGATGACAAGCTCATCCCCGAGGGCGTTGAGGGCCGGGTCGCCTACCGGGGCCCGCTGTCGTCCGTGGCGTACCAGCTGGTCGGTGGCCTGCGCCAGACCATGTTCTACACCGGGGCGCGCACCATCCCGGAGCTGAAGGCCAAGGGCAAGTTCGTCCGGATCACATCTGCCGGGCTGAAGGAATCACACCCTCACGACATCCAGATGACCGTTGAGGCGCCCAATTACGGGTCCAAGTAGCAGTTCGAAGTAGACGGTCCAGGTAGCAAGCCGAATAGCCGGACAGAGCAGATGAGCGACGAGTCCCTGCGCCCACCGCGGCCGGCTCGTCCGCGGCCTGCTCTGCGGCCGTACGCCCGTGCGGTGGGGCAGGTGCTGAAGGTCAGCATCAAGGCGTCGCCGGGCGGCGTCGCTATGAAAGTGGTCGGCTCGCTCATAGCTGCCGTCCTGCCGCTGGTCACCACCTACTTCGCTGCGCTTACGACGACGGCGCTTGCCGAGGCGTACGCCGGTGACCCTGATGCCGGTGGGCAGGCCATCGTGTATGTGGTGATCACCGCGGTCCTTGGCCTGCTGTGGGGCGGGTTCAACGGCGTCGACCGCTATATCCAGCAGGTGCTGAGCTTCCGCGTCGGGGCGATCGTAGGTGACCTGATGTATGAGCGGTTCCTCGCGCTTGAGTTCTGGCGGTATGACGACAAGGAAACCGTCGATCTCTACGACCGCGCCCGCAGGTTCTCCGACTCCTACTCGCGGGTGCTGGACCGCATTGCGGCAATCTTCACGCAGCTTGTCTCGGTGGTGCTCGCCATCGGCGCACTAGTACTGGTCAGCTGGTGGATCGCGTTGATCGTGCTGGTGGCCATCGTTCCCAGCGTGTATCTGCAGTTCCGTCTCTCTCGTGAACAGATGGCCCACTGGAACACCCAAGTCGATTCCCGGCGGCAGCGGCGGATGATCGAAACGAATCTCATGCGCCCGCAGCACATCGCTGAAATGCGGCTCTACGGCATTGTGGGTTATCTGATGGACCTGCGGTCCCGGCTCCGCGACGCCGATGAGAAACGCCGTCTCGAATTCCAGCGCAAATACATCCCCAGGCAGCTGCTCGCTGACTCGCTCCAGTACGGAGCCGAGGTGATCGCACTGATCTGGGTGGTCGGCCAGATCATCGTCCGCGCCCAGCCTGTCGGCCAGTTCCTCTACGTGCAGCAGATCGTCAGCCGCGCACTGGGAACGGCAACCAGTCTCGTCACCTCGCTCAGTTCCATCGACGAGGACCTGGCGAACCTGAAGGACTACGAAGAGTTCATGGGGTATCCCGTCGCCGTCGAAGGCCAACGGCGGTTGCAGCGGGCGCCGTCGTCCGTGCGCCTTGAAGACATCCGGTTCACCTACACCGGAAGCGACATCGAGGTGCTCAAGGGAATCTCGATGGATATCCGCAGCGGACAGCACGTCGCCATCGTCGGGGAGAACGGTGCCGGTAAATCGACGCTCATCCGGATTTTCGCCGGCCTCTATCAGCCGAGCGCCGGGCGCGTTCTGCTGGACGGTGAGAACCTTGCCAACATTGAGATCTCCTCCTGGCACCGGCACCTGGCAGTCATGTCGCAGGACTTCCTCAAGTACGAATTTGCGACCGCAGCCAACAACATCTATTTTGGCGACGTCTCCGAGCTGCGGGATGACGAACGCATCGTGCGCGCAGCCCACGACGCCGAAGCCGAAGACTTCATCAAGAGACTGCCGGGCCGCTTCGAGAACCACGTCAGCAACTGGATGGAAGACCCGCGCGGGCGCAAGGGCAGCGGACTCTCGGGTGGGCAGTGGCAGCGCCTGGCGATGGCACGGAACTTCTACCGGGACGCAACATTCATCGTGATGGATGAACCCACCTCGGCAATAGATGCGCTCGCCGAACACCGAATCTTCGGACGTCTGTTCGCCGACCGCGAGCACACCATCATCGCGGTGAGCCATCGACTGGCGACCATCGAGAAAGCCGACGTCGTCTACATGCTCGAGGACGGCTGCGTCGTCGAGTCCGGCACCCACACAGAACTGGTGGCACTGCGCGGACGCTACTTCAGGATGTTCGAAAGCCAGCTGGTGGGTGAGGACAGGACCGGGACGGTGAGCTGATCCCGTCCTGGCTTTCGTCGAAGCAGGACCGCGATTCGAGCTGGGATAACCTAGACCAGTGACTTATGAGATTGAGATCGGCCGAGGCAAGCGCGGACGCAGGGCATACTCCCTCGATGACATTGCGGTGGTCCCGTCCCGCCGCACCCGCGACCCACTGGACGTCTCGGTCCAGTGGCAGATTGACGCATACCAGTTTGAGATGCCGGTCATCGCAGCCCCCATGGACTCGGCCATGTCGCCTTCCACCGCAATCGCGATGGGCAAGCTGGGTGGCCTCGGCGTGCTCAATCTCGAGGGACTCTGGACCCGCTATGAGGACCCCACGCCGGTCCTCGAAGAGATTGCCGGCCTCTCCACGGAGGACTTCAGCCCCGCGGCCACGCGTCGGATGCAGGAGCTCTACGAGGCCCCGATCCAGGCTGAACTGATTACCAGCCGGCTGGCTGAAATGCGCGACGCCGGCGTCACGGTTGCCGGTTCGCTGACCCCGCAGCGCACGCAGGAGTTCTACAAGACAGTCCTGGCCGCCGGCGTCGACATCTTCATCATCCGCGGCACCACTGTCTCCGCGGAACACGTGTCCAAAAACGAGGAACCCCTCAACCTCAAGCAGTTCATCTATGAGCTCGACGTCCCGGTGATCGTCGGCGGCGCCGCCGGTTACACACCGGCGCTGCACCTCATGCGCACCGGTGCGGCCGGCGTCCTGGTCGGCTTTGGCGGGGGAGCGACGACGACGACGCGGCGCGCCCTCGGAATCCACGCGCCGATGGCCTCTGCCATTTCGGATGTGGCCGCCGCCCGCCGCGATTACCTGGATGAATCGGGCGGCCGTTACGTCCATGTCATCGCTGACGGCGGAATGGGGGCAAGCGGGGACATCGTGAAGGCCATTGCGGTCGGAGCCGACGCCGTCATGCTGGGCTCCGCCCTGGCCCGCGCCGAGGAAGCCCCCGGCAAGGGCTGGCACTGGGGCCAGGAGGCGCACCACAGCGAGCTTCCCCGCGGCGACCGGGTGAACGTCGGTACGGTGGGGCCGCTCGAGGAAGTGCTCTGGGGACCGTCACATCACACCAACGGCGCCTCGAACATGATCGGTGCCCTGCGCCGCGCCATGGCAACCACCGGTTACTCGGACCTGAAGGAGTTCCAGCGCGTGGAGGTAGTGCTGTCGCCCTACCTTTCGAACGGCTGATTGCCTAAGGTTGAGGGACCAATTCGCGACAACGAAGGTGGATAACGGCCATGAATGAAGGCGCCCTCAGCCCCCAGCAGCGCGAAGAGTCACTCGCTGCCCTGAAGTCCACTACCGAACCCGGCAAGGAACTGGACATCCTGATCGTGGGCGGCGGCGTCGTCGGCGTTGGTTCCGCTCTGGACGCGGTGACGAGGGGTCTTGATGTGGGAATCGTCGAGGCGCGGGACTGGGCCGCCGGCACATCATCGCGGTCATCGAAGCTCATCCACGGCGGTCTGCGCTACCTTGAAATGCTCGACTTCGCGTTGGTCCAGGAAGCGCTCAAGGAGCGCGGTTTGCTGATCCAGCGGATCGCACCGCACCTGGTCCGCCCGGTGCCGTTCCTTTACCCGTTGAGCAAGCGCTTCATCGAGCGCCCGTATGTCGGCGCCGGCATCTTCCTCTACGACACCATGGGCATGACCTCCGGCAACTCGCGCGGCGTCCCCATGCACAAGCACCTCTCACGTAGGGGAACCCTCCGGGCGGCGCCGAGCCTGAAGGATGACGCCATGGTGGGCTCCATCCGCTACTACGACGCCCAGGTCGATGACGCGCGCTACGTCGTCAACATGGTGCGCACCGCCGCTTCCTACGGCGCGAAGGCGGCGAACCGGGTCTCCGTCGAGGACTTCCTGCGGGAAGGCGAGCGCGTGGTCGGCGCCCGGGTCAAGGACCATGAGACCGGCGAGGAATTCAACATCCGCGCCAAGCAGATCGTCAATGCGACCGGTGTCTGGACTGACGAAACCCAGGCCATGGTCACCGACCGCGGACAGTTGAAGGTCCGAGCCTCGAAAGGTATCCACCTGGTGGTGCCCAGGGACCGTTTCCAGTCCACCGTGGGGCTCATCCTGCGCACCGAGAAATCCGTTTTGTTCGTCATTCCCTGGGGCAGGCACTGGATCATCGGCACCACGGACACCGACTGGGACCTGGACAAGGCCCACCCTGCGGCGTCGTCGTCGGACATCGACTACATCCTTGAACACGTCAACCGCGTCCTGAAGCGGCCCCTGACACGCGAAGACGTGGAAGGTGTCTATGCCGGCCTGCGTCCGCTGCTCGCCGGGGAGAATGACTCCACGGCCAAACTTTCGCGTGAGCACGTCGTGGCGCACCCTGTCCCCGGCCTGGTCGTCGTCGCCGGAGGCAAGTGGACTACGTACCGGGTCATGGCAAAGGACGCCGTGGATGAAGCCTCGCGCGCCCTCGATGAGCGGGTACCCGAAAGCTGCACCGAGACCGTTCCCCTGCTCGGCGCCGAGGGCTACAAGGCGGCATGGAACAAGCGTGCACGCATGGCCGAGGAGTACGGGGTCCATGTGGCCCGCGTTGAACATCTGCTCCAGCGGTACGGGACCCAGGCGGAACTTGTGCTTGGGCTTATCCGGGAAAATCCCGAGCTCGCCGAACCGCTTCCCGGCGCTGACGACTACCTGGGTGCCGAGGTTGTCTTCGCGGCCACCCATGAGGACGCCCGCCATGTCGATGACGTACTGACCCGCCGCACCCGCATCTCGATCGAGTCCTGGGACCGCGGTGTGTCAGCGGCTCCCGTGGTGGCGGACCTGATGGCTCCGCACCTTGAGTGGAGCGAAGCCCAGGTTGACCGTGAGGTTAAGCACTACCTCGCGCGGGTGGAAGCCGAGAGACTCAGCCAGCAACAGCCCGACGACGTGTCGGCGGACAGCGCGCGCATGGGAGTCGAAGACATCGTCCCGCTAAGCTAGTACCCGCATCGCGGCGCCGGTCAGGCACTGGCGTCCGGAGCACTCGTCCTTACGCCAGTTCCCAAAATTTCCGTGAGAGGCCGGTTGTGACCCCCCTCGACCTGCATGATGCCGAACTGACCACACCGCAGATGGTGATCCTCGACATGGTGGCTGAGGACAAGGCCGACGCCGCTGCCCAGTTGGCTGCCCGCCTGCACGAATGCGGGCGGATCACAGACCTCGAGGCCTTCCTCGCGCAGGTCAATTCCCGTGAGCACCAGATGGCCACCGGCCTGCCCGGCGGCGTGGGTTTGCCCCACGCCCGGAGCGAGTACGTGGAGCAGACCTCCATCGCCGTGGGCGTCACGCGGTTCGGGCACAGCCTGGATTTCGGCGCGCTGGACGGGCCGGCAACCCTGGTGCTGTTGATTGCGACTCCGGCGGGGTCCTTTTCGGAGCACCTCGAGGTGCTCGCCACGCTGGCGCGTTCCCTGTTCAAGGAGAACTTCCGCGAATCGCTCCGCAGGGCGCACGACGCCGAAGTGATCAGCGAGCTCATCAACTCGTCGCTGGTGTTCTTCGACCACTAGCGACGGGCCTGCGAACCTACTCCGTCCGCCAGGACCGCCACAGCGACGCATACGAGCCGCCGAGCGCAAGCAGTTCATCGTGCGAGCCCAGCTCGGTGATGTTGCCGTTCTCCACCACTGCCACGCGGTCGGCGTCGTGCGCTGTATGGAGGCGGTGAGCGATCGCCACCACCGTGCGGCCCTCAAGCACGGCGCTCAGGGACCGTTCGAGGTCTCGAGCCGCCTGAGGATCGATCAGCGATGTCGCCTCGTCGAGCACCAGCGTGTGCGGATCGGCCAGCACCAGCCGCGCGAGGGCGACCTCCTGTGCCTGGGCAGGGGTCAACTCATATGCACCCGACCCAACCTCCGTGTCCAGACCCTCCGGCAACGCGCGCGCCCAGGCCAGGGCTCCGACGTCGTTCAGTGCCTGTTCGATTTGTGCCTCTGTTGCGTCAGCCTTCCCAAGCCGGATGTTGTCCGCGAGGGAGCCCACGAACACGTGGTGCTCCTGGGTCACCAGGGCAACCTCGCGGCGCAGGGCATCCAGTGGCCGGTCCACGAGAGGCACACCGCCCACCGTGACGGAACCGCCGGTGGGCGGGTGGATGCCCGCAATGAGCCGCCCGAGCGTCGACTTCCCCGCACCGGACGGGCCGACCATCGCCAGACGTTCTCCCCGGCGCAGTTGAAGGTCCACGCCGTGCAGCACATCGTGGCCGGGGCGATAGGCGTACCGGGCGCCGGAGACGGTGATGTCGTCGGATTCGGGCTGCTCCTTCGTTGCGGTGCGGTCACCCGGAACGTTCTTGATTCCGATGATCCGCGCCAGAGACGCCGCACCCACCTGGATCTCGTCCGTCCACATGATGAGCAGGTCCACCGGATCGATCAGACGGACGGCGAACAGTGCCACCGTCGCGACGGCGCCCGGAGTCACCGCATCCGTGGAAGCCAGGAATCCGCCCCACAGCAGCACCCCGGCGACAGGGAGCCAGAAGGCGGTGTCCGCCGCCGGAAAGAGCACCGACCGCAGCCACAGGGTGTACCGCTCTGCAGCAAAGCTGCCTGCTAATGATTCGTCCATCCTGGCCCGGCGCAGTGCACCCAGTCCGAGCGCGTCAACGGTCCGGGCACCCTCGATGGTTTCGGTGATTGACCCGTTCACCACCGCGTAGCTTTCCCGTTCCGTTTTGTACCCTGCTGAGCTGCGCTTGAGGTACCAGCGCGTGGCCGGGTAGAGCAGCGGAACGCCCACCAGAAGGGCAAGCGAGAGCACCGGAGAGGTGAGGATCGCGGCAGCAAGCGTGATGATGATGGTCACCACCGACACCACCACCTGCGGAACACCGAACCGGACGGTGTGGGACACGGAGTCGACGTCGTTCGTCGTCCGCGAGACCAGATCACCCGTGCCCGCCTTCTCCACCGTGGACAGCGGCAGCGAGGTGACCTGAGCCATGAAGTCTTCACGCAGCTCCGCAAACACCGTCTCGCCGAAGACCATGCCGGCCCGGACGGCGAACTTGCGCAGGAGGGCCTGCACCAGGAGGAACCCCAGCATCAGCAGCGACATCCCAGCGATGAAGCCCGAGGTGGTGCCCGCGATGACCGCATCGAGAACTTTGCCGAGGATGAACGGACCCGCGAGCCCCGCGGCAGCTGAGCCGACGTAGAGCAGCACCACCACGGTAAGCCCGCTCCGGTGCTGCCGGATCAGCCGGAACGACTCCGCCTTCACGGCGCGCGCGTCAGCGACCGGCAACTTGCCGGACGCAGCTACGCCGGGGTCCGTTGCCTGCTCAATCACTTGCGTATCACTCACTGCGTATCACCACATTCCGGTAGGCAGGGACGGCCGACATCAGTTCCTGGTGCGTTCCTTCCGCTCGGAGACGGCCGTCTTCAAGGAACACCACACGGTCCATGGCACCGAGCATCAAAGGGCTGGCAGTTACGACGACGGTGGTTCTGCCTTCGCTGCGCCGCACGCCTCCCAGCCGCTTGGCAATCCGGGACTCCGTATGCGCGTCGACAGCGCTGGTCGGTTCGATGAGCACGAGCGTCTCGGCGTCGGCCAGCAGCGCCCGCGCAAGCACCAGGCGCTGGCGCTGTCCGCCGGAAAAGCCGCGTCCCCGCTCAGTGACTTCGGAATTGAGGCCGGCCTCGAGACCGTCCAGGATGTCCAGGGCGCTCGCGGCTTCGAGTGCAGCAAGGATCTCCGTGTCGCTGTGCCGCCCGTGCGGATCGAGCTGGCTGCGCAGGGTGCCTGTGAACAGCTGCGGGTTGGCCTCGCTCACCACAATCCGGCGTCGGACCTCCGCAAGGGGAACCTCGTGCAGTGCGGCCGGGCCCCACCTGACCACAGCCTCCCTCAGCACGGCGTCGTCGAACCGTCCGAGGCGGGTGGCGAGGTCGGCCGAAGAAGCAGGATCTGCTGAAACCAGGGCGGTGAGACCGCCCGGCATCAGTGCCACACCACTCGAGGTGTCGACGAGGAGAGCGGGCGCCGAGGGTGCAGCGGTGGTGGCGTTGTCGGTGATGTTCGCGTCAACGGACAGCACATTGATGATCTTGCGGGCACCAACGAGCGCCCGGATCGAGTGTGAGACGCCATCCGCGGCGCTCCGGATGGGAGTCATGAGGAACACGGAGTAGCCGAACAGGGCGACCAGCTGGCCTGGTTCAATCTCACCGCTCAGCACCAGCGTTGCACCCACCCAGGTGAACACCACACTGAAGGCCCCCGCGATGAAAACCTGCGAGGCCTCCAGAGTTGCAAGGGAGCGCGCAACCTTGATTCCGGCGTCGCGCGTTTCCGCTGACCGTTCACGGTACCGGTCGACGAAGATGTGCTCGCCGCCGATCCCGCGCAGCACGCGCAGGCCGGCAACAGTGTCGGCACCGACAGCGGTCATCTTCCCTGAGGCTTCACGCTGTTCGCGCTGGCGTGCCTGCAGCGGACGCACCACGAACAGGAGGAGGGCGCAGCATACGGGGACGCCAATCAGCACAAGGATTGCCAGTGTGACCGAACTCAGCGCAATGAGCGCACACACGACGAGCCAGGAAACCAGCGCACCTGCGAGACGGGCAGCTATATAGAAGATCTCGCCGAGTCGGGTCGCGTCCGACGCGGCCGTTGACACGACCTCGCCGGTGGAGAGTTTCTGGGGCAGCGCGTCACCTGTGCGAGTGATCTTGTAACCCACGAGACGGATCGACTTGAAGGCTGCCTGCATCCAGTTGCTGATGGCCGCGCGGTGCGCAAGCATGCCGGCGAAGGCCTGGCTGACCGTGAGGACCACCAGGATGCCGACCCACCAAAGCAGTGCATCCCAGCTGCGCCCGATGATTCCCTCGTCGACCGCACGCCCCAGCGCGAAGGGGACAACCGCCTGCGCCACCATGAGGAGCGTTTCCAGTACGGCGGCGGCAGCCAGAGTGCCCTTCTGCCTGGCGGCCAGCCACAACAGATAGCGGGACGGCGACCGAAGGTCGGGCGGACCTGGATCGGGGTAGGGGTACGAGCGCACGAGACACAATCGTAGTCCTAAATCCTCCGAAGTGATAGATAAATCCCAACCACTGTTTTGTGTGATCTCGATCTCCTCCGACGGAAAGAAATTCGTTCCGGTCAACCAGCACCAAGTACCGTTAAGAAGTGTTGAAAACCGCGCTCAAGCCGCGATGGATCCTAGCCCTGATCCTCGCGATGGCTATCGCCGCGTTTTTCGTCCTCTTGAGTCAGTGGCAGTTTTCGCGCTCGCAGGATGCCGCTCCCCCGCCTCCAAGTACCACCGAGCAGGTTCAGCCCCTCACTGAGGTGTTCCAGCCGGGCATCCCCATGACTGCGGGGGTTGCCGACCAAATGGTGCGCATGGAGGGTCGCTTCCTGCCGGACACCCGGGTCCTGGTGGAGACCCGGCTGCAGGAGGACCGTGACGGCCTGTGGCTGGTTTCGGCTTTCGAGGTTGCTGGATCAGGCGAGCCCGCGGCGGTTATCCCAGTGGTTCATGGCTGGGTTCCCGACACTGGGTCCGCCTCCGAAGTTCCTGAGCGCGTAGGCACGGCGGTGGTCGAGGGCCGGCTTCTCCCCACCGAAGCTCCGGAAGTTGAGCGGCCGGTTCCCGGGCAGGTCCCCACGCTATCCGTTGCCCAACTCATCAACGTCTGGGATATCCCGGCGGTGTACTCCGGGTTCGTCGTGTCCTTCGAGACTGTGCGGGACGGCAGCACCGTCCCGCCTGAGGCGCCCCTGGAAGCGGTGCGTATTGACCCGCAGCCGCAGGAAACGCCGGTGAACTGGCTCAATATCTTCTATGCCGTGGAATGGTTCGTCTTCGCCGGTTTCGCTTTCTTCCTGTGGTGGCGGCTCGTTGCTGACGACCACCGCCGCATGCTTGAAGACGAACAGATTGAACACGACGAACACAGTGAAGACAGCTCGAACGAACCGACCACCGACGAGGTAAGAACGTGACCGAACGCGCACCCGCCAAGAACCCTGCCCGCAAACGCCGCTTCGGCGGAACACACGCCCAGATCCGATCGGCGCTCAGCTTCTACAAGGTGCTGGCCTATGCAACCGGCGTGATGCTGCTGCTCGTAGTGGTGGAGATGGTTGCGAAGTACGGCTTCGGCGCGGAGATCATCGCCGGCGGATCCGCCGGAGCGCTCGGCCTCGTCGAGGAAGCCCAGGTCGACGGCGCGGGCGGTTTCAACCTGTCCACGGCCGTTCTCATCGTCCACGGCTGGCTGTACGTGGTGTACCTCATCGCCGATTTCCGGCTCTGGCAGTTCACGCGGTGGCCGTTCTCCCAGTTTGTGATCATCGCTCTCGGCGGTGTTGTCCCGCTGCTTTCATTCATCGTCGAGAAGCGCGTTCACCGGCGTGTGGAAGAGGAACTGGCCGCCCACCCGGAAGCCAAGACGAGGTACTGACTGCGCAATGTGCAGCGTTACCCCTACTACCACTATTGTTGATGCGTGACTACCCCCGCTTCTGCCACTGAACACCAGCCTGTACTCGTCGTCGATTACGGCGCCCAGTACGCCCAGCTGATTGCCCGCCGCGTTCGGGAAGCGGATGTTTACTCCGAGATTGTTCCGCACACGATCAGCACCGACGAGCTGCTGGCTCGCAATCCTGTGGCCATCATCCTCTCGGGCGGCCCGTCCAGCGTGTATGCCGATGATGCTCCGCGGGTGGACCCCCAACTGTTCGACGCCGGTGTCCCGGTCCTCGGTATCTGTTACGGCTTCCAGGCGATGGCATCCGCGCTCGGCGGCACGGTCGCGAAGACCGGTCTGCGTGAATACGGTTCCACCGACGTCGTTGTTTCCAACGGTGCGCGGTCGATTCTTGAGGGAACCCCTGACCACCAGAATGCCTGGATGAGCCACGGCGATTCAGTGCAGGCGGCACCGGACGGTTTTGAAGTCCTGGCCAGCACCGCGGGTGCTCCGGTCGCAGCGTTCGCCAACGAAGGCAAGCAGCTCTACGGCGTGCAGTGGCACCCCGAGGTCAAGCACTCGGCGCACGGCCAGCAGGTGCTGGAAAACTTCCTGTTCAAGGGTGCGCGCCTGAACCCGAACTGGACTACCGGCGACATCGTCGAGGAACAGGTCGAGCGAATCCGCCAGCAGGTGGGGGACGCCCGGGTAATCTGCGGGCTTTCCGGTGGTGTGGACTCCGCCGTCGCAGCGGCTCTCGTCCAGCGGGCGGTCGGTGACCAGCTCACCTGCGTCTTCGTTGACCACGGCCTGCTCCGCGAGGGCGAAGCAGAACAGGTGGAGCGGGACTTCGTTGCCGCCACCGGGGTCAACCTGTACGTCGCGAATGAGCAGAAGCGGTTCCTCGAAGCCCTTGAGGGTGTCGAGGACCCGGAGACCAAGCGCAAGATCATCGGTCGCGAGTTCATTCGCGCATTCGAGGAGGCCGAGCGCGCCATCATCGCTGAGGCCGAAGCCCACGGAGAGAAGATCCGCTTCCTCGTGCAGGGCACGCTCTACCCGGACGTCGTCGAATCCGGCGGTGGCGAGGGTGCAGCCAATATCAAGAGCCACCACAACGTCGGCGGCCTTCCGGAAGACCTGCAGTTTGAGCTTGTGGAGCCCCTGCGCACGCTGTTCAAGGATGAGGTGCGAGCCGTCGGTGCCCAACTCGGTTTGCCGGCAGAGATCGTCGGACGCCAGCCATTCCCGGGCCCGGGTCTCGGTATCCGCATTGTCGGTTCCGTCAACCAGGAGCGCCTCGAGCTGCTCCGCAAGGCAGACGCAATTGCGCGGGCAGAGCTCACGGCTGCGGGCCTCGATAACGAGGTGTGGCAGATGCCGGTGGTCCTGCTGGCCGATGTGCGAAGCGTCGGCGTCCAGGGCGACGGGCGCACCTACGGGCACCCGATCGTGCTCCGCCCGGTATCCAGCGAAGACGCCATGACCGCGGACTGGTCGCGGCTTCCGTATGATCTCCTCGCCCGAATCTCCAACCGGATCACCAACGAGGTCGACGGCGTCAACCGCGTGGTGCTTGACGTTACAAGCAAGCCGCCGGGCACCATCGAGTGGGAGTGACCCCTCCACCGGCGCTCAGCGTCGGTCGAGGCCGCTCGATCAGCAGGTAAATTGATGACGGTCCGCGTTGCTTGCAGCTTGTAGGAGGCAGCGTCGGATAGCTTGGAAGACATGCCTATCTGGTCAAGATCAGGCCGTGAGGCCGCAGGGAAGAGGACAACCGTGCCAGTGCAGGAAGCCGGGGACTCCGCAGAAGATTTCCTGATTCCGTGGCTGCGCAGACTGGGACCGCACGCGGGAACCGATACTCTGCTGCACTTCACGCCTTCGCGTTCCAACAGCATCGATCTCACGCATGCGCACCCGTCGGGTCTCGCGCAGCTTCTGGCCGGCCGTCGGACCCGCCTGTCCACGCTGCTGCGGGATCCCGACCAGTACGCCGCCGCCATGAAGGCCGCACGCCTTCTCCGCGCGAAGGTCTACGAACTCGCCACCGAACGCGGGATCGACGTCGGCTACCTTGCCGCGGGTACCGCGTCCTGGCGCTCCATGGACGACGGCGGCCGCACCGACTCGCTGACGGCGCCGGTCCTGCTGACGTCAGTTTCACTGACGGTGCACAGTTCGCAGGACGATTACGAGCTCCAGCTCACGGAGCATGCGCGCCTCAACCCGGCGCTCGTGCGCACGCTGCACAAGGACCACGGCATCGATTTCGATCCCGACGCCGTTGCGCAGCTCGCCTACAGCACCGCCCGCTTCGATCCGCATCCAGTGCTCGACCGTCTCCGCGCGCTCACCGACAACGTTCGCGGCATGACCATCGAACACCACATTCTCGTCTCGACCTTCGCGGACCTTGCCGACGTCGGCGTTGACACTGCGGTGCGCCCGGAGCACCCGCTGCTGTCCGCTCTGATGGATGCAGCGCGCGAGGGCATCGATGCTCCCTCGGATGCGAAGGCGCCGTCGCGGGATACGCCCCTTGATGACAGGCACCCGTCCACCGAGTTCCTGATCCTCGACGCCGACCCCGGGCAGCAGAGGGTTCTCGACGCCGTCGCCGCCGGTGGCTCCGTCGTGGTGTCCGCTCCTCCAGGAACCGGCCAGACCCAGACCGCGCTGAATGCCGCAGCGGCGCTTGCAGAGCAGGGCAAGAGTGTCCTCGTGGTGGCCGAGCGCCGCGGGACCCTGAACCAGTTCGTGCAGGAACTCGATGCGCTGAACCTCGGCTCCCTCGTGCTGCAGTTGAATGCCAACGGCAACCCTGCGCAGTTGAAGGACCAGCTGGTTCGTGCGATTGTCCGCAACGAGAAAGCCGTGGAGCCCAAGCTGGCGTCGCTGCACGAGACGCTCGTTTCGCACCGCCACAAGCTGCTCGATCATGTCCGCTCGCTGCACAACGTGCGGTCGCGCTGGGGATGCTCGCCGTATCAGGCGATGCAGTCCCTCGCCGAGCTGACGTCCCTGGACCCTGCTCCGGCCACTACCCAACGGCTCAAGCGCAGCGTCATGGACAGCATCCCGAACAGGACGGAACTGACCACGCGGCTCCGTCGTGCAGCTGAACTCGGCGGCTTCAGCAGGGAAGCGACACAGAGCCCCTGGTTCGGTGCCAACCTGCGCAACCGCAAGGAAACCGAACACGCTCACAGCCTTACGGTGGACCTTTCCCGGGACATTCCCTTGCTGCGCGAGAAGGTTCGAGCGGTAGCCGAGCACTCACACATCGAGCTCGGAACCACATTCGAAGAGTGGGGTGAGCAGTTGGATCTGCTGGTCGCTGTGCGCGCCAGCCTCGACAAGTTCACACCGGACATCTTCGACCGGCCGGTCACCGACCTTATTTCCGCAACTGCGCCCTCATCGTGGCGGCGGGAGCGCACCATCGAGATGAGTTCGATGACCCGGTCGCGCCTCCGCAGGGTTGCGAAGGAGTACGTCCGCCCCGGCGTTCATATTTCCGACCTTCATCAGTCCCTCGTCGAGGTGCAGGAGCAGCGCACCCTGTGGACCAGGTATGCAACCACGGAGCGGCATCCCTCGGTGCCCACAGGGCTCGCAGAGATCAACAGCTTCTACCGCACGATCGACTCGAAACTGAAGGAACTCACGTCCATCCTGGCCGGTACTCCCGGCGAGCCCAAGCTCGTCGCGATCCCGCTGGATGAGCTGGTGCTCCGCCTCTCGGACCTGGCACGCGACAAGCAGAGCCTTGCCACGCTCCCCGAGCGCACGCTGCTGCTCGACGAAATGCGCGAGAACGGTCTCGGTGAACTGCTGGACGACCTCGCAGCACGTGAGGTGGGTGCCCGTCAGGTCGGGGGAGAACTTGAGCTGGCGTGGTGGCAGTCCGCCCTCGAGGCGATGATCAGCGGGGACGACTACCTCGCGATGTCCGACGGCGCGAGCCTCCGCACCCTCGAGGCCGAGTACCGGCTCGCCGACAACGCACATGTCGCCTCCGGTGCCAGCCGGATCCGGTGGGCCCTCGCGGAGCGTTGGCGGGCGGCGCTGGAGACCATGCCGGCCGAAGCTGAGCAACTGCGCGGCCTGTTGCGGGAGGGCGAGCCCGGCCTGGACGCCCTCAGTGTCCAGGCCGATGAACTGGTCACCGCGCTGATGCCGGTGTGGGCAGCGAGCCCGCTGGTCCTGCCTCTGGTGCTCCCTGAGGACAAAATGTTCGATGCCGTGATCGTGCTTGACGCGGAGTCGATCTCCCTGCAGTCGGTGGTTCCGGCGCTGGCGCGTTCGCGCCAGGTCATTGCCTTCGGTGATGACCGCCTCGGCGGACCGCGTAGCTTCACCGTGTCGGTCGAGGACGAACGCCGCAACACGCCGGAACACCTTCCGAGCGCCTATCGGGCGCTTGCGGCGGTCCTGCCGTCACTGGCGCTGCGGGATGTCTACCGCGGAGCGGACAAGGGGCTCATCACCTTCCTCAGTGAACGTTTCTACGGGAAAGAACTCACACGCCTGCCCTCGGGATCAGAGATCACCGGCACGGAGCGCGCCCTCACCGTCGAGTACCTGCCCAACGGAACCGGCATGCCGAGTTCGGATCACGATGGTGTTGAGAGTGTCGCCGCTGAGGTTACGCGCGTCGTCGATCTGGTCTTCGAACACATTCGGCAGCGGCCGAGCTACTCACTCGCTGTCGTCACGGCAAGCGCCCGCCACGCGCAGCGGGTAGGCGAGGCCGTCCGTCTGTCCATGGCTGATGCTCCCTGGGCTGCGGACTTCTTCAAGCCTGGCAACGAGTCGTTCCGGGTAGTCACGATCGACCGCGCCGCCGGGCTGACCCGGGACTCCGTGATCTTCTCGCTGGGGTTCGGGCGGACCCCGCACGGACGGGCCCTGCACAATTTCGGTCCACTGTCTGCTCCGGACGGCCGCGGCAAGTTTGTCGCCGCCATGACTCGTGCACGGTACCGGCTGCATGTTCTCACGTGCTTCCGTCCCGAGGACCTGGATCCCGAGCGGTTGGGGCACGGCGCGCTGGACTTCTACGAACTGCTGCGCCGGGAGCTCTCCGGGGACGCCGAGCAAACCCGGGTTGCCCCGGTGGTGGAGTCCGAAAACGAGGACCCGCTGGTTGCGGACCTGGTGGAACGACTGCGCCATCGCGGTGCCACCGTCCACAGCAATTACGACGGCGCGCTGGACATCGTTGCTGCCTTCAGTTCCAGCCACGCTTCCGGCGCGGACGGCAGTGCACCCTTCCTCTCGCCTGTAGCCATCGAGTCCGACGGATCCGATCGATACCGCGGCCTGACCGTGAGGGAGCGGAGCAGGCTGCGCCCGCAGCTCCTTGAACGGATGGGCTGGCGTTACATGCCGCTGTGGACCATTGAAGTCTTCACTGATCCTGAAGGCTGCGCCGACCGCATATCGGGATATCTTGGTCTTCAACATACTGACCGGCCGAATCCGCGCCGGACTGCACAGGAGCCACCTGCAGGAAACGGGGAGACGATGGGATCGGAAGCAGAGAACAGCCGGGCGAATGAAGAAGACCCGACGGATGACCGCCCCGCTGATCAAGCGGATGAAGGGACATCCGGCGAGGCTGCCGAGCCGGCTGACGCGGAGGCCTCGGCGGTTGCCCAGCCGAGTTCAGAGGCCACCACCAGTACGGCCCCGCACGGGGACGTCATCCCACAGCATGCGGCTGAGGATGATCCGCGGTCCTGGAATGACCAGGACGGCGACAACGATGAGTGGCTGAAGGAACAGAAGCCTCCACACTGGAGCTAGCAGTTCACTCCTGGCTGCTCGCCGACGTGAGTACAAGGTGAACCTGGCCGGCGCTCGATGCGCCGGCCAGTGCCGCCGCCTCGTCCGGGTTGGCCGCCACGACCACCAGGCCGCCCTCCGCTCCTGACGCGGGCCTGAACGGCCCGGCACCTGGTTGCTCGGACGTCCACAGCACCGGTAGTCCACGGGCCAACACGGTGTTCTTCGCGGAAACCTCAAATCCGTTTCCGGTGCTGAGCACCACATCCACGCGCTGCCCTGCCGAGAGCAGTTGCACCGTGGATGCATCAGCCGGGCGGAGCGGAACCGCGACTGTGCCCTCTGGGCTTCCGGCTAACAGGCCGGCCCCTACAAAAAAGTTCTGGGCCAGGACATCGCCCGCATAGACAGGAGTTGCCAGCTGCTGGCCGGCAACCAGTTCGGGGGACGTGAACGAGTGCTCGGGCACAGCTGCCTCGGGAAGATCGACGATGGCGAGCTGATCCGCGGTGAGGACCGTGCCCACGGGCAGATCTGAAGATGCAGCGACAACCCTCACGGTGGCGGGCTCATGGGGGAGGAGCGCTTCCACGGTCACCCCGGCTGCAGCGCACAGGAGGCCAGCGGCCAGAAGGCGCCTCTTCCGGAAGATGAAGGCTTGGAACCGGCTCTGCAGGTGACTCGGGGTGCGTGATGGCTCACTCATGGATCCAACGATATGAACCCTGCTACGGCGGCACCGTGGGAGTTGGTCCTATGTGGAAAAACCGCCCCGGGAGAACCGGTTGTGCAGGACTACCGGTCCACCCGCGGCGGAAGGTTTCTCCGGAGTGGGTGCGGCGGTTAGGCCGAAGCGGCAGCCGCCGGCGCCGTCGTCGTTCCCCCGGAGGAAGAAGTTGACGACGAAGCCGCTTTGCCGTCGGAACCGGATGAGGTGGAGGAGGGCTTCGCAGAAGAGCTGCTGCCGGTCTCGACGGACGACGACGCAGAGCGGGAGTCTGTGCGGTAGAAGCCGGATCCCTTGAAGACGACACCCACGCTGTTGAACTTCTTGCGCAGTAGGCCCTCGCATTCCGGGCAGACCGTCAGCGAGTCATCAGAGAATGACTGCTGGACATCGAAGGCGTGGCCGCAGTCCCTGCAAGCGTAAGCATATGTAGGCATGGACAATCCTCCTGTGGGAACGCTGTTCGTGGGCGGTCTCGTTGTCCGGGTTTCCCCGGATTTTGGCACTCGACCAGTCCGAGTGCCAATTCTACACTGCTTCTGGCGCTTATGAGGAATGTTCGCCGGGCGCACGGTGCAGGCGGGACGGCGTGAAGGCGCCGTGCAGCGGCATGTCGAGGGGCGTGGTTTCGACATCCCCAGCGGGGAGGATCTCCTCGTCATACAGATAGCCGAGCCTGTCCACGTCGGGCTGTTCGAGAACCAGCTGCGCGAGGAACCGGTCGTAGTACCCGCCACCCTGGCCTATCCTGTTTCCCAGCGCATCCATGGCCAACCCGGGCACCAGCACCAGGCGGAACGGCACCAGTGCCGTGAATTGCTTTCGTTCGCCAACCGGCTCCCAGAGGGGAGCACGAGGGCTTTTCGCCAGCTCGACGCCCGGCTCCCAGCGCACCCAGCTCAGCTGGTACAGCGGTTCACACACCGGTACGACGACGTCGTACCCCGCACTGATCAGGGCCGGCAGCAATTCCTCGGTGCCGGGCTCCGGCGGATCCGAGAGGTACGCCGCAATGGGCCCGGACCTCCTCCCGGGGGCGCTCCGCAACCACGCGAGCACCTGGTCGCTCAGCGCAGCGGCGGCTGACCTGCGGTCACGCTCCGAAAGGGCGCGACGCCGGTTCCGCAATGTGCGGCGCAAGTCTTCCTTGACCGACGAAGGGCTCGGTGAGGGCATCGACGATTGCACGCGGGAATCCATGGTGGCACTGTACAGGGCGTGAGGGCGTGAGGGCGTGAGGGCGTGAGGGCGTGAGAGCGTAGCACTTTCATCGAACAGCAGCCGATTCTGTAGTGTTGTGGCATGACTGAGCGACCAAGAGTTAACAAGGCCGTCATTCCCGCAGCTGGCCTGGGAACGAGGTTCCTGCCGGCCACCAAGGCGATGCCCAAGGAAATGCTTCCGGTTGTGGACCGGCCGGCGATTCAGTATGTGGTCGAAGAGGCCGTCGGCGCCGGCATAAATGACATTCTGATGATCACCGGACGCAACAAGAGGTCCCTCGAGGACCACTTCGACCGGGTGCCGTTCATCGAGCAAACGCTCGAAGCGAAGGGTGATTTCGAGAAGCTGGAGTCTGTGCGCCGCGCCTCCGAGCTCGGTGACATCCACTACCTCCGCCAAGGGGACCCCAAGGGGCTCGGGCACGCGGTGCTGCGCGCCAAGCTCCACGTCGGCTCTGAGCCGTTCGCTGTCCTGCTCGGCGATGACCTGATCGACGAGCGCGACGTCCTGCTTGAGACCATGATCGATGTCCAGGCGAAGACCGGCGGGTCAGTGATCGCCCTGATCGAGGTTGATCCGGATCAGATCAGTGCCTACGGCTGCGCTGACATCTCCGCGCTCGACGATGAGGAATACGTCCGCGTCAACAAGCTCGTCGAAAAGCCCTCCGCTGAGGAAGCCCCGTCGAACCTGGCGGTCATCGGGCGTTACGTCCTGCACCCCCGGGTCTTCGACGTCCTGGAAGAGACAGGTCCAGGACGCGGCGGCGAGATCCAGCTGACGGACGCCCTGCAGACGCTGGCAGCAGCCGATGGTGAGGGTTCCGGCGTGTACGGTGTCGTTTTCCGCGGCCGGCGCTATGACACTGGGGACAAGCTGAGCTACCTGAAGGCCGTGGTCACCCTCTCCTCCGAACGCGAGGACCTTGGTCCTGACCTCAGGAAGTGGCTGCAGGAGTTTACCGGCTCCTTCGACGGCTAACTACTGACATGTGGGGTAGGTTCGCCTGGCCGGTCACCCTCGAGACCGGCAATCTCATCCTTCGTCCGCTTCGACATCGCGACAAGCGCGAATGGATGGAACTGCGTCACCGCAACCTCGACTGGCTCTCGCCCTGGGAGGCGTCCAACCCGGCCCCGGGCGGTTACCTGCCCACGTACCACGAGATGGTGCGTGCGCTGAACTCCCAGGTGCGTTCCGCCAGCGCATTACCGTTCGTGATCGCCGAGCGACCCGAGGGCGGCGGCCGGCCGGCCATGGTCGGCCAGCTCACTGTATCCGGAATTGTCTGGGGTTCCGCCCTGACGGCGACGCTTGGGTATTGGGTGGACAAGGAGCGTGCGGGCAGGGGAATCGCACCCACAGCGGTCGCCCTCGCAACGGACTATTGCTTCTGGGAACTCGGCCTGCACCGCATGGAGATCAACATCCGGCCGGAGAATGCGGCAAGCCTTCGGGTCGTCCGGAAGTTGGGATTCCGGGACGAGGGAACCCGCAAGGACTACCTGCATATCGCGGGCTCGTGGGCGGACCATAGAACCTTTGCCCTTACAGTCGACGAGGTTCCCGGCGGCCTCCTCCGACGGTGGCAGGAGACTGCGCCGCGGCTCTAGTCAAACTTCTCGATTTCGCGTCGGACACACCGTAGTGAATGAAGGAGCAAAGACGCATCTGCTCTAACGTTTTGTAAGTGGACTTCTCTCTGAACAGCTCAGTTGTACTGGCGGCTATCGTCGGGCTGTGGCTCATTTGGGTTGCTCCGTATCTGTTGCGAAGCCGACAGCCTTTCGCCGGCACCGCGCACATCGCCTTTCCAGCCATCTCATCCGGGGACGCCGTGTTCCAAAGGAGCGTCATGACCATGTCCGCCGCCGACGATTCCCGGTCCGCCTCCGGACCAGCAACCACCGGGCAGGCAGGTGGAGGGTCGACGAGGGTGTTGGGCTCCGCGCAGGGACTGAGGATCCGGTGGGACCGACTCTCCATAGCGCTGGTCGGCGCAGTTGCACTGGCAACGGCGCTGGTCACGTCGGTACTTGCCGTCGTCGGGCTGGTCTCTTCAATCGTTCCGGTGATCGCGCTTGTGCTTGCCATTGCAAGCGTTGCGGTGTTGCGCACGCTCGCACTGCGCGACCGGTCAGGTACGCCGCAGCGGGTCCCTGCCTCAACGGAGGAGACCTTCTCACCGGCGGCCCAGGAGGCTCCGGTGGTACGCCGTCCCACCACCCTCTTCAACGCCGAGGAAGCCGGAGACAGCAGCTCGGAAGAAGATAACAGGGACCGCGACGCGGACGCCACGGTTGCCACCCCCCAGTTCACCGCGGCTGAGTTGCGGGCTGCGGCACTTGCCGTTGCTGCCGAAGCAGGTGAAAAGCTGGTCACCTCCACACCCTGGCAGCCTGTGGAGGTGCCCAAGCCTACGTATGTCGAGGCTCCGAAAGCTGAGCGGGAAGACCCGGCCCCTCTGGATCTGCCGGAGGCACCCAAGCCCCAGACGAAGACGCCGATCAAGAACAGTGCCGTCGCGCCGACGGTCGAGACGGCTTCTGCGTCCCGGATGAACTTGGACGACATCCTGCAGCGCCGCCGCGCCTAGTTATACGCGCGCAGTGCCCGAGGCGGACCAACTCGCACTGCTCGAAGGGCCCGCCATCGGTCCGGCACTCGCCGCGGCAGCGGATCAACTCATCGGTCGGCTGGGTCAGTGGTCACTGCGGAGCCTTCATCATCGCTCCGGTGCAGGGGTCACGGGAATCTACGAGGTGCAGTGCCTTGCGCCGAACGGCCCGTTGACCGGGTTCCTGTGTGTCACGACGAGGACCGTGGAAGGTGAATTTCCCCGCTCCATGCGACTGCGCGGTCCGGGAGGGATAGCCCTACTGGCCTGGAGCCATCCCCATGATCCACTGCTGCCTGCGCTGGATTGGGCGTGTGATGCCCGGTCCGTTGGTCCGGAGCTCTTCGGAGTTCGCACCGCCACGCTCACAACCCTCGGTTATCGGCCGATGAGGCGGGCTGTACTGCGGGCGGAGGGGGCAGGGGAGACCCGCTATGTGAAGGTATTGCCGCGCGGCCGTGCCTGGCCCCTGCGCCGCCGGCACGAACTGCTGCATGACGCGGGGATCCCGGCTCCGCGGCCGGTCGGGCCGCGGGATCGGGACGTCGTCGTAACCCTGCCCGCGTCGGGAACACCGCTTGCCCAGCGGTTGATGCTGAACGGCGCGAGGGAGCTCGAACCGCAGGTTCTGATTGATCTGCTCGACCGTTTCCCGAAGGCGGCGTGCGAGCTGCCGGCAAGACTGCCCTGGTCTGCACGGGTCCGCGACTACGCGAGGGCTGCCATCGCTGCGCTTCCCTCGGAATCGGTGCGGATTGCAGCGCTCGCGTCGCGGGTTGAAGAACTTATCCGTACGGCGCCTGCCGGACCGGTGGTCGCGACGCACGGCGACTTCTATGAGGGGAACCTCCTGGTTTCCGGTGGCCAGGTTACTGGGGTGCTCGATCTCGACGGCGTCGGTCCGGGGCATATGGTGGACGATTTGGGCTGCTTTCTTGCCCACCTTGCTGTCCTGCCTGAGGTGGACGACCGTTAGCGCCACGCTCCGGCGGCCGTGGTGCGGTACCAAGAGGCATTCGCAGGACGGGTGGATCCGACGGCGCTGCGCGCCCGGGCTGCAGGCGTGGCGCTGACGCTCATCGCGGGAGCGAGAAACCCGGGACAGAGCCAGTCCGACGACGGCTGGCGGGCTGGTGCACGCAGCAGGCTGCTGGTGGCCGAAAGCTTCCTGACGCCGGGAGCTGGCCAGGACGGCTGAGTTTCGGGACCTTCGTCCCAGGTCATCCTTCGGACTGCTGCTTGCCCTGTGACTTCTCCGCCAGCAACCGGTCAAGCAGGGGCTCAACGCGGTAGGGAATGTGCTCGTGCAGTGCCAGCACGGTTTCCGTCCGGATCACGCCCTTGATGCGCAGGATCGACCGGAGGGCCGACTGCAGGTGATGCGTATCCTTCGCCGCTACCCGGCACCAGACGTCGCCCCTGCCTGAGATCTCATGGACTTCGAGTACCTGCTCCAGCGTGCGCAGCGCTGAGATGACACCGTCCAGTTCCCGGTGCGTGACCTCGATCGTGACGAACGCGACGACGTCGTAATCCAGGCGCGCGAGGTCCAGTTCCCGTCCGCTCGGGCGGAGAAGACCCGACCGAAACAGCCTCTGCATTCTCGCCTGGGCGGTGTTGCGTGCCATGCCGAGCGTCTCGCTGAGCTGGCTGACCTGCGAGCGCGGGTCGCGGACAAGCTCGCGCAGGAGACGAATGTCTGTTCGGTCCAACATGCACAACTCCTCGTTCAGCTCATCGGGGAGTGGGATGTCCCTCGAATATTGAGCACGATGATCAGGCCAGGCCCGATAGGACTTCCACAGTAACCCGCAGACCTCACTATGAATAGTAAGAATGGTAAGTATCTCCGGAAGGTGAGCATGAGCGTCATCAGCGAATTGCGTATGCGGCCTGCTCCCGTGCAGTCTCCCCGCTGGGATGCCTCCGTCCGCACCCGGCTGGGCCTCGCCGTCGTCGTGATGGCCACCCTGCTCGTGGGGGCGAATCTTGCGACTCCGCTCTACCCGCTCATTCGCGCCGATCTTGGCCTGAGTGCTTTCGATACGACGGCAGCCTTCGCTGCGTACGTCTTCACTCTCGTTGCCGGGCTGCTCCTGGTTGGCCACTGGTCGGACCATATCGGGCGGCGCGCGGCGCTCGTTCTCGCGGTTCTGACCGGTGTGCTCGGAGCTCTGGTCTTCGGCAGTGCAACATCGCTTCCGATGTTGGTGCTCGGCCGCTGCCTCCAGGGTGCGGCAGTAGCATGCGCTACGGGAGCCAGTTCTGCTGCGTTGCGCGACCTATTGCCTCTCCGTCCGGAGTGGGCATCACGCTTCACGCTTGTGGCCTCGGCCGGGGGAGTTGCGGCGGGACCGATCGTGGGTGGGCTGCTGTCACTGCTGCCCGAACCGACCCGGCTCCCGTTCGCCCTTTATGCCGTGTTCCTGGGGCTGCTCCTGATTCCGCTGGTACTGCTCGATGCCCGACCGGCGAGCAAGCCGGCGCCACCGGTCCGGCCGCTGTCCGCGTTGAAGCCGCGCCGTCCCGCGGTGTCCCGAACTGCGCGCAGGGCGTTCTGGTCTGCGGCGATCGTTGGCTTCCTCAGTTTCGCCGTATTCGGTTTCTCGCTCAGCCTCGCGCCGACGTACCTCACAGGTATGGCAGGCGAGTTGAGTCGACCACTCGTGGGCCTGTTTTCCGGACTGGTGCTGGCGGCTTCGGCGGCAAGCCAGCTGTTCCCGCAGAACAGTGCACGCCCAACGGTATCCGGTGTGTCCGGTCTGCTCGTTATGGCAGGCGGTGTAGCGCTGATTCCGGCCGCGGGCAGTGTCGGCAGTGTCCCGCTCCTCATTGCGGCCCTGGTCATCGCAGGGGTAGGCCAGGGGGTCGCCTTCCGCACCGTCTTCAGCGCGGTGGCGCAGCAGGTTGAAGGATCCCAGCATGCACAGATCATCAGCACCGTCTATGTGATCACCTATCTGGGAAGTGCTGTTCCTGTGCTCGGCTTGGGCCTGGCGGCAGATGCGCTCGGCCTCACGGCCGCGGTCACGGTCTTCGCCGTGATGGTTGCTACGGCGTGCGTGGCCATGGCCCTTTTCCTCTGGCGAAGTGCCCGAGTGAGCCGTTGAGAAATAGCAAAGAATAGTTTGCAAACAAAGCGTTGCAAAGATACCTTTGCAGGACTATTCTTCCTGTATGGAGTCAGCAAAGCCGAACGATCGCACCGTCGATCTCAACGCGCTGAAGGCGCTAACGCATCCGCTCAGGATCCAGCTCCTCAACGCGCTGTCACAGTTCGGGCCGCAGACTGCCAGTGCGCTCGCCGCCCGGCTCGGGGAATCGAGCGGTTCCACCAGCTACCACCTGCGACAGCTGGCCAGGCACGAACTGGTTCGCGAAGTAGAAGGCCGAGGATCAGCGCGCGAGCGCTGGTGGGAGCGCCCGCCGGGCGCCCTCAACCTCTACTCCAGTGAGATGGCAAAGGATCCCGGGACACGGGATGTCGCCGCCATAGTCAATCGGGAATTCAGCCACAACCGAGCAGCGCTCCTTGAGGACTACATGGAGCGCGGCGCGCTCGTGCTGCCGGAGGAGTGGCTCGATGCCTCAGTCATTTCAACCATCAACGCGCGGCTCACAGCAGATCAGTTGGCTGAACTGTCCAATGAGCTGATGCGCCTTGCACGCGACCTCTTCGAAAAGTACCGCCCGGACGGAGCCGATTCGCCGGACGCCAAGGCGGTGCAGATCCATTTGAATACTTTCCCGATTATCCAGGGCCAGTTCGCCGAGCCCGCTTCCCGAAAAGAACCCACACCATGACCACGCTCACCAGCCTGTGCCCACCGGTTCGACCCTCCGGGTTCGACGCCCTGCTCATCGTCGTCGGCCGCTGGCTTGTCACCACGGGCGAGCGGCTCGCCGCACAGGAACACGCCATCATCAACCACAGTGCCCACGAGGACCGGCTCCGCGACGGAGCAGCCCTGCGCCATTCGGGACTCTGGCCCTAGTCGGAGCCGGGAAGCAGTCCCGCATTGCCTTCCATACGATTGAAGACCAGTGTTGTTTCCGTATGCCCCACAACCGGGTCCGTGGTGAGGTAGTCCAGGACCCAGTCCCTCAACGCTTCGGTGTCCGCAACCGCGAGGTGGATGAGATAGTCCACCGCGCCGGAGACATGGAACGTAGCCACCACTTCGGGCAGGGCGGGCACCCGTGAGGTGAACCTGTCAATCTCCTCGCGGTTGTGGCCTTTCAGCTGTACGGAGATCAGCGCCTGCACTGCACGCCCGATCGAAGCAAGGTTCAGTTCGGCGTGATAGCCGGTGATGACTCCGCGCTCGGTGAGCTGGCGTGTCCGCAGTAACGCCGTGGAGGGCGCAACGCCGACCTTCTCGGCAAGCTGCGCATTGGTGATCCGCGCGTCTGCCAGCAGTTCCTGGACGATTCGACGGTCTACCGGATCAAGGCCGTCCGGTTTGCCACTGTTCGCCATGCGGGTGCTCCTGCTTCGCTGGTGTCCTGCGGGATTCCTCCAGCCTACCGGCGGGTGCGTAACCTTGTGCTCATGGCAAACATTCCGCACGGGAATACCTCGAATCGCGATCCTGGGAATCCGGACAGTGCACAGGGCGCTGCAGCGTCGGAAGGTGCCGCCGACGTCGTCGGTCTTGATATCGGCGGCACCAAGACCCATGGGGTGCGGTGGAGTGCGGGGGAAGTGGTTGCCGAAGCGAAGAGCGGAAGCGCCAATGTCCAGAACGTCACGCCGGAGGAAGCTGCCCGGAACCTAGCTGAACTCTTCACCGCGCTGGGCGGTGAGATAGACCGCGTGGTGGCTGGGTCCGGCGGCGTGGACACCGACGACGACGCCGACGCCCTGCGCCGGTTGATCGGACGGCAGACGCCGAACGCCCGGATCGACGTAGTCCATGACACGCGCCTGATTCTCGCTGCGGGCGCTGCCTCAACCGGCATTGCGGTGATCGCAGGCACCGGATCCGTGGCCTGGGGGGTGGACAGCGAAGGTCGCCAGGCACGTTCCGGAGGCTGGGGATACCTGCTCGGCGACGAGGGCAGCGGCTACTGGGTGGGAAGGGAAGCGGTGCGGGCCACGCTCCATCGATTCAACCGCGCAGAGCCGCTCGGCATTCTGGGTGAGTCTGTCCTGCAGTCAAACGGGGTGCAGCGCCCTGAAGAGCTCATTGCCCAGTTCCACGGAGCATCGGGCAGACGCTACTGGGCCGGGCAGGCGCATCTGGTCTTCAAGGCGGCCGAGGCGGGAGATGACGTCGCGCAACGGATCATCGAGAACGGCGCACGCCATCTGTGCGGGCTGGTGAACGACGTCGCCTCTGTTCTCGGCATCCATGGACCCGTCATCATCGGCGGCGGTCTTGCTGTTCATCAGTCGAAACTGCAGGAACTTCTGATGGAGGGGCTGGCGCAGGACGGATTCGGCGAGGTGCGGTTCCTCACCGCGGATCCTGTCTACGGCGTGGACTACCTGCTGCGAACCGGCGGCCTGTAACCCGCGTCTAGACTGGCTTTCATGGCGCAGGAGTGGGATACCCGGGTAGGTGCGTACGCCGTCGTCGTAAGGGATGGAATGATCCTGCTGGCGCACTGGAATGAGCACGGACGGAAGGGCTGGACGCTGCCCGGTGGCGGGCTTGAGCTGGGCGAGGACGCCCCGACCGCCGCAGTCCGTGAGGTACTCGAGGAGACCGGCTACGTCGTCCAACTCGATGAGCTCCTGGGGGTGGACAGCCTGCACATCCGTCCGGAGGACCGCCTGAACCAATCGGGCCGGCCCCTGCATGCGCTGCGGATCGTCTACCGTGCGCATGCCGTCTCGGGCCGGCTCGTCCATGAACTTGACGGGTCCACCGATGAAGCGGCGTGGATTCCGCTGGCCGACGTGCCCTCGCTGAGCCGCGTGGACCTCGTGGATAAAGCGATCCGCCTCTCTTATCAAAGTCCCAGCCGGGCGCTACTATAAAACTCTTCCGTTCGAGGCCCAGACCAGGCGGGCACTCGATCTGATCGCCTTTGGCGCCGGAGGGGGTGACGTTATGAACACGGTTCTTGTTGCTGCGCTTTGCCCAACAACTGCATGCACGACAACTGCATGCACGACAACTTCCTTCGTAACCCCCGCCTCCCGCCTGCGATCACACTGACCCCGTTTCCTGCGGTTCTTCGCGACGGGCGGAGGCCTTGCCTGAGGACTTCCCTTGAACACTCTTGCCGAGTACGGCTTCACCGACCGCATCCGCGGTCTCTTCTCCCTCTCTTTTCCACCGACCGTCACAACATCGGAAAACCCACCATCTGAAAACAAGCACCTGGAACCCGCCCGCGTAGTCCGAGCCGACCGCGGACGGGTACTGCTCACCACGGGCAGCGGTCCGCTGCACGTGGAAACCGACGGCACAGTTGTGACCGGCGACTGGGTGGCGCTCGCACGCAACAACGACGACGGCGCGTCGCCGCCCTCCGTCGTCGGCATACTGCCGCGCTACTCGACCCTGCAGCGCAAGAAAGCGCACGATCCGCTGTCCGAACCCCAGATTCTCGGCGTCAACATCGACCTTGTCGGGGTGGCGGTCCCGATCGACCGTCCACTCTCGGCCAACCGGCTGGAGCGAACCCTGGTTGCCGCCTGGGACTCCGGCGCGGTGCCGATTGTCATCCTGACGAAAGCCGATCTGAGCAGCCGGTTCGATGAGGTCGTGGCCCAGACCGTCGAGCGTGCCCGCGGGGTGGAAGTCTTCACTACGTCCGCCGAGGCAGGTGACGGCCTGGACGCACTGCGGGCGCGGATTGGCATCGGGACCACGCTGGTGCTGATCGGTCCATCCGGGGCGGGTAAGTCGACGCTGATCAACGCGCTCGTCGGGTTCCATGCCCAGAGCACCGGAGAGGTGCGAGCGGGTGATGGAAAGGGGCGGCATACAACGACGGCGCGGGAACTCATTCCGCTCGGCGCGGGCTCTGTCCTGTTGGACACGCCGGGCGTCCGAGGGTTCGCCCTGTGGGACGCCGAGGAAGGGCTGGAGGTGGTCTTCGGCGATATAGAGGCACTGTTCGCGGGCTGCCGATTCAACGATTGTGCCCACGATGCTGAGCCGGGGTGTGCTGTCCGGGCCGCGCTCGACGCCGGCGAACTCGAGGAGCGCCGCTGGCTCAGCTATCGCAAGATGCAGCGCGAACTGGCCAGTCTTCACCGGCGGCAAAGCGTCGCGGAGCAGCGCCGGTACGGACGGTCCTTCCACCGCATGGCGAAGGAGGCTGTCATGGCCAAGGACTACCGCAACCGATTTTTGGAGGGATGAGGATCGCCCGCGCTGCCTCCACCAACGGCCTGGGAAAGGCGTGAACCGGTTCCGTGCTAACGATTCGAGACAAAGTTCAGATCCGGGCCATACATGCGCTTGTGCGGAACGAACGCCTAGCTAGACTCGACAGGACGATGGCCCCGCTGAGCGTTTCGAACCTGCCGGGCGCACAGGATCGCTACGGAGCGGCCACGCGGCCGAACCTGACGTCGATGAAAGGTATAACTTCCATGACTGGCGAAACTTCGGTCCCTGTCGAGGGCAGCCCGAACTCCAAGGCGATGATTCAGTTCCGCAACGTCTCAAAGCACTATGGCGGTGGGGCCGTTGCCGTCGAGGATCTCAGCATGGACATCGATCGCGGAGCGATCACGGTCCTTGTGGGCCCCTCAGGCTGCGGCAAGACCACGTCCCTGCGGATGATCAACCGCATGGTGGAGCCTACCTCCGGCTCGATCATCGTCGACGGTCAGGACATCGGGCGGCAGCGCGCTTCGGAGCTGCGGCGTTCCATGGGATACGTCATGCAGTCTTCCGGCCTGCTGCCGCACCGCACTGTGCTGGACAACATCATGACCGTGCCCCGGCTGAATGGCGTGCCGAAGTCGACCGCGGGGAAGCGCGCGGCTGAACTCCTCGATGTCGTTGGGCTGGCTCCGGCGTTGGGGAAGCGGTACCCGGGACAGTTGTCAGGCGGTCAGCAGCAGCGTGTAGGGGTGGCACGCGCGCTCGCGGCAGACCCGCCGATCCTGCTGATGGACGAGCCCTTCAGCGCCGTCGACCCCGTGGTGCGTCACGAACTGCAGGAGGAACTGCTGCGGCTCCAGCGCGATCTAGCCAAAACCATCGTCTTCGTCACCCATGACATCGACGAAGCGACCGTGCTCGGTGACAAGGTTGCAGTCTTCGCCACGGGCGGGCGGCTGGCCCAGTACGCGGCGCCCGAAGAAATCCTGCGCGCGCCGGTGGATGATTTCGTGGCCGGCTTCGTCGGCAGGGACCGCGGTTTCCGCCGCCTGTCTTTCCAGCCCGGCGACAGCGTGCCCGTCCACCCGGTCGAAACCGTGAGGGTGAGCAGGCTCGGGGATTCGAGCGTCACAGTTGATTCCTCCTGGACGCTGGCTGTAGACGACGACGGATGTCCACAGGGGTGGGTGCCGCAGGCCATGCGCCACAGCATTCGCTCGGCCGGCGACCTCGTGCCCGGCGGGTCCCTCTACCGCCGCGGCGACTCGCTGCGCCGGGCCCTCGATGCCGCGTTGTCAGCGCCATCCGGACTCGGCGTGACCGTCGATGACGCCGGCCGGGTGCTCGGGGCGGTCCAGGCGGCCGAGGTGCTTGAGCTCATTGAGGAAGCACGCCTGAACCGCGGTCGCGCCGACCACAACACGGCGGTCTGACGTGGAGTGGTTCATTGACAACTTCTCCTACATCGCGGAGCTGACGGGATACCACCTGATCCAGGCGATTCTTCCTCTGGTGTTCGGTGTTGCCATCGCCGTTCCCGTGGCGCAGGCAGCAAGGCTCAACAAACCGCTTGGGGGAGTGATACTCACAACCTCCGCCCTGCTGTATACCGTGCCTTCGCTGGCGATGTTCGTCCTGCTGCCGCTGATTCTCGGCACGCGGGTCCTCGACATGGTGAACGTCATCGTCGCGCTGACCATCTACGCAGTGGCGCTGCTGGTTCGCTCAACCCTGGATGCGCTCAACTCAATTGACGACGGCGTCCGTCAGGCCGCGGTAGCGATGGGGTTCACGCCGCTGCGCCGTTTCCTCACCGTGGACCTCCCGCTATCCGTGCCCGTCCTGTTTGCAGGTCTGCGGGTCATTTCGGTGACCAACATATCGCTGGTCAGTGTGGGAGCCCTGATCGGCATTCCGAGTCTCGGAACACTGTTCACTGACGGTCTGTTCCGATCCTTCCCGACGCCGATCGTGATCGGGATCGTGGTGACGCTGGTGCTGGCCCTGATCATGGACCTGCTGCTGGTGCTGCTCGAACGGATGCTTACACCCTGGACGCGCACGGTGAAGACGCCCGGTCCAATGGCCCTGACGAATGACGCGAACCTCGCGGCTGACGCCTCACGGGCAGGAAAAGTCACCTGATGGATTACTCGAGCAGCAATCTCCTTATCCAGATGCACGAGTGGCTCACCTTCCCACCGAACTGGAGCGGAGCGAGGGGAATCCCGGTCCGGATCGTCGAACACCTGGGCTATACCGGACTCACTATTCTGATCGCCGCCGCCATCGCAGTGCCGATCGGCATGTTGGTAGGGCACACCGGCAGGGGCCGGATCGTCATAGTCTCGGGCGTCGGAATCCTGCGCGCGCTCCCTACACTCGGCATGCTGATTCTCTTCGTACTACTTGCGGGCCTCGGACTGATGCCGCCCATTTGGGCGCTCGTGCTGCTCGCGATTCCCCCCATCCTCGCGGGGGTGTACGCCGGAATTTCCTCTGTGAACCCGGCGGTAGTGGACGCAGCCCGCAGCATGGGTATGACTGAACTGCAAGTGCTGTTCCGGGTTGAATTGCCGAATGGACTACAGGTGATTCTCGGCGGTTTTCGCGCAGCTGTGCTGCAGGTCGTGGCAACCGCCGCCGTCGTCGCCTTCATCAACCTCGGAGGGTTGGGGGTCTTCCTCATCGAGGGCACCCAGCTGCGTGACAACGGACGCCTTTTCGGGGGCGCCGTGGTGATCGCCGTCGTCGCCATCGCCGTCGACGGCGTTATGGCGCTGCTTCAACGATTTGCTGTATCGCCGGGCCTGCGGACATCCCGCGTACCGGCGGAACCGACAAAGACCGGTGGGCAGGAAGCCCACGTCAGTTCACAAGGAGGAACACCATGATCACAACATCTATGCGCAGCTTCCGGCGCGGCCTACTCGGGATGACCGCCGGGTTGTCCGTGGCGCTTGCCATGACAGGCTGCGGTGCGAATTCAGACCCACAGGGGGGAACCGAGACTGAAGCAACCGGGGGCAGCAGCAGTGGACCACTGACTGTCGGCTCGGCCGACTTCCCTGAAAGCCAGATAGTCGCCGAAATTTATGCCGGCGCGCTCAACGGAGCGGGCATCGAAGCTGACACCCAGCTCAACATCGGTTCGCGCGAGATCTACTTCACCGCCGTCGTCGACGGATCAGTCGATATTGTCCCCGACTACAGCGGCAATCTGCTCCTCTTCGCCGATCCGGAAGCGACCGCTGAATCAGCTGAAGACATCATGGCGGCGCTGCCTGACGCGCTGGCTGCCAACTCGCCGGACGCGAACCTGGGCGTACTGGAAGCCTCGTCAGCCGAGAACAAGGACGCCATGGTGGTCACCGCTGCCACGGCTGAGGAGTATGGACTGGCCTCAATCGAGGACATGGCTGCCGTCTGTGACGAACTCGTCATCGGTGCACCGAGCACCTTCGCCGAGCGCGCGTATGGCCTGCCCGGCCTGCAGGAAAATTACGACTGCGTTCCGAAGTCCTTCGAGGCAATCAACGACGGCGGTGGCGCAGTGACGCTCGAAGCACTGCTGAACGACACCATCCAGGTCGCCGACATCTACACCACCACGCCGTCGATTGCTGATAACGACCTTGTAGTGCTGGAAGACCCCGCGAACAACTTCATCGCCCAGCAGGTCGTTCCTCTCGTTAACCTGGACACCGTTGGTGAAGATGCGCGGGCGGTTCTCAATGAGGTCTCCAGCATGCTCACCACGGAGGACCTGATTGACCTCAACCGCGAAGTGAGCGGCGACGAAAAGCGCAACCCCGCCGGCGCCGCTGCTGACTGGCTTGAGGAAAACGGCTTGGCCGGCGAGTAGCATCCTGCAGCCCGGGCCAGTCCCGTTGCCTTGATCACAATGTGAGGGGGCGGCCCGGGCTATGGCATTCTTTGTTAATGGCCGATTTCAAGCAATCAGACAAGCTGCATAACGTCCTCTACGACATCCGGGGGCCGCTGCTTGAGCATGCCAAGCGCATGGAAGCGGAAGGCCACCGCATCCTGAAGCTGAATATCGGCAATCCGGCGCCGTTCGGTTTCGAGGCGCCCGATGCAATCCTCGTCGACATGATCCGCCACCTCCCGAAGGCGCAGGGCTACAGCGATTCGCGCGGGATCTTCTCTGCGCGCACCGCAGTGGTCCAGTACTACCAAAGCCGCGCAATCCAGAACATCGATGTTGACGACGTCTACCTCGGGAACGGCGTCAGCGAGCTGATCACGCTGTCCCTGCAGGCGCTTCTGAATAACGGGGAAGAGGTCCTGGTACCGACGCCGGACTACCCGCTCTGGACAGCATCAGTCAGCCTGGCCGGCGGAACCGCAGTGCATTACCTGTGTGACGAGAGCAATTCCTGGTGGCCGGACGTCGACGACATCGAGTCGAAGATCAACCCGCAGACCCGGGGCATCGTACTGATCAACCCGAACAATCCCACGGGTGCCGTGTACCCTCGCTCGGTGATCGAGCAGATTGTGGACCTTGCCCGCCGCCACGACCTCATCATCTTCGCGGACGAGATCTACGAGAAGATCCTGTACGACGACGCCGTCCATGTGAACGCCGCGTCGGTGACTGGCGACGACGTCCTTTGCCTGACCTTCAGTGGATTGTCCAAGGCTTATCGCATCGCGGGTTTCCGTAGCGGCTGGATGGCCATCTCCGGGCCCAAGCATCGTGCTGCGGACTACATTGAGGGCATCAACCTGCTGGCGAACATGCGTCTTTGCGCTAATGTGCCCGCGCAGCACGCTATTCAGACTGCTCTCGGCGGGTACCAGAGCATCAATGACCTCATCCTGCCGGGAGGACGGCTCCGTGAGCAGCGGGACAAGGCCTACGAGTTGCTCAACGCCATCCCGGGAGTTTCCTGTGAACTGGCGCAGGGCGCACTGTATCTCTTCCCGCGACTTGATCCAGAGGTCTACCCGATCAAGAACGATGAGCAGTTCGCGCTGGACCTGCTTAAGCAGCAGAAAATCCTGATTTCGCACGGCACTGCGTTCAACTGGATCAATCCGGATCACTTCCGCATGGTTACACTGCCGAGCGTCAAGGACATTGAGGACGCGATCGGTCGCCTCGCGGAGTTCCTCAGCACGTACAAGCCCTGACCGGCACCCTAAGCGCATCTCAACGAGGAGGACCCATGCACGTTGTTCCCGAATTCAGCGTTTCTCCCACCAAGTTGCTTCTCGCAGGGCCTGATATCGACCTTGCGCTCATCGATCCTGCTTCCACGCCGGGATTCGATGGTGGGAAGCAGGACGGGAAGGCACGGCTAGCTGCGGGCACGAAGGAGCTGTCCGAATTGCAGGAGAAGCTCTTCGCGGAGAGCCGTTTCGGCAGTGCGATTTCTGTGCTGTTGATCCTGCAAGCCATGGACACCGCGGGCAAGGGCGGAATTGTCCGACACGTCGTGGGGGCCGTGGATCCGCAGGGGGTTCAGCATCACGCCTTCAAGGCTCCCACCGAGGAGGAGAATAGACACGACTTCCTCTGGCGGGTGCGGAGGGAGCTACCCGGCCCCGGAATGATCGGTGTTTTTGACCGGTCGCACTATGAAGACGTCTTGATCCACAGAGTGCGCAAGCTCGCCGAGCCGGCGGTTCTTGAGGAACGGTATGGGCAAATCCGGGAATTTGAGGCAGGCCTCCAGAATTCCGGAACCCGTGTGATCAAGGTGATGCTCCACCTGAGCGAGGACGAGCAGAAGGAACGTTTGGCCAAGCGGCTGGAACGCAAGGACAAGCACTGGAAGTACAACCCGGGCGACCTGGCCGAGCGCGCTCTGTGGGATGAATATCAGCACGCCTACCAGATAGCCATCGAACAGACGAGCACCCCGGACGCGCCGTGGTTCGTGGTGCCCGCGGATCACAAGTGGTACGCGCGGATAGCCGTCCAGCAGTTACTGACCGATACCCTTGCCGACATGCAGCTCAGTTGGCCGAAAGCCACGTTCGACGTGGCCGCTGAGAAAGCCAAGCTAGCGGCTACCTGAGGGACATTCAGTCCTGCGGCGTGCCCTGGGGCTCGGTCTGGTCCCGCGCTGCGGCGAGGCGCTTTCGGGCTCCCTCGAGCCATTGTTCGCAATGGTCGGCGAGAGACTCGCCGCGTTCCCACAGCGCAAGTGACTGCTCAAGGCTGACTCCGCCCGCCTCCAGCTGGCTCACTACTTTGACCAGCTGTTCGCGCGCCTCCTCGTAGCTCAGGTCTGCCACTTCTGTGGCGGGAGGGGTGACGTTCGTCGCGTTCTCGGTCATATCTGGTCCTTACTCTGGGATGATCCCGGGATCGATTCCGATCGGGCGCTAAGTCTTCCGCCGGCAACCCTGATGGCCAACAGAGACTCCGGAGGCGCCTGATCAGGGCTCCTCACCACTTCGCCGTGCTCGTTCTGTACCACCGCATATCCGCGGTCGAGGGTGTTCTGGGGTGAGAGCGACCGCACGTGCGCGCGAAGGTGGGACACGCGATCAGCTTCCCTGGCGACTGCGCCCTCTATTGCCATGGTGCTGCGGTTGCGGAGCCGTACGAGGTCCTCATGACGGACGCTCACCATTCCGGCGGGTTGGGCAAGGACGGGACGCGACCGCAGATGTGCCAGCCGCTCCGTTTCGCGCGCCATGAGCTGGTCCACGCAGCGTGAAAGCTGCGCCCGCGCCTGGCGGATACGCTGCAGTTCTTCGGTGACATCGGGCACAACCCGTTTTGCGGCGTCCGTGGGGGTGGACGCCCGGAGGTCTGCGACGTCGTCCAGCAGTGGATGATCGGCCTCGTGGCCGATCGCGCTGACTACGGGCGTGGTGGCCGCCGATACAGCCCGCACGAGGTCCTCGTTGCTGAAGGCAAGAAGGTCCTCCAGGGACCCGCCGCCGCGGGCGATGATGATGACATCGACTTCCGGCATCCGATCAAGTTCCGCCAGTGCCGAGCGGATCTGCGCGACAGCGTTCACTCCCTGAACGGCGACCTGGCGAATCTCAAACTCCACGGCGGGCCAGCGCAGGCGCGCGTTCCGGAGAACGTCATTTTCGGCGTCCGAATCCCGCCCCGTAATGAGCCCGATTCGATGCGGCAGAGCCGGAAGCGGACGTTTGCGGTGAGCTGCGAAGAGTCCTTCAGCTGCAAGCGCCTGGCGAAGACGTTCGATCCGCGCGAGCAGATCCCCCAGGCCGACGGGACGGATGTCCCACGCCTGCATCGACAGGCGTCCGGTCTTGACCCAGAAGTCCGCCTTCAGCCGGGCGACAACCCGGGAACCACGCTCCAGCGGCATAGCAAGACGATCCATGACACTGCCCCAAACGGTCAGCGACAGGGAAATCTCGGCGTCGACATCGCGCAGGGTGACGAAGCACATTGTCCCCCGCTTATTGAGCTCGATGACCTGTCCTTCGACCCAGGCGGCAGGGGCCCGCTCGATGTGGGCCTTCAGCTTCTCGGAGAGCACGTGAAGCGGCCAGGGATGATCAGCGGAAGTTTCAGCCGCCGTCTCCGGAAGGGTAGAGGGATCGCCAGGGCCGGGCGGGTCAGCTGCGACCACGGTGCCCTGTTGCGCGCCGTCGTGGTTCATGAATTACCGCATCCTCCCGATACAACCTGCTCTACTGGTTAATGTTTATCAGGTGCCCCTGACATCGGCGGTACCGGATGCGCCGATGTGCAGGAGCAGAACACCGCGAAAAGGTTCGCGGCCGGGGTTCCTGCACACGCATGAATCCTGCAGGCATAATCGTAGGACCGTCGATCAAAGGAGCGGGAGCTGATGAGAACAGCCGCCTCGGCCTTCTTCGTCCTATTTGCCTTGGTGCTCGGCGCTGTGGCCCTGCCCAGCGCCTGGATCGCTTTCAACGTGGTCGCTGAAGAGGGGTTTGTGGATCTCGCCGCGCCTCTCGCCGATGACGCGGAATTCACCGGCGCACTCGCTGAAACAATGTCCGAAGAGGCAGCTGCCGGGGTTGAACTGCCTTTCGGAATGACCGACATGGTCCAGCCCCTCCTGAGGGACGTAATGGAAGGCATCACCCAACAGCCCGAGTTCGATGAGGCGTGGCAGGAGACACTCCGCCGGTCGCATGCCATCACCTTCACGGACGAGGGGCAAACAACGAACGAGCCCGGGTCTTCCCCGTTTTTCATTTTTGATGTCACGCCGCTCGTAGAGCTGATGACTGCTGAAATTGGTGGTCAATTCGGCATCGACGTCCCCGCATCCGAGCAGACGCTTCTGGAAGTCGGCGACACGGACCAGTTCGACCTCGTGGATCGGGCCGAAACGGCCGCAGAGCTGTGGCCGGCGCTGGCAATCGCCTCCTTGGTGGGTGCACTGCTTGCGCTCGCCCTGGCGCGCCGTCGCAGCACTGCGCTCGCCGTCCTCGGTCTCGGAGTTCTGCTTGTCGGAGCCGGGTGGTGGCTCGCCGCCGGCTTCGGGCCAGAGTTGGCGAACCAGGGCACTGGGGGAGTCGAAGTGGCGGATACTTTCAGGGACGTGTTCATTGCGCGCGCAGTCAGCGACTTCCAGGAATGGTGCCTTGCCGCCTCAGCTGCCGGGATACTGCTGATGGTTGCAGGCATCGTCGGCCGGCTGTTGATCGGCTCACGCAGGTAGGTCACCAACCCCGCTGACCCGCCGCATCCCCTCGGCTCTCAGCGGACAGCTGCCCGCCCCCGCCGAACCGGCGTGTCTGGGCCGTTAGCATGGAGATATGTCCACCACAGCTGTATCGGTACCCATGCCCTCGGTGCCCCGCAAGCGTCGTTCACCGGAAGAAGTGCACGCTGCCGCGCCGGTTGCCGGACCGCGCAGGGTCCTCCTGGCAGCGCCCCGCGGATACTGTGCGGGAGTTGACCGCGCAGTCATCGCCGTCGAGAAGGCGCTGGCCCATTACGGCCCGCCGGTATACGTGCGCAAGCAGATTGTCCATAATCTCCACGTGGTGTCCACGCTGGAAGAGAAGGGTGCGATCTTCGTCGAAGAGAACGACGAGGTTCCCGAAGGAGCACTTGTCGTGTTCTCGGCGCACGGTGTCTCCCCGGCAGTGGTTCGCTCTGCGGAGGAGCGGAATCTGCGGACCATCGACGCGACGTGCCCGCTAGTGACGAAGGTCCACCGTGAGGCAGTGCGATTCGCACGGGACGATTTCGACATCCTGCTGATCGGTCACGACGGTCACGAGGAAGTGGAAGGGACCGCTGGAGAAGCCCCCGACCATATCCAGATTGTGAATGGGCCCGAAGATGTGGACAAGGTCATTGTCCGTGATCCTGACAGGGTGATTTGGCTCTCGCAGACCACACTCAGCGTTGACGAAACGATGGAGACGGTGGCGCTGTTGAAGGAACGGTTTCCGACGCTGCAGGATCCTCCCAGCGACGACATCTGTTACGCCACCTCCAACCGTCAGGCGGCGATCAAGAAGATTGCACCCGACGCTGACCTCGTCATTGTGGTGGGGTCGGCGAACTCGTCCAACTCAGTTCGGCTGGTCGAAGTAGCGCTCGAGTACGGCGCATCGGCTTCACACCGGGTGGACTTCGCCAACGAAGTGGATGAATCCTGGTTCGAAGGAGTTTCAACAGTCGGCGTTACATCCGGCGCGTCCGTTCCGGAGAACCTGGTACAGGATGTTTTGAGACTGCTCGCCGACTATGGATACGCGGACGTCGAAGAAGTGGTGACGGCTGAGGAAGACATCATCTTCTCGCTGCCGAAAGAAATCCGTGCGGCGCTCAAAGCCATGGGGGATCCCTCCAGCGGGCTGGGTGGACGCGGGCAGCGCCTGACCTCCTGAACTGATCCCCGGCGCGGGCTTTGCTCACGCGGACCTTTCCACGCGTTCGTTTTCCGATTCGGTGTCGATAAGTTCCGGCGCGCTGAGCAGGCGGGGAGTCGTCTCGACGGCCTTGGTTGTGAGCCCGGCATCACTCTCATCAGGCTCGAACGCATTGATCCGGCGAGCCGTAGGAAGCACCCGGGACTCCAGCGTGCCCACGAAGGAGTTGTACTTCTCCACCGAGCTCTTGAGCGAACTGCCGAGACGGGTGATGTGCGAGCCCATGGTGCCGAGCCGTTCATACAGCTCCCGCGAGAGGTCGTACAGTTCCTTCGCGTTTTCCGTAAGAACGTCCTGGCGCCAGCTGAAGGCGACGCCTTTCAGGATGGCGAGCAACGACACGGGCGAGGCCAGCACCACGTTGCGCGCGAAGGCGTAGTCCAACAATGCGGGATCCGTTTGCAGCGCACTGGACAGGACCGACTCCAGTGGAATGAAGCACACCACCAGATCGGGGGAGTTGTCCGTGCCCTCCCAGTATTTCTTCCGCGCAAGGGCATCCACATGGGCACGAACTGCCTTGACGTGCTGGGACAGGAATTCCCTGCGGCGCGCCTCCTCCAGACCGGCACTCTCATGATCTTCCGTCGAAGAACAGGATTGGGCCTGCAGATAGGCGTCCAGCGGCACCTTCGAATCCACAACTATCTGCTTGTTTCCCGGTAGTTGGATGATCATGTCGGGGCGTGCGCTGTTCGAAGAGCCGTCCCGGGAAGCGATGGTGAGGGTAGCCTGCTCGTAGAAATCCACACGGGGGAGCATCCCGGCGGCCTCGACAATCCGCCTCAACTGCACTTCTCCCCACTGCCCGCGAGTTGTGGTGCTGCGGAGGGCGGAAGCCAGCGAATGGGTGGTCGACAAAAGCTTCGAGTCGGAAAGCTGAGCCTCCTGCAACTGCTGGGCGAGCTGCCCGAACTGCTGTGCCCGCTCACGTTCGAGCTGACCCACATGCGCTTGGACCTGCCCGAGTTTGTCGGCCAGCGGTGCGATGGCACGCAATACCGACTGGTCCTGGCCTGACTGTTCAAGGAGCTGCCGGTTCTGTATGTGAAGGAGCCGGTTCTCTGCCTCCGCGGCCGCGCGGGCAGACACCGTATTGCCCAGGCGCGAGCCGGCGTCGTCCAGTTCACTCCGGAGCCCGGAGAGGACTGGACGCAGGAGCACAACGGCGATGCCCGCACCGATTACCAGGCCCAGCACTGCGGCGAGCACCACGGGAAAAAGAGTGTTTCCGTCCATGGCTCCACCATGTCAGGTGCCTCTGACAATTCCGGCTAACGCCGATGTTGTCAGGAGCCGCGTCGCGCTCAGGCCATGCGACGGTAGACTGTTCTCCCGTGGCTCTTACTATTGGCATCGTCGGACTGCCCAATGTCGGCAAATCAACTCTCTTCAACGCGCTCACCAGGAACACTGTCCTGGCCGCGAACTACCCGTTCGCAACGATCGAGCCCAACGTTGGAGTCGTGAACCTGCCGGACCCGCGGCTTGGGCAGCTTGCTGAGCTGTTTAGCTCCCAGCGGGTGCTGCCCGCGACGGTGTCCTTCGTGGATATCGCCGGCATCGTCAAGGGAGCCTCGGAAGGTGAAGGTCTCGGCAACCAGTTCCTCGCCAATATCCGTGAAGCAGAGGCGATCGCCCAGGTAGTGCGTGTTTTTGATGACCCCGACGTAGTGCACGTCGACGGTGCAGTGAATCCTGTGTCGGATATGGAGACGATCAACACCGAACTGATCCTCGCCGACCTGCAGACGCTGGAGAAGGCAATCCCGCGCGTGGAGAAGGAAGTGAAGATCAAGAAGCGCGAAGCTGCGCAGCTCTCCGCGATGCTGGCAGCTCAGGCAGTTCTTGAACGAGGCGACACCATCTTCTCGTCGGTCGCCAGCGACAAGCTGGAGATGGAACACCTCAGGGAGCTCAGCCTGCTCACGGCCAAGCCCTTCATCTATGTCTTCAATGCCGATGACTCGGTGCTCGGTAACGCCGAGCGTCAGAGCGAGTTGGCGGCCCTGGTCGCACCCGCGGACTGCATCTTCCTCGACGCCAAGCTCGAAGCCGACCTGGTGGAGCTGGATCCCGAGGAAGCACGGGAAATGCTCGAGATGAACGGACAGGAAGAGTCCGGGCTCGATCAGCTCGCCCGTGTCGGTTTCCACACGCTCGGACTGCAGACGTACCTCACGGCCGGACCGAAGGAAGCGCGCGCCTGGACCATCCGGAAGGGGGCAACCGCACCCGAAGCCGCCGGCGTCATCCATTCCGACTTCCAGCGCGGCTTCATTAAGGCCGAAGTTGTTTCCTTCGAGGCGCTGGTGGCGGCAGGCTCCATGGCGGAAGCCAAGTCCCGCGGCAAGGTCCGGATAGAGGGCAAGGAATACATCATGTCCGACGGAGATGTGGTGGAATTCCGCTTCAATGTATAGCTAAATTCCAGTCCAATGTCTGGTTGAACGAATCGGGCGTTCCAGGTCGCTCTGCTCAGCTGCGGGAAAATCCCTAAGCTCGACCGGTCAACCAGACCGCAGAGGTCTCGGCACGAGCTGTGGGTCAATGCCCAGGCGAAGTGTCCGGGATCGTGCTGCTAGCAAGCAACCTCGACCCAACACCATCGGCCCCATGACGCTGGCCACAGCGGGGTCCGCCCTACTGTTCAACCCGGGCTTACCGGTCATTCACCTGCAGGAAAGAGTCCATGCTCCGGGGGGCGAAACCCTGAGGAAATGACTTCCAACTCCCGTGCTGGCATCTCTCGCCGTACCCTCGCCAAGGGCTCAGTCCTGGCTGCCGCTCTGGCCTCCGTTCCCGCCGCGGCAAACGCCGCAGCACCCACCCGGTCCCCCGCCGGCGTAGCGCTGGTCCGCAACCGACTCACACTGCCCAGTGGCATCGCAACTGGCGACGTCACCTCGGCCTCGGCGGTGTTGTGGTCGCGTTCGTCGGGTGCCGGCCAGATGACAGCGGTCCTGCGCGCAGTGAACGATGGCGGCGAGGTCCTTCGCGGCCGCGGCGCGTTTGAGCGCACCCTGCGGGGGCCCCGCGCCACCCAGGCCTCCGACTTCACAACCAAGATCCACGCGGGCAACCTGCCGTCCAACACGCGCTTTGCTCTGGAGATCAGCTTTGAGGACGACGACGGCGCTGCCGGCGAGACGGTTCGGGGAACCTTCCTCACGGCTCCCGACGCCGGGACGTACAACCGCAAGGGCCGCACCGGTGGAGGGAGCAACGGAGGAGAAGTGCCGGCGTCGTCCGCACAGAGCTTTGTCTGGACCGGTGACACGGCCGGCCAGGGCTGGGGCATCAATGAGGAGATCGGCGGGATGCGCGGCTACCGGGCTATGCACCAAACGCGCCCGGACTTCTTCATCCATTCCGGCGACACCGTGTACGCGGACGGGCCTCTGGCCGAGACCGTGGTGGAGAAGGACGGGCAGGTATGGAAGAACCTCGTCACGGAGGAGGTGTCCAAGGTGGCCGAAACTCTCACTGAATACCGTGGCCGGCACCGGTACAACTCGATGGACGCCAACATGCGCGCCATGTTTGCCGACGTGCCTGTGATCGCCAACTGGGATGACCACGAGACCACCAATAACTGGTACCCCGGCGAAATCCTGGACGATCCCCGCTACACGGTCCGGGACGTCAACACCCTGGCAGCACGCGGGCGGCAGGCATGGCAGGAGAACATGCCCATCACCGACAGTGCCACGTTGTGGAGGCCGGGGAAGTTCGACGACGCAGGCCAGTACCAGCCCGCCCGCATCTACCGGAAGATCAACCGCGGCCCGCAGCTGGACGTTTTCTGCCTGGACATGCGCACCTTCAAGTCTCCCAACACCGACGGCAAGGAACCCTACGCCACCAACATCCTGGGGCAGGAGCAGGTGGACTGGCTCATCCGCGAGGTGACGAAGTCAAAGGCCACCTGGAAGGTGATCGCCGCGGACCTGCCGCTGGGCATCATCGTGCCCGACGGTCCGGTGAACCAGGAGAGCCTCGCCAACCGGGATCACGGTGCTCCGTTGGGCAAGGAACTGGAGATCGCGGGGGTGCTGAGCGCATTCAAGCGGAAACGGGTGAAGAACGTGATCTGGCTGACCGCCGACGTGCATTACTGCGCCGCACATCATTACTCGCCCGCACGAGCCGCGTTCACCGATTTCGACCCGTTCTGGGAATTCGTGGCAGGGCCGATCGCCGCAGGTTCGTTCGGGCCCAGTGCAATGGACGGTACCTTCGGCCCCGAGGTGGTGTTTTCCAAGGCCGGACGCTTCCCCGGCGAATCACCGCGCAATGGCGAGAACCAATTCTTCGGGCATGTCCAATTGGAGGACGACACTTTCACCGTAAGCCTGCGGAACGCCAACGGCGCCACGGTCTTCTCCAAGGTGCTGACACCGGAGCGGTAGTGCTGCCAATGGCCCTGGCGCCGTGCTTCCAGCCGCCCGCCGCCGTCCTCCGCTCCAGTACGGTCCGCCGATCCGGTCCGTGCTTGGCCGGTTCAGATGATTTGGGCCGCCACCACCACCGGCTTCGGGTGCGTCGCGGCCGCAGTCGTGGACTGACTCGACCTGAAGAACCTCTGGCGAGCCATGCGTTCCTGAGTGGCGGGACGTGGTGAAGTTCCGCTTCAACGGTGAGGTCCGAAACCCAACCCTCCGGCCCGCTCCTGTGGAACGCCGTTATCGGTCCCGTTGCTTCGCGGTGCTCCGTTGGTCAAATTTGGTTGCATCTCGGTAACAACCATATTCGCCATTCGCGTTTGATACCTGACAGTAACAAAATCGGCCTATGCTTCTTTTCATGTGAGGCACGCCACTTTCAATCATCGAAGTGCGTGTCAGTCCTTTGTAAAACCATGAAGGACATCTTCCACAACATGAAACAAGGAGGCGGAATGCGTTTCGGACGTACTTCCAAAGCCGTAGGTGTAGCTGCAATCGCTGCGCTTGCATTGAGCGCCTGCGCCGAGAGTGGCGGCGGCGAAGACCCTGGGACGGGGGGCGGGGGCGAAGCATCTGGCGGTGCGGTAACCGTTGCCGAGGTCAACCCGTTCACCTCGTTCAACTCTGACAGTGCCACCGGCAACGTCGATATCAACGGCAAGGTCAGTTACCTGACCCATGGCAGCTTCTACTACGTGAACGACGCGCTCGAGGTCGTCCGCAATGAAGATTTCGGCACGTACGAGGTGACCTCGGAAGATCCGCTCACGGTGGAGTACACCGTGAACGAGGGCGTCGCCTGGTCGGATGGCGAGCCCATCGACGCCGGCGACCTCCTTCTGTCCTGGGCCATCCAGTCCGGATACTTCGATGACGAAGACGCCGAGGCTGAGACGGGCACCACCTACTTTGCATACGCCGGTGACACCAGCGGTCTCGGACTGACTTCGCTGCCCGAGATCAGCGAAGACGGCCGCACGCTGACCCTCGAATACTCCGAACCGTACGCTGACTACGAAATTGCCTTCGATGTCCTCGACACTCCGGCGCATGTTGTTGCTACCGGTGGCGGACTGGCCGACGAGGACGCCCTCGTTGAACTCCTCCAGACTGCTCCCGCCGGGGATCCCGAGAACCCGGAGGATCGCCCCGAGCTCCAGGCCGTAGCCGAGTACTGGAACACAGCATTCGACACCACCACCCTGCCGTCCGACCCGGCGCTGTACCTGTCGAGCGGACCGTACATCGTTCAGGACATGGTTCCTGACCAGTCCATGACACTGGTCCGCAACGAGGACTACGCCTGGGGCCCCGAGCCTGCGCTGGACGAGATCACCATCCGCTACATTGCGGACGCCAATGCACAGGTTCAGGCGCTGCAGAACGGTGAGGTTGACATCATTCAGCCTCAGGCATCGGCAGACACCCTCAGCTCACTTGAAGCCATCGACGGAGTGCAGATCCTTGAGGGCGAAGAACTTTCCTTCGACCACATCGACCTGAACTACTCGGGCGTCTTCGAGGATGAGAACGTACGCCGTGCCTTCATGCACACCATTCCCCGGGACTCAATCGTTTCGTCGGTGATCGGTCCACTGGATCCTGATGCCGAGCCGCGCAACTCGCAGATCTTCGACATCGGTACCGAGGGCTATGAGGCCGCGGTGCAGGTGAACGGATCAGAAGAATTCGCTGAGCCTGACATCGAAAAGGCAAAGGAACTGCTCGCCGGTGCAACACCTGAGGTGCGCATCATGTACAACGCGGATAACCCGAACCGTGTTGACGCCTACACGCTGATCGCGGAAAGTGCTGAGCAGGCCGGCTTCAAGGTCGTAAACGGCGGCCTCCCCGGCAACGAGTGGGGCGCAGCCCTCGGCGGCGGAACCTACGATGCAACCATCTTCGGCTGGGTCAGCCCCGGCGTCGGTGTGAGCGGCGTACCGCAGCTTTACGGCTGCGACTCGGCCTCCAACTTCAACGGCTTCTGCGACGAAGAGGCTCAGGCGGCTATGGACGAGCTGATTGTCACCACAGACCCTGCCGAACAGCAGGAACTGATGACCACCGTTGACACCCGCCTCTTTGAAACGGGCTACGGCTTGCCCTTCTTCCAGTCCATCGGCATCAACGCAGCCGATGAGCAGGTCCAGGGTTTGACCTTCAACCCCGGCCTCGTTGGGATCTGGTGGAACTTCTGGGACTGGGCGGTAGCCTAACCGCTCCCGTACCACCCGCCTTCGCTGGATGATCGAAAGCGCTGGGGTCGCACCATTGGCCCCAGCGCTTTCGGGCGCTCAGGAAAAGTCGCAGCGATTGGCGAATACCGAACATTTACGAAACGTAACGTGGATTACACTCAAAAATCCAACATATCGGGCACAACCCGTTACCTAACCCCTTGAGGCCAAAAAGACCATGGTGACATACATTGTCAGGCGGCTGATCGCCGCCGTACTCATACTTTTTGGCGCTTCGTTCCTCGTGTACATCCTGACTGCATATTCAGGAGATCCACTCGCGGATCTGCGCCAAAGCAACGCCCCCAACCGTGAGCAGCTCATCCAACAGCGGACCGATCTGCTGAATCTCGACGTCCCGCCCGTCCTGCGGTATTTCACGTGGTTGTCAGGTGCCGTCCGCTGCGTCGTCCCGTTTGCCATGACCTGCGATCTCGGCAATAGCGTGACAGGTATTGAAGTGACCCAGCTCCTGGGACGCGCGATGGGACAGACCATCCTCCTTGTCACTGCTGCAACCATCCTCGCGATCATCATCGGGATCACGCTCGGCATCGTGACAGCACTTCGCCAATACAGTGGCCTGGATTACGGCGTTACGTTCATGGCGTTCCTCTTCTTCTCCCTTCCTGTCTTCTGGGTGGCGGTGCTCCTGAAGGAGTTCGGAGCCATCGGTTTCAACAACTTCCTGAACGAGCCCGACATCGGCCCGGTCGCCACAGTGCTCTGTGGTCTCGTTGTAGCCTTCCTCTTCTACCTGAGCACAGCAGGAACCCTTAAACGGCGCCTGACGTGGGCCGCCATCGGGTTCGGCTTTGCAGCCGCGCTGGCCTGGTTCCTTGATTTCACGGGCTGGTTCCTCACGCCCGGCTTCGGCCCGATTGTCATCGCATTACTCTCGGTCGGTATCGCCTACGGCGTCACACTCCTTGCCGCCGGATTGAAGAACCGCAAGGCGCTCTATAGCTCTCTGATTGTTGTCGGAATCGGTGTCGTTGCCTACTTCGCGGTGCAGCCCCTGCTGAGCCGGGCAACCCTGCTGATGATTGTCCTGCTCGGAATCGCAACTGTTCTCATCGGCATCGCCGTCGGATACCTCATGGGCGGCTACGACAGGCGCCAGAATATGACCTCCGCCGGACTGACTGCGTTCCTCATGGGCTTTCTGATCCTGCTCGACCGCTTCATGCAGGCATGGCCCGCCTACTTCGACCACAACCGCATCAACGGTCGTCCCATTGCCACCATCGGTTCGGCCACCCCGAACCTCAGCGGCGATTTCTGGATTCGCGGGCTGGACACCTACACCCACCTATTGCTGCCGACCATCGCACTGATGCTTATCTCGCTCGCCGGTTACAGCCGCTACTCACGCGCATCAATGCTCGAAATCATGAACCAGGACTACATCCGCACCGCACGGGCGAAGGGTCTGGGCGAGCGGACAGTCGTCATGCGTCACGCCTTCCGGAACGCGCTGATTCCTCTGGCCACCCTCGTTGCTTTTGACATCGGTGCCCTTATCGGCGGCGCTATCATCACCGAGCAGGTTTTCGCTTTCAGCGGCATGGGTCAACTGTTCGTACAGGCACTTCAAAGACAGGATCTGAACCCGGTCATGGGCGTATTCCTGATCACCGGCATCGTGGCTCTGGTCTTCAACCTGGTAGCCGACCTTGTCTACTCCGTTCTTGACCCGCGCGTAAGGGTGAAAGCATGAGCACTACAGCACAAGAAACAACGCAGGCGACGCCGGAAGAAGCCAAAGGCCTCAGCCAGGGCCAGATCGTTCGCAGGCGGTTCTTCGGACACACTGCCGCGGTGGCGAGCCTTATTATCTTCATCGGTGTCGTCATCCTTGCCTTCACGTCCGTCGGCTACGCCGGCATCCCGGGCTGGTGGAAGTGGAACTATATTCAAACCCCTCCACTTTCCAATCCCACGGGCGCTCCCACCTGGACGCTACCTTTCGATTTCGGCGACCACCCCTTCGGACAGGACAGGGTGGGCCGCGATCTGTTCGCCATGACAATGCGTGGTGCGCAGCTGTCCCTGATCGTGATGTTCCTGATCGGAATCGTCGGCGGCATCATCGGCGTAGTCATCGGTGGCGTGGCAGGCTACTTCCGGGGCTGGGTTGAAGCTGTGCTGATGCGTCTCACAGACGTCATCATCATCATCCCGCTCGTGATCATCGCGGCTGTCCTGGGCACCTTCGGTAACTCCATTTCCGGACCCGGAACCTTCTTCGGCACGATCTTCGGCGGCAGTGCCGGTGTCATTCTGCTCGGAGTGTTTGTCGGGTTCGTCATCTGGACCGGCCTCGCGCGTCTGGTCCGCGGCGAATTCCTCAGCCTTCGCGAACGCGAGTTCGTCGACGCAGCGCGCATTGCCGGGGCATCGAACACGCGAATCATCTTCAAACACATTGTGCCGAACGCGGTAGGCGTGATCATCGTCAACACGACCCTGGTCATGGCCTCCGCAATTCTGCTGGAGACGGCGCTGTCCTTCCTTGGCCTCGGAGTCCGGGCTCCTGACATCTCGTTGGGTAGCCTCATCAGCGCGAACCAGGCTGCGTTCAGCACCCGTCCGTGGCTGTTCTGGTGGCCGGGCCTCTTCATCGTGATCATCTGCCTGTCCATCAACTTCATTGGCGACGGTCTGCGGGATGCCTTCGATCCACGGCAGAAGAAGTTCAACGCCAAGAAGGCTGCAGAGCCGAGGAAGCCCGCCTGATGAGCCGTCCTACGGTACGGGCGCCTATCAGCGTCACCCGCCCGCGCGGCGTCGGCCTGCTGTCACTGCAGAGCGAAGGTAAACACGCTCAGCAGCAGCAGGACGGCGACCACGCCGAGCGGTTGCCAGTTGATCCGGCGCTCCACACGGGCGGAATCTGTGGCGTCGACGTCGATCAGTCCGTTGTCGATCCGTCGCTGCCATTCAGTCCGGATCAGCAGGGCGGCCAGTCCGGAGTCGGTGTTGCTCAGGTCCCCGGGGCGGACGCTTCCCCCTGCTCCGTAGCTGCTTCCCGGAAGGTTCTGCATGTGCTCCGGCTTGCCAGCATGGGTTCCACGGACGCCCGGAGCCGGCGCGGCCCACGCCGTGTAGCTGCCTGCGGGAGTGATCAGCTTCAGCGCGTACTTGGTGTCGACGTGGATCAGCCCGGCCCACGGAACATCGATGGTCAGCACCGGATTTCGCAGTTCAACTCCTACCGGTCCGACAACCACAGCCGGGTACCAGAACAGCCACCAGGCAATGGCGGCTACAGCCAGCAGGGGAGCAGCGGTAGCGAGCGCCTGCGGTCCGGACGTCACGATGGAAGCCACCAGACCCACAGCGACAATGACGGCGGCAACCGCGAGTATCCAGCGGCTGCTGCGTGGGCGGAAAACGGTGGTCCGGGTAGGGCCGGTCGGCGAGTTCATACCCCTATATTTCCAACATTCAGGATCAGCGCAGTAATCTGCGGGCAAACAGCCCGCTTGAGTGCGCCGTTCGCACGGTCACACAGTGGAAGGACAGCACTATGACCCACGACATCATTGACGGTGACGGGAGCAGGGAATCGCGATCATCCGTTCGCGGCCCCGTGCTCGAAGTTCGGAATCTCAGCGTCGATTTCGGCGTCGAGAAGGAATGGGTCCCAGCGGCCATCGACCTCAATTACTACGTCAACGCCGGTGAAGTGCTTGCCATCGTCGGTGAATCCGGTTCCGGCAAGAGCGCCAGTTCGATGGCCCTGCTCGGTCTCCTGCCCAGCAACAGCCGGGTCACCGGAGAGGTGATACTGAACGACAGGTCGATTCTCAACCTGTCGCCGGGCAAGCTCCGGGAGGTCCGGGGCAATGAGGTAGCGGTGATCTTCCAGGAGCCGATGACGGCGCTCAACCCGGTGTACACTGTTGGATTCCAGATTGTCGAGACCCTCCGGCTGCACAATGCCATGTCGCCCGATGAAGCAAGGCAGCGTGCCATCAAACTGCTGGACATGGTGGAGCTTCCCGACCCGGAGAAGGCGTTCCGTTCCTACCCGCACCAGCTTTCCGGCGGGCAGAGACAGCGTGCAATGATCGCGCAGTCGCTCTCCTGTGATCCAAAGCTCCTCATCGCTGACGAACCCACGACTGCTCTTGACGTGACCGTCCAGGCGGAAATCCTCGATCTGATGCGCAACCTGCGCAACAAGCTCGACAGCGCCATCGTCCTGATTACCCACGACATGGGAGTTGTCGCTGACCTTGCCGACCGCATCGCTGTCATGCGCAAGGGCGTCATCGTTGAAACCGGAACGGCAGAAAAGATCTTCAGCCGGCCCGAACACCCCTATACCCGGGACCTGTTGGCTGCCGTGCCGCACCTTGGCCAGGGCCTGGCTGGTGGCAGCGACGACGTCGACATCACGGCTGCCCTCGCGGCCGCCACCAAGTCGGACCTCGCCGGTGTGGATGCAGAAGAGCTCGAGCGTCGCGAACGTGCTGTGCTACAGGGCCTGGAAGAGGAAGTCCAGGCGGAGCGGGAGAGCCGGGGCGAGGCAGTTCTGGAACTGGTGAACGTAGCCATCGAGTATCCCAAGCAAGGCAGGGTTCCGGCATTCCGGGCGGTGGAGAACGCTACCCTGAGCATCCGTCCCGGCGAGGTCATGGGCCTGGTGGGGGAGTCCGGGTCCGGCAAGACCACGATCGGGCGCGCGGCCGTTGGGCTGCTCCCGGTGGCGGAAGGGTCGCTGCGTGTTGTGGGCACCGACATCTCCGGGTTCAAGCCCACCTCCCGCGAATTCGGGGCGGTACGACGCAACATCGGCATGGTCTTCCAGGACCCGTCCTCATCGCTGAACCCGCGCCTGCCGATCGGCGAAAGCATCGGCGAACCGATGTTCCTCGCCGGAGAGGCAAAGGGCGCCGAGCTGCAGAAGCGCATCGAGACACTGCTGGACCAGGTGGAACTGCCCCGTTCCTACCGCAACCGCTACCCGCATGAACTCTCGGGCGGACAGAAGCAGCGCGTGGGCATTGCCCGTGCTCTGTCGCTGAAGCCCAAGCTCATGGTGGCAGACGAGCCCACGTCCGCACTCGATGTCTCCGTCCAGGCAACGGTGCTGGAGCTTTTTCAGAACCTGCAGCGGGAGATGGGCTTCGCCTGCCTGTTCGTGACGCATGACCTTGCGGTGGTCGACGTTCTCGCCGACCACATCTGTGTGATGCGTCGAGGGAAGATCGTCGAGCAGGGAACCCGGGACCAGATCCTCCGTAACCCGCAGGACCCGTACACCCAGCGGCTGCTCGCCGCCGTGCCGCTGCCGGATCCGGAAAAGCAGCGCGAGCGGCGGGAGCTTCGCGCGCGGCTGCTTTCCTCGGCGGAGTAACCCAATCCAGCCAACGACGGCGATGCCCTCCTCCGCGTTCCAGCGGGGGGAGGGCGTCGCCGTCGTCGTTTAATTTGTCGTTTGGATCGTGGCTATGGAAGGTTCTTTCAAGAGGTGCGCGTATCCTCGTTAGGCCATCTTTTGCCTAACGCTTAGACTGGTAGTAGTGCGCGCTGTGCCGCCCGCTCTCATTTTTTACCTGACGCTGATCCCGACCCCCAAGAAGCGAGTCATTCCGCATGTCTGTTTCCACGAGCAACACTGCAATCCGCAGTGACCTCCGTAACGTTGCCATCGTGGCGCACGTAGACCATGGCAAGACGACGCTCGTTGACGCGATGCTGAGGCAGACCAACTCCTTCGCCAGCCACGGCGAAGTTGCGGATCGCGTCATGGACTCCGGTGACCTGGAGCGGGAAAAGGGCATCACTATTCTCGCCAAGAACACCACGGTGTTCTACGAAGGGCCTTCCGCCAACGGTGAGCGCATCACCATCAACGTGATCGACACCCCCGGTCACGCCGACTTCGGCGGCGAGGTCGAGCGCGGTCTCTCCATGGTTGACGGCGTGGTCCTGCTGGTGGACGCTTCGGAAGGTCCACTGCCGCAGACCCGGTTTGTGCTGCGTAAGGCCCTCGCGGCGAAGTTGCCCGTGGTGCTGCTGGTCAACAAAACCGACCGCCCCGACTCCCGAATCGACGAGGTCGTCAGCGAATCGATGGACCTGCTCCTCGGCCTCGCGTCGGACCTGTCGGACGAGGTTCCCGACCTGGACCTTGATTCCGTCCTCAACGTCCCGGTTGTGTACGCCGCAGCACGCGTCGGTGCAGCTTCCCTTGAGCAGCCTGCAGATGGCAGCGCCCCGGCCAATGACAACCTTGAGCCCCTCTTCAAGACCATCATCGAGCACATCCCGGCGCCGAGCTATGACCCCAACGGGGTCCTGCAGGCGCACGTGACCAACCTGGATGCCTCGCCCTTCCTCGGGCGCCTCGCGCTGCTGCGTATCTTCAATGGAACCCTCCGCAAGGGCCAGCACGTGGCCTGGGCGCGCCAGAACGGTGAGCTCAAGACGGTCAAAATCACCGAACTGCTCGCCACCAAGGCGCTGGAGCGCGTGCCGGCTGACTCAGCCGGTCCCGGTGAGATCGTTGCCGTCGCAGGCATCGAGGACATCACCATTGGTGAAACCCTGACGGACGTGGACAACCCGCAGCCCCTGCCACTGATCACCGTGGATGACCCCGCTATCTCCGTCACCATCGGTATCAACACCTCTCCGCTTGCCGGGAAGGTCAAGGGCGCAAAGGTAACCGCCCGCCAGGTGAAGGACCGCCTGGACAAGGAACTCATCGGCAACGTGTCGCTGCGGGTCCTCCCCACGGCGCGCCCGGATGCCTGGGAAGTGCAGGGCCGTGGTGAGCTCGCGCTCGCCATCCTCGTGGAGCAGATGCGCCGTGAGGGCTTCGAACTGACCGTGGGCAAGCCGCAGGTTGTCACCAGGACCGTCGACGGCAAGATCCACGAGCCGATGGAGCACATGACCATCGACGTTCCCGAGGAATACCTTGGCGGTGTCACGCAGCTGATGGCTGCACGCAAGGGCCGCATGACCAACATGGCCAATCACGGCACCGGCTGGGTCCGCATGGAGTTCATCGTTCCTGCACGCGGCCTCATCGGTTTCCGCACGCGCTTCCTCACGGACACCCGCGGCGCAGGCATTGCGTCCTCCTACTCCGAGGGTTATGAGCCCTGGGCCGGCGACATCGAGTACCGGACCAACGGGTCGATGATCGCGGACCGGTCCGGCGTGGTCACGCCGTTCGCGATGATCAACCTGCAGGAGCGCGGGTCATTCTTCGTTGAACCCACTTCCGAGGTGTACGAGGGCATGATCGTCGGCGAGAATTCCCGCGCCGACGACATGGACGTCAACATCACCAAGGAAAAGAAGCTCACCAACATGCGTGCCGCTTCCTCCGACAGCTTCGAGAACCTGACCCCTCCACGCAAGCTGACCCTCGAAGAATCGCTGGAGTTCGCCCGCGAGGACGAGTGCGTGGAGGTGACTCCCGAGGCCATCCGCATCCGCAAGGTCATCCTCGACGCCAATGAGCGTATGCGCGCAGCGCGCTCACGCGCCCGGGCGTAGGGACCGGCCGGTTTCCGGCGAATCCGTGGAGAAGCATAAGGACGACGACGGCGGCCACCCGGCCGCCGTCGTCGTTCCGTTAAGTTCACGCCGCCGGCGGTGGCGCGCGATGCTGGCTGCAGTAGCGGGCGGGGTTCTCGCCGCCGGTTTGGGAACGGCCCTTCACGCCCAGATCTGGTACGTGGGCGGCGTCGGATTTCCGGTGGGTGCGCTTGCTGCGGTAGTGCTGGCTATCAGTGTTGCCGTGTTTGTCGCATTGTCGGCTCGCGGGGTGTTTTTCGCAGCCCTGACCGGGATGGTTGCGTACGCTCTGGTGGGCCTCACGGCGTCGTTCTCCGCTGGTGACGTCATTGCCGCCGGAGTTGAGGTAGAGGGCGAACTGCCGCCGGTTGCCGTTGCCGGCTACGTGTGGGTGGTGGGGCTGGCCGTCGGGACGATCATCGCCGTGGCAGTATCCTGGTGGGCCCTGCGCCCCTCGCAGCGACCCTAACGCTTGCTGGACCCAGCCCTTCAGGCCGGTCAGTCGGCTGTGCGGTCCAGATGGTGGGCAAGCATGATGGACGTTGCCGTGCCGTCTTCATCGGATTCCCGCTGTGCATATTCCTCGAACACGTTGCGGATCTTCTCCATCATTTCGGCGCGGTTGGCGTCATTGAGGCGTACGCCGAGACGCCAGACATCGATCTCCGAGGGACTTAGTCCGTCGATCTCCTGCAGGAACGTCTCGACAAGTACGGGCGCCGCATTGGGCATCCGGCTTCCCCAGGACAATCCGGTAGCGCGGTAGGGGATTTCCTTCGCTCCGCGGTTGCCCGAGCGGGGTTCCTCAGCCCGCAGGAACCCGGTCGCGAGGAGGGTCCGTACGTGGTGCAGCGCCGTGGCCGGGTTCAGATCCAGGACCTCGGCTATCTCCTTGTTGGTGCGCGCCTTGTGCAGGCAGAGCCGGAGGATCCTGAGCCGAACGGGGGAGCTCAACGCCCTGCCGCGGGCCTGGACGTCCTCATCAGTTGCCATAATCAAAAGCATACGTCAGCAGGCGTGCACTGATTGAATCTAGTCAATCGCGCATCTGCGGGCGCTCTCATTCGGGCGGCGCGACGCGCGGAGCCCGCCGTGGGGGCGGAGGCGGCACCGGCTTCGCGGCGGTCACCGCGTCAAGGGGAACGACGACGTCTCCCCGCCGCGCAGCCACGGTGCAGGAAACTGGGTCGCGGGCGATCAGATCGCCGAGGGCGTCGGTGAGGCCCCCCTCGATCCGATACCGGACGACGACGCGGGTCCCCAGCGGCAGGGACGTCAGGAGTGCTGCAGCCGCGTTGGTCATGCGCACAGCGTGTCATATTACGGCGGGTGCCGGCCGATGCCGATCCCAACTCCGGTTGCGTTAAGCTGGGACAGCGACGAAGAGCCGGTATCGGCACCAGAATCCTAGGGAAGGCGTGGGAAGTGACCTACGTAATCGCACAGCCGTGCGTGGATGTGAAAGACAAGGCCTGTATTGAGGAATGCCCGGTCGATTGCATCTATGAAGGTGAACGCTCCTTGTACATCCATCCGGATGAGTGCGTGGACTGCGGAGCGTGCGAACCGGTCTGCCCGGTGGAGGCGATCTACTACGAGGACGACACTCCGGAGGAATGGGCCGACTACTACAAGGCGAACGTCGAGTTCTTCGATGACCTCGGTTCGCCCGGCGGCGCCGCGAAGCTGGGCAATACCGGGAAGGACCACCCGATGATCGCCGCCCTGCCGCCGCAGAACCAGGAAGCGTGACAGTAGCGTGACCCCGAACCGGACCTTCGGGCTCAATCTGCCGGATTACCCGTGGGACGCCATGGCGCCCTACGTTCAGGAAGCCCAGCAGCACCCCGACGGCGCCGTCAACCTCTCGATCGGCACGCCCGTCGACCCCACCCCGGAGATCGTCCAGCGCGCGCTCTGTGATGCATCGAACGCACCCGGATATCCCACTACTCACGGCACCGTGGAGCTGAGGGAAGCAATCAGCGAGTGGTACCGCCGCCGTCGTGGTGTTGAGGGCCTGGATCCGGCTGACATCCTGCCGACTGTCGGCTCGAAGGAGCTCGTCGCCTGGCTGCCCACCCTGCTGGGGCTGGGAGCGGACGACGTCGTCGTGCGCCCTACGGTTGCCTATCCCACCTATGACATGGGCGCACACTTCGCCGGCGCAACACCGGTAGCCGCGGATTCACTTGCCGATCTCGACGCCGATACCCGCGCCAGGGTGCGTCTGGTATGGGTCAACTCGCCGTCCAACCCAACCGGCGCGGTGCACGATGTGGAGGCGCTGCGAGGCATCGTCGAGGACGCCCGTGCGCTCGGCGCCATGGTGGCCTCCGACGAATGCTATGCCGAGCTGGGCTGGGGTGCCTGGGATCCCGCGCAGGGCGGCAGTCCGGTGCCCAGCATCCTCGATCCGAGGGTCAGCGGCGGATCCACGGACCAGTTGCTGTCCGTCTACTCCCTCAGCAAGCAGTCGAACCTCGCCGGGTACCGTGCGGCGTTCGTGGCCGGTGACAGCGCCGTACTGCCGAACCTCATCAACTCACGGAAGCACGCGGGAATGATCGTTCCCTTCCCGGTTCAGGAAGCCATGCGGGCAGCCCTCGCCGACGATGAGCATGTTGCCGCGCAGAAAGACCTCTACCGCGCCCGCCGGGAGCAACTGATCCCCGCGCTTGAGGCTTTCGGGCTGACCATCCACCACTCCGACGCCGGCCTTTACCTCTGGGCCACCGCCGGAGAGGATACCTGGCTTTCGGTGAAGCGATTCGCGGAGCTCGGGATCATCGTCGGGCCCGGCACATTCTATGGTGATGCCGGAAACGGGTACGTCCGGGTCGCACTCACGGGTTCGGACGAAAGAGTCGCTGCTGCTGCTGCCCGTCTGCGAACCTGACGCCATGTTGCTATTGCACAACGACGGCCACACGGATTAGTGCTGGAGGTGCTAGTGCCGGTAGCGTTTTAGCTGACTAAGCTGATCCAGCCAATCTCGCATGCTTTCACATAAGCTCCACAAGGAGAGTCAATGACTGAGCACAACGGCGCCTCACTCCAGTTTGACGGAGGAAGCCTGAGCCTCCCGCTGATCCCAGCGGCAGAGGGCAACCACGGGTACGATGTCTCGAAGCTTCTCAAGCAGACCGGCTCCGTGACCTTCGACCCCGGTTTCATGAACACCGCGGCCACAACCTCAGCGATCACCTACATCGACGGCGACGAGGGGATCCTGCGCTACCGGGGCTACCCGATTGATCAGCTGGCGCAGCACTCGAGTTTCCTCGAGGTCTCCTACCTGCTCATCTACGGCGAACTGCCGACACCGACGGAACTTGACGCTTTCGATCAGCGCATCCGCCGCCACACGCTGCTGCACGAGGAGCTCAAGGGCTTCTTCGGGGGCTTCCCGCGCGATGCGCACCCCATGCCGGTGCTCTCCTCGGCCGTTTCCGCGCTCTCCACCTTCTACCAGGACTCGCTGGACCCGTTCGACGACGAGCAGGTGGAGCTCTCCACCTTCCGCCTGATGGCGAAGCTTCCAGTCATCGCCGCCTACGCACACAAGAAGTCCATCGGCCAGCCCATGCTGTACCCGGACAACTCCATGAATCTCGTGGAGAACTTCATGCGCCTGTGCTTCGGCCTCCCGGCGGAGCCTTACGACCTCGATCCCACAATGGTCAAGGCCCTCGACCTGCTGCTCATCCTCCACGCCGACCATGAGCAGAACTGTTCAACCTCGACGGTCCGTCTGGTGGGAAGCTCCAACGCGAACCTGTTCGCCTCGGTTTCCGCAGGCATCAACGCGCTGTTCGGTCCGCTGCACGGCGGCGCCAACGAGGCTGTGCTGAACATGCTCCGCGAGATTCAGGCCAAGGGCATGCAGCCCGAGGACTTCATGGAGAAGGTCAAGAACAAGGAAGACGGCGTGAAGCTCATGGGCTTCGGACACCGTGTCTACAAGAACTATGACCCGCGCGCAAAGATCGTCAAGGCTACCGCCCACGAGATTCTCTCCAAGCTCGGCGGCAACGACGAACTCCTGGATATCGCCATGCGGCTCGAGGAAAAGGCCCTCGCCGATGATTACTTCATCGAACGCAAGCTGTACCCGAACGTAGACTTCTACACCGGCCTGATCTACAAGGCGATGGGCTTCCCCGAGAAGATGTTCACGGTGCTCTTCGCGATCGGACGCCTGCCGGGCTGGATCGCGCAGTGGCGTGAAATGATGCAGGACCCCCAGACCAAGATCGGCCGTCCCCGCCAGCTGTACACGGGCGCCGGAGAGCGGAACTACCCCGCACGCTAGGGCAAGCGCGCGGTATCAGTACGACGGCGGCCGGTTACCTTCGCAGCGAAGGCAACCGGCCGCCGTCGTACCTGGGGTCCCGGAGGGGCAGGTCAGGAAGCGTAGCCCTGCGGGTTGTTCTTCTGCCAGCGCCAGTGGTCCTCACACATCCGGTCGAGTGACCGGTGGGCGGACCAGCCCAGGTCGGCCAGGGCTGAAGAGGGATCGGCATAGCTGACAGCTGCGTCTCCGGGTCGCCGCGGAGCAAATTCGTAGGGGATCTCATGCCCCGCAGCCTTCGAGAACGCCGCGAGAACCTCGAGTACGGAGGATCCGTTGCCGGTTCCCAGGTTCCAGCGGTGAACCCCTGAGTGGGTGGTGAGGAAGTTCAGCGCAGCGACGTGGCCGTCGGCAAGGTCAACCACATGGATGTAGTCGCGGATTCCAGTGCCGTCGGGCGTCGGGTAATCGTTACCGAAGACCATGACCTTCTCGCGTCTGCCGACCGCAACCTGCGCCACGAAAGGGAGCAGGTTGTTCGGAACCCCGGTCGGGTCCTCACCGATACGCCCGGACTCGTGAGCGCCGACGGGGTTGAAGTAGCGCAGCAGGGCAATGTTCCAGCGGCCGTCGGAGGCACCGACGTCGGTCAGGATATCTTCGATCTGCTCTTTGGTGCGCCCGTAGGGGTTCGTGGCATCCAGCGGCATCTTCTCGATCAGCGGAACCTCTTCCGAGGCACCGTACACGGTGGCCGAGGAACTGAAGACGAGCGTGCGGACATTGTGGCGGTCCATGGTGCGCAGCAGGTTCAGCGTGCCGCCGACGTTGTTGTGATAGTAGAACAACGGCTTGTCCACTGATTCACCCACGGCCTTCAGCCCGGCGAAATGAATGACGGCGTCAACCGCTTCGGTGTCGAAGACATCGTCGAGCGCATGCTCGTCGAGCAGATCCACCTTGCGGAAGCTCAGTTCGCGTCCTGCCAACTCTTCCACGCGCTTGAGGGCGATTTCGCTTGAGTTGTAGAGATTGTCGACGACAACGACGTCGTGACCCGCCTCCAGAAGCGCCAGTGTGGTGTGCGAGCCGATGTAACCGCTTCCGCCGGTGACGAGTATCTTCATGTGCTCAAGCCTACCGACCGGGCGCCGGATCGAGCGAAGCGGGCCCGGGAGGCCGCGGGCGTCCGGGAAGGTCCGGCGTGCGCGCTCAAGTCAAACAGAGCGGGTGCCCCGGACTCTGGAGACTTTCAGCCCTATCGGTCTACCCTTGGAGGACCACGCGCGAGCCGGCCGGGGACCGTCGGCGGAGAGGGCAGGACACCGCATGCACGTCAATAGAGCGACCTCCTGGGAGGTGAGCTCGCGCCTGTCGCCGATGATGTGTTTTGCGCTCTACCTGCGGGACTGCGCCGGCCTCGGGATGGTCGGGATTCCGGCCGTTTCACCGCTGAAGCCCGCCGTACATTGCACGGACCCCCGGCAAACCGTCCGCGCGGTGGGCGGGATGGCGGCCCTGAAGCTTGAGTGGGAGGCCTGGTGGTACGAACTCGTGTGCGATCGCGGGCGTAACCGGGAGTTCCCGACGCCCCCCGATTTTCCTGAGTTTCAGGCCATGCCGGCCCTTCAGCGGTACACCCACGCACACTTCGGCACCGCCCTGGCCTGGGTTCAGGGGTGGGAAGAGGAGAGACGGAACCGGACGCGGAGCGGTGCTTCAATCGGCCACTGGCCGGGATTCGCTGAACTCGTCGAGGAACGCGAACTCGAGCTGGGCAGGTCAGCCCGAAACTTCAGCCTCGAGCTGGTTGAACTGCCGCTGGGCGAGCCTCGGGCATGGTTCGTTGAACCGGACATGCTCATCATGAGCGAGAACCTTTGCGACGATGAGGCAGCGTTCCGCAGCTATGTTCAGCCCGTCGTGGAGTTCATTGCCTGAGTTCCGCTGTTAGGCGGGAACCTCGGCGACCGTAATGAGCACCTCGCCGGTCTGCGTTTCAGCGGTGCTCCAGCCACCCTCTCCGCGGTTCCACTGCAGACCCGCATGGGAAACAGAGGTGATCCCGAATTCTCTGGCATGCGCCACTGCGAACTGCGCCGCAGCCCATCCTGTGGAGCCGGATGCGCTGGCCACGACGCCCTGCTCCGTAGCCGCAACTGGGAGGGCCGGGAAGACGGCGGAGAGGCGTTCCACAGCACCCGCCGCGTTGCCGGACCCCTCCGGCTTGCGCAGGACACAATTGAGCGAAGCGGGGGATTGGCCAGTCAACGCCGATGCAAAGGCGCGCGCCTCCGGCTCGTGGTCGGCGTACGCGTCGGGGTACGCGCTTCGCTGGACAAGTTGCGCAGCCTCGGTGATGGGCAGGACCTGGTATCCCGGCACGGTGACCAGCGCGTCATAGAACGCGCCGGCGGCGTAAATGGGATCCTGCACCTGCTCCTCGCTGCCCCAGCCCTGCGATGGGCGCTGCTGGAACAACCCGCGCGAGTCTGGTCCTGCCTGATCCCCGTAATCGAGATTGCGAAGACCTGATTCCTGCACGGCGGTGGCCAGCGCAATGGAGACGGCCCGCGGCGGCAAACCGCGGGTCACAGCAACCCCCGCGATCGTGGACGCGTACGCCGCCTGCTCCGGACCTAGTTCGTAGGTGTCGGTTCCGACGACTGCGCTGCACCGTTCGCGGACCAGCACCTCGGACGAATTCAGTTGCGTGACAGCAAGATAAGCTCCGCCGCCGACCACAGCCGTCAACAGGGTGAGCACACCGGCCGCGCGGAGCCGGCGCCGTCGTGGGGCTTGCGCTTTGGTTTGGAGCACGCCGGTTCCTAGTTGGCGTGCAACGCTGCGTTCAACGCAATTCCCTGGCCTGACCGCTGCCGTGCTTCCACAACGCCGGTGGTGGAGTTGCGGATGAACAGCACACCCGACTGTCCGGAAAGCTCGGCAGCTTTGACGATCGAGCCGTCGGGAAGGGTGACTTTTGTTCCAGCGGTGATGTACAGGCCGGCCTCGACTACGCAGTCATCCCCGAGGGAGATACCAATCCCCGCCTGGGCGCTCAGGAGGCAGCGCTCACCGATGCTGATGCGTTCCTTGCCGCCGCCGGACAAAGTGCCCATGATTGACGATCCGCCGCCGATGTCCGACCCGTTGCCCACAATGACGCCGGCGGATATGCGTCCTTCAACCATCGAATGGCCCAGAGTCCCGGCGTTGAAGTTCACGAAGCCCTCGTGCATGACGGTGGTGCCTTCGGCGAGGTGCGCGCCCAGCCGGACCCTGTCGGCATCGGCAATGCGGACGCCGGAAGGCATCACGTAATCGACCATGCGCGGGAACTTGTCCACGCCGTACACCACAACCGTGCCGCGGGAGCGCAGGCGGAGGCGGGTGGTTTCGAACCCGGTTACAGCACAGGGGCCGAAGTTCGTCCACACCACGTTGGCAAGCAAGCCGAAGATGCCGTCGAGGTTGATGCTGTTCGGCTGCACGAGACGGTGCGAAAGGAGGTGAAGGCGGAGGTAGGCATCAGTTGCGTCCGTCGGGGCGTCGTCGAGCGAGGAAGTAGTGGTCACTACTTCCTGGGTCACGCCCCGGAGCGCATCGGGGGCTGCGATCGCGGCGAGTTCGGTGTACAGCGTCTCCGACTGCGAATCGGCCTGTGTTTCGGCAAGCACCGGCTGGGGATACCAGACATCGAGCACGGTTCCGTCTTCGGCCAGCGTTGCCAGTCCGACTCCGAAAGCGGTTCGGGGTGCGGTTGAGGAAGGGGTCAGGGATGCGGAAGCCGTCTCAGTCATGGCGTCCATTCTACTGGCCTCCCGCACCTCGCTTCGCTCGGCGCGGTGCCCTCGGTCAGTAGGCTTGGGCCCATGACTTCTTCCGAACTCCCGAGCCTTGATCCCAGAGCCGACGTGGCGCAACTCACCGCGGACATCATCGACATAGACAGCGTCTCGGGGAATGAGCGTGTGCTCGCCGACGCGGTCGAGGAGGTCCTTCTCTCGTGCCCGCACCTGGAAGTGGTCCGGGACGGTGATTCCCTCATTGCACGCACGTCCCTGGGCCGAAGGGAAAGGGTGATCCTCGCCGGGCATCTCGATACGGTCCCATTGCCCCGCATATCCGGCTCGCGCGGGACGGTACCAAGTTCGTGGGAGGGAGAGGTCCTCTACGGGCGCGGCGCCACCGACATGAAGGGCGGAGTTGCGGTGCAGCTCGCCCTGGCTGTTGCGCTGACGGAACCCTCACGGGACATCACCTATGTCTTCTACGATCACGAGGAAGTCGAGGCAGCGCTCAGCGGACTGGGCAGGCTGGTTGACAGCTACCCCTCATTGCTTGAGGCTGACTTCGCGGTCCTGCTTGAACCCACCGACGGCACTGTGGAAGGTGGCTGTAATGGAACCGCGCGGTTCAACGTCACCACCACCGGGCGCGCCGCCCACTCAGCGCGGGCATGGATGGGTGAGAACGCAATTCACAAGATGGCCGAGGTGCTTGTCCGCCTGCGGGACCATGAGCCTGCAACGGTGTCCGTGGACGGTCTGGACTTCCGCGAAAGCCTCAATGCAGTCCTTGTCAGCGGCGGTATCGCCGGCAACGTGATCCCGGACCGCGCCGTCGTCGAGGTGAACTACCGCTTCGCGCCGGACAAGTCCCCGGAAGACGCCGAGCAGTACGTACGCGAGCTGCTCGACGGTTTCGAACTGGAGCGGACGGACTCCGCTGCCGGCGCACGCCCGGGACTGAACCATCCCGCTGCTGCTGCCTTTGTTCAGGCAGTCGGTGCGGAGCCGAAACCGAAATATGGCTGGACCGACGTCGCACGATTCAGCGCGCTCGGCATACCCGCCGTGAACTTCGGACCGGGCGACCCGCTGCTTGCCCACTCGGACGACGAGCACGTGCACGCGGACGCTATCCGGACCTGCCTCAAGGCGTTGAACGACTGGCTTGCCTAGACCCGTGGGTCCAGGCGAGCCGGCGATAGGGATCTACTGTTTCTAGCCTGCGTTGGTCGCGTCGGGGAGCAGTACCTTCTGGTCCTTCTCCCTCTTTGCTTTCCCGGCGGTACGGAAGCTGAGCAGCTTCGACAAACGGTTCGCCAGTGAGGACAGCGCGAAGTTGATGATAATGAAAATGACCGCGGCGATAAGGAGAGCCTGAAGCAGGTTTCCTTCGCCAACGCCCAGCCGACGCGCATTCTGCAGCAGTTCGGTGTAGGTGATGATGTAACCGAGCGCGGAGTCTTTCAGGATCACTACGAATTGGCTGACAAGCGCGGGCAGCATGGCTGTAAGCGCCTGGGGCACCTCAACGCTCCTCAGCGATTGCCCACGCGTCATGCCGATCGCCACCGCAGCTTCCCGCTGCCCCTTGGGAAGGCCCTCAACGCCGGAGCGCACAAGTTCAGCGATCACGGAACCGTTGTAGAGAGTCAATGCGATAACCACAGCCATGAAGGGGATGTCCTGAGGACGCATGACGCCTGCCGCGCCGATAGCGAGCCAGAGAAAGATCATCATCAGCAGGACCGGTACCGCTCGAAAGAACTCCACGATGACGCCGGCGAGCCAGCGGATGGGCAGGAAATGCGAGAGCCGCCCGATGCCCAGGATGAGTCCGAGGGCCACCGAGGTGACGATTGCAACGCCGGCTGCCCGGAGCGTATCCCAAAGGCCGGGGAGCAGGAAGAACTGCCACGTTCTGACCTCGAGGAAAGGTGTCCACTTGGCCGGTTCCAGCTGGCCGCGCTCAGCAAGGGTGATGAGAAGCCACGCCAGTAGCCCGACGACGAACAGAACACCGGCAATGTTGCCGATCAGGATGTTGCGCTTGGCCTTGGGGCCGGGAGCATCGAAAAGTACCTGCTGTGCGCTCATCGTGCCACCGCCAGTTTCTTGGACGCCCACGTTGTGAGCAGGCCGATCGGGATAACGATAATCACGAAGCCCATCGCGAAGGTGAAGAAGATCGGAATCACCATGTCGGAACGGAATTCGATCATGGTTTTCATCAACCCGGCTGACTCGGCGACTGAACCGGCAGCAGCAACAGTGGAGTTCTTGGTGAGCGCGATCAGCACGTTGCCCAGCGGTGCGATGGCTCCGCGGAAAGCCTGCGGAAAAATGACGAGCCGGGCGGCCGGAAGGAAGGACAGGCCGATAGCGCGGGCTGCCTCGGCCTGTCCCAGTGGAACAGTATTCACTCCGCTTCTGATCGCTTCGCATACGAAGGCGGCGTGGTAAAGACTCAGGCCGAGAATCGCCAGCCGGAAGAAATTCAGGTCGAAATCCGAGGAGAGGCTGACAAAGAGCTGGCCAAACAGGGCGAGTACACCGAAGGCGATGATGATTGTCAGCGGCGTGTTGCGGAAGATGTTGACGTAAATGGCGCCGAACCACTGCAGGCTTGCGATGGGCGAGATCCTGAACAGAGCCAAGAGGGTTCCCAGTAGGAACGACCAGATAGCGGCCCAGAACGTCAACTGGATATTTATCCAGAAGGCTCCTGCGACGTCGTACTGCTCAAAGAGCGACAGGAAACCGTCCACGGCAACCTTTCTTGTTGTACGTCAAACATCTGTGTGGGGGCCGCCAGGCGGCCCCCACACAGATTCATGGAGTGTTAGGCGCAGTCGTCCGGCGTCGGCGGGTTCAGCTCCGAGTTCGGCTCATAGTCGACGCCCTCAAGGTTGTTCGAAAGGGCTTCTTCCCATGCGCCTGCCTCAATCATCTTCTCGATGGCGGCGTTGATGTCGGAGCACAGCTCGCCGCCCTTGGTGAGGCCAACACCGTAGCGCTCCTCGGAGAACGGGTTGCCCACAACCTTGAACTGGCCCTGGTTGGTCTCCTGTGCAGCGAGGCCGGCGAGGATGATGTCATCGGTGGTGACGGCATCGATCTGGCCGCCGCCCATCAGGCTGACGCACTCCGCGTAACCCGGCTGCTCGATCAGGTTGACGTCTTCGGCGAATTCGTCCTTCACGCGCTGTGCGGAGGTGGAACCCGTGACGGAGCAGAGGTTCTTTCCGTTCAGGTCCTCGGGGCCGGCGATATCGCTGTCCACCGGAACCAGCAGGTCCTGGCCGGCAATGAAGTATGGGCCGGCAAAGTCCACGGTTTCCTTGCGGGTGTCAGTGATCGAGTAGGTGGCAAAGATCATGTCCACCTGCTCGTTGGACAGCAGGTTCTCGCGGTTCGCCGAAGGGGCCTCCACCCATTCGATCTGGTCTTCGCTGTAACCCAGCTCGCCCGCCACGTACTTGGCGACGTCTACATCGAAGCCGGAGTAGGATCCACCCTCGTCGAAGCCGAGACCCGGCTGGTCGAACTTGATGCCGATCCGCACGGACTCGGCAGCAGCTTCACCGCCGCCCGCGGTTTCACCGCCGCCCGCGGTTTCGCCGCCGCCGCCACCACCGCAGGCAGACAGGGTCAGTGCGGCAGCCGCCGCCATGGCCAGTGCGCCGTATCGTGTTGTTCGCATGATTTCTCCTCGCGTTATTTCCTGGTTGGAATTCGTCGGTAGTTAGTGGGCAAGGATCTTGCCGAGGAAGTCCTTGGCGCGATCGCTCTGCGGATTGGTGAAGAAATCTTCGGGCTTGGCCTCCTCGACGATCTGGCCGTCCGCCATGAAGATCACGCGGTCAGCAGCTTTGCGGGCGAAACCCATTTCGTGGGTGACGACGATCATCGTCATTCCCTCCTTCGCCAGGGAGACCATGGCGTCGAGAACTTCGTTGATCATTTCCGGGTCCAGGGCGGAGGTGGGCTCATCGAAGAGCATCACCTTCGGCTGCATCGCCAGCGCCCGTGCAATGGCAACGCGCTGCTGCTGTCCTCCGGAGAGCTGCGCGGGAAGCTTCTGCGCCTGGTTGTCCACTCCCACGCGCTTCAACAGCGACATGGCCAGCTCTTTCGCCGCGCCGGTCTTCATCCCCTTGACCTTCACTGGGCCGAGTGTCACGTTCTCTAGGATCGACTTGTGAGCGAACAGGTTGAACGACTGAAAGACCATGCCGACGTCGGCGCGCAGTTTCGCCAGCGCCTTGCCTTCCGCCGGCAGTTCCTTCCCGTCGATGCGGATTTCCCCGCTGTCGATCGTCTCGAGGCGGTTGATGGCCCGGCAGAGTGTGGACTTGCCGGAGCCGGAGGGACCGATCACCACTACTACCTCGCCGCGCGAAATCTCAAGGTCGATGTCCTTGAGCACATGGAGATCCCCAAAGTGCTTGTTGACGTTCTTGAGAGAGACGAGAGGCTGTGCTGACGGATTGGACGTGGACGTGCTCGACTGTGTGTCACGAGTCATAAGTAGAAATGTAGCCAAGAATTCCTCACCGGTGATACATCGGCTTGCGGAAAGTGGAAATCGTGATTCAAGAGCAACCAAAGCGGGAGGGCGCTCGCGGCAGTTAGCCTTGGGGGTATGAGTCCCCACAACGGCAATGATCATCAGCAGGACGGTAATTCGACGGCCCCCGCGCGGCGCCGTGGACAGGTGGAGCTCCGCCGGGACCAGGCACAGGCCGTGCAGTCTGATCGGTACCTGCTTGATTCTGTGGAGGAGACCCCCTTCACGAAGACCGATCCGTGGCGCGTGCTACGGATTCAGAGCGAGTTTGTGGAGGGCTTCGGCACTCTCTCGGAGCTGGGCCGGGCAATCAGCGTCTTCGGCTCCGCGCGCACTCCGCGCGACTCCCCGTATTACGCGGTCGGGGAGGAAGTGGGACGGCTCCTCGTCGAGGCCGGTTACGCCGTGATAACCGGTGGGGGACCCGGAGCCATGGAAGCAGCGAACAAGGGGGCCTGTGAGGCGGGCGGCGTTTCGGTGGGCCTTGGTATCGAGCTCCCGTTCGAGCAGGGCATGAACGAGTGGGTGGACCTCGGCGTCAACTTTCGGTACTTCTTCGCCCGGAAGACGATGTTCGTCAAGTACGCTCAGGGCTTCATTGTGTTACCCGGCGGGTTCGGAACCCTGGACGAGCTGTTCGAGGCGATGACGCTCGTACAGACCCAGAAGGTCACGTCCTTCCCGATTGTGCTGATCGGTTCCGAGTTCTGGGGTCCGCTCTGGAACTGGGTGCGCGACACACTGCTCTCGAACGGGATGATCTCGGAGAAGGATCTGTCCCTGGTGCATCTGGTCGATGACCCGGCTGACGCCGTGCGCGCGGTCCTTGCTGACACCGCCAGGCACACCGGACCCTAAACCATGACGATTTTCCTGGTACTGATTGCGATCGTGGCCGTCGGCGCCACTGTCTTTTTCGCGGTCGGGCGCGGCTGGCAGGGTGGGAATCGGAGCCCACGGCGAGATCCGGAGGTTGTCCCCGGACTGGTTGAACCGACTCCCACGCTGCCGCCTGTCCTGCTGCCGGAGTACCCGAGTGCCTCCGATGTGGGCCGGATTCGATTCTCGCTTGGGTTGCGCGGGTATCGCATGGACCAGGTGGATGAGGTCCTGGACCGGCTGGCCGCGGCGCTCGCCGAACGTGACGAGCTCATCGAAGCGTTGCGGGACCGGAATCAGGACGCCCGATGAGCGCGCTTCCCGGCAGCGACGGCCGTCTGAGGTGTGGTTGGGCGGTGTCGAGCACGGAATACGAGGCCTACCACGACAGTGAATGGGGCCGTCCCATCGCGGGGGAGGCTGCCCTCTTCGAAAGGATCAGTCTCGAGGCTTTCCAGTCCGGACTGAGCTGGATCACCATCCTCCGCAAGCGGGAAAACTTCAGGACAGCCTTCGCCGGGTTTGATCCGCATGCCGTTGCTGCTTTCGACGACGACGACGTCGCGCGCTTGCTCGGTGACGGAGGCATCGTGCGGAATCGGGCGAAGATTCGCGCGACCATCGCGAACGCACGCGCGCTGCTCGCGCTGCCTGAAGGAACAACACTGTCGGGAATCCTTGAGGCGCACCGGCCGCTTTCAAAAGCCCCACCATTGTCCCTTGAGGACGTCCCCGCGGTCGTGCCGGAATCAGTGGCGCTGGCGAAGGAGCTGCGGTCCCACGGCTTTCGCTTCGTGGGGCCGACAACTGCCTACGCCATGCAACAGGCGACCGGGTACGTGAATGATCATCTCGCGTCCTGTTGGGTGCGGGAGGATGTTGACAGGTCCGCCAGTGTCGATGAGTCTGCCGATGTCGTTGAGACTGCGTGAGTCGCTGAGACTCCCCGGGTTGTCCTTCGCCGCAAGGGCGCGTTCCCTGCGTGAATGGCTGGCGACGCTGCCCTGGTGGGTGCAGGTGGTCCTGGTCTATGGCGCAGCGAGGTTGTACTCCGCCATCGTTCTAATGGCGGTTGCCCACCGGCAGATGCCCAGTCCCTGGGCTCAGGGTTCTCCGGGCTACGAGGAATTCGTCAACTTCTGGGACAGCGGCTGGTACGCCCGGATCCACGATGACGGTTACCCCACCGAGCTGCCCCGTGGCGACGATGGAACAGTGCTTGAGAACCAGTGGGCGTTCTATCCACTCTTCCCTGCCAGCGTGCGCCTTTTCTCAACCCTTACCGGCACCGGATGGAACCCGGGCGCCCTCCTGCTTGCGACGGTGTACGGATTTGTGGCCGCGCTCATCATCTACCGCGTCTTCCTGCTGCGCTCTCCCCACCGTGATGCCCTCTGGGCGGTGGCTTGGGTCGCGTTCCTGCCGGTCTCGCCGATCCTGCAGATCCCCTACGCTGAATCGCTCCACCTGATGCTGCTGGCGCTCGCGCTGTATCTGGTGATGACCAGGCGTTACCTGTCTGCCATTCCTGTAGTTGTGCTGATGTGCTCTGCCAGGCCTGCCGGCGTGCCATTTGCGGCGATGCTTGGGTTGCTCCTGCTGCTGGAACTGTCCGGCAGGGGCACTGCTGCCGACGGCGGCGACTCCTCCACGCGCGGACTGTGGAGGCTGGCGCTGCTGGTTGGAATCGCAGGCGTGACAGCCCTCGCGTGGCCGGTCATCGCATGGGTTGTCACCGGCGTGCCGGATGCCTACGTGCAGACCGAGACGGCCTGGCGCGGATCGGAGCTGACGTTGTTTCTGCCCTGGATGAGTACTGCGTTGGGTCTGCTCGGCCCGGTGATTGGCCCGTTGGCGCTGGTGGTAATAATCGCTGCCTTCGCAGGGCTGTTGCTTTCACCGGCGGGCCGCACGCTCGGGCTACCGCTGCAACTGTGGTCTGCTTCCTACCTGCTCTACCTGGCGGCCGTCTGGAACCCGCAGACGAGCACGTTCCGAATCCTGCTTCCACTCTTTCCCCTCCTTCTCGCCGCCGTGCTTCTTTCGCCGTCGAGGGCCTACCGGTGGCTTGCACTCGCAAGTTGTGCATGCCTCCAGATTGTGTGGGTCAGCTGGTTGTGGGCGTGGGTTCCACTGTTTAGTGGAGGGGACTATTCACCGTGATGGTGTGATGGGCGCCGCACCGGCGATTAGCTAGCCGCGCACTTCTACGGGATAATAGGGGAGGACGAGCATACGGGGGAAAACCGCCGTGCAATGTTGATCGCGGCCCAGTTCCGGCCGCGCACCGTGGAAGGAAACTACTTAGATGGCTGCGATGAAACCCCGTACCGGTGATGGACCTATGGAGGTCACCAAAGAGGGACGCAGCCTCATCATGCGGGTACCGATCGACGGCGGCGGGCGTCTGGTGGTCGAACTGAATGCTGAAGAAGCGGGCAAGCTCAAAGACTGCCTGCTCACCGTAACGGACTAGAGCAGGTGCCCGGGTTAGCCGGGCATTTTTACGGCCATCAGTAGGCCGTTCCCCGCAGGCATCAGCGTGCTGACCAGCAGATCATTTGCACGCAGAGTCTTGCCCACCTGCCGCAGGGTGTTGGTTGACGCCTCGCGCACCGCGGGATCGGGTACCTTACCGCCGTCGAGCGCGTCGTTGATGAGGAGCAGTCCTCCGCGCTTCAGGAGACGTACAGCCTGATCCGCGTACAGCGCCAGGTTGGTCTTGTCGGCATCGAGAAAAACCAGGTCGTACGCAGCGTCAGTCAGGCGGGGGAGTACGTCCGCTGCACGCCCGGAAATGGTGCGGGTGCGGTTGGCCGGGATTCCCGCCTCTGCGTACGCCTCCCGGGCAGCCCGGAGGTGGTCCACATCAGAGTCGATCGTTGTCAGTACGGAATTCGGGCCCATTCCTCGCAGCAGGCAAACGCCGGAAACCCCTGCGCCGGCGCCGACTTCCACCACGGTCATGGCCTTCGACGCCGCAGCGAGAACGGTCAGTGCTGCGGCGATGCCGGTGCTGACGGGCGCGACTCCGAGCTCATGGGACCGGTCGCGCGCCCGGAGCAGAACATCATCTTCAACAGGCAGACCTTCCGTATAGGACCAGTTAGCCTGCTTCTGCGCGCTCATGATGTTCCGTTCTGTCCAGAGCTCAATAGGGTTGGGCGGTTCCGGCCGGGTTGCCGGGCGTCGCCTCCCTCAGCCTACTGCGGATGCGGACGCGTCCCTGTATTACGGCGCTTTTGCCCGGTTGTTTCCCCCCAGTTTTTCAGCGAGCTCACAGCAAGGTCCGGCACCATGGAAGTGCAGCACACGCAACACAAGTTATCCAACATAAGGCATCCAACAGAGGCGGAGCCCCGAATAGCTAATGCGTCCGTTTCCAGCAGTTCACGGATTGCATCGGACATGTTCATTCGAGGGCGAGAGGAGAAGGTCGATGTCTACTTCGCACACGGTGACGCCCACAGGGAGCGCCGCCACCGGAGAGCACGATCAGGAGGTAGCTGACTGGGCACCGCCGTCGTGGGAGGAAGTGGTCAGGGACCACTCGCCGAAGGTTTACCGGCTTGCTTATCGGCTGACAGGTAACAAATACGACGCTGAGGACCTCACACAGGAAGTGTTTGTTCGTGTGTTCCGGTCCCTCGCCAACTTCAAGCCCGGAACACTCGACGGGTGGCTGCACCGGATCACCACCAACCTCTTCCTGGACCAGGCGCGCCGGAAAAACCGCATCCGCTTCGATGGCCTGGCTGAAGATGCCGAGAGCAGGTTGCCCAGCACCCATCCGAGCCCCGAGCGCAGTTTCGAGTTCAATAACCTTGACCTCGACGTACAGGCCGCACTGGAGGAACTGCCGCCTGACTTCCGCGCTGCCGTTGTTCTGTGTGATCTTGAGGGACTGCCGTACGACGAGGTGGCCCTGGCGCTCGGTGTGAAGCTCGGCACCGTCCGCTCGCGGATTCACCGCGGCCGAACCATCCTCCGTGAGAAACTGGCCCACCGTGATCCCCGACAGACCACCCCCGTTCCGTCCCGCCTGAGCTTGCCTCGGATTGCGGGTGCCCGCTAGATACATGCGCCATCCCACCCGTTTTCTGATCGACTACGTGGCTGGTCAACTCAGCCCCGCGCGACAGCGCGCGGTCGAGCAGCACCTGCTCCGTTGCGCCCGGTGCCAGGAAGTTGTGGCGCAGGAACAATCCATCCGTCACCGGCTGCAGAATTCCTCGACTCCCGGCCCGGCGGAGGATTTGTGCGAGCGCATACTGCGCAGGTCTGCGGCAGGACCGGACAAGCCGGATGGACCGGCTGATGCGGCTGGAAGCGTCCACTATGGTGTCGATGGGGAACATGCCCGGAAGTCGTTTGCTCACAGGAACCGTACCGTTATGGCCGTCGCCAGCGGGCTGTCAGTTGCGGCGATTGCCACTCTGACAGCCGCTTATGCGCTCGGGTCCGAAGCTGACTCCAATGACGCGGTCGCGGGAGCCAGTGCCGTGACGGTAGCGGAGAGTTTCCAGACCGTGGCGGCGGGCACACCCACCAAACTGAGTTCCGCCCAGATCGAACAACTACGCAACGACGGCTGGTTCTGTCCGGAACTGGAGGCGCTCGGCTTCCAGCTTGAACGGGCTGAAGCGCTCACCATCGACGGTCGGCCCACCCTGCAGCTGGATCTCTACGACGGCAGCCACTCGCTGACCATCTACGAACAGCGCGACGGCGGGACTGAACTGCAGCCTGCTCCCATCAACGCTGCGACCGGCAACACCGTGCAGGAAGACGGGTTCGAGGAGATCGGGGGCACTGAACAGACTGTATGGCTCCATCCCGGACGGGCCTGGCAGCTGGTGATCGATTCCGGTTCCGCCACGTACACGGTGGTCTCCACCCTGCCCGTCGCCGACATGCCCCGCGCCGTCAGCCAGCTCATGTTCAACGAACACTCGCAGCTTGACCACTCGCGCCCGGACGCGCCGGACGACCCAGTGAGCCGCATTCTCCGGGGCCTCGCAAAGCTGGCGCAGCCGGCGCCCTGACGTAAATAGATTCGGTCTTGTCCGGCAGGTAGGCTTCGAGAGTGTTTGGAATCAATGGATACGAGTTCCTCCTGTTGGCGCTCATTGCTGTGATCGTCCTTGGTCCCGAACGCCTGCCCGAATATGCGTCCCAGCTTGCGCAGCTGGTCAAGGGCTTGCGCCGTATGGCCACAGGAGCACGCGAGCAGCTCCGCGAAGAGGTTGGATCCGAGTTCGACGACGTCGACTGGCGCAAGCTTGATCCCCGCCAATATGATCCGCGCCGCATCATCAAGGAGGCGCTCCTTGATGACATTGAAGACGCCATCAAACCGGTCAGCGAAAATGGTTCCCGACCGGAACCCCGGTCGCTGGGTGCACAGGCTAACTCCGCGCCGGGCAGTGCAGCACATCCGCCCGGCGGTGCAACACGCGTCCCTACGCCCGGCACCACATCGAGGCTGGGCGCCGGCCAGTCCGCTCCATTCGACGTCGAAGCAACCTGACAGGTTCACGGCCGGAGCCGGCTGTCACTGAATGACCGAGTGATTAGTCAGGCCAGCTTCGGTGTGACCCTCAGCAGTTTGTCGCCCAGCCCCCGGGGCCGGCGGGCGAGCGCGGAGGCAATCTGCCGAAGCTCCTCAGCGGCGCGGAAGCCTGTCTCCAGGACTACGGGCTGCCCGCTGTCCCCGCCTTCCCTCAACGCCGGTTCCAGCGGAATGCTGCCGAGCAGCCCGACGTCGTAACCGACAGTCGCCGTGAGCCGCCGCGCGAGTTCGGCGCCGCCGCCGCTGCCGAAAACCTCCATTCGCTCCCCGGAGGGAAGTTCGAGCCACGACATGTTCTCGATGACTCCGGCAACTTTCTGTCCGGTCTGCACTGCCATGGAACCGGCGCGTTCGGCGACGTCCGCCGCTGCAGCCTGAGGGGTGGTGACAATGAGCAGTTCGGCGCCGGGCAGCAGCTGTGCCACAGAGATAGCGATGTCGCCCGTCCCGGGCGGCAGGTCCAGAAAGAGCACGTCCAGATCCCCGAAATACACATCCTGCAGGAACTGCTCCAGCGCACGGTGCAGCATGGGGCCGCGCCAGGCGATTGCCTGGTTGCCTGCCACGAACATACCGATCGAGATCGCCTTGACCCCGTGAGCCACCGGAGGCAGGATCATCTCGTCGACCCGGGTGGGCGACTGGTTGATTCCCATCAACGCCGGGACGGAGAATCCGTAGACGTCGGCATCGACGATTCCCACCCGCAGCCCCTGCGCGGCCATCGCCGCCGCGAGGTTCACGGTGACGCTTGATTTGCCTACTCCGCCCTTGCCGCTCGCGACGGCGAGGACCCGTGTCAGGGAACCCGGCTCATTGAAGGGTATTCCCCGCTTGGCACCCGGGCCGCGCAACCGCTCCTTCAGAGCGTCGCGCTGTTCCTGGGTCATGACACCCAGGTTCACTGCGACCCCGCTTACCCTTGGCAGGTCACGGACGGCCGCCTCTACGTCTCTGGTGATGGTGTCGCGGAGCGGACACCCTGCGATGGTGAGCAGCACGCTAACGACGACGGAGCCGTCGTCGTCCACGAGAACACTCTCCACCATGCCCAGCTCGGTGATGGGCCGCCTAAGCTCTGGATCGATAACCTTCCCGAGCGCGGTGCGGACCGAGGATTCAAGCGTCACTATCGGTCCTTGCGCCCAGGCGCTACCTGAGGCAGCGAAACCGTTGCGTCCGATACCCTGCGCTTGGACTTGCGCTGGGGTTGTGTTTCCTGCCCGTCCGCAGACTCGAGCAGCTCCTCCATGACGGACCGCAGCTCGGACCGGACGAAGTCGCGTGTGGTGACCTCGCGGAGTGCGATGCGCAGTTCCGCAATCTCCCGTGTGAGGTATTCGGTGTCTGACAGGTTCCGTTCAGCGCGCTGCCGGTCCTCCTGAAGCGAGACACGGTCGCGGTCATCCTGCCGGTTCTGGGCCAGCAGCAGAAGCGGGGCGGCGTAGGAAGCCTGCAGGGACAGCATGAGTGTAAGCAGCGTAAATCCAATCGCCGCGCTGTCGAACCTCCACTCTTCCGGTGCCCAGCTGTTCCATGCCAGCCATACAGCAACGAACACTGTCATGTAGAAGAGGAACTGGGGCGTGCCCATGAAGCGCGCGAAGTTCTCGGTGGCGCTGCCGAACGCGTCCGGGTTGGGGCGCAGTCTTGGCAGCCAACGCGCGCGGCTTTCCCGTGGCGTATCCAGACCACTGGTGGTTACAGTTCTGGTTCTTTCAACCATTTATGCCTCCCCGGGTTGTATGGGGCGTGACGTCTTGGGCACGCCAGTCTTCCGGGAGCAGGTGATCCAGAACGTCGTCAACGGTCACCGCCCCCACCAATCGGCCATCCCCGTTAACGATCGGCAGTGAGTTCAGGTTGTAGGTGGCAAGAATCCGGGACACTTCGCTGATGTTCGCCTGGTCGCTGACCGGCTCCAGATCGGTGTCCACGATATTGCCTAATTGTTCCGGAGGCGGGAAGCGCAGCAGCTGCTGGATGTGCACCACGCCGAGGTAGCGCCCCGTCGGAGTCTCCAGCGGCGGCCTGCAGACAAAAATGGAGGACGCCAATGCCGGTGTCAGCTCTTCGCGGCGCACATGGGCCAGTGCTTCAGCGACCGTCGCCTCGGGAGGCAGGATGACCGGAACCGGGGTCATGAGCGATCCGGCGGTGTCCTCTTCATACTGCAGCAAGCGGCGGACATCTTTCGCGTCGCCCGGTTCCATGAGCTGGAGCAGTTCTTCCTTCTGCTCTTCCGGCAATTCATTGAGGAGGTCGGCGGCGTCGTCGGGATCCATCTCCTCGAGCACGTCGGCTGCCCGCTCGCGGTCCAGCGAAGACAGAATCTGAACCTGGTCGTCGTCGGGCAGTTCCTGGAGGATGTCGGCAAGGCGCTGGTCCTGAAGCTCACTGGCCACCTCGATCCTGCGCTTGTCGCTCATCTCGTGGAGCGCGTCTGCGAAGTCTGCGGCTTTCAGGTCGTCATGCTGGGCGACAAACGAGGTCGCCGCCTGCGGCTCGTCCGCGTCTCCGTGGTACGCGTCGAGCCAGTCGATGATGAGCCGTTCCCCGCGACGCAGGCCGCGAAGGCGTGACTGGGGGGCGCCGCGACGGACGAAAATCTGGGAGACATGCCAGTCGCCGGAGCGATCCTTCTCCATGGCGACGTCTTCGATCGTCGCCTCGCCGCTCCCGTCACGGAGCGTGATCCTGCGGTCGAAAATCTCGGCAACGACGAGCCGCTCGGCCCCGCGCTGGTCAAAACGGCGCAGGTTGACGAGCCCCGTGCAGATGATCTGCCCGGCGTCGATCGAGGTCACGCGGGTCATGGGAACGAATACCCGCTTCTTGCCCGGAACTTCGACCACAAGACCCACCACCTGTGGGACAACCGTGGGACCGCGGTCCAGCACGACGGCGTCACGAAGGCGCCCGAGACGGTCGCCGAGCGGGTCGAAAACGTCCAGGCCCAAGAGACGTGCCACAAATACGCGCGTTGGGTTGCTGCTCACATGCCTAGGCTACTGCCGTTGCGGTACTACAGCCGTATTGCGTGACAGCACGCACAGCTTGCGAGGAGCACCGCCTCATCTCTGAAGGCACGCGAGGGTGTGCCCGAAGTTCACCCCGAGCGATACGGCGCCCCAGCGCAGCGCATGTAGGCGAGAATGAAAGTATGTCAAACGTTCTTGGACGAACCGCCTCACGTGATGAGGGCCGTACTCTCCCTAAGGGCGAGACCATTGGGCGGTACAGCTCATACCTCGATGCTCAGAAAGCGGTGGATTACCTCGCGGACAGCAAATTCCCCGTGCAGCAGGTTTCGATCATCGGGAATGATCTCAAGACTGTGGAGCGGGTGACCGGCCGGCTCAGCTATCCGAGGGTTGCGCTTGCCAGTGCAGCAACCGGTGCGTGGTTCGGACTCTTCGTTGGCTTCATCCTGACGCTCTTCGGCGGCGACTCAACGTACCTGCCGATTCTGTCCTCCATGGCGCTCGGTGCGGTGTTCTGGGTTTTGTTCGGCGTAATAGCCTATGCGTTCCAACGGGGGAAGCGGGACTTTACCTCTACCAGCCAGGTGGTGGCCACCAGCTACGACGTCATTGTGGATCCCGCCGCTGCGGGTGAAGCCCGGAGGATGCTGCAGCAACTTCCGATGAACTCGCGCCCGCAGGAGAACGGCGGTGCGCCGACGCAGCCATGGGGTGCGCCGCCGCAACAGAATCAGCCGCAGGAGCAGAATCAGGTCCCTCAGCGTCCTGAAGGGTGGGGACAGCCGCCGGCCGAGCAGCCGCGCCCCCAAGGGTCAAGCCGGCTGGATGACTCTGACTCCCCGGAGGGGGACGAGGAACAGCGAGCCGCTACCCGCCGTTCCACCCGGGGCCAGTTCCCCGATCTTCCCGACGGCCGGCCGCAGTACGGGGTTCGCGTCGAACCCCAGCCCGTCAAGGACTCGCCCGAGTCAGCCGGACACAACGAGGAATCCCGCAAGGAGTAAGCGGTCCCGCAACACTGCCGGGCTCATGAGCGCGAAGAAGGCGGACAGCCGTATGGCTGTCCGCCTTCTTCGCGCTCAACCGCCCGCGCGTTCAATCGACCCGCCTTGCGAGTGCGGTCCCTGTGCCTATTCGCCGGTGGGACTGTAGATGCCGGCCATCCAGGCCTCGACGTCATCGGGATCACGGGGGAGCGCCGAACTGAGGTTGACCGGCCCATCGGCCGTGATCAGGATGTCGTCCTCGATTCGGACTCCTATGCCGCGATACTCCTCGGGAACGGCGAGGTCCTCTTCTTTGAAGTAGAGGCCGGGCTCGATGGTGAAGACCATACCCTCCGTGAGGACACCGTCCAGATAGAGCTCGCGCTTGGCCTGGGCGCAGTCGTGCACGTCCATGCCGAGGTGGTGGCTGGTGCCGTGCGGCATCCAGCGACGGTGATGCTGCCCCTCGGGGGAGAGCGCCTCTGCCAGCGGTACCGGCAGGAAGCCCCACTCGTCCAGACGCTCGGCGAGGACGGCTACGGCGGCAGCGTGCACGTCGCGGAACTTCGCACCTACCTTCGCGGCCGCGAAACCGGCGTCGGCTGCCTCAAGGACAGCTTGATAAACCTTGCGCTGGATTTCGGAGTATTTTCCGCCCACGGGCAGGGTGCGGGTGATGTCAGCTGTGTAGAGGCTGTCCGCTTCCACTCCCGCATCAAGCAGCAGCAGGTCTGAAGCGTCGACCGATCCGTTATTGCGGATCCAGTGGAGAATGGTGGCGTTGTTGCCGGAGGCGGCGATGGTGTCGTAACCGAGGTCATTGCCCTCTTCCCGGGCGCGTGCGAAGAAAGCTCCTTCGATGACCCGCTCGCCGCGAGGATGGGAGATGGCCCGGGGCAGTTCCTTGACGACCTCGTGGAAGCCGTTCACCGTGGCCTCAACCGCCTTGCGCATCTGCTCGATCTCCCACTCATCCTTGATCAGGCGGAGTTCGGACAGGGCTTCTGCAAGCTTCGCATCCAGCTCATCGGAGGCTTCAAGGTCCACGCCGGTGTTGATGCGGGAGGTGTCCACGAGGGCGTCGGCGTTCATATCAACTTCGCGCAGCAGACGGATCCGGAGTCCGCCGATCTCGACGGCACCAGCGTCCTTGGTGATCGCCGTTTCGAGGTCGGCGAGGTCAGCGGTCTCGAGCGACAGCAGCGCTCGGACCTCGGCGCGGGACAGCCGCGAACCGATCCAGAATTCGCCGTAGCGGGCGTTCGCGTAGAACTCGGCGCTGTCCCTTCCGGCCAGCTCACGGAAGTACAGGGTGGCGTGGTGGTTGCCGCCGTCGTCGCCCTTGCCTTCTTCTGTGGGTTCCATCACCAGCACCGCGTCGGGTTCGTGATCCAGACCAAGCCCGGTGAGGTGGGCGAAGCCGGAATGGGGGCGGAAGCGGTAGTCGGTGTCGTTCGAGCGTACTTTCAGCGGACCGGCAGGAATGACCAGGCGTTCACCCGGGAACTGCAGGGAAATCTTCAGGCGGCGCTGCGCTGCATAGGGTGCAACCTCTGCCTCCGCGGGAAGCTCGGTGTTTTTCGCGGCCCAGTTCGAGCTCATGAACGTTCTGAAGGCGTCCGAGTCGGGCCGTTGGGACCGGTTCTCGTTGCGGCTGGAAAGTGGCTGGTCTTCCGGTGTCACCGGGGTGGCGTCATTGCCGGGTCCGGTCGGATTTATGGTTCCTGCCGATGGGCTGTTCTCTGCTGTACTCACCCGACCATCGTCTCACCGGCCCGTGGAGTGAGCCAAACACTTCAGTGCGTCCCTGCTGCGGCATCCAGCAGGGACGGGCGTACAGTTGTTTGGTGAGAATTGACCTGCACACCCACTCCACCGTGTCAGACGGCACGGAAGGCCCCGCGGATGTCATGCGAGCCGCTGCCGCGGCCGAACTGGACGTCGTTGCACTTACGGACCATGACTCGACGGCTGGATGGGCAGAGGCGGGAGAGGAAGCCAAAAACCTGGGCCTGGTGCTGGTTCCCGGTATGGAGGTGTCATGCCGAACCGATAAGGGCATCAGCGTTCATGTGCTGTCCTACCTGCACGACCCCGCCCACCCGGGCCTGCTGGCCGAGATCGAACGGTCCCGCGACGCCCGGCTAACCCGGGCCGAGCGCATGGTCGAGAAGCTGTCCGCGGACTACCCGATCTCCTGGGCCCACGTGCTTGAGCATGTTGCCGAAGGCGCCACCATTGGGCGCCCGCACATTGCAGACACACTCGTGGCACTGAAGCTTGTCGGCACGCGCAGTGAAGCATTCGCCAGCATACTCAGCGTCCGATCGCCATACTGGGTGGGGCACTACGCACCGCACCCGGCGGACGCCGTCGCGCTGGTCCGGGAAGCAGGAGGCATCCCGGTGTTTGCCCACCCGGTGGCGTCTTCACGCGGCCGGATCGTGGACAGCGACGTGACGGAGGAGATGATTGACGCCGGTCTGCTCGGACTGGAGATCGAACACCGTGACAACCCACCGGAGGGACGGGCGGAGCTGGAGCGGATCGCTGCCCGGAATGACCTGCTTGTCACCGGGTCCAGCGATTACCACGGAACTGGAAAGCCGAACCGGCTGGGGGAGAACCTCACCAGGCCCGAGATACTCGCCAGGCTCGAGGAGCTGGCCACCGGGAGCAGCGTCATCCGGTAGCGGCGGGAGGATCGACCCGGGCGGATTCCTTGTCGCCGGGCGTGGATTCGGCGGACCGTCCCAGCCATGGCGCGAGGCGCCTGGACATGACGTCGATGGACTGCGGATTGCTGTCAACGCAGACGAAACGCCGCTCCAGTTTTCCGGCGACAGCCCCGAGAGTTCCGGAGCCGGCGAAGAAGTCCAGCACCCAGTCGCCCGGCCTGCTGCTCGCGGCCACTGCACGGCGTACCAGACCCTCGGGTTTCTGCGTGGGATATCCCGTCTTTTCCTTGCCCGTCGGCGAGACGATGGTGTGCCACCATACGTCAGTCGGAAGTTTGCCGAGGGCGGCCTTCTCCGGCGTGACGAGGCCGGGAGCCATGTACGGCTCGCGGTCCACCTCGGCGCTGTTGAAGTGGTATCCCGCCGGGTCCTTCACGTAAACAAGGATGTTGTCGTGTTTGGCGGGCCACCGGCGCCGGGCGCGGGCACCGTAGTCATATGCCCAGATGATCTCGTTGAGGAAGCACTCACGCCCAAACAGGGCATCGAGCATCACCTTCGCGTAGTGTACTTCCCGGTAATCGAGGTGCACGTACAGCGTTCCGTCCTCCGCCAGCAGCCGCCACGCCTCCGCAAGGCGCGGGGCTAGGAACTCCCAGTAGTCCTCGAACGCATCGTCGTAGCTCGACAGCATGCCCTTGACCGTGGAGTAACTGAGCCCCTTGAACCCGACGCGGTCTCCGGCACCGGGCGCGCTGCGAACCATTGAGGTCTGCTGCCGGCGCTGTGCGCGTCCCGTATTGAACGGAGGGTCCACGTAGATCACGGTGAAGGCGTTATTCGGTAGCCCGGCCAGGTACTCCAGATTCTCGGCATGCACCACAAGATTGGGTCCATCCGGCCGCCAGGCCGGATGGACCGGAAAATCTTCCACGCGTTTGCTAGTTGTCTGCAGCGGGCTTGGAAACTACTTCGCCGTTACGGCGACGGGTACGTGACCGGTTACGCCTGGCCGGTTCAGCCCGCTCGGTGCGCTTGGTGCCGCTGTCCGCAGCGCCGCGATCCTCACCGGACGACGCGGATCCACCGGTACGACGACGGCCGCCCGACTTCCCCTCGGAGCCCTGCCGGTCGCCGCCTCCGCCGGATCGGGGGCGGTCGCCGGTGCGGTTCTTCTTGCCGGTTTCGCCGAGGTCCTCGATTTTCTCGGCGCCGATTCCCGCGAGGGTACGCTGCGCGCGGGGCAACCGGCCCTTGGTGCCTTCGGGGATGTCGAGGTCCGTGTAGAGGTGGGGCGAGGACGAGTAGGTTTCGACCGGCTCGGCCTGGTCGAGCCCGAGTGCCTTGTTGATGAGGCCCCAGCGGGGGAGGTCGTCCCAGTCCACGAACGTAACCGCGGTGCCTTTCTTGCCCGCGCGGCCGGTACGGCCCACGCGGTGCAGGTACGCCTTCTCATCCTCGGGGCACTGGAAGTTGATGACATGGGTGATGTCTTCGACGTCGATGCCGCGGGCCGCAACTTCCGTTGCCACCAGAACGTCAATCTTGTCACCGCGGAAAGCCCGGAGCGCCTGCTCACGTGCTCCCTGCCCGAGGTCACCGTGGATGGCGCCGGCCGCGAAACCACGGTCAATCAGCTCTTCCGACAACTTGGCGGCCGTGCGCTTGGTTTTGGTGAAGATGATGGTCCGTCCGCGTCCGCGCGACTGGAGGATGCGCGCCACCACTTCGTCCTTGTCAAGGTTGTGTGCGCGGTAGATGACCTGGCGAATGTCCTTCTTGGTGGCGCCGTCGTCCTCGGGGTCCGCTGCGCGGATGTGCGTCGGGTGGGACATGTAGCGGCGGGCCATGGCCACGACGGGGCCAGGCATGGTGGCCGAGAACAGGAGCGTCTGGCGAACCGAAGGAGTTGCGGCCATGAGGGTCTCGACGTCGGGCAGGAACCCGAGGTCAAGCATCTCGTCAGCCTCGTCCAGCACCACGATGCGGACGTTCTTCAGCGACAGGATCTTCTGCCGGTAGAGGTCGATCAGGCGGCCCGGCGTGCCGACGACGACTTCGGTTCCGCGCTTGAGCGCCTCGATCTGCGGCTCATAGGCACGACCGCCGTAAATGGTGACGATGCGCGCATTACGCTTCTTTGAAGCTTTCGTCAGGTCATCCGCGACCTGGACGGCGAGCTCCCGCGTTGGAACGACGACGAGCGCCTGCGGAGCACCCGGTGCGGGCAGCTTGTCGTAGCCCTCATCCGACGGTCCGACCACACGCTGCAGCGCGGGCACGCCGAAGCCCAGCGTCTTACCGGTTCCCGTCTTGGCCTGGCCGATGATGTCATGGCCGCCGAGCGCGATGGAAAGCGTCATGGCCTGGATGGGGAAGGGATGCACAATTCCGGCGTCCGCAAGGGACTCGACGATGTCGGCGCGGACGTTGAAGTCAGCGAAGGTTTCCGGTGCTTCCTGGTGCGGTTCTTCAGTGGTGACAAGGGTTTCTTCTACGAAGATCTCGTCGTCGCTGTTGTCCGCGTGGAGGTGGTGGTTGTCTATGGTCACTCTTACTACCGTTTCGATTAGGCACTGCCGCCGCCGGGCTCAACGCCGGACCGGGAGGTCCGCTCGGAGCAGGACGAAGCAGGGCGTCCAGTGGAAGCCGATCGCGGGCTATCAACTGCGGCTCGGGAGCGGAACTTTCCGCCTCGAGCTGGAAAAACTCAAGATCGCGTAGGTATTGCGGGTCGATTGCTGGGGGCTGCGTGTGTGTTCATTGAACCGCTACCACCACGTTCGGAGAACTGGAACAAAAGTTCAATAAGAACGACAAAAGTTCATAAGAACGACCGGGCATCCATTACTACACGTCCAAGTCTACCCCGCCGCGCTTTCACTTTCCGACGACGACGCCGCTTGCCGCTTGCTTTTGATCAGTTCGAAGCGCAGCTCACGCCGGGCGATGTCCGCTGTCACCAACCGGACGCGGACTTCGTCGCCGGCTGTCATGACGCCGTCGCACCGTGCTTCAACGGCTGGCTCGGCGACCTGGATGACGCCGTGCGGGATGCCGTTCCCGTTGCGGCCGTTACCGCCGTTCCGGCCATTGGTGGCCGGAACGGGAGCCGGCCGCCCACCCGGACCGGAAGGCTCAGCGGGGTCGGCGGGCCCGTGGCGGCCGGCGGCAAGGATAGGGCCGGCGGCGCCGGACGGACCAACAGGCCCAGAAGGGTTGGTGGTCACGGATTGGTCCGGGGCGGGCTTGGACCCCGTGATGACGACGGCGTCAAACTCCTCGCCGACCCGGTTGCTCAGGAGCGCGGCCTCCACGGCGGCAATCGCTCCGCTTTCCAGCCGGGAGGCAAGCTGGTTGGACGAGGACATGAGCGAGTTCAGGTCGGGAAGCGCAGCGCGAACCCATCCGGGAACCTCCATGCCGGCACACAGCGCTTCACAGGTCACCAGGACGAACCTGTCGACCAGGCGCCTCAGCGGCGCGGTGGCATGTGCATAGGGAGCTGCAATAGCGGCCTGTTCCACGGCGTCCGGCACTGAACCGTCGAAGGCGGTGTAGCCGGCGCCACGGAACAGCGAGGCCGCCGCATGCATGAGCGAGAGCTGGCGGGGGTCCGTCGTGTCCAGGCTGCGCAGGAACTCCCCGTACGGGACGTTATGCGGCCAGGAGCGGCCGAGCGCCCGGGCCTGGTGACGGAAGCGGGCGAGCGAGGTTTCGTCTGGAGCCGGCATGGTGCGGAGGATCCCAACGCCGCCCTCGAGCATGATCTCTGCGGCTGCCATACCGGTCATCAGCGAAAGCTGGGCGTTCCAGTCCTCGGCCGCGAGAGGCGGACGGGTGACGATGAAGTAGCGCTCGCCGTCGTGTGCTATCTCCTGCTCCGGCAGGTTCAGGCTCGCCCCGCCGCGCTCCTTCTCCAGTGCGATCCTCTTGGTGCCGATCTCCTTCAACAGTGTCAGGTTCTCGGCTGCGCCGCCGGTGTCGATGTCCTCCTGCACCTGCTCGTAGGTGAGCTGGGCGCGGCTCTTCACTACTGCCCGTTCGACGACGACGGACCCAACCCGCGCGTCCTCGTCCAGATCGAATGTCCAGACAAAAGCCGACCGTTCCCGGCCCGGCAACAGGCTGGCTGCGTCTTCCGCGATCACTTCGGGGTGGAGTGAGATCCGGCCGTCCGGTGCGTACATGGTCTGGCCGCGCAGCCGGGCTTCGGCGTCGATCGCACCGCCGGGCGTCACGAAAGCGGGAACGTCGGCGATCGCGTACCAGACCCGGTAGCCGGACCCGTCGCGCTCCAGGTGGAAAGCCTGATCCAGGTCCGTCGATCCGGGAGGATCAACGGTGATGAAGCCCAGGCTGGTGAGGTCACGGTCCGGCAGGATGTGGGTTTGGACCGCCGAATGTGCCTCGGCCAACACCTCAGGCGGGAACTCGGCACGCAGTTCCAGCTCCTGGCGCAGATTCTCCAACGCGGCAGTGAGCTGAACCTGGGAGTCCCGGTTGCTCAGATCCAGATGCGAATACGGCACAGTGCCAACCGTAGTACACAGCTGTGACTAACCGCCTCCGCAAACTTGCACGCGGGTAACCTTGTCTCATGACTGCCTTGCACCCGCAATCCCCGGCAACCCACTCGCCAGCACCCTCGGCGAAAGGGCCTGCCGCCGGCACGGGGCCGCTGAACACGTTCGTCGTCGACCTGTTCGGCGTCATGGCCTACGGTGAGCTGTCCGCTTTCGAGCGCCTGTCTTCAGACGCTCGGTTCTCGCCGACGCTGCGGGACCGGGCAACGCTCGGTCGCCTGGCGGTGACGGAATTCGAGCATTTTGAGCTGGTCAGCGCACACCTTGCCGCGCTCGGCGTTGATGTCGAAGATGCGATGAGCCCGTTCCAGGCGTCGATCGACTCTTTCCACGAACGAACCCGTCCGGCCGACTGGTACGAGTCACTGATGAAGGCCTACGTCATCGACGCGATTTCCGGCGACTTTTACACTGCGCTCGCCGAACATCTCGACGAGGACACCCGCGACATCATCGCGCGCATCCAGTCGACTGCCGAGCAGGGCGGGCTGCTGCAGTCGCGGTTGAAGTCCGCGCTTTCCGATGACCCGCGGCTCGCTTCCCGGCTCGCACTGTGGGGCCGCCGTCTGGTGGGGGAGGCCCTGACGCAGGCGCAACGCGTCGGTATTGAGCGTGAGTTCCTCGGCGGCCTGCTGTTCGAGGGACCAACGGCTGACCGGGAACGCGAGACTGCTCAGTTGTTCGCCCAGCTCACCCGTAACCATTCGCGGCGGATGAGCTCGCTTGGATTAACAGCCTGACGGCCTGATACCTCCGCGCTTCCGCTAGTCGGGGAGCTGCGCGCGGATCTGCGCTGCTGCTTCCTGCGGGTCCTCGGCCTCGGTGATGGCGCGGACGACGACGACGCGCCCGGCGCCGGCCTCGACTACCTCGTCCACGTTCTGCAGGTCTATGCCTCCGATGGCAAACCAGGGCTTCAACGCCTGACCCTTCTGCAGGTGGTCTGCTTCCAGCCGGGCTGCCTCGCTGACGAGCTCCAGCCCGACCGCAGCCCTACCCGGCTTGGTGGGTGTGGCCCAGATCGGCCCGGTACAGAAGTACCCGACGTCGTCGTTCGAGGCAGCGCCCGCCACCTGCTCAGGAGAGTGTGTCGACAGGCCAAGAACGCCGCCGTCCCGGAGGAACGGCCGCGCGAGCGCCGGCGGAAGGTCCCGCTGCCCCACATGCAACACGGGTGCACCGCTGATGGCGGCGACGTCCGCGCGATCGTTGACGGACCACAGCTTCCCGTGTGAAACGGCCGAAGCGCGCAGCACCTGAAGCAGTTCGAGTTCCTGCGCCGCTTCCAGGGACTTGTCCCTCAACTGGATGATGTCCACGCCACCGGCAAAGGCGGCGTTGACGAAGTCACCGAAGTCTCGCTGCTGCTGACGCGAATCCGTGCACAGGTAAAGGCGGGCGGTGCTGAGATGCATACCCTCTACAATAAGGGGGTACTGCGGGAGCCATGCCGCGCTCGGGAATAGACCCGATGTTCCATTGGCTGAGAGGGCGTTCGGCGCCGACCGCGTTGTGAGAACAACAAACCTGATCCGGATCATGCCGGCGTAGGGAAGGACTCCTGATGGGAACTGACGTTGATGTCGCCGTCGTCGGCGGAGGGATTATCGGGCTCGGGATTGCCTGGGAAGCGATCCGCAGGGGCCACTCGGTCACGGTGGTGGACCCGGAGCCCGCGGCAGGAGCAACCCACGCGGCAGCCGGCATGATCGCGCCCGCCAGTGAACTGCACTACCGCGAGGAGCACCTGCTCCAGCTCACGCTCAACTCCGCATCCAAGTACCAGGAGTTCCTCTCGTCCCTTGCCTGGACAGGCATCGATCCCGGTTACCGCAAGACCGGCACCATGGTTCTGGCGTTTGACGGGGCTGACCGCCGGGCGCTAGCGGATCTGCAGGCGGTTCAAAACCTCCATTCCCTGTCGGTCGAACAGGTTTCCCTGCGGGAGGCGCGCCGGTCGGAACCCATGATTGGACCGGCAGCGACGGCGGCTTTCCATGCGCCCGAGGACCATCAGGTGGATCCCCGGAAGCTCGCCGCATCCTTGCTAGCAGCCGTATCGGCACGCGGGCGGCTCATACTGGAAGCGGCTTCCGGCGTCGAGCGGGTCGGCAACCGCGTAACCGGCGTGGCCCTCGACGACGGCAGCTTCCTGACAGCACGCCACACTATCGTTGCGAACGGCCTGGCCGCGGCAGACTTTGAGGGGCTGCCGTGTGAGCTTCCACTGCGGCCTGTCTACGGTGACATCCTTCGCTTGCGGGTGCCCGTTGCGCTCCAGCCGCTGCTCACCCATACCGTCCGTGGGCTGGTGCGCGGCCATGCGGTCTATATTGTGCCGCGCGAGGACGGAACCGTGGTGCTTGGCGCAACGATGCGCGAGGACGGCAGCAGCGCGGTGTCCGCGGGAGGCGTGTACCAGCTGCTGCGCGACGCTCAGCAGCTCATTCCGGCCGTTGCAGAGCTGGAACTGGAGGAAATCCTGTGCCGTGCCCGCCCCGGGACACCCGACAACGCGCCCCTGCTCGGCGGTGTTGCCGGTGTTGACGGGCTCATCATAGCCACCGGTTTCTTCCGCCATGGCGTGCTCCTGACGCCCGCAACGGCGGCCATATGCGTGGATCTGCTGGAGGGCAAGCCGTCCCCACCAGGCCTTGACCGCTACAGGCCCGACCGATTCAAAGGAGGACAAGCATGAGTCAAACAATTATTACCGTGAACGGGACTCAATCAGCCACCGCCGCCGGGGACCTGCTGCACCTGGTCGCCGAGCTCACCGGAAGGGAACTGGCTCCGACCGGGCAACCGCTGGACGGGTCACGGCTGGGAGTGGCCGTCGCAGTCAATGCGGCAGTGGTCCCACGCAGCCAATGGGCAGGGCGGCCATTGACCGAAGGCGACGACGTCGAACTCGTCACCGCTGTACAGGGAGGATGACATGCAATCGAGCACAACCTTGCACGCCGACCCATTGATGATCGATGGTGTCCCGCTGACGTCCCGGCTGATCATGGGAACCGGGGGAGCCCCCAGCATCGAGGGACTCGGGGATGCGCTGGCCGCCTCGGGAACTGAACTGACCACCGTCGCGATGCGGCGCTACACCCCCCAATCCGGAGCGTCGCTCTTTCAGCTCCTGAACGCGCAGAGCATGCGGATCCTGCCCAATACCGCCGGCTGCTTCACTGCGCGCGAGGCTGTCCTGACTGCTGAGCTGGGCCGCGAGGCGCTCGAGACCAACTGGGTCAAACTTGAGGTCATCGCCGACGAGCAGACACTGCTGCCCGACGCCGTCGAACTCGTGGAGGCAACGGAAGCACTGGTGGCCCGAGGATTCACCGTTTTCGCCTATACCAACGACGACCCCGTACTGGCCCTCAGACTCGAGCAACTGGGTGCCGCCGTCGTCATGCCGCTGGGTGCTCCTATCGGCACGGGACTGGGCATCCTTAATCCGCACAACATCGAACTCATTGTTGCGAGAGCGGGCGTTCCCATCGTGTTGGACGCAGGGATCGGGACAGCCTCCGATGCGACGCTTGCCATGGAGCTGGGATGCGACGCTGTTCTCCTTGCCACGGCGGTTACCCGCGCGCAGGATCCGGTGGCGATGGCCACCGCGTTCCGGCACGCGGTCATCGCCGGACGTCTGGCCGCGCAGGCCGGAAGGATCCCGAAGCGGGAGCATGCGCTCGCATCGTCGTCTTTCGAGGGCCGGGCCGACCTCTAAGCGCGCGCAGGACCCTCGGCTGGCTGACCAACGGGTCCTGGCTGCTCAGTTTCGGGGACCGCTCAGTGCCGTTTCAGGATCGCCGTCATGGCGTTGGCGTCAGCATTTTCACGGTGGCGGCCGAACCATCACGCGGCCGCCACCGCCGGTCCGCGAACCAGACGAAGAACCCGATGGTGATCGCGATGCCGGTGACAACTATCAGCGAGACCATGGGCAAGCACCTGCTCGGTCAGAGGGCGCCGAATCCGATGCGCCGTGATTCGCTCTCGCCAATTTCGACGTAGCCGAGGACGCCGGAAGGAACAATGACCTGACGTCCCTTGGCATCCGTAAGGCGCAGCTCCGCACCGCCGTTCATCGCCTTGCTTACAATCTCCGCCACCTCGCCCGCCGTCTGGTTCGACTCAAGGACAATTTCACGGTTGACGTTCTGAACGCCGATTTTGATCTCCACAGCTAAGGCCTTTCGTTGATGAGCAGGGGACTTGTTGCGCTCTCAATCAGCGCTACCAAACTTAAGGGAAATGTAACTCAGATTTCCTTGGGGAATCGACTAATTCCGCGCCAAGCTAAACGGTAGATCAGCTCGCTGGCGGTATCGATATCCAGGCTGCCGTCCGTCTCGAGCCAGTACCGGGCGCTGACCTGTGCCATGCCCGCCATCGCCCGCCCCAACAGGGTTGCCTCCAGATGGGAGAGCCGGGTGTCTCCGGAAATCACGCCGGCGATCTGGTCCGCGAAGTGTGCGTTGAACGCTTCAAGCCGACGGCTGACGTCAGGATCATTATTCAGGTCCGACTCAAAGACGATCCGGTGGGCCTGACTGTCCTGGGCGATGAACTGGAAATATGCACGCATGGTGGCGTGCACTCGCAGCTTGTTGTCGGACGTGGACTTCAGGGCGTCAACCAACAGCTGGGTCAAGGAGGCCAGATGGCTCTCAAGCAGCGCGAGGTACAGCTCTCTCTTGCCGGGGAAGTGCTGATACAGCACAGGCTTGCTGACATGCGCCACTTCGGCGATTTCGTCCATCGCCGCCCCATGGTACCCGTTGGCAACGAACACCTCATGGGCGGCATTCAGTAACTGTCGTCGCCGCTCGTCTCGCGGAAGCCGAGTGGCCTTTCCGCTCGCCGGTGCCTCTGAGCTCACGTGTCTGGGCTTTCGGTTGTACGTTCTAATTCACCCGCCGGTACAGCGGGTTCCCCAGTCTACCCGCGTCTACCCGCGTCGGCTGGCCAACGTCTGGAGATTGCGCTGCCGGTGTGTTGCCCGACGTATTGCGCGGTGCCACGCTGGTGGGCATACATTGAAGCATGAGTTCTTTGACTCCTGCCCCCGGCCCACTGGTGGAGCCCCATGCCGAGCTCACCAGGGAAGAGATGGAGCGGTATTCCCGCCACCTCATTCTTCCCGAGTTCGGCATGGAGGCCCAGAAGCGGCTGAAGAACGCACGGGTGCTCGTCATCGGGGCCGGTGGGCTCGGCTCGCCGGCGCTCCTGTACCTGGCCGCTGCCGGCGTCGGAACGCTGGGCATCGTGGATGACGACGTCGTCGACGTCTCCAATCTGCAACGGCAGGTAATCCATGGAGTGGGCAACGTAGGGCAGAGCAAAGCGAGCTCGGCGGAAGAGAGCATCGCGGACCTGAACCCGCACGTGAAGGTGATCCGACACGAGGTGCGGCTCGACACGGGAAATGTCCTGGACCTGTTCGCCGGGTACGACCTTATCCTTGACGGCACAGACAACTTCGCTACCCGATACCTGGTGAGCGACGCGGCCGAAATTCTCGGCAAGCCGTACGTCTGGGGGTCCATCCTCCGCTTCGACGGCCAGGTGAGCGTCTTCTGGGCCAAGCCCTCCGTAGGGGGACCCAGCTACCGCGATCTGTACCCCGAAGCACCGCCGCCCGGCGCTGTTCCGTCCTGCGCGGAGGGCGGCGTGCTGGGTGTGCTGTGCGCCCAGATCGGTTCGGTGATGGTCAATGAGGCGATCAAGCTGATCACCGGTATCGGGTCGACCCTTCTTGGCCGCGTCCTGATCTTCAACGCGCTCGATATGACGTGGCGGGAATTGCGGGTGCGACGGGATCCCTCCGCCGCGCCCATCACCGAACTCTCCGACTACGAAGCATTCTGCGGCCTTGCGCCCGCCGCGGATGAAGGAGTGGATGAACTTCCCTCCGTCACCGCCGCCCGCCTTGAGGAACTGCTGCGGGAGCGCGCCGCGGGCGCACGTGACTTCGACCTGGTCGATGTGCGGGAGCCGGGAGAGTACGAAATCGTCCGGATTGAAGGCGCCACGCTGGTGCCGCAGAACCGGATCCTCACCGGCGAGACGGAGCTTGATTCCTCCCGGGAAATCTACGTTCACTGCAAGGCCGGCAGCCGCTCCGCCAACGTCGTCCGATACCTGCGTGAGAGGGGTGCGCGGGAGGTCTATAACGTGGACGGCGGCATACTGCAGTGGGTACGCGACGTCGAACCCGAGAAGCCGCTCTACTGACCCGGATTCATCGAGCGCGTTGTAGGCACGACCCGCTAAGCGGTCTCTGTGCGCGCTTCGTTGACCTCGTGAACGGGGCAGGACTGCGGGGGCGTAGCTGCCGGGTGGAAATCGGGTTCTATCCCGTACAGCGCCTCAAGAGCCGCGGTGTAGTCTTCCTGCCGGCCCTCCGCTGCGAGCTGCCGCGCACGAACAGTCGGGACGTGGAGCAGCTGGCGAACCATTCGGCGGAGAGCAAACTCGACTTCCTCCGCAGCGGCGGTGCACCCGTGCTGGGCACGCACACGAGCCATCTCGGCGTCAAGCACCTGCTGGGTGTGCTTACGCAGTGCAACGATCGCAGCGTCCATGGAGCGGGAGGTTACCTGTTCCTGGAAGGAATGTGCCGCGTTGGACACCAGCTCACTTGCCTGGCGGAGTGATTCCGCCTGCTCATCAGGTGCCGCGAGGCGCACGGATTCCAGGGTGATGAGTTCCACGTTCTCCACGGCGGCGACCTCAGGGTCGAAGTCGTGGCTGAGGGCGAGGTCTACGATCACCAGGGTGCGCTCGACGCCCTCCCTGAGCTGGCGGATGTCCTCGGCGCCTACACGCCGCTCACTGCCGCTGCAACCGATGACGACGTCAGCCTGAATGAGGGCGGCGGGCAGTGTCTCGTCTGTGAGCGCTGTTCCACCACGGGTGGCCACGAAACTCTCGGCGCGTCCGGACGGCGAGTAGACGGAGATGTCGGTGCACCCCCGCTCGCGAAGCAGGGCCATGGTGGCACCTGCATACGCGCCGGTGCCGAAGACAACAACGGCCTTTTCCCCGAGGTCACGGGTACTCGAGAGGTCAGCCGCAAGATCGAGTGCGACCGAGACGATTGAACGGCCCCGGGCGCCGAGGGCGGTCTGGGCGCCGACGTCGCGCGCGGTGCGCGAGGCGGCCTGGAAGAGGCGCACGAGACCGCCGCTGGCGGTTCCCACACCCTGGGATTCAATGAGTGCACGGCGCACCTGGCCCGCAATCTCCCGTTCACCGACGACGGCGGAATCCAGCCCTGCGCTCACGCTGAAGAGGTGCCGCGGCACGTCCTGTCCGGTCAGAGTGGTGAAGGATCCTGACACTTTACTCTTAGGCAGCCCCGACTGGTTGCTGATTGCTGTGATGATGGATGAGCGGGCGGCCTCGATGTCTGCTTCCGAGGAGGCCTCGCCGTAGATCTCGAACCGATTGCAGGTTGCCAGCGCTACGGCTCCGTTGAGTGCCGGGCTGTCCTGAAGCGCGGACGAAGCGACCTGGGACGCTCCGACGCTAAGTCGGGCCACGGTCTCCAGGTCGATATCCGAGTGGGTCGCAACCAGGGAAAAGTAGTTCACAGCCATCTCAGCATAGCCAAAACGGGCACCCGAGCCCTAATAGGGTTGCCTAAGTTCCAAGCTTCTTCCAATGTCCGCAAACCCGCACGGTTAAGCCGAAGTCGAGGGGTGGCGTGACTGCGGACCGTGCCTCGGGGGAAGGTGATTTCGACCACCAGCCAGCCGTGCAGTTATCCAAGCGAGTCGAACTTCGGCAGAATCGAGTCATGACCCTCAGCGCAACGCACCCCCTGACGGACGGCACGACGTCGGAGTCTCCGCTTATCCAGGCCTATCGGGGGCGCACGCCGTCCCGCCGCCCAGTCTGGTTCATGCGGCAGGCCGGACGCTCCCTGCCGGAGTACCGCGCGCTGCGGGAGGGCACGGCGATGCTCGACGCGTGCCTCGACCCGGTGATGGCCGCTGAGATCACTCTTCAGCCCGTCCGGCGGCACGACGTCGACGCCGCCATCTTCTTCTCCGACATCGTCATACCGCTCAAACTCGCCGGCGTTGACGTGGACATCGTGCCCGGCGTCGGCCCGGTACTGGGAAGCCCCATTCGCAGCGCCGCGGACGTGGCAGCACTGCCCGAACTTACCGACAGTGCCCTGGACCCGATCCGTGAGGCCGTCGCGCGCACCGTCGCCGAACTCGGGAGCACGCCGCTGATCGGCTTTGCAGGAGCACCTTTCACGCTTGCCGCCTACATGGTCGAAGGCAGGCCGTCCCGCGACCACCTTGGCCCCCGCACCATGATGCATGCCGACCCTGCCACCTGGCGGGCTCTCACTGACTGGGCGGCAGACGCCTCCGGTCAATTCCTCCGGGCGCAACTGGAGGCCGGCGCCAGCGCAGGCCAGCTGTTCGATTCGTGGGCCGGGTCGCTGGGACTGGCAGACTACGTCGAGCATGTTGCCCCGGCGTCGTCGCGTGCGCTTGATCATGTCCGTGAGCTCGGTGCGCCGCTGGTGCACTTCGGAACGGGTACCTCGGAACTGCTGGTAGCCATGCGGGATGTCGGCGTGGACGTCGTGGGTGTTGACTACCGCCTTCCGCTTGATGAGGCGAACAAGCGTCTCGGCGGAACAGTCGCGCTGCAGGGCAACATCGATCCGGCGTTGCTTTCGGCTCCGTGGGAGGTCCTGGAAGCGCATGTGCGGGCAGTGCTGGACGCCGGTTCCACGGCTCCTGGCCACGTGGTCAATCTGGGTCACGGTGTTCCGCCGGAAGCGGACCCCGAGGTGCTGACCCGGGTCGTTTCACTCGTCCATTCGGTGCCGCCCAGCCGATGAGCCGCGGGAAGCAGGTCAACACGGGCCCCGCCGTCGTCGTTATCGGAGGCGGAATTGCCGGACTGTGCGCGGCACGGGAGCTGACGGCAGCGGGCCTGCGGGTAACCGTGCTGGAATCGTCCGCGACATTCGGCGGCAACGTGGCCAGTCATGAACTTGCCGGATTGACGCTCGACGCCGGTGCGGAATCGTTCTCCACACGCTCCGACACTGTGCCTTCCCTGGCACGCGAGCTGGGGCTCGGTTCCCTGATCTGCACCCCGAATCCCTCTGGTGCGTGGCTTCTCCTGCCGTCACAGGAGGGCGGTTCCGTCGCTGTTCCGCTCCCGCAGTCCGGGCTGCTCGGCATCCCTGCCGACGTGCGCGATCCGGAGCTGCCCAGGCTGATCGGCCGTGCAGCGAGCGTGCGGGCAAGCCTCGACCGCGCGCTTCCCCTTGGCGGATTGCTGAACCAGGAGCAGCTCAGCCTGGGCCAAGTGGTGCGGGCACGTATGGGTTCGGAGGTACTGAAGCGGCTGGTTGCTCCCGTTGTCGGGGGCGTCCTGTCGGCTGACCCGGACGAGCTCGATGTCGACGCCGCTGTTCCGGGACTGCGGGCATCGTTGCGAAAGCACGGCTCTCTCAGTGCCGCGGTCGGCGCCATGCGGAAGGCGGCTCCCGCGGGAACGGCCGTTGCCGGTCTGGAGGGCGGCATGCATCAGCTTCCCGCCGCGCTCATACAGCAACTGGAGCGCGACGGCGCAATCCTGAGTACGTCGGAAAGGGCGCAGGACCTCGTACGGACTCCTGACGGCTGGACAGTCACCACCCAGACCCAAACGCTGAAGGCTGACGGGGTGGTGGTAGCGACCGACGGTCCAACCGCCGTCGATCTGTTGACTCCCGCCGTGCCGCGGCTGCGGGATGACCGGCCCGCGGTGGTGCCTGCGGTGGCGCTTGTCAGCCTGGTGGTGGACGTACCGGAACTGGATGCAGCGCCTCGCGGAACAGGCGTCCTGGTGGCCCGTGATACCCCGGGCGTGAGAGCGAAGGCCCTCACGCACGCCACAGCCAAGTGGCCCTGGCTCGCGGAGCGCGCGGGCCCCGGGAGCCACGTCCTGCGCCTGTCCTTCGGACGCGGTGCCGATGTTGATGACACTGCTCAGTTGCCCGACAGCGAGCTCTACCAGCTAGCTCTGCAGGACGCATCGTCACTGCTCGGCGTGGTAATCAGCCAAACCGACGTCGTCGACTGGGATGTGGTGCGCTGGACCAACGCACTGCCGCACGCCACGTTGGGGCACCGGGACCGCGTCGCGCGCATCCGGGCGGCTGCCGCTGAGGAGCGTGGGCTTGAAATCACCGGGGCATGGCTCGCGGGTACGGGGCTGGTCGCGGTGATCGATAACGCACGCGAGCGTGGTGCCGCGCTTGCTCGGCGACTTCAGGCCGGACGCTAACACTGGGCGCTGTGAGGTTGATAACCTTCTACCGAGTGTAGAAGCCACTAATTTTCATTTGCCTGTTGACAGGAGCAGACTGGATCCATGAGCGAGAATTCGGGTTACGAACACATGCAGGGCACCTCCACCGTCGATACTCTCCAGAGCGGCGAAGACGCCGAAACATCCCAGTTCTACACGCTCTGGACCGTCTTCAAGAGGTCTGCGGGCGCACCGGATGATGGCGGTTCGCTTGAGTCTGCAGCGTCGGAACTCGAGGCTGCCGGCGTGACCGTCCGCGGCTTCTACGATGTCTCCGCGATGCGGGCCGAGGCCGACATCATGGTCTGGCTCCACGGCCCGAAGCCCGAAGATCTGCAGGCAGCTGTCCGCACGCTTCGGCGAACTGCAACCCTTGCCGGTGCGGAGATCATCTGGTCGGCGATGGGCGTGCATCGTGACGCTGAGTTCTCCAAGAGCCACTCGCCCGCCTTCTCCCGCGGGGTCGCCCCGGAGGAGTGGGTGTGTGTCTACCCCTTTGTGCGCTCGTATGACTGGTACATCCTCCCCACCGAGGAACGCCGCGAGATGCTGTACGACCACGGTATGAAGGGGCGCCAGTACCCCCAGGTCATCTCCAACACGGTGTCCTCGTTCGCGCTCGGCGATTGGGAATGGATCCTGGCGCTCGAAGCTCCCGAACTTGTGGACCTGGTCGACCTTATGCGGTTCCTGCGGGAGACCGAGGCCCGCCGGCATGTCCGCGAAGAGGTCCCGTTCTACACAGGCCGGCGGATCAATGCCCAGGAAGTAGCAGAGGTACTCCGATGAGCACTCCCACGTTTCACCCGCTCGACGGCGTCGACGAGAACGGTCGCATGGCACCGAAGGAGTACGACGCGATCGTGCTCGCGTCCTTCGGGGGGCCCGAAGGCCAGGAGGATGTCATTCCTTTCCTGCGGAACGTGACGCGCGGCCGGGGCATCCCGGATGAGCGTCTCGAGGAGGTCTCACACCATTATCGCGCGTTCGGCGGCATCAGCCCGATCAACCAGCAGAACCGCGAGCTGAAGGCTGCCATGGAGGCCGAACTCGCCCGTCGTGGCATCGACCTGCCGGTGCTGTGGGGCAACCGCAATTGGCCGCCGTTCATCGCGGACACGCTGAAGGACGCGTACGACGCCGGTCACCGCCTCGTTCTGGCCGTCACCACGAGTGCCTACTCCTGCTATTCCAGCTGCAGGCAGTACCGCGAAGACCTGGGAATGGCGCTGGTTGAAACCGGTTTGGCCGGCCAGCTCGAAGTGGACAAGGTCCGCCAGTACTTCGATCACCCCGGCTTCGTCGAGCCGTTCGTCGAGGGTGTCACCAGCGGACTGAAGTCCGTGAGCGAACGCCTGGCCGCAGACGGTGAGGCTGATGCTCCCGTGCACATCATGTTCGCGACGCACTCGATTCCCACCGCCGACGCCGACGCCGCCGGCCCCCGTGACGAGGACGGCGGTCCCGCGCTCGAGGACGGCGCGTATGTCGCCCAGCACCTTGCCACTGCGCAGGCCGTGCTCGACCGTGTCCCCGAAGCGGCCGGGTGCGAGTGGTCGCTGGTGTACCAGTCGCGGTCCGGCGCCCCCCACATCCCGTGGCTGGAGCCGGACATCAACGATGCCCTGGGAGACCTGGCAGCAACCGGCGCCAAGGGTGTAGTTATTGTGCCGCTCGGTTTCGTGAGCGACCACATGGAGGTTGTCTGGGACCTGGACACAGAAGCCATGGAGACCTGCGCCGAGCTGGGCCTGGTCGCAGAACGCGTCCCGACGCCGGGCACGCACGCCAAGTTCGTCTCGGGACTCATCGACCTCGTTGGTGAGCGCACGGCTGACAACACCGTCTCTGAGCGCCCCGCCACCACCGACCTCGGTCCCTGGTATGACGTCTGCCGGCCTAATTGCTGTGCAAACCGGCGTGGCGAGAAGCCCACCGTTGCCGGTGCCGACTCCACCGTCGGGCTCCCGGAGACAGGGCAGGCATGAACCCGGCTGTCCGGGTAGGCACGCGGGCCAGTGCGCTCGCCCTGACTCAGACCACGACGGTCGCCGAGTCGCTTGCCCGCCTGGGTGGCTTCGACTATGAACTGGTCCGTGTGAGCACAACCGGCGACGTCAACCGAGCCTCACTGTCCCAGATCGGTGGAACGGGCGTATTCGTCGCCGCGCTGCGCGAGGCGCTGCTTGCTGACACCTGTGACGTCGCCGTGCACTCGCTGAAGGATCTGCCCACCGGGGAAGCCGAGGGACTCACCGTTGCGGCAGTGCCTGAACGCGCCGATATCCGGGACGCCCTGTGTGCGCGCGATGGCCTCAAACTTGCGGACCTGCCGGCGGGCGCCAGCGTCGGAACCGGCTCGCCCCGGCGGGCCGCACAGCTGAGGGCGGCGCGCCCTGACCTATCGGTCATCGACATCCGGGGCAACGTCGACACCCGACTGGCCCGTGTGGCCGGCCTGGTGGACGGGGGACCGGGTGACCTTGACGCCGTCGTGCTGGCAGCCGCCGGCCTTGAGCGTCTTGGCCGCCAGGACCACATCACTGAGTATTTTGATCCGTCGCTCATGCTGCCTGCGCCAGGTCAGGGCGCGCTGGCTGTGGAATGCCGCAGCCACGACGCCGGTTCCTCGGCCTTCGCCGAAGCATTACGACAGTATGACCACGCTCCCACCCGGCTCGCGGTGACGGCTGAGCGGGCCGTCCTGCGCCGGCTTGAAGCCGGCTGCACGGCGCCCATTGGTGCCCATGCAGCGGCGGACGGCGGGAAGCTGACCCTCGAAGCTGTGGTGTGCAGTCCGGACGGCAGTCGACTGCTTCGGCGCACACAGACAACGACGGAGCTTTCGGTGGATGGGGCAGCCGCTGTCGGCATCGTGCTTGCCGAGGAACTCCTTGCCCACGGGGCGGCGGAGATTGCCGGGCTCACCGCCGGTTCATGAACGCCGCTCCAGCGGCCGGGGATCTCTCGGGGATTACTGTCGCGCTGCTGCGCAGCCCTGACCGGGGTGCGGCGATGGCTGCGGCGCTGACGCAACGGGGAGCGAAGACCCTGCTGATACCCATGATCGACTGGGAACTGCCGGCCGATACGAGTGAGCTGGACCGGTTCCTGGATGTTGTTCCTTCCTATGACTGGCTGGTGGTCACCAGCGTGACCACCGTGCGTGTCCTCGCACAATGGGCGAGGGCGCGGCAGTTGTCCCTGACATCGCTCATCGGTTCCGCGAGGGTAGCCGCAGTCGGAGCGTCTACCCGGAGCGCGCTCACCCAGATGGGTGTGCCGGTCGATCTGACACCCGCGGAGGACCAGTCTGCGGAAGGGCTCCTGGCCGAACTGCCTGCGGGACGGGCACGCGCTCTTCTTCCGCAGTCTGACCTCGCCGCCGATACGCTGAGGACCGGCCTGGTCGAACGCGGGTGGACTGCTGATGCCGTCACCGCCTACCTTACGGTCGACTATCCGGCGTCCGCCGAACGACGGGTGGGCGGGAGCGAGGAGGATCCCGTCGAGGTCGCCGGCGTGGCCACGCGGGAGGAATTGTCCATGGCGCTGGAGCAGGGCGGGATTGACGCCGTCGTCCTCACCTCACCGAGCATCGCCGCCCGCCTGCATGCCATGATGGGAAAGTTGCCGGACACGGTGGCGACGATAGCCATCGGGCGTAGGACGGAGCGGGACGCATCCGCGCTGGGGATTCGGATCGACGCCACTGCGGCGTCACCGAGTCCATCAGGAATTGCAGATGCAGTGAGTGCCGCCGTCGTTAATCATCGGAAGAGGAACTAACGCATGAGCTTCCCACAGCACCGGCCCCGTCGGTTGCGCTCAACCCCGGCGATCCGCCGGTTGACCGCAGAGAACCGGCTCAGCCCGGCTGAGCTGATCCTGCCGGCATTTATCCGGGAGGGATTGAGTGAGCCGGTCCCCATCAGTTCGATGCCCGGAGTGGTCCAGCACAGCACGGACACCCTCAGGCGTGCTGCGGTCGAAGCCGCGGAACTGGGTGTTGGCGGCATCATGCTCTTCGGCATACCCGCGCACCGTGATGCCACGGGAAGTGCCGGTATCGACCCCGACGGTGTGCTGAACAGGGCAATCGCCGACGTGCGTTCGGAAGTGGGTGACTCTCTGGTCGTGATGAGCGATGTCTGTCTCGACGAGTTCACCGACCACGGCCACTGCGGCGTGCTGGCGGCAGACGGCGGAGTGGACAATGACGCCACGCTGGAACTTTATGCGCAGATGGCCGTTGCCCAGGCCGGCGCCGGCGCCCATGTGCTGGGTCCGTCCGGGATGATGGACGGCCAGGTCGGGGTCATCCGCCGTGCCCTTGACGCAGCCGGGCACCAGGACATCGCAGTCCTGGCTTACGCAGCCAAGTACGCTTCGGCGTTCTACGGTCCTTTCCGGGAGGCGGTGGATTCCCAGCTGACGGGTGATCGGCGGACCTACCAGATGGACGCGGCCAACCGTCGTGAAGCGCTCCTTGAGGTGCAGTTGGATCTCGAGGAAGGCGCGGACATGGTGATGGTCAAGCCGGCGATGAGCTACCTCGACATCGTCGCCGACGTCGCGGCGATGTCGCCCGTCCCGGTCGCCGCTTACCAGATCTCGGGTGAGTACGCCATGATCGAGGCTGCTGCTGCGAATGGTTGGATCGACCGGCGTCGTTCCATCGAGGAATCGGTGCTCGGAATCAAGCGTGCCGGCGCGCAGATCATCCTCACATACTGGGCAACGGAACTGGCCACCTGGCTGAAGGAGAACAAGTAAATGACACGATCCGAAGACCTGTTTGCCCGCGCGCAAACCCTCATGCCGGGCGGTGTGAACTCACCGGTGCGGGCCTTCGGGTCCGTCGGCGGCACCCCCCGGTTTCTTGTGTCGGCACAGGGGCCGTACGTGACTGATGCCGACGGCCGCCAGTACGTTGATCTGGTGTGCTCCTGGGGGCCGGCGCTGCTCGGGCATGCCCACCCGGCGGTACTGGATGCCGTCCACCAGGCCGCTGACCGCGGACTGTCATTCGGGGCCTCCACACCTGCGGAAGCGGAACTGGCGCAGATCGTCAGCGACCGGGTGTCCGCTGTCGAACGCCTGCGCATGGTATCCACCGGCACGGAAGCGACCATGACCGCAGTGCGCCTCGCCCGCGGTTACACGGGCCGGAACCTCATTGTGAAGTTCGCCGGCTGCTACCACGGCCACCTCGACGGACTGCTTGCCGCAGCCGGCTCCGGAGTGGCAACGCTGGCACTGCCGGGTTCTGCGGGCGTAACAGACGCGACTGCTGCCGAGACACTCGTCCTGCCCTACAACGACGTTGACGCAGTGGAAGCTGCCTTCGCCGAGCATGGCGACTCCATCGCAGCGGTCATCACGGAAGCTGCCCCCGCCAACATGGGTGTGGTGGAGCCGGCTCCCGGATTCAACGCCGCACTGTCGCGGATCACCACCGAGCACGGGGCCCTGCTGATCATGGATGAGGTTCTGACCGGTTTCCGGGTCGGCCCGGGAGGCTACTGGGGACTGACCGGCGAAGGTGAAGGATGGACTCCGGACCTGCTGACCTTCGGCAAGGTGATCGGCGGAGGACTTCCGGCAGCCGCTCTCGGTGGACGGGCAGACATCATGGAGTACCTGGCACCGCTCGGTCCCGTCTATCAGGCCGGCACGCTTTCCGGTAACCCGCTGGCCATGGCGGCAGGTGTTGCCCAGCTGACCCATGCCACGGACGAGGTGTACCGTTCCATCGACACCCGTTCCCTGGAGCTTTCCGCGGCGGTATCGGAGGAGCTTTCGCGCGTCGGTGTCGACCACTCCGTCCAGCGCGCCGGGAACCTGTTCAGCATTGCCTTCGGGACCTCCAACCGGGGAGTCGCCAACTATGCCGACGCCCAGGCCCAGGAAACCTTCCGGTATGCACCGTTCTTCCACTCCATGCTCGAAGCAGGCGTCTACCTGCCGCCGTCGGTTTTTGAGGCGTGGTTCCTCTCCTCCGCGCACGACGACGCCGCTATGGAACACATCGTGGCCGCGCTGCCCGCCGCCGCGCGAGCCGCTGCCGCCGCCGGCGCCACACCCTCGGGCGTGTAAGACAGTTTTTTCTGTGTGCCGGACGCTCCGGCACACAGAAATGGCCGGCGGACCCGAGGATCTGCGGGTCAGCCGGCCATTGTGTTTTGTGCTCGTGTTCTGTGCTGCGGGTCGCCGCAGGAAGTCCTAGAAAGCGGGAGCTACGTCACCGCTCGGCCAGGTCTCCTCGATGTACTGCTTGACCTCAGGGGAGTGCAGCAGTTCCTCGAGCTTGGCGATCCGGGCATCGCCCTCCGAGGAGGTGTTCCATGCGAGGAAGTTCGCGTACGGGTTGTTCTCGACGGCCTCAACCAGGAGGGCGTCCTCGGTGCTGAGACCGGCGTCGAGGATGTAATTGCCGTTGATGATCGCGAGGTCTACGGTGGGGTCCTGCAGATCGTTGAGCAGCAGTTCCGGCTGGTTCTCCACGAACTCCAGGCCCTTCGGATTCTGCTCCTCGGTCAGCGACAGAACGGAGGCGTCAGCCTCGATGTTCTCAAGCAGGCCGGATTCCTGCAGCAGCGTGAGCGCACGCGCCTGGTTGGATGGGTCATTGGTGATTGCTACGCGGCCGTTGTCGGGGATGGCGGAGACGTCGTCATGCTTCTCGGAGAAGGCAGCGTAAGGCTCGATGTGCACACCCTCGCCGTGGGCGAATTCGTAGCCCTGGCTTTCAACCTGGCTCTCGAAGTAGGGCAGGTGCTGGAAGTAGTTGGCGTCCAGGTCACCCTCGCTGAGAGCGATGTTGGGAGTGGTGTAGTCGTCGAACTCCTGGATTTCGAGCTCAATTCCGCTGCCCTCGGCCAGGTTGTCGCGGACGAATTCCAGAATCTGCGCGTGGGGCACGGGGCTGGCGCCGACCTTAACCGTCGCTGGGGTGGTGGGGTCGAGGGTTTCAACGGCCGCGGGAGCGCTGTCGCCTGCGCCGCATGCTGAGAGGGTGAGAAGTGCGGCCAGCCCGGCGGCTGCCAGCGAAAACTGCTTGCGCATGTGTGGTGCGTTCCTTTCGTAGTACCGGCGGCCGGGTGGAACCGGGACGCCGGGGAGTGACGGCTGGCGGCTACCGACCGTCGTCAGCCCCGCTTCACGGCGGGGCAGGGTGGGAGAGTTTCCTAGACGCCAACGACTTCGTTGGCTGCTGTCGGCCGACGGCCGCGCCTGCTGCGGCGGACTCCTGCGGTGGCAGCTGTGCGGTGATCCACACGCTGCGCGAGCCGGTCGCCGATGATCTGGATGATCTGGACGATGGCGACGATGATCACGATGATCACCACCATCACCGTTGTGTCGAACCGTTGCAGACCGTAGTTGTAGGCGAGCCTGCCCAGTCCGCCGCCGCCGATGATTCCCGCCATTGCCGAATACCCGACGAGCGTGACCAGCGTGGTGGTGAACGCGGCGATGAGGGACGGAAGGGCTTCCGCGATCATGACCTTGGTGATGACCTGGAGACGCGTTGAACCCATGACCAGGGCAGCATCGATCTTGCCGGAGGAAACATCGCGCAGGCTCGTTTCCACGAGGCGGGCGAAGAACGGGATGGCTCCGATGCTCAGGGACACAGAGGCCGCAACGGGCCCGATGGAGGATCCGGTCAGGAAACGGGCCAGCGGGATCAGTGACACCATGAGGATGGCGAACGGAATGGACCGCGTGATGTTCACGACTACATCGCTGACAACCCGATTTGTGACAGGCATCGGACGGAGGCCGCCCGGGCTGCTGGCGTGCAGGAAGATGCCGAGCGGAAGCCCGACGAGCAGGGTGAAGAAACCTGAGATGCCGATCATCTGGAGGGTCGCGAGGAACTCCTCCGGAAGGGCTTGCGTGATTCCTGGATTCTCGAAGAGGTTGTCGAGGATGTTCATGCCGCTACCTCCACGTGTACGCCGGCGCCTTCGAGGTATGCGGTTATCTCGCTGAGCGGTCTGGGGGAGTCAACTTCCACGCGGAGCCGACCGAAGCGGGACCCTCCGAGCGTCTCTACAGTCCCTGCGATCACATTGACGTTGGCATCGAAACGCCGCGTCAGTTCGGAGAGGACGGGAGCTGAGGCGGGTTCGCCGACGAGCAGCAGTTCCAGCTCCGGCAGGGTGGTGCTCGCGGAACTGGAGGGCAACGGCATCAGGGCTTTGCCGAGGGAACCGGACCTGTCGCCGACGATCGCATGGAGCGGACCGTGCTCGATGATGCGGCCGCGGTCAAGCAGGGAGACTGAGTCGCAGATCTGCTTCACCACATGCATTTCGTGGGTGATGACCAGGACCGTGAGGTTCAGGGTGTGGGTCAGGTTGCGAATCAGCGTGAGGATGTCCTCGGTCGTGGCAGGGTCGAGGGCAGATGTCGGTTCGTCGCACAGCAGCACGTCGGGATCTGACGCCAGCGCACGCGCAATGCCGACGCGCTGCTTCTGGCCGCCGGAGAGTTGGGAGGGATAAGCGTCTGCGAACTCCGTCAGGCCGACGAGGGAGAGCAGTTCGGCAACCTTGCGGCTGATGTCACCTTTCGGCGTCTTCACTAGCTCAAGCGGGTGTGCGACATTCTGGGCAGCCGTCCGTGAATCCATCAGGTTGGCGTGCTGGAACACCATTCCGATGCGGCGCCGGGCGGTGCGGACCTCGGAGTCCTTGACGCTGGTTAGATCGCGTCCGTCGATGACGACGGATCCGGAGGTCGGACGGTCGAGAAGGGTCAGGCACCGGACAAGAGTCGATTTACCCGCGCCGGAGTGCCCGACGATGCCGTGAATTGAACCCTTGGGTACCGAGAGGGTGACGTCGTCCAGTGCTGTAACGGTTCGCTCACCCTGGCGGTACGTTTTGCGCAGGTTGGTGACTGTGATCATTGGTCCTCATGCTGTCTGGGGCTCCGCAGGGTCTTCCGCGAAAGCCGCTACTCCGGCGAGCAGGAATGAAGCATCGGTCAGCACGCTGTTTGGGAGGTTCGGAAGGCCTCAGTCGCCCGGAATACGGCCGCAACGGGCGCGTGGCGATGCCCTGCAATTGTGGCACGAACGAAAGATTCGACTGAAATTTAGTGCGCAGGATCACGGGTGGGTGCGGCGTTGATATTTTCCGGCTTCCCTGCCGAAGATTCTTCGAATTGCAGCAGGCAACGGGCGCGCGTTCGGCGGCGGTACGGCAACAACTACCGGTTCACGAGGCGACAGCCGGCCACCGCCCCTCCACGACCGCGCTGGGGTCGCTGCGGCGGAGGTATTCCTGGAAATTTGCTGCCTGGCCCCGTGCCCAGGTCACCTGGAATTCATGAAGTTCGGGTGCCGGTCGCCGAAGCTGATGGAACCGGTCAGCGAGAGCGGCTCCGACCCCGAGCGTCGCCAGGCCGTCCGCCGCTGAGGTGTGAGCGTTTTCCAACGGAACACCATAGTGGGCGCACATGGCGGTGAGCGTCCTCTTCCCGGGACGGTAACGGTCTGCGTGCTTGTCCATCACATAAGGGTCCAGTACCGGGAAGGGACTGGGGGTGCTGATGCCGTGTCGGTGTCCCTCGCGAGCGAGGACCGTGAAGTCATAGCGGGCGTTGAATGCAAGAACCGGGATTCCATCCCGGAAGTAACCGTTCAGGACTCCGGTGATTTGATTTACTACCTGGGCAGCAGGAGTTCCCTGTTCCTTTGCAGTGCGGGTGGCAACGCCGTGGACGGCGGTTGCCTCGGCGGGTATCTCCACGCCCGGGTTGGCGAGCCACTCGTGATGTTGCAGAATCTCTCCCCGCCCGTCGACGAGGATGATTGAAGCGGTCACGATGCGCGCTGTGAGGGGATTCCGGCCGGTGGTCTCGAGATCGAATGCCGCCCGGGGATGCATATGCCAGTTGTCCATGGCCCAGACGGTATCCGTCGGCTACGACATTCCGGTCCGGCTCGAACTGCGCCGGTTCGGGTATGGCCGACTCCTGAGTCGGCTTCGATAGGCTGGGTGGGTGCGCGACAGGGTTCTGGACTACGAAGAGGCGGTCCTGGACATCGTAAGCCTGATACCTGCAGGGAAGGTGCTCACATACGGCGACATAGCGGAGATCCTTGAGAAGGGCGGGCCGCGACAGGTGGGAGCGATCATGTCGCGGGGAAGTGATGATGTGCCGTGGTGGCGCGTACTTCGCGCCGATGGGAGGCCGCCGCAGGGACTGGCAGCTGCCGCCGTCGAACACTATCGCAAGGAATCGACGGCGCTGCGGGCGCCCGCCCGCAACCGGCGGGCAGGTGTGCACGCGGAGCAGCGGGTTGATCTTGCGAGGTCCCGCTGGACGCCAACGCCCGCAGAGCAGGAGGCTTTGCAACGTATCCGCGCGCGTGTGGAGAGGGTCGTTCCTGGCACTATTCCCGGCGGCATTCCCGGTGAAGCGGGCGGTTCATCGAAATTGTCGGAGCCGGATGATGGAGTGAAAGCATGAGCAGTTCCTCTCGCGTCAATCCCGCTTCCCTGCTTCCGGCCAGTCTACGGTTGCCCTCCAACGCAGCGGCGGTCGCACCGGGCCCGGTCCTCAGCAGGGACCAACAGGACGTGCTTTCCCTGGGCGTGGGCGCGGGTCCGGTGCTCGTTCTTGGGGGACCGGGAACCGGTAAAACAGAACTCCTCATTGAAACTGCGGTCAGCCGGATCCGAAACGGGGAGGTGGAGCCGGGCCGCATTCTCATCATGGCGCCTACGCGGCTTGCGGCAGCCCGTCTGCGCGATGAGGTGACAACCCGGCTGGACCGCAGTCTCAGCGCACCGCCTGCCCGCACCTGGTCGTCCTACGCTTTTGACCTCATCCGGCGAGCGCGCGTGGCAGGGCTGCTGCCCGAGGTGACGCGTTCCCCGCGGCTCCTGTCGGGTGCAGAACAGGACCTGATCATCAAGGAGCTTCTTGAGGGTCACCGCAGGATTGGCCTTCTGGAGTCCCGTTGGCCGGAGGAGTTGAGGCTGGCGCTCGGAACCAGGGGTTTCCGTCAGGAGGTAAGGGAGCTCTTCGACCGGGTCAGCGAATACAGCCTGCATGCGGAAGAACTGTCTGATTTCGGGCGCAGGTTCGACCGACCCGATTGGGTGGCCGCGGCTGCGCTGTATAGCGAGTACCGGGATGTTCTGGATCTCAGGATGCCCGAAGCCTTCGATCCCGCCGGAATCCTCACCGCCGCCCGCGGCATCCTCGAAAACAATCCCGAATTCTGTGCTGAGGAACGCGACAAGTACGCGCTGATCCTGATCGACGATTATCAGGAATCGAACACCGCCATGCATGCACTCTGCGGTGTCCTCGCGGAGGGCAGGGACACCCTGATCACAGCCTGCCCTGACACCGCAGTGCAAGGTTTTCGGGGTGCCCGCCCGGAGCTGGCTGCGCGCCTGCCGGAGATTCTCGGTGATGTATGCACTGTTCAGCTGACCACCTCCCACCGTCTGACGGGGAAGCTTCCCTCGGGGTGGGAGTCCATCGCCTCAAGGACTCCTGTGAGCGGGACGCCGTTGGGTTACCGCAGGTTGCTCGTTCCAAATCTCCCTGACTCCCCGCCGAGCGGCGTTCTGTCCGTTCATGTGGTTGACTCCGGCTACCACGAGCAGCGCTACATAGCCCAGCGAATACTTGAAGCCCACGTGGAACAGGGCCGGAGCTTCGATGAAATCGCCGTAATCACCAGAACCGGCGGGCATGTGACGGAACTCCAGCGCTATCTGGCAGGCCAGGACATTCCGGTCAGTGTTCCGCCTGCGGAGCGCGCAATCCGTGACGAACCCGCGGTGCGGCCGTTACTGGACATACTCGCCGTCGTGACCGGCGTCGAGGAACTCGACGCCGAGCGGGCTGTTTCAATAATGACGTCGCGAGTAGGCGGCGTGGGACCCCTCGAGATCCGCCGTATGCGCCAACTCCTCAGGCAGGAGGAACGCGCGGTCGGCGGGGCGAGGGATTCCGATCAGCTGATCGTCGATCTGCTCGGCGAGGCTGTGATCGATGACCCTCGCCCCCAGCTCCGCCCCGCTCGTCGCCTGCACGCGATGCTGAGCGCCGGCCGTGAGGCATTGCAGGACGAGGCAAGTACGCCCGAGACAGTGCTGTGGTCCGTATGGTCCGCTTCGGGGCTCTCTTCCCGATGGGAAGAAGCGGCCCTGAGGCAGGGATCCTCGTCTGCGCGCGCGGACCGCGACCTGGACGCCGTAGTCGCGCTGTTTCAGACCGCTGAACGTTACGTCGACCAGATGCCCGGTGCTCCAACAACCGGGTTTCTCGAGTATCTGCTGAGCCAGGAACTCCCGATGGACACCCTCGCAGCACGCGCCCAGAAGGGTGCCGCGGTTGCCATCATGACGCCGGCCGCAGCAGCCGGGCGCCAGTGGCCGGTGGTGATCGTGGCAGGAGTGCAGGAGGGAGTCTGGCCCAACCTGCGCATCAGGGGGGAACTGCTGGGATCCGGGGACCTCGTAGCGCTGCTCGAGCATGGCAGGGACTTCCGCCGCCATCGCGATCCGCTCTTTCTCATGCAACTCACCCGCGCAGATGAGCTGCGAAGCTTTTCTACGGCGGTGAGCAGGGCCTCCGAGGAGCTGGTCTGTGTGGCGGTCTCGTCGGAGGACCAGCAGCCTTCATCCTTCCTCGATATCCTCGACCCGCTGCCGCAGGGCATTTACGAACGTCCACGCACAGAGGTGAAACGGCCACTCACCCTTCGCGCACTTGTTGCTGAACTTCGAAAGTACGCCCAGCAGCCCGATCGAAGTCCGGATATGGCGTATGAAGCCGTCCAGCATCTCGGCACGATGGTGCTGCACCAGCCGCGGGTCCCTGGCGCCGATCCTGCCCAATGGTGGGGGTTGGCGGGGCTTTCCTCCACTGAACCGGTGGTGCCCGGGGATGCTGTTATTCCCGTTTCGCCCTCGAAGGTGGAGGCAGTGCTTGCCTCACCGCTGAACTGGTTCGTCTCCGCGGCGGGAGGGGAACGGCCCACCGATTTCGCACGGTCACTAGGAACGCTCGTCCACTCGATTGCACAGGACATCCCCGACGCCACCGGGAACCAGTACGTCGCGGAACTGATCCGCCGCTGGCCGACGCTCGGGATGAAGGACACCTGGGAATCCAAAGCGGACCTTCGAAGGGCCGAAGAGATGGTGAGAAAATTGGGGGCCTACCTAGCGGAAATGAGGAAAGCCGAGCGTTCCCTGGCCAGCACCGAGGTGAGCTTCAGCGTGGATCTTCCCGTCACGGTCGACGGCATCGAGAGACAGGCTCGTCTTCGCGGCCAGGTCGACCGTCTTGAAATCACCCATGATGGTTGCCTTTTCATAGTGGATCTCAAGACCGGGAAGTCTTCCCCACCGGACCCCGAGGTGCCCACCCATCCACAACTTGCCGCGTACCAGGTGTCTGCGGTTGCCGGGGGCTTTGTCGAGGCAGACGTCGCCGGGGCAGACGCCGAATCCCGCCAGATGCTGCCGGTCGGCGGTGCTGCTCTCGTGCATCTCGGTACCAGCGCAAAATCTCCCAAGGTGCAGGATCAGCCGGCGCTCGGACAGGAAGATACCTGGGCCCACGAGATGATCGAGCAGGCAGCAGGCCTGATGTCCGCTGCCGAATTCGAAGCCGTTCACGATCCAAAACGGTCGTCATACGGCGGAGTCGGTTGCCGACTCCCGGAAATCTGCCCGCTGTGCGTTGAAGGAAGACAGGTGACCGAATGAGCATCGAGACGGCACACGGGCAGGCCCAGACAGATCCGGCGCCGCAGCTCTCGGCAGAGGCGTTGGCACGGGTGCTTGCCGGTGGCGGTGACGCGGAAGCCCTGTACCCTACCGGGGAGCAGACCCGCATCATAGAAGCGCCGCTGCAGCCGCTATTGGTTATTGCGGGCGCAGGCTCAGGCAAGACCAAGACCATGGCCGACCGCGTAGTGTGGCTGGTCGCCAACGGACTGGTCCGTCCCGAACAGATACTCGGCGTCACCTTCACGCGGAAGGCGGCCGGCGAGCTGGCTGCCCGCATCCGACAGCAGCTCCTGGCGCTGTACCGTGCCCAGGGCGAGAGCGCCCACGACTCCGCCGAGGACCGGCTGGAACCCACCATCTCCACGTACCATTCCTATGCCAACGGCATAGTCCAGGACTACGGATTGCGTATCGGAGTGGAACGCGACGCCGTCATGCTGGGCACGGCGCAGTCATGGCAGCTGGCCGCCAGGATCGTGGAGTCCTATCAGGGGCCATGGGAGCACCTGTCGGCAGCAAAAACAACACTGACGAACGCGGTACTCACCATGGCCTCCGAATGCGCAGAGCACCTCGTTGATCCGGCCGCGGCGAGGTCCACGTTGCTGGAACAGATCGACGCGATGTGCGCACGTCCCCACCAGCTGGGAAAGCCGAAGGCGGCTACGCAGCGCACGAAGGATCTCCTGGACAAGCTGCGGACCCGTGTCACCGTCACCGAACTGGTGGAGCGCTACACAGCCGCAAAGCATCAGTCCGGACAACTGGATTACGGTGACCTCGTATCCCTGGCCGCCCGTATTGTCAGCGAGGTGCCGCAGGCAGTTGACGTCGAACGACAGAAGTACTCGGTCGTTCTCCTCGACGAGTTCCAGGACACCTCGCACGCGCAGATGGTGCTCTTCTCCCGACTGTTCGGCGACGGCAGATCAGTAACGGCGGTGGGGGATCCGCATCAGTCCATCTATGGCTTCCGCGGTGCCTCCGCCGGTCAGCTCGGGACTTTCAGATCACGTTTCCCGGTCCACGCCGGTGCTGCTCTGGAGCCTGCACCGATGGTGAATCTCTCGGTGGCGTGGCGGAACTCCACGAGCATTCTTGAGGCAGCAAACGCTGTGGCTGATTCCCTCAATGTCCCGCCGCCATGGCTGGGACCACAACATCAGCTGAAGGTTCCCGCTCTGCTTCCTCGACCGAAGGCACCCGTGGGGGAGGTGTACCTCGCCCGTTATTTCGCCGAGAGCGCCGCTCACCCTATGGACCTCTCGGCGCCGGATAACCCGCACGCCAATGAGGCAGCCGCGTTGACGCGTCTCATCGAAGCGCAACGGCGCCGATTCTTTGACGTGGACGGCGACGGCCAGCCCCTCCGCCCCACCATTGCCGTCCTCTGCCGTGGACGGCGGCAGTTCGAACCTCTGCGTCGGGAGCTCCAATCGGCAGGCATACCGGTGCAGATCATCGGACTGGGAGGTTTGCTGCGCACACCGGAGATCATCGAGATTCTCTCCGTACTGCGGGTTCTCGGGGATCCGGAACGGTCCGACGCCATGCTGCGCCTCCTGGCCGGAGCGCGCTGGCGCCTGGGCAGCGCGGACCTCATGGCCCTCGGTGACTGGGCGCGCCAGCTGGCCTATGATCGCGATGTCCGGATGAGTCAACTCCGTGCGTACGCGCAAGAGCCTTCGACGAACACCGCACAACCGGCTGATGCATCGGAAGCACCGAATCCTGACCAGGAGCAGCAGTTCACGCCCATGGAGTATGCGGAACCGGCGAGCCTCGTTGACGCCGTGGACCATCTCCCGCCGGTGGGGTGGGTCTCGGGCAGCGGCCGGGGCCTGTCGGACACAGCGAGGGAGCGGCTCGTGCTGCTGCGGGACGAACTGCGCGGGCTCCGCCAGTCAGTAGGTGATGATCTGCATACCCTGATCGGCGAGATTGAGCAGACTCTCCTTCTGGACATCGAGCTTGCGGCGAAGCCGGGTGTGAGCGTCCACGAAGCAAGACGGAATCTTGACGCCTTCGCGGACGCAGTCAGCAGTTTCGTCTCAACCTCCGACCGCATCGACCTGCCCGCTTTTCTGGCCTGGCTCGAAGCCGCTGATGCTGAGGAGGACGGCCTCCCCGTGACTGCTCTGGAGACAAGCAGGGAAGCGGTCCAATTGCTGACCGTGCACGCAGCCAAAGGTCTGGAATGGGATGTGGTGCTGGTACCGGGCATGAATGAGGGCTCATTCCCTAGTGGGACGGGCTCGCGTTGGAGTTCGGGGGATTCCTCAGTGCCCTGGCCGCTGCGCGGCGACGCGGCAGAACTGCCGCAGTGGGACTGGGACCAGCCCGACCAGAGGTCCTGGCTCGAAAGCGAGAAACTGTTCGCTGAAGACGCGCTTACTCATACCGAACGTGAAGAACGGCGGCTTGCCTATGTTGCCCTGACCCGCGCTCGCCATGTCCTCGTCTGCACGTCGTCAGCGTGGGGAGGGGGGCGGTCCAAGCCGACCGCTCCCTCCCGCTATCTGGAGCAGCTGCGGGAACTCGCGGCAGCAGGCGAACGCGGATATCGGGAACTCGCGTGGATCGAGGACGGCGCCGTAGGGGATGATAATCCCGCCCGTGCCCAAAGCGACAGGGCGGTCTGGCCCATTGACCCGCTGCGTCAGCGCCGCGATCCCATGGAAAGAGCAGCAGCGGCTGTCCTGGGAGCGGCGGATGAACGTCGGCATGCCAACCCGGAACCGGGCACCAGGGACTCAGGCCCGTCCGGGCGCTGGAGCGATGAGGTCCGAACGGCGCTCGCGAGGCAGCAGCACAGGTTCAGACCCGCACCGGTCGAACTTCCCACCCACATCTCCGCTTCCCTGATGGTCGAACTCTCTGAGGACAGCGCGGGCGTGGCAAGGCGGCTACGACGGCCTGTGCCACGCCGTCCGGGTTCCGCTGCCCGGCGTGGTACTGCCTTCCATGCCTGGATCGAGGAGTTTTACGGCACTACCGGGATGCTGAACCTGGGGGAGTTCCCCGGGGCCGCCGACTCTTTTGTGGACGACGGGCTGAAGCTTGAGCAGCTCACAGATACTTTCAGGAAGTCCACGTGGGCTGGGCGTGTTCCTCATGGCATTGAGGTGCCCGTGGAAACCCGCGTGGAGTCGCTTGTTGTCCGCGGCCGGATCGATGCCGTCTTCAAGGATGACGACGGCGCGTGGGATCTCATTGACTGGAAGACCGGTAGGCCCCCCGCACCGGGAGGCCGGGAAGCGAAATCAGTCCAGCTGGCCGTATACCGCCTGGCGTGGTCACGCCTGCTTGACATCCCCCTGGAGTCGGTGCGGGCGGCGTTCTATTACGTCGGCGAGGACTTGTTGGTGCGGCCACACGACCTGGCAGATGACAGTGCGCTGGAAGGCATCATCCGGCGGGCGACCGCAGGTGGGGCTGGAGGTCAGGGGCGCGGTACAACGGGCAGGGCGGAGGTTTCGAGATCCTCCGGGCCCTGAGGCGCACTGGTGGCTGTTCCGCCGGCTTCGTCCTCAGCACCGCCAACGTTCGGACGAACTGGCGCGCTACCAGTACTGACTCCGCCAACATGGCCGTCGTGAGCGTTGTCCGGCTCGTCTTCAGTCCTTTCGGTGACTCCATGGTCTCCGGCGGCTAGCTCGTCGGCGGCTTCGGCTGCCAGTGCTGCCTCCTCGGCAGCGAGGTCAGCGGAAAGAGTCCGCATCATCTCTTCGGCCTCTGCGATCATGTTGGCATCGTCAAGGGCAAGTCCGCGCACCAACCACTGCGCCAGGGCGAACTCCGCGGCAAGGGCAGCCCGCCGCAACAGATGGTCGTCAGCGGCATCTGACCGGGCACTGACATAAGCCTCGTGCACCTCGTCGGCGAAGTGCGTGTCCTGCGTCGCTGCAAGCCAGGCGAAGTCGTCTGCGGGGTCTCCCACCGACAGGTCGGTCCAGCCCGTCACAGCACAGACCCGCCCCGCCGCAAGGAGCAGATTGTCTTCGTGGATGTCGCCGTGAACCACGGTGGGGTTGAATTGCCAGAGCGAGACATCTTCCAGCGCATGCTCCCATCTGCGCAGCAGGTCAGACGGGATCCGGCCGGTGATGGCAGCCTGATCCAGCTCATTGAGCCGCCGCTGCCGTACCTCGTTGGCTTCATAAGCTGGCAGGTCGGCTTCGCTGACGAGTGTTCTGGGCAACTCATGGAGGGCGGCAATTGCCTTGCCGATCTCACGTGCCAGTTCAGGGCCGCCGGCCGCAAGTTCCTCAAGGGACCGAGTGGATCCTTCGATGTGGGAATACACGAATGTGCGCAGGTCCCCGAGGCGCACGGTGCCAGCAACATGCGGAACAAGGAACGGAAGCTCTGCCCGTACACCCGGGGTGAAAGCGCGCAGCACCTGAAGTTCCGTTTCAAGCCGCATACTGGCCTCAGCGTGCCGCGGCGCACGGACACGCCACTGCTTGCCGGAGCTGTCGATCAACAGAGCCGACTCGAAGTCAGCCGGGTCGTCGGGGGTACTGGAGACGCCCGTCGGGGCGAGACCCGGCACGGCCGCGCTGGCAAGGGCCGCAAGTTCCATCGGTGAGCGTTTCACACATCCACCGTAAGCGCGCGAGGTCACCGGCTCGAATGTCCTGTGCGGCGAGTCGCTGCTCGCCCTCACTAATCCTCCAGAAATTCCCATTCGAATGTCCTTTTGGGGGTGCGGGACCGTACCGTAGAAATATGACCCAAGCCGTCGGCATGCAAGCAGCCGGAATCGCCAGCCTCCCCCCACTCGGATCCCTGCCGTTGGCACGCGGCTCCGCTGATCGCGGCTCGGTATTCCGCATCGCTCCGGATCTGTTTGACCGGCTGTGGGTGCAACCGGAAACCCGCATCCTTCATCTCGCTGAACAGCGTTCTCCTGTCCAGGGCAACCGACTGGTGCTGAGCCCAGTCGGGGAGGTGGAGCGTCCGGAAAACCCCATCTATCTCGGTAGCACAGTGGAAACCACGGCAGATATGCCTGCCGGAACACATATCGTGCTGGTGGAACATGAGGGCGTGCAGCCCGGTATCGCGCCTGAAGAATCGTGGCTGGGTCTACGCGATGCAGCCGCCGGTCTGCCGGCGCAGGACTCGGGGCTTTTCGTGGAGGCTACGGCAATCTCGAACTGGCATGCCACCCACAACCACTGCCCGCGCTGCGGACATCGCACGGAACCCATTGACGGTGGCTGGGTTCGGCGGTGCCCGGCTGATGAGAGCTTGCATTACCCCCGGACCGATCCTGCGATCATCGTGACCGTGACGGACGAGGAAGACCGGTTGCTCCTTGGTTCGTCCGCTACCTGGGCGGAAAACCGGTTCTCCACGCTTGCAGGTTTCGTTGAACCCGGCGAATCGCTGGAAGCAGCGGTGGTGCGAGAGGTGGAAGAGGAGTCCGGCATCGTAGTTCACTCGCCCACGTATCTCGGATCGCAGCCCTGGCCTTTCCCGGCCTCACTCATGCTTGGCTTTACGGCGAAAGCCTCCCACGCTGTGCCCGTTCCGGACGGCGTCGAGATCCGGGACGTGCGTTGGTTCACCAGGGAGGAACTGTTCGTCGGCCTGAAGGAGGAACGGTTGTCGGTGGCGTCCGGTGCGTCCATCGCCCGTTCGCTCATTGAACATTGGTACGGCGGCCCCCTCGATGAAGAGCCGTCCTCCGGGAGACCGTAGTGGAGCCTTCGGTCGAAGAACGGATTCTCGCCGGCCTGGATAACGAACAGCGGGCTGTTGCATCCCAATTGAGCGGCCCTCTCTGCGTTCTTGCAGGAGCCGGAACCGGAAAGACGCGCGCTATTACGCACCGGATCGCCTACGGAGTGCACACCGGCGTCTACAAGCCCCAGCAGGTCCTTGCGGTGACCTTCACCGCGAGGGCCGCCGCGGAGATGCGCACACGGCTTCGTGACCTCGGAGCGCAGGGGGTGCAGGCGCGCACCTTCCACGCAGCCGCACTCCGGCAACTGCAATACTTCTGGCCACAGGCCGTCGGGGGAACGCTGCCGGCTCTCGTTGACCACAAGGCGCAGCTCCTCGCAGAAGCGTCGCGGCGGCTGCGGCTGAGCACTGATCGCGCCACAATCCGCGATCTCGCCGCCGAGGTCGAATGGGCGAAGGTATCCATGTTGACACCGGACAGCTACGTTGAGGCCGCCAGCGGCCGGGTGGAACCGGCGGGCATGGACGCCACAACGGTGGCCCGTCTGTTCAGCGCCTACGAAGATCTCAAAGTGGATCGCAACGTCATTGATTTCGAGGACGTACTGCTGATCACCGTGGGCATCCTGCAGGAAGACCCCAAGGTAGCAGCGACTGTCCGTGCACAGTACCGACACTTCGTCGTGGACGAATACCAGGACGTATCGCCGCTTCAGCAGCAGCTTCTGGATCTCTGGCTGGGCGAGCGCGAAGAGCTCTGTGTCGTCGGTGACGCCAGCCAGACCATCTACTCTTTCACTGGCGCCACCAGCGCCCACCTCCTGAACTTCACCAGCAGATACCGGCAGGCGCAGGTCATCAAGCTCGTCCGTGACTACCGCTCCACACCGCAGGTTGTTAACCTCGCGAATTCGCTGCTCGCCGCCCGCACGGCCGAGGCAGAGCGGCGCGGTGGAGTCGGCACGTGGGCCACGCCGCTACAGCTCATAGCGCAGAGACCTCCGGGCCCGGCACCGACCTTCACTGAATGCAGCGATGACGAAGCTGAGTCCGCTGACGTTGCCCGGCGGATCTCAGCACTGCTCAATGGCGGTGTGCCGGCGAGCGAGATTGCTATCCTCTACCGAACCAACGGGCAGTCTGAGGCTTACGAGCAAGCCCTGGCGGCCGCGGGAATCGGGTACCAGCTTCGCGGCGCCGAGCGGTTCTTTGCCAGACGCGAAGTGCGTGAGAGTCTGCTGCAGCTTCGAGCCGCGGCCCGCGCAGCAACGGACGACGACGTCCCGCAGCTGGTGCGTGATGTCCTTGCGTCCCTCGGTTATACCCGTGAGGCCCCGCAAAGCTCAGGTGCCGTCCGGGAGAAGTGGGAGTCCCTCGCCGCGCTGGTGTCGCTGGCTGACGAGCTTCACGAGGCGCGTTCGGCGCAGGGGTTCACACTCCAGGACTTCGTTGCCGAGCTGGAGGAGAGGGCGGCCGCACAGCATGCGCCCACTGTCCAGGGGATCACGCTGGCGTCACTTCATTCGGCGAAAGGCCTGGAGTGGGACGCAGTATTCCTCGTGGGACTCAGCGAGGGCCTGATGCCCATCTCGTTCGCCGATACTCCGGATGCCGTGGATGAGGAGCGCCGCCTCCTCTACGTCGGCATCACCCGGGCCCGTAAGCATCTGGCTCTTTCCTGGTCCACTTCGCGCACCCCCGGCGGCCGGGCATCGCGCAAGCCGTCCAGATTCCTCGACGGCCTTCGCCCGGACTCCGGGGGCACGCGTTCTTTCCGCCAACCCAGCGTCCGGCGCGAGCGCAAGGTCTCGGCTCCTGCACACTGCCGCACGTGCGGAAAGGTCCTGGGATCGGGTGCTGAACGCAAGATCGGACGCTGCCAGGAATGCCCAGCCAATTACAGTGAGGAAACGTTTGAAGCGCTGCGGAACTGGCGCCTCAAGGCCGCGCGGGAGACAGACGTTCCCGCCTTCGTCGTCTTCACGGACGCCACCCTGGTCGCCATTGCAGAAGCGCGGCCAGACTCACTGGAGAAGCTGGCACAGCTCGCCGGTGTGGGCCCCGCCAAACTGGACCGCTACGGAGAGTCGGTACTGAATGTCCTCGCGCAGAGTAACTGACAGCGCCCGCGGAGTGGTTCGCAGCGTCCGAAGTGAAGGAAAAGCTGCATGACGCCGGGCAGTGCACCTTACCCGGTGGAAGTGCGCCGGTCGGCCCGCCGTCGACGGACGGTCAGCGTGGACCTGCGCGACGGCGTCGCGGTCGTCTCGATACCTGCTTCCTTCACTGCCCGGCAGGAAAAGCAATGGGTGGAACGAATGACCGCGAAGCTTAGCGCAACGGCCGTCCGTCCCGCCCATTCCGAAGCCGGGCTGAGCGAGCGTGCGGCGGAGCTCTCCTCGCAATTTCTGGGGGGCAGGGGAGTTCCCGCGAGCATCCGCTGGGTCACCAATCAGAACTCGCGCTGGGGGTCCGCGACGCCCGCTTCCCGGGCTATCCGGCTGTCCCACAGACTACAGGGGATGCCGGACTGGGTCATCGACTACGTGATTCTGCACGAGATGGCGCATCTGATCGAGCCCTCACATAACAGAACGTTCTGGGCTCTATTGACGAGTTACCCGCATACCGAAACCGCCAAAGCGTTCCTGCTCGGCGCGGCATACGCTGCAGACCACAGCCTGAACGGGCGCTAAAAGCGAAGCGCCACCACGGATCAACGTGGGTTGTCGTCCTCCCCGCTGGAATCAGCCGCGCCGTCGTCCGGGTCAGACTCGTCAGCTGATGCCGATGCCTCATCGGCATCGGGCTCGAATCCGCCGGCGAGTAGCTTCTCGAGGGCGGCGTCAACATCGGCGCCATCTGATTCAGCCAGCTGACGCCTCTTGCTGAAACCGGCCGGATCATCGAGGTCCTCCGGCGTAGGAAGCAGATCCGGGTGCTGCCAGATTGCGTCCCGCCCAGCGATTCCCCGCTCCTGGCGCAGGAGTTCCCACAAGGCTGCCGCATCGCGCAAGCGCCGTGGACGCAACTCCAGACCCACAAGGGAAGCGAAGGCATTCTCCGCCGGTCCGCCCGTAGCGCGGCGGCGGCGGACCATTTCGCGCAGGGCGACCGACGATTCGAGGTTCGCGGTAGCTGCAGCGGTCAGTTCATCGACCCAGCCTTCCACGAGCGCCAGCGTGGTCTCCAGGCGGGCGAGCGCGGCATCCTGCGCTGGCGTACGTTCAGGCATGAAGACGCCCTCTGAGAGCGCGCTCTGGAGTGATTCGGGGTTGGACGGGTCGATGTCCCGTGCGACTTCCTCGATCTTGGACATGTCGATGTGGATGCCGCGCGCATAACTCTCGATCGCCCCGAGGAGGTGCCCCGTCAGCCAGGGCACCTGAGTGAAGAGCCGTACGTGGGCCGCCTCGCGGACGGCGAGGAACAGCCTAACGTCGTACTCGGAGACATCCAGCCCTTGCCCGAATGCCGCAACGTTGGCAGGGAGGAGCGCCATGCTGTTCTCCGCCAGCGGTATACCGATGTCTGTCGAACTGACGACGTCCCGCGAGAGAGCACCAACAGCCTGGCCCAGTTGCATCCCGAACATCGCGCCGCCCATGTTCTGCAGCATGGACGTAGCGCCGCCCATCATGGTCTTCATTTCTTCCGGCATCTGCTCCGTGATGGCATTGGAGAGCGCGAGCGCAATGCTGGTAGCTACCGGTTCAGTGAGTCGTTTCCAGGTGGCCATGGTCGCCTCGACCCACTCAGCACGGGACCATGCTTTGCCCAGCAGCGCCGTGGCGGGGAAGTCGGTGACGGGGCCGAGCCACATTTCCGCGAGCCGCAGGGCGTCGTCGACCTCGCGCTGGTCGGTGCTGCTCACAGAAGGATCGCCGCCTGTAGCAGCGGCCCGCCGCGCCTGATCCTGCGCCAGAGTCCAGTTCACCGGGCCTTCGGACTGAGCCGAAAACATGGCCTGCACCTGCTGCATTATCATCGCCATGGCTTGCGGATCGTTCGGGAGTCCGGCCGCCTTTGCGATGTCCTGCGGATTCATCCCCTGCATATTGCCGCCCATCAGGCGCTCGAGCATCTCGGAAAGAGGATCCTTGGGAGTGTCGTCGTCGTTGTTCGACGGATTGGAACTCATCGATACCACCGGTCCTTGGTCAAATCATGCTCGAAATATGTTGCGCCGCGGGAGCGGTCCCTGCGGTCGCGCGAATGACGCCCCAGTTAGCGTGCAGCTATGGTCCGTCGCGATCTCTCAAACGTTACCTTCAGCCTCTGCACTTGTCCTGCACACCGCGAGGGAGTTCGCTCTAGGCAAAGCACATGCGAGCAGCCACCGCCTCGGCTACATGATTGGCTTGTACGCTTGAGATGTGATGCCCTTGCATCCGCTTCGCACCGGGGCACAGGGCGCCCCTAACCTGAAGGTGACACCTCTTGACCCAGCCGCTTTCCCGGGAAACAGACCGGCCACAGCATGATGCCATGAAACGGGACCCCCGCTTCACGGTGATGTCGGTTTCGGGTTTACTCGCACTGGGGCTTGGAGCCGCGGCCGTGCTCCTGCCCTCTCCCTACGTTGTCGAATCGCCCGGTCCCACCTTCAACACTATCGGCGAGATCAACGAGGAACCGCTGATCACCGTTGAAGGCGCAGAGACTTTCCCGACGGGCGGCGCGCTGGACCTGACCACCGTATTCGTCGCGGGCGGGCCGGGGCAACAGGTCAGCATCTTTGATGCCTTCCGCGCCTGGGCGGATCCCGCCCAGGCCGTCACGCCCCGTGAACTGGTCTACCCGCCGGAAGTCTCGGAGTCTGACATCGAACAGCAGAACGCTGAAGCGATGACGTCCTCTCAGGAGTCGGCAGTTGCAGCAGCGCTCTCCCACCTGGAGATTCCCTACGAGGAGACGCTCTCGGTTGTGGGCTTCGCGCCCGGGTCGGCAGCCGAAGGCATCCTTCAGGAAGGAGACCTTCTCACCCGGATCGAGGGCGAGGAGATCGAGTCGTTGCAACCGCTTAAGGATGCATTGAATGCGGCGGGCGGAGAGAGCGTCGACATCACCGTCACCCGGGACGGCGAGACCGTCATGGAATCGGTGGAGCCGCGCAGGGGTGACTCCGGCGACTACCAGCTTGGAGTGTTCCTGATGTCCGAATTTGAATTCCCTTTTGAGGTCCAGATCGCGCTCAACAATGTAGGCGGCCCATCAGCCGGCATGATGTTCGCGCTCGGAATCGTGGACAAACTGACCGACGGGCAACTGACCGGCGGGAAGCACTTTGCCGGAACCGGGACCATCGACTCTTCCGGCGCCGTCGGACCGATCGGAGGCATCCGGCAGAAATTGGTTGGCGCCCGGGATTCAGGCGCAGAGGTTTTCCTGGCGCCGGCGGCAAACTGTGGCGAAGTGATCGGCCACATTCCGGATGGGCTACGGGTGATCCGCGTCGAAAGGCTTGAGGACGCTGTCGCAGCCGTCGGCACACTTGGAGAAGCGAACGACAACGGCGCAAAGCTCCCTTCCTGCGAGGACTGACTATCGGTGCCCGACCTTATTTGGACACGATTGGGAAACGATTTATGGGTGCTCCCGCTCGGGCGGAACTCAATTGTGTGGCCCAGACGTGCACAAGGCAGAATGAACAGCAGTGGATCCACGCGCTCATGCGCGTGTCCAGCACACCAGTACCCCCGAGGATGAGGTAATAGTGACATCCGGACCAGACCGGCCATTTGGTAGCAGCCCTAGCCGACCGTACTCCTCCCCAACCCGGCGGCGAGGACCGCTGGTTCCCACCCTGGTTGTTCTCGGACTACTCGTCATAGGTTTCGTTTACTTCTCGCAAATTTACGCCGATGTGCTCTGGTACAACCAGCTTGGGTTCCTCGAGGTGTTTGTCACCGAGAATCTCTCACGGATCGGCCTCTTCGTGGCTGCGTTCCTGATCATGGGTGCCAGCGTTTATCTGAGCCTGCGCATCGCCTATCGTTCCCGGCCCATCTACGCGCCGGACAGCAGCGTGCAGGACAACCTGAACCGGTATCAGGCTCAGCTTGAGCCAATCCGCCGGCTGCTCATGATTGGAATTCCGATTGTGCTCGGCGCTTTCGCCGGAACGGCCGCGTCATCGCAGTGGGAACGAATGCTCCTGTTCTTCAACTCGGTGCCGTTCGGCGAGACGGATCCGGAGTTTGGCCTGGATATCGCGTTCTACGTCTTCACCCTGCCGTTCCTGAACTTTCTGCTCGGGTTCCTGGTCAGCGTCGTCGTCATCAGCGGCATCGCGGGCGTACTTACCCACTACCTATACGGCGGCATACGGCTCGAGGAGAAGGGGCTATTCACCAGCAAAGCTGCCCGCACCCACATCGCGGTCCTCGCCGCGCTCTTCCTGATCCTGCAGGGAGTGAACTATTGGCTGGACCGGTACGCCACAGTCACCAGTAGCAGCGGCAAGTGGGCAGGTGCCCTCTACACGGATGTGAACGCGGTCATACCGACCAAGGCAATCCTGGCGGCTGCCGCAATCATCGTTGCGATCCTTTTCATTGTCTCTGCGGTGGCAGGACGCTGGCGACTTCCGGTGATCGGCACGGCGATGCTCGTCATTACTGCCATCCTCGCCGGCGGTGTCTACCCGTGGGTGATCCAGCGCTTCCAGGTTGTCCCTTCGGAATTCAGCCGTGAAGAGCCTTTCATCGAGCGCAATGTCGAGCTGACGCGCGCGGCTTATGGGCTCGATGAAGTGAAGGTCAATGACTACAACGCGGAGGAAGTCCCACAGGAGGGTGCCCTCAATGAGGACGGCGAAACCACAGCCAACATCCGGCTGCTGGATCCAAACCTCATCAGTGACGCGTTCAGCCAGCTTCAGCAGTTCCGTCAGTACTACCAGTTCCCGGAGATCCTGAACGTCGACCGCTATGAGATCGACGGTGAGATCGAGGACACTGTGATCGCTGTCCGCGAGCTCAATACGGCCGGTGTGCCCGACGGCTGGATCAATGAACACGTGTACTACACCCACGGCTACGGAGTGGTGGCTGCAGCCGGATCAACGGTTGAACCGGACGGGCGCCCGGAATTTATTCAGTACGGTATCCCATCGACCGGTCTGCTCGGCGATGAGAGCACCTTCGAGCCACGCATCTACTTCGGAGAGGAATCTCCGGTGTACTCGATTGTTGGTGCTCCCGAAGGTGTCACGCCCCTAGAGATCGACCGGCCGCAGACCGAGGAATCAGACCAGGAGGCCCGGAGCACTTTTCAGGGCGAGGGCGGTCCGATGGTGGGAAATTTGTTCAACCGACTCGTGTACGCACTGAAGTTCCAGTCCACTGACCTCCTGCTTTCCGACCAGGTCAACAGCGAATCGCAGATCCTCTACGACCGTGATCCGGTTGACCGGGTGGAGAAGGTGGCGCCGTACCTCACGCTCGACAGCAACACCTACCCCGCGATCGTGGACGGACGCGTCAAGTGGATCATAGACGGCTACACGACCACGGCCGACTACCCGTACTCCACCCAGCAGGAACTCCAGTCGGCCACGGTCGACTCGCTCACCGCTACAGGGGTCTCGACCGCCTTGCCGGCAGAGCAGGTCAACTACATTCGTAATGCTGTAAAAGCAACGGTGGACGCCTATGACGGCTCTGTGGATCTCTATGCCTGGGACGATCAGGATCCGATCCTGCAGGCCTGGCAGAATGTCTACCCGACATCTCTGCAGCCATACAGCGAGATGTCCGCGGACCTCATGGCGCACGTTCGGTATCCGGAGGATCTCTTCAAGGTCCAGCGCGAGCTGCTCGCCCGTTACCACGTGACTGAAACCCAGCCCTTCTACAGCAACAACGAAGCCTGGGCGGTTCCTGTCGACCCAACTCTCGAAGAGGGCGAGCAGGAGGTCAAGCAGCCTCCGTTCTACCTCTCGCTGCAGATGCCGGACCAGGAATCAGCGAGCTTCTCGCTTACCACACCGTTCATCCCCTTCGTTCCTGAGGGACAGGAGCCGCGCAACATTCTCTACGGGTTCCTCGCAGCGGACGGCGACGCTGGTACCGGTGAGGACGGGGTCAAGGCGGAAACCTACGGAACCCTGCGACTGCTTGACTCGTCCGGACAGGACTCTGCCGTTGGCCCCGGCCAGGCGGCGAACCTCTTCAATTCGGACACCGAGGTTTCGCAGGAGCTGAACCTTCTGCGCCAGGGAGCCTCCGAAGTGATCAGCGGTAACCTCCTCACACTGCCCATAGGTGGCGGAATCGCCTATGTGCAGCCGGTGTATGTACAGTCTTCGGGCGATTCCTCCTTCCCGGTCCTGCGGCGCGTGCTGGTGAGCTTCGGGGAGCAGGTCGGCTTTGCGCCGACCCTGGACGAAGCACTCGATCAGGTGTTCCAGGGCGACTCGGGCGCGGTCACCGGAGACAGCGAGAATGTCGGCGAGACGACAGACGATCTGCCTGCTCCGCTGGTGGGCTCGGCGGATGACCCGCTGGAGGAGGAGCCCACCGAGGAGCCCACTACGCCGGCGGAGCCCGGCACGGGGGACCCAGCGGCAGATCTCCGAGCTGCACTGGAAGATGCCAATGCGGCCATTCAGGAAGGTCAGGAGGCACTCGCTGACGGTGACTTCGCAGCATACGGAGAAGCCCAGGGGAGGCTTGACCAGGCGCTGCAGCGCGCACTTGACGCCGAGTCCCGCTTGTCCGGCGCCACCGAATAAGGCACTCCGGTCCCGATTTGGGATCCGGCCCCGCGGCGGGTAGAGTAGTAATCACGCCGCGGGGTGGAGCAGTTCGGTAGCTCGCTGGGCTCATAACCCAGAGGTCGCAAGTTCAAATCTTGCCCCCGCAACTAGACGGCAAAGGTCCTGGAAGCTCAGCTTCCAGGACCTTTGTTATTGTCCGCACCATTTCGCCCCTCGCACACCGCGGCTCACCTAAACTATGTCCATGATCGATCAGGGCATGGTGGGGGGCGATAGGGAACGCGGGGAGACTGCTCTGCAGCGTGTGGACCGTAACTGGCTCGAACTGCTGCAGGAACTCCGGGTCCTTCAGACCGGAATCCAGATCCTCACCGGGTTCCTGCTCACCTTGCCGTTCCAGTCGCGCTTCGCCGAATTGGATTCCTTTCAGGTCGGCACCTATCTGGTACTGGTGGTGCTGTCCGCACTAATCACGTCGTTGTTACTGGGCACCGTGATTATGCACCGGACGTTCTTCCGGTTGCGTATCAAGAAGTCGCTGGTCACGAACGCACACCGGATTCTGTGGATCACCATGGTGTTGGTGGCGATGGTGCTCATTGGGGTGACAGGTCTGATCTTCGACATCGTGCTGAATCGCACGGCGGGGACCATCACTGCGGCAAGTCTGGCGACGGTTATCCTCGCGCTGTGGGTGGTTATGCCGCAGGTGCTCAAGCGGCGGTCAATCAGGGCAACTCACCGCGGCGAAGTTCCTGATACGCGGTGAGTGCCTGATCGCGCGACGCTTTCAGGTCCAGCAGCGGTTGCGGGTATCCTGCGGGTGCGTCCTTCCATGGTTCATGGATGTTGGTCACGGAGCGCAACTCCGGTATCCACCTACGGAGGTAACCCCCGTCGGCGTCGAACTTCTTGCTCTGTGTGACCGGGTTGAAGATGCGGAAGTAGGGGGCGGCGTCGGCCCCTGAACCGGCCACCCACTGCCAGTTCGCGGCGTTGTTCGCCGGGTCTGCGTCCACCAGGGTGTCCCAGAACCACTGCTCGCCCACCCTCCAGTCCACCATCATGTTTTTCACGAGGAAGGAACCGACGGCCATGCGCACTCGATTGTGCATCCATCCGGAGTGCCAGAGCTGACGCATGCCCGCGTCGATCAGGGGAAATCCCGTGCGACCGTAACGCCACGCGTCCAGCTCCTGCGGGTCCGGCTGCTGCCACGGGAAGGCGTTGAACTCCGTGCGGTAGTTCTCCGTAGCGAGCTTCGGTTGGTGATACAGCAGCTGCCAACAAAATTCGCGCCACCCGAGTTCCTGGGTGAAGACGGTGAGATCCTTGGCCGGCGCATCCGTCGGGTTGATCTGAGCGGAATGCCACACCTGGAAGGGGCTGACCTCGCCGAACCGCAGATGGGGCGAAAGGCGGCTGGTTCCCTCAACGTTCGGTAGTTGGCGGGACTGCGCGTAACCGTCAACGGTTACCGACAGGAAGCGCTCGAGCAGCGCCTGTGCTTCCTGCTCGCCAGGTTCCCAGGTCGCTCGAAGGCCGCCTGCCCAGTCGGGTGCAACGGGACGCAACTGCCACGCGTCAAGGTCTTCCGAAGTGATCCCTGGCCCGCTCAGCACCGGCGGCGCATCCAGGGGTCTGCGTGGAGCGGGCCGACTCTGGCATGCGCGCCAGAAGGGGCTGAACACCCTGTATGGCGAGCCGCTGCCTGTAGTCACTTCCCACGGTTCGAACAGCAGGTTCGCCTGGAAGCTGTGTACCTGGAAGCCGTCCTTCCCCAATGATTCCTTGAGCGCAGCGTCGATGTTTCGCTCGGCGAGGGCGTATCGACGGTTCCAGAAGACAGCGTCGGCCCCGGACTCTTCAACAAGGCGGGGGAGAGCATCCGCCGCACGGCCAGACCGCAGCACCAGCGGGATGCCTCGCTGGTCGAGGGCGGCGGCGAGGGAGGACAGTGAATGGTGAAGCCACCAGCGCGAGGCGCTGCCCAGCGGCCGTATTCCCTCGCTCACCTCGTCCAGCACATAACAAACAACGACGCCGCCGCGCTCGGCTGCGGCGTGCAGGGCAGGGTTATCTGCGATCCGCAGATCGTCACGAAGCCACACTACGGTCAGTGCCATACGGCCCAATCTACCGCCGGTCCCTGATCATAAGAGGTGGACCGGTGGCTGCAGTGCCTGTCATCGGCGGACTGCTCCCCGGTTAACCCAGACGACGGCGGCCCCGTTGGGAACCGCCGTCGTCTGGGTTGGAGCTGGGGGTCAGTATTTCGGGCTTTCCTCGCCCTGCTCGATGGCGGACGGGGAGTCCGCACTGGAACCGCCGGACTTGAGGGCGGCGAGGCGAGCCTCAATCTCGCTCTGCTCGCCCAGGTCCTCAAGGCTCTCGAACTGCGCATCAAGACTCGAGTTGGTCAGTTCGGCCTGGCCGAGGACACGGGCTTCCTCGCGGCGGATTTTCTCCTCGAAGCGGCCGACTTCGCTCGTGGGGTCCATGAAATCGATGCTCTTCATGGCGTCGTGCACCTGCGTTTGGGCAGCTGCTGTGCGCGAGCGGGCGATCAGCTCATCACGCTTACTGGTCAGCTCGTTAAGCTTGCCCTTCATCTGGTTGAGGCCGGTCTTGAGCTTCTCGACAATCTCGGTCTGGGAAGCGATGGTCGGCTCTGCGCCCTTGGCCTCGTTTTCGGCCGTCATCTGGCGCTGAATGGCCACCTTGGCCAGATTGTCGAACTTCTCAGCGTCCGGAAGATCGCCGGATGAGCGGTACTCGTCGGCTTTCTTCGACGCCGCGAGCGCCTTGTTGCCCCAGCTCCGCGCGTTCTCGCGGTCCTCGTTGTAGTCCTCCTGCAGCATGCGCAGGTTGCCTATGGTCTGCGCCACGGCGCTCTCGGCCTCGGCGATGCTGTTCGAGTAATCACGGACCATCTGGTCAAGCATCTTCTGGGGGTCTTCCGCCTGATCCAGAAGTGCGTTGATGTTGGCCTTCGCCAGTGTTGAGATACGTCCGAAAATTGATTGCTTTACCATGGGATACCTTTCGATCTGCCTGAGTAATTCCTTGCCTTTTGAGGTCTCTCACCTAGAAATCTCCGAATCCGCCCCCGAAGTCACCGAATCCGCCCCCGCCGGCATCGAACCCACCGAATCCGCCGCCGCCGAACATGCCGCCGTCGCCGCCTCCGCTGAAGCCGCCACCGCCGCCTCCGAAGAACCCGCCGCCGTGGCCGCCGCCGTTGAGGATGGAACCGATGAGAATGCCCCCGAGGAGGGCGCCACCCATGCCGTCTCCGCGGCCGCCGAACATCCCGCCTCCGCCGAAGCCGCCCATACGTCCGCCGAAGCCGTCCACGTCGTTTTGCGCGATCTGGCCCGCCTGCTCTGCAAGAGCTGCAGCCTGTTGCGCATGGGAGAGAGCGGTCACGGGGTCCTCGGTCTGTATGCGCATCGCGTAGTCAAGGTTGCGCTCTGCTTCCGCCAGACGCGTTCGGGCCTCGCTGCCCACGCCGCCGCGGCGGGCGCGAATGTAATCCGACGTTCCGGAAATACGCGACTGGGCAGCCATGATGGTGTGCTGCAGGGTCTCGCGTGCCCGCCGGATCTGCACTGCCTGGTCGCGGACTCCGCCAATGGCGGAGTCCAGCTGCATGTGTGCGTTCTCAACGCGTTGCAGGAGCGACACAGGGTCGATCTTCCCGGAACCGATCTCACGTTCCACCGACTCCAGCGCAGCCCTCGCCCCTGCCACGGGACCGGCGAGCTCCGGATTGGATCCCGCATCCACCATTGCCTGCGCCTGGGCGAGGTCCTGGGCCGTATCCGAGACAGCGCTTTGCATCTCGCGTTCAGCCGTGGCCAGTTCCGATGCACGGCGATCGATTGCTTCCAGAAGGACCTTCGTCTGGTGCACACCCTCTTCGGTGGCGCGGACGGCAACGACGGCGGCACTGGTGTTACCTTCCGAGAGATGCCTCTGCGCCGTGGAAGAGGCATTGTCGACGAACTGTAGCCGCTCGCGCGCCTGGTCAACGTTGTCTTCGATCTGTGACGTCGCCGAGGTGGCGTATCTCCCCTGGAGTTGCCGCAAGGTTCCTTCCGCTGCTGCCAGGCGCGTTCCGACATCACCCGCAGCAGCCTGTGCCTCCGCCAATGCCCGAGGAGCGTTGCGTTCCAGCTTCCGGAGGGCGTCAAAATCGGCCTTGTGTTCCTGAAGGCTCGCGTTCACCGACTCGCAGCGGCGGATGATGTCACCGAGCCATTTTCTCTGGTCCTCTTCCGTATCGGGAATATGGTCGTCGAGTTGTTGCTGAAGCTTGAATGATTCGCTCATGTGGGCCTTCGCTACAGCGATGTCCTCCGCGAACGGCTTCACTGCATCATCACCGTACTGGGCCTGCGCGAAGCCGAGTTCCTGTTCGCTGGACTTGATGGCGTCATCGGCGGCAATCAGCAGGCTTCCCGCCCGACGGCGCAAGTCCTCCACGCTGAGAGAGGCCAGAGGATCCAGCACCTGTCCGTCAGCTCCCCGGCCCGGACCGAACTCTATCTCCGAGGGGCGCTGGCGCTGCTCCTGCGGCTCGGGCCTCCGGGTCTTCGACCGGAGATAGAAGTAGCCGCCCGCACCAGCAAGAGCCAGGAGCGCCCCGATGAACAGGACTGAACCTCCACCGCCAACGTCGGAGGCTCCAGCCGTACCGAGTGTGCCGCCGTCAAGGACCTGGTCAACCCCGGTGGTAGCTGCCACGGCTGCGCCTGCCCAATCGTCTCCGCTTAGTTCAGGGACGGCAAAGCTTTGGTAGATCGCGGTGGACTGATCGTCCACCACGCTTGAGCTGTCGGCGAGGATACCACCGGTGCGGTCGTCGACGCCGACTACGAAAATTGCGTCATCAGCCTGGAACCCACTGATGTCCGCAGTCGCGGCGGCCCATTCGCGCGGACTGGACGGGTTGCTGAAGGAGTCAACGTAGGCGACATGGAGCGTATAACCATGCTCGCTCTGGAGCTGCTCGATCGACTGCTCCACCTGCTGCTGTTCAGCGTCGGTGAGCACGTCGGCCTGGTCCACCACCGTCTCCGAACTGAAGTCGACCGGATCGACAGCGTAGGCAGGCGCGGCGACGACCGGGCTCAGCAGAGCCAATGTTCCAACACCCGCGGCGGAGCAGATGCGTGTGATGCTCGACTTCATTCACGACCCTTCAGCAGTGTCCGCCGGGCGCTCCGGGAACTGGCAAACCGCCGTTGTGCAAGGCATAAGTCCCGGGGGTTCGCCTGATTGCGATTCTATGGTGCGCTCTAGGGGCCGTCCACCGGGGAAGCTATGCCCCGAGCGAAATCTTCCGGCTTACCGCACCCTTCGGCGGTGCGAGACAATTACAGAAGGCACTAACGCGTTCGGCTGGCTCACAGCTTCCATACAGGCAACGTCGGCCGTTATTACAGGCTGCTTTGCCATAGTTCAGGAAGCACCATTGAAAGGACAACCGATGACCGAGAACAACCCCGGTTCATATGACGGACCGCTTCCGCCGCGGCCGCTGAATCCTCCCAGTCACAACCCGAACTTCCCCGCGACGCAGCAGCATCAGGGGCATCCCTTCACCTCGCCGCTCGGAAGTTCTGGGTCCCAGCACGGGGACCACTTGGCGAGCCGACCGCAGGCCCCGGGCACGGCGTTTGGGCCCGGGCCATATGCCGGCCATGACGGACCGGGAAAAAAACAGGGTGAGCCGAAGAAGCGGGTCGGTACAGGAACTTTCCTTGCGGGCATGCTGGTTGCGGGGCTCATCGGCGGCGGTGTGGTGGCCGGCGCTGATGCACTGCTCGAGTCGGGCGTCCCGGTCTCAAACAACGGTGGCTCCCGGCCCCAGTCCGTCGTGATCAATGACACGGAGAGCGTCAACGAGATCACGGGCGCGGCAGCCAAGGCGTCGCCCAGCGTCGTTACCATCTCCGTCAGCGGTGGCGGTTCGGGTGGCTCCGGTTCCGGCATCATCCTTGATGTTGATGGCCATATTGTCACCAATACCCACGTTGTCACGCTCGGCGGTCAGGTTGCCGAACCTGCCGTTGAAGTGCGTACCAATGACGGGCGGGTTTTCCAGGCGCAGATAGTTGGCACGGATCCACTCTCGGACCTCGCGGTGATCAAGATTGATGCTCCCGACCTTCAACCTGCGACGCTCGCCAATTCCTCCGAACTGAACGTTGGTGATGTCGCCATCGCAATCGGCGCCCCGCTGGGCCTTAGCGGCACCGTCACCGACGGCATCATTTCGACTCTGAACCGCACGATCAGTGTGCAGTCCTCTGCGGTTCCCGAAGAACAGTCGGACGCACCGGAACAGGACTCAGGGGATGGCTTCAACTTCCTCCCACCGGACGGTTCTCAAGCGCCCCAGCAGGCCGGCCAAGGCTCGATCTACCTCAACGTGATACAGACGGATGCTGCTATCAACCAGGGTAACTCCGGCGGTGCGCTGGTTAACTCCCAGGGCGAGATCATCGGCGTCAATGTGGCAATCGCGTCAGCCGGCACCGGCGAGAGCGCAGGCAACATCGGCGTCGGATTCTCAATTCCGATCAACTACGCCCAGCGCGTGGCCGACGAAATCATTGCCAACGGCAAGGCAACGCACGGTTTCCTTGGGGTGAGCGTGGGCGCCGCCTCGTCCGGCGGCGCACAGGGCAGCAGCTCCTTCTCCATCGGCGCGCAGGTGCAATCCATCGAATCGGGCAGCCCGGCGGAAACCGCGGGTTTCCAGGAAGGTGACATCATCACGCGGGTCGGCGACTTCCCAATCGAGGATCCACAGTCGCTTACGGCCGCCGTGCGGATGCTCGCCGAGGGGGAGTCCACAGAGGTCGAACTGGTGCGGGCTGACGAAACCCTGACCCTTGACGTCACGGTCGGTCAGGCACCTGCCTGATACAGAAGGAATAGGACGCGGCAGCAGCCACCGGACCGGGGGCTGCTGCTTCGTCATATGGCTGCGGTAATCGGCACACCGGTGTGGTTAGCTTGTGTGCGGGCAGCTACTAGCCGGAGGAAAGGCAGCAATGGACGAGACAAATCCCGCGCTGAATATCGCGGTGTTGGTGAAGCACGTACCGGACGCCCAGTTCGATCGTCACCTTCGCGGAGAGCACAACACCACCGACCGCTCGGAAAGCATTCTGTCGGAGCTCGATGAGTACGCTCTTGAAGCTGCCCTGCAACTCGCGGAAGCCAATGGCGGCGCCGGTCACCATGTCATAGCCGTCACCATGGGCCCGCCGGCTGCCGTGAACGCGGTGAAGAAGGCTCTGCAGATCGGCGCACATGAAGGTGTTCACCTCAGCGATGAGGCGCTCGCCGGCTCGGACGCGTCCGGCACCTCACGGGCGCTTGCCGCCGTCGTACGGCACCTTGGCAACATCGACTTGGTGCTGACGGGCATGGCTTCCACAGACGGCGAAACTTCCCTTGTCCCCGCTCAGCTCGCAGAGCTGCTGGATCTCCCGCAGGTCACCTTCGCGTCCAGCCTGGAACTGCAGCAGGACGACGGCGCGTGGCACCTCACGGCCCGCCGGGAAAGCGACAATGTGGCTGAGACGGTGGAGAGCGGCCTGCCCGCCGTTGTGTCCGTCACCGACCAGATCAACGAACCGCGGTACCCGAACTTCAAGGGCATCATGGCGGCCAAGAAGAAGACGATTACTACCCTTGCGCTCGCCGACGTCGGGCTGGACGCCTCCGAGGTGGGATTCACCGGTGCATGGACGAGGGTAGAGCAGGCGGAGCCGCGGCCTCCGCGTTCGCAGGGCGTCATCATCACCGACGATGGTGATGCCGGGCGTCGACTGGTTGATTTCCTCGCCGAGCAGAAGCTGCTCTAGCAGCAGCCTATCCTGCGCACAACTTCTCTAGGAGCCCTTGGAATGGCAAAAGTCCTCGTTTACATTGACACGCCCGGTGAGAACCTGCACAAGACTGACCGTGAGTTGTTGACTCTCGCGGGAAGCCTTGGGGAGCCCGTGGTGGCGCTGCTGGGAGAGCTGACTGACCAGGTCTCGGCTGAGCTTGGTGCGTACGGCGCCGGGGCCGTCTATCAGCCGTCGTCCGACGGGCTGAGCGATCTGCTCGTTGCCGGGAAGGCCGCTTTCCTCGGGGCAGCAGCCGCAGCAGCAGAAGCTGACGCGATACTCCTTGGCAATACATTCGAAGCCAAAGAGATAGCCGCCCGGACAGGTATCCGCCTGGCCTCGGGTGTCATCACGGATGCCGTGGCGGTCGGTGAGGATTTCACCGCCACGAAGTCGGTATTTGCCGGCTCATACACCGTGAACGCCTCGGTCACTACGGGGCGTCCGATCATCACGGTCAAGTCGAACAGCGTGGAGGTCGCGACCCCCCAGAGCGGTTCCCTGCCCGAGGTCCGTTCCGTGGATGTAGCGGTGCCGGGAGCGGCAGCACGTATCACCGGCCGCTCGGAGAAGGCGGCGAGCGGCCGCCCAACACTGGATGAAGCACGCGTCGTAGTGGCCGGTGGCAGGGGAGTCGACGGCAACTTCGGGCCGGTCGAGGATCTGGCGGACGCGCTGGGCGGTGCGGTCGGTGCCTCGAGAGCCGCAACGGACGCCGGGTGGATTGATCATTCGGCCCAGATCGGCCAGACCGGCAAAACGGTCTCCCCGCAGCTGTACATCTCCGCCGGCATCTCCGGCGCCATCCAGCAGAAGGCCGGCATGCAGACGGCGAAGGTCATTGTTGCAGTCAACAAGGACCCCGACGCTCCAGTATTCGAGATCGCGGACTTCGGTGTTGTTGGAGACCTGACAACCGTGCTGCCTCAGGCGACCGATGAGATCAGGAAGCGCAAGAGCTGAGCATGACTGAGGTTCCTGAACAAACCACGGACGGCGTGAATCGGGTCCTCTGTTTTGTAGCGCACCCGGACGATATCGATTTCGGCGCTGCCGGGACGGTAGCGAAATGGACCGCAGCCGGCGTCGACGTTGACTACTGCATCATGACCGACGGCGACGCGGGCGGCTTCTCCGAGGAACACCGCACTGACATCGTCGAGTTGCGGCGCGAGGAACAGCGCGCGGCTGCGCGGCTGGTGGGCGTGGAAACGGTGCATTTCCTTGGCCACCGCGACGGCTATCTGGAACCCACACTGGAGCTGGTGGCAGGTGTCGTGGAGCTCATCAGGAGCGTGCGGCCGCAGATAGTCCTGTCGATGCACCCGGAACGAAACTGGGAAAGGATCCAGAAAAGCCACCCAGATCACCTGGCGTGCGGGGAAGCCGTCACCCGGGCAATCTACCCCGCCGTTGAGAACCCGTATGCCTTCCCTGAACTGGCTGCCCGCGGACTGGATTCATACCGCGTTCCGTGGCTGTGGTTCTTCGGCGGGCCCACTCAACTCGAGAACCACTTCGTCGACGTGACCGACCACGTGGAAGACAAAATGCGTGCCCTGCGTTTCCACGCGAGCCAGCATCCGGACATCGAGCGGATGGACAGTACCGTCCGGGGTTTCCTCACGGCCAACGCCCAGCGCGGCGGCCTGGCGGTAGGGCGCAGCGCCGAGGTTTTCCAGGTGGTCCCGGTCAACACGGAGACAACGATCGCCGGGTTCTGACCGCAGTCAAGCAAGCAGGCTGGACCTTACCGGTTCAGTCAGGCGTTGAAGGGAATTTCTACCACTATTGGAAGGGTCGGCGTATTTGAGCCGCCTTCGGGCTCTACAGTGATCGCCAGGCCTGTGTATGAGTTGATGCCTTCGATCGCCAGTTCGGTGTGCGCGACTTCCTCGCCGGTCATGGTTCCGAGCGATTCCGGGGAAGCACCATCTGCAGGGATGCGCCACATTTGGTATACCTTGCCCTCCGGCGGTGCCGGGACACCGTCGAGGGTGACGACGGCAGCATCCCTGGACTCGGAAAACGCCAGTTCAGCTGTGCCGGAGTCGCCGATCTCGACCTCTTCACGCTGGATGTCGTCCGCTTGCAGGACCTGCTCCTGGATGGAGGAAGGCTGCAGGTTCTGTGCCACCGTCACACCGCCGACCGCGACCACCACGGCAGCGGCGGCTGCGAGCAGCCAGCGCCCCATGGCGGAATGACCGCGACGCGCGGTACGGCGTGCGGCGAGCTCGTCTCCGGCCTCGGCCGCTGGAGTGGTCGAGGCCGTGTCATCCGGCAAATTATCCACGATGCGCGTGTACAGGTCAGCCGGCGGCTCTTCCTCGTGGGTGGCATAGGCCTGTGCAAGGGTCTCGTGCGCTGACTGGACGCGCCGGTCGAAGGCCTGACGGATCTCAGGAGCGGCATCTGAAATGTAGTCCTCGAGCGTGGTGCGCTCTTCTTCGCTTATGGCATCCAGGGCATACAGCTCGGCCCATTCCGGGGCGAGGCCGTTGGCCAGGTCCTGCCGAAGATCACCCGAGAAGTTTTTGTTCATATCCTTGGCCTGCATTTCAGTTCACCCCCAAACATGTTTTCAGTCGGATCAATCCGTCTCTGATTCTTGACTTGATGGTCGGTACCGCCACATCAAGCTTTTCCGCCACTTCTCGATACGTCAGTCCGCCGTAGTAGGCGAGCCGGACAGATTCCTGCTGCGTCTCAGTCAGCGTCTCCAAGCACTTGACGACAGCTTCAGCTTCCAGCCGCTGGGTGACCGTGTCGACGACATCATCATGGTCTTTGACCTGCATGGCCGCGCCGTACCGGGCTTCACGGTCGGTGGAACTCTGCTCCGATCTCACCCTGTCCACAGCCCTGCGGTGTGCCAGCGTCATCAGCCACGCCATCGGGCTCCCCGCGTCCGGATTGAAGCGGTCCGCCATGTTCCACACCTGAAGGTAAACCTCCTGTGTGGTGTCCTGGCTAAGCTCGGGATCGATCAGGACGCGTCGGGCAAGGCCATATACCCTGCGCGATGTCTGTGCGTAAAACTCCGCGAAGGCGCCTTGGTCATGCTGGGCGATCCGCGCCAACAGACCAGACAGGTCAGCCGCCGAGCCGGAGGACTCACCGGTGGCCTGATCAGGGTCCGATCCGGCAGCGGTTGTCCGGCTCACACGTGGAGTATCCATAGGCTTCAAGCATAAAGCGCCCCGGTGTCTATCTCTAACAGCATGGCCGACGGCGCGTGTGAGCACGTCTCGCCCAATTGGCCGTGCGCCCATGTCCTACCGCCGTTTCTCCAGAACTGCATGCCTGATCAGTTGCAACCGATGACATCTTTTGTTCGTCGCGGAGAGCGACATGGATGGGTTCGCGTCTGTGCTAGTGACGGACGGCGACGGCGATCAATGAGTCGGCGTTAAGGGTCAGATCGCTGCCGAGTTTCTCCATGAAGCGGCTGCGGATGCGCTCCCGGCCCTCAGCGTCGGCAGGCAGCAGGAACCGGTATCCGGTGCCAAGCACCAGGGTCCAGGCAAGTTCGGCGTCCAGCGGAACCTCCAAAGGCGTCTCATGCACCTCGACGGACGCGAACCCTGCCGTCTCCAGGAAGGCGTGCAACTTTTCAACTGATGAAATCTCCGCCATTTGCCGTGTCGGCTTGGGAACCGGAGCTTCGCGCAGGTGCGGTTGCTCCTCGAGGCACACTTCGCGCAGGAGCGTCGCGAACGGTTCGTGGGCGTGTTCCTGCCAGGTGCTCATGGCCAGCTTTCCGCCGCTGCGTAGCTGCGAAGCAAGATGACGGGTACCGGCGGCCATGTCGGGGAGGAAAAAGAGCCCGTAGCAGCAGAGCACGGCATCATATTGCTGCCCGGACGACCATACCGACGCATCCGCCTCTGTGAACGTGATGGCGTCGAGGCCCAGCGCGGCTGCCTTGGCAGTCGCGAGCGAAAGTAGTTCAGTAGACAGGTCCACGGCGTCAACCCGTCCATCGGGACCCACCAGCTGTGCTGCGGGGATAGAGCTCGCGCCGCTTCCGCAGCAGGCGTCGAGCACGCTTTCGCCCACGTGAAGATCGGCTGCGGCAACAACCGCGTTGCCCATGGTGTTCCAGAGAACCGGGGCCAGGCGCTCGAAGTGCTCTGCGCCGTCGTCGAACAGGCTGCCTACATCGGTCACGAACGTTCCTCCAAGATGGACTGGCTTGGGTTGGCACCCTCGAAACCCTGCTGACGCCAGGCCTCGTAGAGCACGATGGACGCCGAGTTCGCCAGGTTGAGTGAACGCCGCGAGGGGAGCATGGGCAACCGCACGCGCGAGGTGACGGCCGGATGATTCTTCACTTCGGACGGCAGTCCCACAGACTCCGGCCCAAAGAGGAGCACGTCCCCGGGGCGGTAGTCGATGTCTGAGTACGTGACCGTGCCCTCGGCGGTGTAGGCGAAGAGGCGATCGGGTCGAAGAGCTCCCAGAGCGGCGTCCAGGTCCCGGTGGACGGTCAGGACGGCGAGATCGTGGTAGTCCAGTCCGGCCCTTCGAAGCTTCGTATCGTCGAGGTCGAAGCCCAACGGTTCAACGAGGTGAAGTTCTGCACCGGTGACCGCAGCAAGCCTGATGGCGTTGCCGGTATTACCGGGGATCTCGGGCGTATAGAAGAGGATGCGGAACACCGTGTAATCCTAGCGCCCGGCCGCACGCAGCAAGCGGCCGAGCACAGGTACCTGCACCGTATTGGCCTGGGGGCCCTCAGAAAGGAAGCGCCGCACCTCGCGAAGCAGTGTCCCGGGGTTGGCAACGTGGACGGACACCAACGCCGAGCGGTCCAGCGAGGGCGGGTAGTCCACAATCGGTTCGAACGGGTTGTTCTGCCGGCCGTGGAGCACCAGCCAGCCGCGCACGTTGCACTCCGGAAAGAGGTCCTGAACCCGACGCACGGTCTCGGTGATTCGCACGTCTCCCGCGTGCCGTCCGCGGTGTCGCAGACGGTGCCCGTCCCAGGAGTAATTTCCAGGGGGCGCCACGAGCGAGTCGACGACGGCAATGCGGTAACCGGCCAGCAGCGCGTGACCGACATCCACGCCGCGGCCGAAAGACAATCCATTGACCAACCGGGCTGCAGGAAAACCGGGCAGCAGACTGGCCTCCAACAGGCGCGCGGTGGCGCGCTCGCCGTCGTAGCGTGCCGTGGCGCCCGGTCGAAGCTTGGCGAAGCCGCCGGGCTCCCGGGCGGTTCCGTGAACCTGCTGTTGCGCCAGGGTGAGAGGCACCACTGCCGCTGCGGCGTCGTCGTCGTAGCCGGGTTCGTAGCGAGGGGGCTGGGTGTAGACCTCGGGCGCAGGCGGCTGGCGCCTCGCGGCCGATGCAGGCCTCGCATCCGGTAACGGATCCTCGATGCCCAGGGTGCGATCGTAACGACGCCGGCGCTCAGGATCGGAGAGCATTTCGTAGGCTACGGCGACATCGTGGAATAGCTCGGCGCTGCCGCCCTGGTCAGGGTGGGCTGAACGGGCGGCTTTGCGGTACGCGCTCTTGATTTCTTTCGCAGTGGCGCTTCTGCTCACCCCAAGCACGGCGTAGTACGTGCGGTCGGGGCTTGCCATAGTGGCCTTTCGTCCGAAACGGGATCAGTAACGTCGTTCAGGTTCCGCGCTTGACTGTAAACGGTGGCGTCACCTCCGGCAAATGGGCAGCTAGCATCAGGAGAATGGCGGGCGATGACGAGGTACGGAGCGGACTGGACTGGTACGCGTTCAAAAGTGAGCGCGAAGATCACAGCGGAGCGCGCTTCGTCGACTGCGACTTCACTGAACTGCGTACCGAGGGCAGCATCTTCAGCGGTTGTGTGTTCCGCAACGTGCGGTTCAACGTTTCGACCCATATCAACAGCGCCTTCGACAATTGCCGCTTCGAGCACTGCAACTTCTTCGACGCCACGTTTGAAGGGTGCAAGTTCACAGGCAGCGTCTTGATCGGCTCAGCTTTGAAGCCGGTGCGGGTCAAGGGCGGCAACTGGTCCTTCGTCTCGCTGGTGGGGGCAGACCTGCAGCGTGGATCCTTTTCTGAAGTGAACTTCACGGAAGCTGACTTCACCAACGCAGACCTCCGCAATACCGTGTTGCGTAATTGCCGCCTGGCCAACATCGCCTGGAGCGGCGCGCGTTTGCGAGAAGCCGACCTGCGCGGAAGCACCCTCGAAGGGATAGAGGGGGAGGAGTTCAATGTCCGCGGCGCCGTCGTCGACGTCGCCCAGGCGCTTGCGATAGCAGAGGCGCATGGGGCGGTGATCCGGTGAAGCTCGGTCGGCGATGGGTTGGTACGCCTCGACGTATTACCCGGTGCTTGGAAAACCCGGCCTGAGCGGCGTCACCCCGCTTTTGCCCGGACCCAGCGTCCGAAGAGGGCGGAATCTGACTCGAGCAGTGACGCCAGTGTCAGCCGGCGGAGGGCCGGGCTATCGACGCCGGCTGAGATGTGGGATTCCTCGCCTCCGGTCAACAGAGGGCTCAATGAAAGGCAGAGCTCGTCCACAGTATCTTCGGCGATGAAACCGCCGAAGATGCTTGGCCCGCCTTCGCAGAGGATGCGTCCCAACCCGCGCTCGTGGAGCCAGGCAGAGCACCTGTGCGCATCAACGTCCTCTTCGCCGGCAACGACGACGTCGGCAACCCCGGAGAGGGACCGCACCCGCGTCGGGTCGACCGCCGCCGTCGTGAAGATGATGGGGCGCACCGGGGAGAGTCTGAACAACTCACTGTCCGGCTCGATGCCAAGCGTGCGGGAGATCATGGCAAGCGCAGGGTGTTCGGTAAGCCCATGGGCAGCGCGCCAGGCGGTGTCCTCATCACTGACCAGCGGCCCCGCGTAGCCCTCAGCACGCACCGTTCCTGCTCCCACAAGGATCACATCACAGAGCCGCCGGATGAGCCCGAACAACCGTCGGTCGCCCTCGTTACCCAGCGGCGCGGAGACGCCCCGGTGCGTTGCCGATCCGTCGAGGCTGGAGATGAAGTTGAACCGCACCCACGGGCGCTGAGCCGGGTACGCGTAGAGTGCGAGCAGCTCCTCGTCGGTACGGTCGGAGGCACGGGCTGGAAGGATCTGGTTGATCATCGGGTGTTGAAATCTCCCATGTTGTGCTTGAGGTAAGCTGGCCGGCGCCAGCCCATGGCTGCCTCCACCATGTTGATGGCGGAGCGGGCAGCGGCGACATTGTGCATCCGGAGGACCCGCGCTCCACCCAGGGCGCACATGACGGCCGTGGCAATGGATCCTTCGGCCCGCGCCTGTTTCGGCAGATCCAGCGTCTCGCCGATGAAGTCCTTGTTCGACACTGCGGCGAGAGTCGGGAACCCCAGCCCCGCAATCTCAGAGAACCGGCGTGTGATTTCGAGCGAATGCAGTGTGTTCTTGTTCAGGTCATGTCCCGGGTCCACGAGGATACGGCCCTCGCTGATGCCCAGCGCTACAGCACGTTCCACCTGCCGAACCAGGAAATCGGCAACCTCTGTAACCACGTCGGTGTAGGTCGGTCTGCCCAGCACCGTCCGCGGTTCCGCGAGGCTGTGGGTGATGACCACATGCGCACCTGTCCCGGCGATCACAGCGGCGAGATCGGGGTTCCGCAGCCCGGTGGTGTCATTGACAACGTTGGCCCCTGCCCTGATTGCTTGCTCGGCCACCTCGGGCAGGAACGTGTCGGCCGAGATGACGACGTCGGACGCTTCCCTGACGGCCCGGATCACCGGAACAATGCGGTCGGCTTCCTCGACGGCCGGGATCGCGGGCCCGGGCGCGAAGGGTGCGCCGCCGATATCGACCCAATCGGCGCCGTCGGCAACGGCCTGCAGCGAAGCGTCCACTGCCGCCTGCAGGGCAAACGTGCGCCCGCCGTCGTAAAAGGAGTCCGGAGTGCGGTTGATGATCGCCATCAGTGCGATCTGTCGGTCGAAGTCGAGTACGCGATGCCCGAACTCATGCCTGGCGTGCAGCAGTCGGGGAATGAACAGCGGGGAACCGGTCTGAACGGGCGTCTCTTCCACAGCTCATTTCTATCAGCCCTTCCTGACAACGATTCCGCTGCGTCCAGCGGCCAGTTCGGCTTTGGCTTTCCCCGACGATAGAATCATGGGGTGCCCGTGTACCTGGATCACGCGGCGACCACGCCCCTTTCGGCGCCCGCGCTCGCCGCACTCACCACCGAACTCAGCCGCAGCGGCAACCCTTCATCGCTGCACGGCTCGGGTCGTCGTGCCCGCAGGGTGGTAGAAGACGCCCGCGAAACCCTCGCAAGGGCAGCCGGAGCGCACCCGTCGGAAGTCATCTTCACCTCCGGTGGGACCGAAGCGGACAACCTCGCCGTCAAGGGATTGTTCTGGGCCCGCCGCGGAGCTGATCAGCGGAAGACACGGATCCTGTGCAGCTCCGTCGAGCATCACGCCGTCCAGGACACCGTTGAGTGGCTTGAACAGCATGAGGGCGCGCAGGTCACCTGGCTCCCCGTCACCGCGGAGGGAGTCGTTCGCCTGGATGTGCTCGAGGAGGAACTCAGCGCCGGTGCGGACGAGATCGCGCTGGTCACTGTGATGTGGGCAAATAACGAGGTCGGCGCCATCCAGCCGGTGGCGGACATCGTCGCGGCGGCTGCCCGTTACGGCGTCCCCGTGCACTCGGACGCTGTCCAGGCCTTCGGCTCATTACCCGTCTCCTTCGCCGAGTCCGGGCTCGCCACCATGGCAGTCAGCGGGCACAAGATCGGCGGTCCGGTGGGCGTTGGCGCACTGCTGGTTGGGCGGTCCGTGAAGCTCACGCCCGTTCAGCACGGCGGTGGGCAGGAACGCGACATCCGCTCCGGCACCCTCGATACGGCCGGAATAGCGGCGTTTGCGGCAGCAGCCGACGACGTCGTCGGTTCCCTGCAGGGGGAGTCGGCACGCATCGCCGTGCTGCGCGACCAGCTGATTGCCGGCGTCGAACGCGTTGTGCCGGAGGCGGTCCTCAGGGGACCGCGAACCGAACGGCTGCCAGGCAACGCGCACTTCACCTTCCCGGGATGCGAGGGGGACTCACTGCTCTTCCTGCTCGATGTCGCAGGAGTGGAGACGTCCACTGGGTCGGCCTGCACCGCCGGGGTGCCCCGGCCGTCGCACGTCCTTCTGGCCATGGGCCTGACCGAAACCGAAGCCCGCGGCTCCCAGCGTTTCAGCCTCGGGCATACATCGACGCCCGAAGACGTTGACGCTTTGGTGGGCGCCCTGCCCGAAGCGTACGACCGTGCGCGGAAGGCGGGCATGTCCGGCCACGCATCATCCATCCAGACAGCAGGAACGGGTTTCAGTTCATGAAGGTACTCGCAGCGATGAGCGGCGGAGTCGATTCGGCGGTTGCGGCGGCCCGCGCAGTAGAGGCAGGGCATGACGTCGTCGGCGTTCACCTCGCGCTCTCACGCATGCCCGGGACCCTGCGGACCGGCAGCCGCGGTTGCTGCACGATCGAGGACAGCCGCGATGCCTGGCGTGCCTGCGATATCCTCGGCATCCCCTACTACGTCTGGGACTTCTCCGAGCGGTTCAAGGAAGACGTGGTGGATGACTTCATCGCCGAGTACGCCGCCGGACGCACCCCCAACCCGTGCATGCGGTGCAATGAACGCATCAAATTCGCTGCACTGCTGGAGAAGGCTCTCGCGCTCGGTTTCGACGCGGTCTGCACCGGACACTACGCAAAGGTCATAGAGAACGCAGACGGCAGCCGGGAGCTGCATCGGGCGGCAGACTGGGCCAAGGACCAGTCGTACGTCCTCGGCGTCCTCACGCACGAGCAGCTGAAGCACTCCATGTTCCCGCTCGCTGACACCCCCTCCAAGGCAGAGGTACGGGCCGAGGCCGAGAGGCGCGGACTGTCGGTAGCCAACAAGCCCGATAGCCACGACATCTGCTTCATTCCCGACGGCGACACCCGCGGCTGGCTTGAGGAGCGCATTGAGCTTACCGAGGGCAACATCGTGGATGTCGAAGGCGAGACCATCGGTACGCACCCCGGGGCCAACGCATTCACCGTCGGCCAGCGGAAGGGCCTCAAGCTCGGGCGCCCCGCTCCCGACGGCAAGCCCCGGTTCGTCCTCGAAATCCGCCCGAAGGAAAACACCGTGGTCGTCGGTCCGGAGCGCATGCTCGCTGTCGATCAGCTGCGCGGGATCAAGGTGTCCTGGGCGGGACTGCCGATTCCCGCCGTCGAGTCCGGTGAGGAGTTCGACTGCATGGCGCAGGTGCGTGCCCACGGTGATCCCGTGGACGCCCGCGCACACGTTGAGTACGACGACGAGGGCCGCCAGAGCCTCGTGGTACGGCTCGTCGAGCCGATGCGCGGCGTCGCCCCCGGACAGACCGTGGTGATCTATCAGGGCACCCGGGTGCTCGGGCAGGCGACACTGGATTCAGCCCGGTCGCTGGAGCGCCCCGACCTCGCTGCGGCACGCTGACGATCAGACGATCGCAGACACAATGCGCGGTGCCCGCGTGCGGTCTGCTTAACTGGAACCATGACTGAGAAGACCCGGCGTTTCGACCCTGCAGCGAGCTCACTCGCCGGCGAAGTTGACCCCGCCGTCATGGAAGAACTGCTCTCAGTTCGGGGCAGCATTGACAACATTGACGCCACCCTGGTGTACCTGCTGGCTGAACGCTTCAAAGCGACACAGCGTGTGGGCCACCTGAAAGCCGAGCACAAGCTGCCGCCCGCGGACCCTGCTCGGGAAGCCGCGCAGATCTCCCGGCTGCGTGCACTGGCCGAGGAAGCCAATCTGGATCCTGCTTTCGCGGAGAAGTTTTTGAACTTCATCATTTCCGAGGTCATCCGCCACCACCAGGACATTTCCGAGAACCACTCGTCGCGCGATGCCTGATACGGCAGCGGTGCCTGACACCGCGGCGGTCACGGTCACTGCCCTGGGCGATTGGCCCGGCCAGGACCCTGTTGAAGCACTCCGGGTCATCCGCGGTGAGCTCGGGAGCCCGAACCTGCCGTTCCTGCCGTCGCTGCCTGACCGCGGTGTCGGCAGCGACGAAATTGGCAGAACCGCCGGTTTACTCCCAGAACTTCCCGTCGACCTGCAGCCGCACGGCTGGAGGCTGGTGGACCGGCCCGGCAAGGATGTTCGGCGGGCTGTTTCCGCGCTGTCCACCGACTTCAACATCCTTGCCGACATGGTGGGTTCCGAAGAGCGTCCCGCCGAGGAGCTCAAAGTGCACTGTCGGGGACCCATGTCGCTCGCTGCGAACCTCCATCTGCACAATGGCGAACGTGCGCTGCTCGATTACGGTGCGCGGCGGGACCTCCGCGATGGGCTGATTGAGGGCGTCAGTTCGCTTCTGCGTCGCGCGGTCACTGCGAGCCCCGGTGCTGCGCTCACGCTGCAGTTGGACGAACCGGAGATCGCAGGGGTGCTCGAGGGCAGCATACCTACGGCCAGCGGATACCGGACGCTGCGCGCCGTACCGAAGCATGAAGCAATCGAAGCCTGGACAGTGCTGGCGGAGGGAGCGCGCGAGGCCGGTGCCGCTGCCGTCGTGCTTTCCTTCAGAACCGCAGAGCAGTTGACTCTTGTCCAGCGGGTGCCTGGCGTAGGTGTTGCTGTTCCGATGAGCGGTGTGTGCAACCGCGACTGGGAAGCGCTCGCGGAACTGGTCGAAGCCGGCCGCACCCTGTGGGCAGGTGTCCAGGTTCCGAGCGGCAGGCCGCCGCGGGTGCAGGAGACGGCCGATGCGCTGCTGCGTCCCTGGAGGGGGGTTGGCCTGGCCATCCAGTCGCTGCGGTCCATTCGGCTGGTCCCCGCCGAATGTCTGGCGGAGCGTTCGCCTGACCACGCCCGCAGAATGCTGGCGCATCTTCACCAGAGCGCTGACGCCCTCAATCAGGCCATCGCGGACGCTTGACCGGTCACGCGCGTCGTTCCCAGCGTGCCGGCGCCGCCTCATCGGGCAGGCCGCCGCTGTATGGGGTCAGTTCATAGGTGAACCAGCCGGCGTACACGAGAACCGGCCCGAGCTGCCTGTGCAGGACGTTTGTCTTGATGCGGAACCGGTGCTCGTCCTCGTCCCACCACTGCTCCATGTAGGCCTGGGCGCCGACGACGTCGGGCAGCGGCAGCCTGAGCGGACCGGCGAGGATACGGGTGGCAGAAGAGGTCATCCGCATATGTCCGTTGGCCGTTACCTCGCAGGTGAGGGCGGTGGCCATACGCCGGTGAAGCCCCAGATAATCGACCAACCGGCCCTCGACCCATGATGTGGTGTCCTCGAAGACCCGGGACACGTTATTGAACGAAATGTCGCGGCGCGCGGTGAGCGAGGGCCTACCGAACGGGTCCAGGTGGGCCCAGTTCCGCACGGTGAAGCCCACGTTGTTCTCGTACTCCGGGAAAAAGGAGTTCTCCTTCGCGGCCAGCGCAAAGAACGGTCTGAGGAGTGGGGCAGGGCTACCCGCCACGTCAAAAGATCCGCGTCCGGTTCCGAACTGCTGTGAGTCTTCGTGCAGACTGAAGTACTCCTGGAGCTGTGGTTGCAGGCGACCGAACTCTGCTCCGAGCGCTCGCTGGTAGACCGAGGACGTCATGACCATCTCCTTTGTATGAGCCAGTCCAGTGTGATGCCGGCTGTGAATCGCGTATGGGCCTGCAGGCGCGCCGTCACAGCCGACCCGCTGCCTTCAGGCGAATGTAAAGGTCTGCCAGTTTCGACGGAAGCTCGTGCGGAGGCTCGTCCACGATCTCCGCGCCGAGCTGGCGGAGGCGTTCCTTGATGGCAGCGCGGTCCAGAAGAGCACGTTCAGCGGCAGCCGCGCGGTATGTCTCCGCAGCTGTGCCGCGCTGGTGGCGCAGCTCATCAAGGTGCGGGTCGCGGACGGACGCCACCACGACGACATGCTGCGCGGTCAGTGACGGCAGCATCGGCAGCAGGCCCTCCTCGACTGCCCCCGCATCCAAAGCGGTCAGGAGCACCACCAGGCTGCGGTGGGCGGAGATCGAGCGCACCTGTGCAGGGATTCTTGAAAAGTCAGCCTCGATCAGTTCGGAGTCCAATGGAGCCATTGCTGTGACGAGGGATGCGAGCAGGTTGCCCTTGGCCGCGGACTCCACCCTCGCACGCGGACGCCGGTCGAAGGCGAGGAAATCGACGCGGTCACCGCCCCGTTGGGCCAGCACCGCCAGCAGGAGCGACGCCTCAATTCCCGTATCAAGGCGGGGCTCGTCCTCGATGCGGACAGCTGAAGTGCGGGACGTGTCGAGCACAATGACGACGCGGCGGTCGCGTTCCGGGCGCCATGTCCGCACCACCGTGTCCCGCCTTCGGGCGGATGCCCGCCAGTCGATGGAACGGACATCGTCTCCGCGGACGTAGTCACGCAGAGAGTCAAATTCTGTTCCCGCCCCACGGATCTGCACTGCCGCGCGCCCATCAAGTTCCCGCAGACGCCTTAGCTTCGAGGGCAGTAGCCGCTTGGAGTTGAACGGCGGCAACACCCTGAGGGTGCCTGGCGCTGGGATTGTGATCTGACGGGCGGCAAGCCCAAGCGGACCTGCACTGCGGATTGTCACGTGGTGCACCGACAAATCGCCGCGACGCCGTGGAACCAGCCGCACCTGGAGATTGCGGCCCTCACCCGCAGGAATGCTCAGCCGGTGCGCTGGGTTCTGGGCACCTGCCGAAGGTTGCCAGCCCTCACGTATCCAGCCGCGAAAGGCCCTCTTGGCATGGTTCCGAACAGTGAGGGTGCTTGTGGCCCCCTCCGTGAGGCGGACAGTCTCAGGTAGCTTCCGCTGAACGCCGATCGACCGCGGGGAAGCGGCGAGGGCAAGATCGACCGCGCATCCAACAATCAGCAGGGCAAGCCACACAGCGATCGACACGGCGCCCGGGTAGAGGACTACCGGGATGACGCCGAGGAAGGCCAGGATGACGAGACGAGCAGTAATGCTCATGCTGTTGCGCTCACAACTACCTCGGCACGGGAACGGTCGCCAGGATGTTACCCAGAACGCTGTCGACGCTCACACCATCCATCTGGGCTTCCGGGCGCAGTGCGACTCGGTGTCGCAGCGCAGGAAGAGCCAATGCCTTCACGTCGTCGGGTGTGACGAAGTCGCGACCGGAAAGCCACGCCCAGGCGCGGGAGGTGTTCAACAGGGCGGTGGCACCGCGGGGAGAGACTCCAAGCTGGAACGACGGCGCGGCGCGCGTTGCACGTACGACGTCGACGATGTAGCTCAGCACCTCGGGAGCCACTCCCACCCGCTGTACCGCTTGCCTGGCGGCGGCAAGGTCCCTTTCACCCGCTACTGCCCTCACTCCGGCTGCTTCGAGGTTCCGGGGGTCGAACCCCACACTGTGCCGGCGGATTACCTCGATTTCGTCGTTCCGATCAGGCAGCGGAAGGGTGAGCTTGAGCAGGAAGCGGTCCAGCTGTGCTTCGGGAAGGGGGTAGGTGCCCTCGTATTCCACCGGATTCTGCGTTGCGGCGACGATGAAAGGCTCCGGCAGCGGCCTCGTCACACCGTCCACGGATACCTGCCGCTCCTCCATGGCCTCCAGGAGTGCGGCCTGCGTTTTAGGCGGTGTCCGGTTGATTTCATCGGCGAGGAGGATGTTGGTGAAGACCGGGCCCTCCCGGAAGGTGAATTCAGCCGTGCGGGACTCGAAGATGAGCGATCCCGTCACGTCGCCGGGCATGAGGTCCGGTGTGAACTGGACCCGCTTGGTATCGAGGCTAAGGGCCGCCGAGATGCTGCGCACCAGCAGCGTCTTCGCCACACCGGGTACACCTTCCAGTAGTACGTGACCCTTCGCTAGGAGTGCGATGAGCATTCCGGTCACCGCCGCGTCCTGCCCTACGACCGCCTTCGCCACCTCTTCACGCACTGCAACGAGCGCGCGTCGGGACGGATCCGCCGGAGTTGTGCGCTCAGCCGAGGCTCCAGCCGGGTGTGAGGAAGCGCCATCGGATGCTTCGTGGGCGGGGGGAGCAGGTTGGTGCTGGTGGTGTTGATTCATGAACGACGGATCTCCTGTTCGAGTTTTTCCAGTTCCTGGCTCCACTGCACGAGTTGGGCATCGGAGTGAGGCATAAAGGAGTTGAGCAACCGGTCGACGTCGGCGAATTCGCGGTTGGTTCTTCGAGCGGCGGCCGCTGCAACTGACGCCCGGGTGTTGGATGGCGGTATCCGCAGCTGTGTCGCCAGCCGGGTCAGCGTCCCTGCGCGGAGCGTCTCGGCGGCGTGCTCCACTGCACCGGCATCCTGGTACAGACGCGCCCTGCCGGCCGCGGTTTCGGCCGAACGGACGATGACAGGCAGCGGCTCCGCGACGAGCGGGCCCAACCGGCGGCCCCGCCACAGGATGGCGAGCAGCGCCGTGACCAGCAGCCAGAACATCAATGGGTTGACGAAGTCGGGAAGCAGGCTCAAGGCATCAGCCGGCCCGGAGGTAATCGCCAGGTCGTCTTCAGTGGGCTGGTACCAGACAAGGGTGCTGGCGCTGCCAAGAACTCGGAGCGTGAGGGCGGCGTTGCCATTCTCGTCGATCAGCTCGTTGCTCATGATCGCCCCGTTACCCAGAACGGCCACTGTTCCGTCGGCAGTGGTTGCGAAGGTCCCCGCCGGATTCTCGCCCTCACTCTGGGGTAGTGGGAAGCAGGTGACCGTGCCGCGGTAGGACAATCCGCCGGGACTCACGGCCGCCGCGGCCCTCGCATCCGGATCAGCACATTGTGCCTGCAGGGCTTCTTCAATGTCATCAGGGACCACTCCGGCGGAGCGAATACCGTCAGCCAGTTCGGTCAGCATGGTGAGGCTCGGCTCGATCAGGAGGGTCCGGTCGGCGAGCCCGCCGCCGAGCGTCGCCAGCTGCTCTGACGTGAGCCAACCATTGGGATCATGCAGGAGCAGCGTGTCATCGGTGTCCCCAAGTGCACCGACGGCCTCTTCGAGTGACTCCGCGCGGATCACCTCGACGCCGGTGCGGCTCAACACCTCCGCGGCTGCGCGTGCCCCCTGCGGCGCAGCATTGTCTGGAGAGAGCGGTCTCGGTTCACCGGCACCCGAGGCCACCGCGCCGATGACGACGGCGATCACGAGGAGGACGGCAAGAACGGTCCAACCCCGTGCCCGCTTCAGCCTGCCAAGAAGCGTGGAGCGGGCGCTTCCTCCGTCGCCCATTACTTCACTGCCGACACTGCTTTCGCGGTCGACGGCGTCTGTCCCGTCCTCTGCAATCAGGGTTGCCTTCATGTCACTGGTCATACCGGAGCCGTCCATTGCTGACTGTCGGCCCGCCGGTGCGGCTGCGACCGCTGCAGCCCCTGATCAAGGTCCACGGCTCGCTGATAGTCGGCCTGGGTTGCGGGCCGTGCGCCATAGTGCACTTCATTGAAGCGCATCGCCAACCAGCGGAGCTCCTCTGCCTGACTGCTGAACAGAACCTGCAGTTGGTGGGCAACCTCGACGGCGGTACGTCCGGCCTGCTCATCCAGGATGACTCGTTCCTCCGCCGAGCGGGTGATGGCCCGGAAGCGTTCTGTGAGCGCCTCGTCCCAGTCTCCTGTTCGCGCAGCAGCGTCCGCGTAATCGCGATGAGCCTGCGCGGAAATCTGGACAGCGGCCTGAAAGACCGTGGGATCGGGACGCTTCCTGGCGTTGAGTCGCGGTTTGATCAGGAGTACGGCCGCCGTGATGACGACGACGGCGCCGATCGCCAGCAGGAGGGTACCGAGGCCCGCGTCTACGCCCCTGACTTGCCCCAGAATCTCTCCCAGCCAGTTGAGGAGAGCCGTCCAGGCGCGTTCAAGAAGCGAAGGCTCAGCATCCCGATAGATGCCTTTCGCCAGTTCCTCCTGCAACAGTTGCCGGGCTTCGTCGTCGTCCGGCTGAACAGGCACTTCGGCAGGCACCAGATACATCGCTCGTTCAGCGGGCATGAATGTCAGGCTCCCTGCCAGTTTTGTGGGTTTTGCTGCCCTGGGTTGCCTGTTCCTCCGCCAGCAGACTGCCCGGGGATGGGAGAGTAGGTGCCCTTCGCGCGTGCTTCATTTTCCCGCAGAAGCACGATGTCGAAACCTTCGCGCCGAATTCGAAGGTCTACGTAAAGCAGAGCGGTGACGCCAGCCTGGAAAGCAAAGCCGATGGCAGTGAAGACAGCTGTCACTGCCTGAACGACCAGCAGCACGGGTAGGGATTCGAGCAGCGCTGCTTCGGTGGAAGCGGGCGCCGAAGTGAAGGATCCAAAGCCGAAGGCAAGGAATGACACCGGCGCGGCCACAACCTGGGTGATGATCGAAACGATGATCGAAGTCAGTACCAGGATTCCGAATGTCCGCCACCAGTTACCGGTGGTGAGGGTCCAGGATCGGCGCAGTGCCGCGACAGGGCCGACACCCTCGAGCATCAGTGCGGCCGGAGCCATAACTAGTTTGATACTCAGCCAGATTGCACCTATCACCGCCGCCAGCACCCCGATCACGACAATCGCGACGGCGGCGTCCTCAAGAGCGAGTGAAAGGCCGACAAAAATGAGCACGAGGACGACAACGGAAACGGTCCAGAGAAGAAAGAGAATAGCTCCCAACCCGAGCAGGGGGAGGACCCTGCGTCCGGCAAGCTTCCACAGCTCAGTGAATCCGGTGCGTTCGTCTAGTACCGCCCGGGCAATGGGAATAATCAGGACGCCCTGCAGGATGAGGACACCCACCGAGGTCAGCAGCACCAGAACGGAGCCGACGGAGAGCGCGGAGGCTACCAGCCCGGTGACCTCTGCGGAGGAGGCGGTAAACGGGTCGAAGGTGGCAAGCGAGCCCGTCAGGCCGATCGTCAGGAGAACTGTCAGGACTGCCACAGTCACCTGAAATAGGATGGCCGTTCCGAATGTCGCAAGCGGATTGCGGCGGCAGGCCTGGAAAGCGCCATCAAGGATTTCACCCAGACCGAGCGGGCGCAGGGGAATGATGCCGGGCTTGGGCGGCGCCTGGTAACCATGGAACTGGCCGGGGGGAGGGACGGGCCATCCCGGGTTGGCGTGACCGGGTGGCTGATCAGAAGGCCAAGGCTGGTTCTGGCCCCACTGCTGCGTCCCGGAAGGAGGTTGCCATGGCCGGTCCTCCGGATTCCCTCCCGGGAAGTTCCCGCTCATGCTTATCCCCTTACGCCTGATGTGCTTCCCGCTGTGCACGAATAGTTGGGTTGCGCTGTGAACAACTCTTCACACGCTCTACACGCGACTCTTCCGGCTTCTACACCTAGAACTATAGTTACCGGCCCTGACGTTTCGGCCCGCGTCCGATGCCCAGGAGAAGGCCATGCTCCCATTGTTCTCCATCCCGCGTCCTGCGGCGGGCGATCCGTGCGAAGTTGCCGGCAAATCGTCCTCTAGGATGACAAGTGCATGCTGGCCGCGGACGCCGGTCGCGCGCCGATGCGACATTGATGGGGCAATGGGAGATTATGAGGATATGAAGGCACGCATTCTGGTCATAGATGACGACGAAGCACTGGCTGAGATGATCGGTATCGTTCTGCGCAACGATGGCTTCGACCCTGTGTTCTGCGCCGATGGAGCGCAGGCGGTGGATGTCTTCAGGAGCACCAAGCCGGACCTCGTCCTTTTGGACCTCATGCTCCCGGGCATCGACGGCATCGAGGTCTGCCGGCAGATCCGCAACGAGTCGGATCTGCCCATTGTCATGCTCACGGCCAAGTCGGACACGTCCGACGTCGTCCGTGGGCTGGAGTCCGGCGCAGATGACTATGTGCCGAAACCGTTCAAGCCCGCAGAACTGGTGGCCAGGGTTCGGGCACGCCTGCGCCCCGGTGATCAGAAGGCTCCTGAAACCCTGCGCATCGGCGAGGTCAGTATCGACGTTGCGGGTCACTCGGTCACACGCGCCGGCGAACATATTTCCCTGACGCCGCTCGAGTTCGATCTGCTCGTTGCCCTGGCACGGAAGCCGTGGCAGGTATTCACGCGTGAGCTACTGCTGGAACAGGTCTGGGGATACCGGCACGCAGCCGACACCCGGCTCGTTAACGTTCACGTACAGCGGCTGCGATCCAAGATCGAACGGGATCCTGAAGCCCCCGAAATCGTACTGACCGTTCGCGGCGTCGGATATAAGGCAGGACAAGCGTAATTTGGAAAGGCGGGCAGGCCGGTCCCTGAGCTCGGCGTCCACGGGCGTCGCGCGGGGGTGGCAGTGGGTCCAGTCCACCATGGTGCAGACTGGGCGCCATTGGCGCCGATCGCTGCTGTTCCGGACTGTCACCTCCACACTGGTGCTGACCGCCGTCGCGCTGTTGGCAGTCGGCGCTTTTCTCTCCAGCCAGATAGCAAACGGGCTTTACCAGGAGAGGCTCGAGCAGTTCCAGGCTGAGGCGAGCGCCGGTCTGAGCGAGGTCAAGCAGATTTTCGCCCAGACATCGGTGACAGATCGTGAGTCAACCGCGCAGCTTGTACGTGACACCCTGCCCAGTCTGGAGGGCGGAGGAGCCGACGCCCCGCGGCAGTTCATGCTGAAGGGCGTTCCGGGTCAGGAGAGCATCTTCGTGTCGCCGTTCGCAAGTCCGGGATTGACTGAGTCTTCTGCTATCCCGGAAGCGCTGGCGGAAGCAGTCCGGAACGGTGATGATCAGTACTGGTCACCGATCGCACTTGCCACGTCAGCGTCAGGCGACGAGTTCGACGTGCCGGGTATCGCGTTCGGCACGAAGGTGACCCTCCCTCCGGAGCAGACGGAGTATTCGCTTTACCTCATCTATGACCTCTCATCGATGCAGGCGACCCTGGATTACATCCACGGGGTAACCCTGATCGGCGGCACACTTCTCCTGGTGACCATCGGCGCTATCGTGTGGCTGGTCACGAGGAGCGTGGTGGGGCCGGTCAGCCACGCCGCACTGGTGTCGGAGAAACTGGCGGCTGGGCAACTTCAGGAGCGCATGGAGACCCAGGGCGAAGACGAGGTCGCACGCCTGGGCGCATCCTTCAATCACATGGCTGCCAGTCTCCAGGATCAGATCACCCAGCTGGCCCAGCTGTCGCAGATGCAGCAGCGTTTTGTCTCCGACGTCTCACACGAACTGAGAACGCCGCTGACAACTGTCCGGATGGCCGCAGAGGTACTGCACGAAGCACGCCAGGAATTCGACCCGGTGAACCGGCGCTCCGCGGAAATCCTGTACAACCAGGTGGAGCGCTTTCAGGCGCTGCTCGCGGACCTCCTGGAAATCTCACGCTTCGATGCCGGCGCGGCGGTCCTGGACGCGGAGCCGACCGACATCTTCCAGATTGTCCACCACGTTATCGATGGAACGCGTCCGCTCGCAGAGAGCCACAAATCCGAGATCACGGTGATCTCGAACGAGTCCAAGTGTGTGGTTGATGTTGACCCCCGGCGAATCGACCGCATCCTCCGCAACCTTGTTGTCAACGCCTTGGAACACGGCGAAGGAAAACCGATCAATATCTACATTGCGTCCAACCCGGATGCCGTTGCCGTAGCCGTGCGGGACCACGGCATCGGGATGATGCCGCTCGAGGCTGCCCGGGTATTCGACCGGTTCTGGCGTGCCGATCCTGCCCGTGCGCGCACTACCGGCGGCAGCGGTCTCGGGCTGTCGATCGCCACTGAGGATGCGCGACTCCATGGCGCATGGCTTCAGGCCTGGGGGTCACCCGGCGAAGGCTCCTGCTTCCGCCTTACCTTGCCCAAACGCCGCGACTCAGTGTTGAAGGTATCCCCGCTTCCGCTTCCGCCGCGGCAGGCGACACTTCCGCCCGCACCGGCAGGGACAACCACAACGCCGGACGCCGTGCCCACCATGCACGGCGTGGCAGGGAGCGAGGACTGATGGCGCGTGCACGTTCACTTGCAGTCATTGCCCTGATCCTCCTACTCACGCTGCTGAGCGCGTGCTCGTCCATTCCCACGGCCGGTCCGGTGAGCACGATCGAAGCGACCGCCGAGGCCGAAACAGGTGCGCGATTCGTCAACAACCCACCGCCTCCTAGCGAGGGGGCCAGCGCAGGGGAAATCCTCAGCGGGTTTATCGTCGCCGGCATCGGCGTTGCGGAAGACTACCGTGTGGCCCGGTCCTATCTCACTCCAGCGCTGGCGGAAGACTGGGAACCTGAGGAAGAGATCACCATCTACCGGTCTGATTTCAAGATCAGTTCCACGCCCACAGAGGGCGAATTACAGCTCCAGCTTGAGGTGGCCGGATATATTGACGCCGCAGGTATTCGGCGTAACGTCGGGCCCGGCACCACAGAGTCCATGACGGTCAAAATGGAACAGGTGCAGGGGGAGTGGCGCGTCGCCGAAATACCGAGCGGGATCATGATCTCCACGACCGACGCCGAGAACCTCCTGCAACCGCACGAGCTCTACTTCTACAGCAGCAGTTACCGGTACTGGGTTCCCGATGTTCGCTGGTTCGTCACCCGCCAGGGAATCGCCACGAACATCGTCAAAGCACTCATTGAGGGTCCGGCACCGTACCTGCAGGGTGCGGTCACGAGCGCCTTCCCCGAGAACGCGGCCCTCGCAGTTGAATCGGTGCCCATTGAATCCGGGACAGCGACCATCGACTTCACACAGGACATTCTCACCGGCACCGACAACCTGCGCCGTCAACAGATGGAACAGCAGCTCAGGGTGACCATGACGGGACTCAACACCGTGAATTCAGTAGAACTGCGGGCGGGTCAGCCAATCCCCTTCGAGATCGACCCCGATCTCGTGCTCCCGGAGCAGGATCCTGCCGTTCCGAGCAGGCAGATCGTCATCAGCGAAAATGAGCTGGCCTTCTTTGAAGGCGGTCAACTGACTCCTGTCGGTGACGTGCCCTCCATTGCGGGTTTCGACCCGGTCGACCCGGCTATGTCCTACGACGGAAGGAATTATGCCTTCCTGAACGACGAACGAACCGAGCTCATGGCGACGGGTGAGGGGCAGACCGTCAGGACCGTCACCGCCGGGTCGAATCTGACCGCTCCCAGTTATGACCCCGCGAACTGGATCTGGACGGCGGGCACTTCTGACGGCCGTTCCTACGTCCGAGCCATCCCGCCCGGTGGAAGTACGAGCAACGCAATCGAGGTTCTTGCGCCGTGGTTGGGGAACCGAACGATCAGCGAGATCCGGATTTCCCGCGACGGAGCCAGGGCCCTCATCGTCGCCCAGCAGTCAGGACAGAGTCAGCTGCTGTTGTCCGGGGTCAGCCGCAGCGAGGACGGGGTGCCACAGACATTGAGCGAGCCGATATCACTCAATCCCGCGGGTGCAATCGATACCGCGAAGTGGGTTTCGGAAACCTCCGTTGTCGTGGCAGATACCTCGAGGGACGCCGAGGTCGTGGCCACGCTGATCCCTTTCGCATCGGACCCCGACGAATTCGTGCCCCTCGAAGGCCTGCAGCACCTCAGCGCCGGCACAGGCGCCTCAAATGTCTTCGCCCAGAGCGGAGACAGTATCTACGGCGTTGTCGGTAACACCTGGACGGACCAGGGCGTAGTTGCCCGTGACCCGTCATTCGCCGGATAACTGCTCGCGTACGCAACTTATCCACATTTCGCGTCCCCTGCTGATCCGACTCACCCGATCGTGACACCGTTTAGCCATGTGGCGGGAAGTTGCGGAGCGGGGTTTGGATCGGGTTCGCCTCCATCCGTTCTGGAGGAGGGCAGCTGAAGCATCGGGCGAATTCTGGTCATTGATCTTCCCGACCGAATGCGTGGTGTGCGAACTTGCGGACAGTTCCCTTTGCTCGGGGTGTGCAGCAGCCTTCAGACGCGCGACCGTGCGCCCCTTCCGGGCCGAGCACGGCGCGGAGGGGCTGCCCGGGAAGGAGTGGTCACCGCCGGAGCAGGAGTCGACAGGTGACGAGGTGCTGTCACCGCTTCCCGTTATCGCGGCAGGCCAGTATTCCAAAGCAGTGTCGGCTGTTCTCCTGGCGTTCAAGAATCACGGTCATACGGACATCACGCGCTGGCTGCAGGCCGCCCTTTGCGGAGCGTTGCATGAAGCCAGATGGACGCTCTGCGGGGATACTGCGGAGATCCTGCTGGTCCCGGTCCCTGCCCGCGGAGCATCTGTCCGGCGCCGTGGTTATGATCCTCTAGCGTTGCTGCTTGTGGGACTGGCCCGACGCTGTGAGTTGCCGGCTGGGACGACAATTGCCGGAGTTGTCCGGCTCCGCCGCCAGCCTCTTGTGCTCTTGAACCTTTTCTCGGACGGACTGTCACAGAAGGCCCTCGGAAGGCAGGGCAGGCGTCGAAACCTTGACGGCAGCATGGAGGCGGCGTCGGCAATGCGCACTATGGACCGGAGTCGGCCGTGCCTCATCGTTGACGACGTCCTCACTACAGGAGCAACAATCGCCGAAACCGCGCGTGTACTCCGCGAGGCAGGTGCGGTGGTGGCCGGCGCCGTCGTCCTTGCTGCCACGCCCGCTCCCCGCGGGAAGGACAGGACGACGACGGCGGTGCTCCCAGACGTAATAAGGCGGCTCCCAGGGAACCCACGGAAAAAAACCGACGGGTAGGGGTGAATTCAAACAGCGCGTGAACTACGGTGAAGTATGGGTATCACAACGAAGACAGTTACCCATCGACAGCGGCTGGAAGGAGCAGATCCTCGGCCGCTGTTGTGTCACCTGAGCGATTTTGGAGGGCACTATGGAATTCATGATCAACGGACGGAACCTCGCAGTTTCTGACCGCTTCCGGGAGTACGCGGAAGAGAAGATCGACAAAATCGAACAACTGGGGGACAAGGTCCAGAGGCTTGACGCGAAAGTAACGAAGGAGCCCAACGCACGTCAGGCAGATAGCGCACTCACCGTCGAGCTCACGGTATTGCAGAAGGGTCCGATCATCCGGGCCGAAGCATCAGCTGCGGACAAGTTCGCGGCCTTCGACCTGGCCTACAGCAAGCTGTTGGAGCGGCTCCGCAGGGCCCGGGACCGTCGTAAGGTTCACCATGGCAGGCACACACCCGTAGCAGTCCGGGAAGCGACTGCCACTTTGGAACCCGCGAGCACAGAACAGCCGATCTACGCAGCTTCCGCAAACCACACAGGCAATGCCGGTGCTGACACGGCCGATCAAAACGACTATGAACTCGACAGCGAGATCCCGGCGGGCGATTCGCCGGTGTTGATTCGCCGGAAGGTCTTCTCGGGGATCCCGATGAGCCTTGATGACGCCGTCGACAATATGGAACTCGTCGGACACGATTTCTACCTCTTCGTGGATTCACAGACCGGTGCGCCGTCCGTCGTTTACCGTCGCCAGGGCTGGACCTACGGAGTCATCACTCTTGACGCGAAGTGTGCGGAAGGTCTTGAAGACCCACACGAAGAACTGATCGCATACCGTGCCCGGGAAACAGCGACCGCCTAGCGTTTGAACGGGAGCCTATGATCGAGCAATGACCTCTTCCCTGACTACCCTCCAGGCACGTCGAATCGCGTTGGAGGCGCAGGGACTGGCAAGGGAGCGGCCCACCAGGACCCCGGGAACCCGGGAGGTGGGCCGTGCCCTCGCGCAACTGCAGCTCCTGCAGATTGACTCGGTGAACGTTCTCTCCCGCAGCCACTATCTCCCCCTGTTCGCCCGGTTGGGCTCGTACGACCGCACGCTGCTTGACAACTTTTCATCGCGGGCGCCGCGGCGCCTGGTGGAGTATTGGGCGCACGAGGCAAGCCTGGTCCTGCCAGAGCTGTTTCCCTACCTCGTCACCACTCAAAGCCGGAAGTGGGCGAGCGCATCATCGTTACCTGACGAGGTACGGCACGCCCTCAGCAGCCGCATACTCGACCTGCTGGCCGCAAGCCGGCCACTGACCGCGGCTCAGGTGCAGGATCGTATCGGGCACACAGAACAGAAGAAAACAGATCAGTGGGGGTGGAACTGGAGCTCGGCGAAGAGAGTCCTGGAGGATCTTTTCCAGCATGGCCTGATCTCGTCCGCGGGCAGGACCGCCCAATTTGAGCGGAGGTACGCCCTTACCGAAAAAGTCCTTCCTGATCCCGCGCTCGCACGCCTGCAAGTTCCCGCTGCCGACGCTTATCTACACCTGACGGAACGGGCAGCCAAAGCGCTGGGGGTGGGTTCCACCCGCTGTATCGCCGACTATTTCCGTATTCCCGTGAAGGCAGCCGCCGCTGCGATTCACGTCCTGGTGCAGCGGGGAACACTAATTCCCGTGTCGATCGAATCATGGCGCCAGCCCGTGTACCGCTATGCCGGTTCAGTTCTCCCTCGGGCAGCTCAAGGCCGCGCTTTGCTGAGTCCTTTCGACTCCCTTGTCTTCGAACGCCGCCGACTGGAATCCCTGTTCGGCTTTCATTACCGCATCGAAATTTACACACCGGCGCAAAAGCGCACTTATGGCTACTACGTACTGCCTTTCCTTCTGGGCGACTGCATGGCGGCAAGGGTGGATCTCAAGGCGGACCGATTGGAGGCGCGTCTTGTAGTAAGAGCCGCGCACGGCGAGCCTTCGATGCCGGCGGACACCGCCGTCGAACTTGCGGCGGAGCTTGTCCTCATGGCCGGTTGGCTTGGGCTCGACCATGTGATCGTCGAGCCACGCGGCAACCTGTCCGCGCAATTGGCTTCACATTTGGCGCAGGAGTACGGATGGGAACTAAATCGGGGGACAGTACGTCTCTCACGTAGACTGAATTCGCCAGGAAACGGCGTACCTAGATTGGGAGCAAAAACCAGTGCCATCACTTCTTGAACGAGTCCTTCGTACCGGCGATAAGAAGACACTGAAGCAACTCCGCAACTACGCTGACGCGATAAACGTGCTCGAGGACGAGTTCCGCGGCCTCAGTGACGAGGAACTTCGTGGAGAGACCGACAAGCTGAAGAAGCGTTATCAGGACGGTGAAACCCTCGAGGCGCTGCTGCCCGAGGCGTTCGCCGCGGTGAGGGAAGCCGCCAGCCGCACCCTGGGCCTTCGCCACTTTGACGTGCAGCTGATGGGTGGCGCCGCCCTGCACCTGGGAAACATCGCCGAGATGAAAACCGGCGAAGGCAAGACCCTTGTCGCAACTGCGCCGGCTTACCTGAATGCGCTTACGGGCAAGGGCGTTCACGTTGTCACGACGAACGACTACCTGGCCGAATACCAGTCGGACCTGATGGGTCGTGTGTTCCGCTTCCTCGGCCTGAGCTGCGGTTGCATTCTGTCGAAGCAGGACCCCGCCACACGCCGTACGCAGTACGCTGCGGATATTACCTACGGTACAAACAACGAGTTCGGCTTCGACTACCTCCGCGACAATATGGCCTGGAGCGCCGCCGAGCTGGTGCAGCGCGGACACAACTTCGCCATCGTCGATGAAGTTGACTCCATCCTTATCGATGAGGCTCGCACGCCGCTCATCATTTCCGGTCAGGCATCCGGTGACGTTAACCGCTGGTACACCGAGTTCTCCAAGGTTGTCACCCGCCTCACGAGGGATACAGACTACGAAGTCGACGAGAAGAAGCGCACCGTTGGCGTTTTGGAGAGCGGCATCGAGAAGGTTGAGGACTACCTCGGCATTCAGAACCTCTACGAGTCTGCGAACACGCCCCTTATCGGGTTCCTCAACAACGCGATCAAGGCGAAGGAACTCTTCAAGCGGGACAAGGACTACGTCGTCCTCAACGGTGAGGTGATGATTGTCGACGAGCACACGGGCCGCATCCTCGCCGGTCGGCGCTACAACGAGGGAATGCATCAGGCAATCGAGGCCAAGGAAGGCGTCGAGATCAAGGCCGAGAACCAGACCCTCGCCACCGTCACGCTGCAGAACTACTTCCGCCTTTACGAGAAACTGTCCGGAATGACCGGTACCGCTGAGACGGAAGCGGCTGAGTTCATGGGAACCTACAAGCTCGGCGTCGTTCCCATCCCAACCAACCGGCCAATGGTTCGCGAGGACCGCTCCGACCTCATCTACAAGAATGAGGTTGCCAAGTTCGAAGCAGTCGTCAATGACATCGTGGAACGGCACGAAAAGGGTCAGCCCGTTCTGGTGGGCACAACTTCGGTCGAGAAAAGCGAATACCTGTCCAAGCAGCTCGCAAAGGCAGGCGTCCGTCACGAAGTGCTGAACGCCAAGAACCATGCACGTGAGGCTGCGATTGTCGCGCAGGCAGGGCGCAGGGGCGCGGTCACTGTGGCAACCAACATGGCCGGTCGCGGTACGGACATCATGCTCGGTGGAAATGCCGAGTTCAATGCCGTAGCCGCTATGGAGAACAAGGGCCTTCACCCGGCCGAGAATGCCGAGGAATACGAAGCCGAGTGGCCGCACGCCCTTGCGGCGGCGAAGGAAGGGGTCGAAACCGAGCAGGAGGAAGTCCGGCAGCTCGGCGGGCTCTACGTGCTGGGTACCGAAAGGCACGAGTCCCGGCGTATCGATAACCAGTTGAGGGGCCGCTCCGGCCGTCAGGGCGATCCCGGCGCATCCCGCTTCTACCTGTCTCTCACCGATGACCTCATGCGACTGTTCAACTCCGGTGCGGCGGAACGGATCATGAACAGCTCGTCCATGCCTGATGACGTGGCGCTGGAATCCAAGATGGTATCCAAGGCGATTGAGAACGCGCAGGGGCAGGTGGAGAGCCGCAATGCGGAGCAGCGCAAGAACGTCCTGAAGTATGACGACGTCCTCAACAGGCAGCGCGAGGCGATCTACAGCGATCGGCGGCGCATCCTCGAAGGTGATGACCTGCACGAGAAGGTCGAGCACTTCCTCGAAGACGTGGTTACAGCCATGGTGGACGAAGCGACTGCCCAGGGACACGGAGATGACTGGGACTATGAGCTGCTGTGGACCAATCTGAAAACCCTTTACCCAATCAGCCTGACGATCGACGAGGTAATCGAGGAAGCCGGCGGAAAGTCGAAAGTCACCCGTGACTTCCTCCACGCGGAAATCCTCTCGGATGCGAAGGTCGCCTACAAGCAGCGCGAGGAGGCGCTTGGCGAAAAATCCATGCGGGAACTCGAGCGTCGCGTGGTGCTGTCGGTGATCGGCCGGAAGTGGCAGGAGCATCTCTACGAGATGGATTACCTCAAGGAAGGTATCGGCCTGCGCGCAATGGCCCAGCGTGACCCGCTTGTGGAGTACCAGCGCGAAGGTTTTGTGCTCTTCCAGGCAATGATGGAAGCTATCCGCGAGGAAAGTATCGGATACATCTTCAACCTGGAGGTTGAGGTCGCGCCCGCACAGCGGACTGGGCTTCCAGGTGTGGCTGACGGTCGGGGACTGGTGGATACCCCAACTATCAAGGCCGCGGGACTGGAAGCGCCCGAGCGGCCAGCCAGCTTGGCATTCACAGCACCCAATGCACAGGGCGGGGTGGAGACCCGGGTTGAACGCCGTCGCAGCGAGTCGGACAGTAGCGCGGGGAACGGCACCCGGGCCGAGCAGCGGGCGGCGGCCAAGCGGCGTCGCAAGTAGTCATAGGGCTCAACCGGGAGGAGCGCGTCACCCGATCTGGAGTTCGGTGACGCGCCACTGACCACGCCAGCGTTCAATCCTGAGCGCTATTGCCCTGGCGCGCTTTTGTTCTGCTGCGACCACCGAAGCTTCGAAGATGCTCGGGGTGATGGGGCAGATGCGTACCGTCCGAATGAGAACGTTGCGGTGGAGACGGGTATTGACTGACGCGCTTCCGCCGGAAGCGGACCCAGGGGTCTGCTGGATGCTGCGAACCAGGTTGGAGCGCAACTGCAGGCGCTCGTAGCTCCGCGTGTCGAGGAGTCTCGCCATTTGCTGGAGGGGCCTTGTTCCGCCAAGAACTTCGAGCGCTCCCCGCGCTACCTTCCGCGCTATCGCTTCCAGTTCTTCCGGAATCACAGGTTCCGGTGTCGGCACTGGGACCGGCCGGCGGGTGAGCGGAAGTACCGTAGCGTACTCGTGCCTTGGGATGGGAACGCTACCCGCGGAGCCGTGCAGGACGGGCCTTGGATCACCGCTGACGTCAGCCAGGGGAGCGGCATCGGCAGCGGCAGGCAGGTGGGAGATAGTGCTCACGGGATTTCCTCGCTTCAATGTGATTCCGTCGGTGTTCCGGTTGGCGGATGGAGTATTTGTCCAGGCTGGAGCAGTTCGGGGTTCTCGCCGATCACGTCCCTGTTTGCGTCGTACCATCGAGGCCAGGTTTCGGCCACCTCTGCGTCCGACGCGTCCGGGCTGAGATGCCGCGCGGTGATGGTCCAGAGAGAATCGCCGGGCTGCACGATGACCTCGTCCTGTGCAGTGTCAGCGGCGGCCCGGCTTTCACGGCTTTCCTTCACCATCAGACTTCCGCGGGTAGGCAACGGTGTTGGTCGCCAGGTCGGCTCGAGTACCTGCCGCTCTTCAACCGGCACCCACTGCGGGCTGAGGCTCACCGGTTCCTCGGCGGTGTGCACCCCCGCGGCCTGAGAGGTAGTGGGGACTACACCTGTTCCGGCGTAGGCGGACGGCACCGCAATGAGATTCACGCCTAAGGCCAGGCAGGCTGCTCGTCGCATGAACACGGGAGCAATGGCACCAATGCGTCGTGCGGCTTTCAGGCGACCACGTCGAGCTAGTAGCTCGGCGGCAATGGCAGAACAGAAGCTGAGGCCCCACCAAGCCAGGACGAGCGCGCCCAGCAGGGTAACTCCCACTCCCACCATCGCGGTCAGCCCAGTATCGGCGGCTGAAAGTTCAGGGCCGTTTACGAGAGTCCTGCCCCCCAATGTGAGCATGCCTCCCAGCAGGAAAACGGCAAAGGCCCACCATGCTCCGCTTGTCCGTGAATCCATCGCTTCTCCTGTTTGATGCAGTTTGATGTGTTTTGATGCGTTTGATTAGCACTTGTCTATCTTGAATGAGTCTAGATGTCTACCAGTTGACCGTGGGATTCGCCGAATCGTAGGCTGATCCGATGCGCTGGACAGCTCTTTTCGAGGACCTCGAGGCCCAATTCGACGCTGCTGAGCAAGTGGCAGGAGATGCCGAGATAGCCGACCGGGTTCGTCGAGAGCAGGGAACCGTCACCCTCGCTGACCGTCTTCGGGGGCAACTTGGACTCCTCCTGCGGGTGGGGACGTCCGGCGGCGAACTTTTCGATGGAGAGTTAACCCACGTTGGGTCTGAGTGGCTGGTACTGAGCAAAGCGCCAACGGAAGTAGTGGTCCCGCTGATCGCCATTCGACTTGTTGAGGGCTTGGGTCGCGGCGTGACCGGGGAAAAATCCCACGTCCATGGGGCGCTCGGGCTGGGATCCGCCATGCGAACGCTGGCCAGGGACCGCGCATCCGTTAGCGTGCACAGGGTGGAAGGCGGGGCTCGCATTGAGGGAATTATTGACCGCGTCGGGAAGGACTTTCTTGAAATCGCGGCAGTGTTGCCCGGAGAGTCGCGACGCTCGGCGAGGGTGTCTGCCGTTTACGCCGTTCCCTTTTCGGGAATCGCTGCGGTTTCCTCCCGCTAGAACGGCGGTGTTACCTGAACGGTTGCGGCACAGAAAATTGCTGAGGGCGGCGCCGATGCAGGCGCCGCCCTCAGTCACCGTTGAAGCTGGATGCTAGACATCCTGCTCAGCGTGTAAACCTTCCTTCACGCTTGCGGCCGTCTTTTGGTAGGCGCGGGCAATGTAGTCCTCAAGGACCTGAGTCTCCACCCGCCACTGTCCGCGGCCGCCTACCTGAATCGCCGGCAGCTCACCGGAGCGTACCAGCGCGTAAGTTTGCGATGAGGAAATATTGAGCACCTCTCCCACATCGGCAAGCGTCATGAACCGTTTCTGTGCCACGAAAGCCGCCTTTCCCTTCGTTCTATGCAAGAAACTTCTTCATTCATCTTGCCACCCCGAGGCGGTGTTCGGCTTCGATATCCACAGTTTGTTGCTTATTCGTGCAAGTGGTTTCCAATTGTCGAAACGCTGGCAGAGAATTGCTTCTGGCGCGCAGTTCTCCACTGCGCGACGCAGAAGATGGCAAAGCAGCGGGGAACAGGGGAACGCACGTGAGTCTCAAGATCGATAGTCCGGTGCGCGCGGATGCGCCAATTCGGTTGCGCAAACCGTCGTGGAAGGACCCGCGCCTGCTTGTGGGCATCCTGTTGGTGTGCGTGTCTATTGTTGGCGTGATCGCCCTGGTCGAAAGTGCGGACAAAACGATCGGCGTCTATGCCGCGCGCGAGGACCTGCCGGTTGGCGCTGAGCTCACCGAAGATGATTTCCACATCGTTCCGGTGAGGCTCGGTGAGGTTGAAGGTTCGTACCGAATGGTCAGCGAGGGGCTTCCGGACAACGCAGTTGCGCAAAGGCTGATATCCGCCGGAGAGTTACTTCCCGTTTCCGGCATGGGAACAGCCGATGCCCTCGACCGTAAACCGGTAGGCCTCACAATAGAGGACCCCTTGCCGGCTGGTACTGCCACAGGAGGTCGGGTAGACGTGTGGGTCTCTCCGCGGGCGGAGGGCAATGAGTTCGGTGCACCGGAGTTGCTCCTTGAAGGCGCGGAGATCTATGACTACACGACGGAAGATTCTGCGCTGGGCGCCACCCAGTCCGCTAGGGTCTTCGTGCTGGTCGGTGATGAAACCCTACCTGCACTCCTGGACGCACTGTCGAACGAGGCGAGGATCGCTGTCGTCGTCAACGCGGGTGCGCGGTGAGTATTCCCGTAGTCACCGTCGGGCGTGCCGCCAGCGAATGTGTCACTGGCCTGGAACAGTTGCGCGGACCCGTTACCGTGGTTCGACGCTGCGATGAATTCGCGGAAATGATCGTGGCATGCCAAACAGGAATAGCCCGCGCTGCCATTGTTGCCTTTGACGCCGGTGAACTCACCTCGTATCTCGTCGAGCGCCTGCGCGCTTCAGATGTCGCCATAGTCGCGTTGACGGACGACGACGATGCACGGGAGCGCCTGCGCGCGCTGGAAATACGGCATGCAGCCACCACCGTGGAGGCCGGAGCGCTCGCGGACGAAGTTGCCGCTGCCGTGGCGGACCTGGACCTGCGTCGAACGGGCACGACCAGCTCTGCATTTGCTGATACTTCCCGCGCCCTGAAACCTGAAGCGCCGTCCCCGGCTGAAGAAGCTGAGCCACCGGGCGCTGGAACCGTGGTAGTTGCGTGGGGTCCCACCGGTGCAACCGGCCGCACCACGGTGGCTGTCAACGTTGCGGCCGAATTAGCTGCGATGAAAACTCGGGTCCTGTTATTGGACGCCGACACCTACGGCGCCAGTATTGCCGCCTTTCTGGGCCTTCTGGATGAATCAGCGGGAATCGCGCAAGCCTGCCGCCTGGCTGACCAGGGGATTTTGGACCGTATTTCACTGCAGCGCATTTGCACAGAGGTAACCATCGATGGGCATCCGCTGCATGTGCTTACCGGTGTCACCCGGGCTGACCGGTGGGCGGAAGTGCGACCTTCCGCGCTCACCCGCGTCCTTTCGCTAGCTCGCTCGATGTTCGACACCGTCGTCATCGACTGCGCTTTTGGTCTGGAAGCGGACGAGGAATTGAGCTTCGACACTCTGGCACCGCGGCGTAACGGTGCGACGCTGCGGTGCCTTGAGCTGGCGGATGAGGTGTACGCCATCGGGTCAGCGGACTCCGTGGGGGTTCCACGACTGGTTCGATCGCTGGCAGAACTTGATGAAGCGGTACCGACCGCAATGCCGCGCGTCATCTTCAACAAAGTGAGGGCGGCTGCAGTCGGTCGCTCACCGGAGCGTCAGCTTCGCGAGGCATGGGAAAGGTTCGGTCCGTCGATGCCTATTTCGGCATTCCTGCCCGCCGATTTCGACGCCGCCGATAATGCCTTGCTCAAAGGCTCGGCACTACGCGAGGTCGCGATGACCTCGCCGCTTCGCCACGCAATTGCCGCCCTCGTCGATGTGCCGGATGAACAAGCAAGACGAGGCGCTTCTGGGCTAAGACACAATGAAATGAAGTTTTCGACCAACGGCGTTAGGCTCTCACAGTAAGGGGGTCGCAAAGGGGCGGCCTTTCATTTCGTTACGGAGGCGGTTCATGTCGTCTGGATCCAGCACCACGGAACAGTCCAGCTCTGACACTTCATTCACCGAGTTCATCCAGCACTATTACCAGCACCTCTCGGACGACGACGCCGGCGCCTATTCGCCGGACGCGCTGACCGAACGGGCGCTTGAGCACCGCGCTCTGGCCGCGGCGCGGCCCAACGGCGAGGCACTTGTTGGAGTTTTCGATCAGGATGATGCGAGCATCGTCCTGGTCGTCACGGACGACATGCCTTTTCTCGTGGATTCCGTTACCGCGGAACTCGTGCGGCAACAGGCGGCCATCCGGTTGGTTGTGCACCCCACGTTCGTTGCCGTGCGGGATCGTTCGTCTGCTGACCTGAGGAGGCTCCAGCGGGTTCCTTCCTCCGCTGGATCATCAAGCGGGGACACCGCTGCACTCCCTAACCTGGCTGATTTGGTGGCTGAGGGGGATGTCAGCGCGCACATTGAGTCCTGGATAGCGGTCGAAGTCGGCCGGATCGGTGATGAGGCGCGGCGGTCGGAAATCATCGCCGGTCTTCAGCGTGTTCTCTCCGATGTCCGTGCCGCAGTAGAGGACTGGGCTGCCATGCGCGGCAAGCTGCGTGAAGTGGCGAACACCCTGCAGGCAGTGCCGCAAAGCGCCGGTGTCGTTGGGTTGGAACAGGCCAGGGACCTGCTTGCCTGGCTGGACCAGGGCAATTTCACCTTTCTCGGGTACAAGGAATACGACCTTGAGACGGTAGACGGCGAGGACGTGCTCAGCGTCCGCGACGATAGCGGGCTGGGCCTGCTTCGCCACCCGCTCGAGGGCCGGCCGGTTCAGCATCTGACCCAGGCAGGACGCGCGAAAGCACGGGAGAAGCAGCCGCTGGTGATCACCAAGGCAAACTCCCGGTCAACAGTTCACCGTGCCGCCTACCTCGATTACATCGGCATCAAGCAGTTCGATCAGCAGGGTGATGTCTGCGGCGAGCAACGATTCATTGGATTGTTCGCCACCAGCGCCTACACCGAATCGGTACGCAATGTTCCGATCGTGCGGGAGAAGGTCAATGAGGTCCTGCGCCGATGCGGATTCCCATCCGATTCGCACTCGGGCAAGGACCTGCTCTCCATCCTCGAGACGTACCCCCGGGACGAGCTGTTCCAGATAGATGTCAACGATCTGGTCAACACGGCAATGGGGATCCTGAAGCTGCAGGAGAGGCGCCGTACCCGGTTGTTCCTCCGTCCCGACACCTACGGACGTTTCATGTCCGCGCTGGTCTACCTTCCGCGGGACCGTTATACGACCAGCGTGCGTTTGCGCATTGAGGACGAGCTGCGGCGCACCTTCAATGCCGAGTCGATTGACTATGAGGCGCGCATGAGCGAATCCGCGCTTGCCCGCCTTTTCTTCCGGATCCGGCTCCCCAAAGGGGCGGAAGTGGCGAAGGTGGAGGTTTCCGAGCTCGAACAGCGGCTCGTCATGGCAGCCCGGTCCTGGTCCGAGGGCATCGATGAAGTAGCCCGTACCAGGTTCAGCCGCCAGGATGCTGAAGAATTCTCACGCCTGTGGGCCGAGGCTTTCCCCGCGGCATACCGGGTGGACTATGAAGTTGAGGATGCTCTCGAAGACATCGAACAATTCTCGGTTTATGACCGCACTGATACTCCCGGTCCCATCATGCACGTGTACGTGCCTACCGGAGCCGGCGAACATCTGGAGGAGAATGCGCGTCTCAAGCTGTATCTGACTGAACCGAAGAGTCTCAGCCAGATATTGCCGTTCCTGCACAATCTCGGTCTGGAGGTGCTCGACGAGCGGCCCTTTGAGATTGAGCGCTCCGACGGCAGGGACTTCTTCCTCTACGACCTCGGCCTGCGGTATCCACCCGGAATCGATCCGGAAGGTACAGGTGAACTGCTGGAGGAGGCGTTCGCTGCTGCCATGGCCAACGCCAGTGAATCGGATTCCTTCGATCGACTCGTTCTGAGGATGAACCTCCGCTGGCGGCAGGTCGCGGTTCTTCGCAGCTATGCGAAATACATGCGGCAGATGGGCAACATGAATTCCTACGGATTCATCAGCGGCACCCTGCTGGGCAATCCTGCAGTGACGCGCGGGCTCATCGCGCTCTTCGAGGCCCGCTTCGACCCGGACCTCAGCGACACCCAGCGGAAAGAGACGACTGCCCAGGTCCGCCGAAAGTTGGACAGCGATCTGGAGCAGGTTCCCACGCTTGACGCGGACAGGGTGCTGCGCACGTTCACCAATGTGATTGAAGCCACCCTGCGCACCAACTACTTCCAGGACAAGCACCACATCAGTTACAAGCTGAATACGGCGGCGATCGAGGGTGCACCGCATCCCCGTCCCAAGTTCGAGATCTGGGTATATTCGCCGCAGATCGAGGGCGTCCATCTGCGCTTCGGTGACATCGCTCGCGGCGGGCTACGGTGGTCTGACCGGCGGGAGGACTTCCGCACGGAGATCCTCGGACTTGTGAAAGCCCAGACGGTCAAGAATGCCGTGATCGTTCCCACGGGCGCGAAGGGTGGTTTCTACGCGAAGCAGCTGCCCGACCCCGTCCAGGACCGTGCCGCGTGGATGGCGGAGGGCCAGGCGAGTTACCGTACGTTCATCCGGGCGCTTCTGGACATCACGGATAACCTCGTGACCACAGAGGACGGCGAGCAGGTCGTCCCCCCGCAAAGGGTGGTCCGGCACGACGGTGACGACAGTTACCTCGTTGTGGCAGCGGACAAGGGAACGGCTTCCTTCTCGGATATCGCCAACGAGCTGTCGGCTGAATACGGCTTCTGGCTGGGCGATGCCTTCGCCTCGGGCGGCTCGGTTGGGTACGACCACAAGGCGATGGGTATCACGGCGCGCGGCGCCTGGGAATCAGTAAAGAGCCACTTCAGCGAGTTCGGCGTTGATACCCAGAACGAGGAGTTTACGGTCGCGGGCGTCGGTGACATGAGCGGAGATGTGTTCGGCAACGGCATGCTGCTCTCCACACACATCCGCCTCGTTGCGGCTTTCGACCATCGCCACATATTCCTTGACCCCAATCCCGACGCTGCGACGTCGTTTGCTGAGCGCAAGCGGCTCTTCGAGCTTCCGCGCTCCAGCTGGGCCGATTACAACCCGGAGCTGATCAGCGAGGGGGGCGGCGTGTACGCCCGCCATGTGAAGTCCATTCCCCTCAGTGAGCAGGTACGGTTGGCGCTCGGCCTCCATGAGTCCATCACCAGCATGAGTCCTCCGGAGCTTCTGCGCGCCATCCTCACTGCACCGGTTGACCTCCTCTACAACGGCGGTATCGGTACCTATGTGAAGGCTTCGACCGAAACCCACAGCGATGTTGGCGACAAGGCAAACGACGCTATCCGGGTCAACGGGAACCAGCTGCGTGCGCGGGTCATCGGCGAGGGCGGCAATCTGGGGATGACCCAGCGTGGCCGGATCGAGGCTGCGCTGAACGGAGTGCTCCTCAACACGGATGCAATCGACAACTCAGCAGGCGTCGATTGTTCCGACCATGAGGTCAATATCAAGATCTTCGTTGACCGGATGGTGCGTATCGGCCGACTCCGCGCGGAAGATCGTACTGAGTTCCTGCACTCGATGACGGACGAGGTAGCTGACCTCGTCCTCCAGGACAACATCGACCAGAACATGCTGCTCCTCAATGACCGGCAGCGCGTCCTGGAGTGGAGCCCGAGCTTCGAAAGGCTGATGGACTGGCTCGAGTCGCACGCGGACCTCAATCGGGAACTTGAAGCTCTTCCATCCACGAAGGAGCTACGTGCACGGGCGGAGCGTGGTCAGGGCCTGACGTCGCCGGAGCTGTCCGTCATTGCCGCCTACGCCAAGATCGAGCTGACAAAAGCGCTCACCAAGAGCGATCTCGCCGATGACCCGTGGTTCAAGGACACGCTGAGGAGTTACTTCCCCCGTCAGGTCGTCGAACGGTTCGATCAGGAACTCGACACTCATCCGCTCCGCCGCGAGATCATTTCCACGGTGATCGCGAACGACATGATCAACCTGGGCGGTATCACGTTCGTCTTCCGGGTCATGGAGGAAACATCGGTCGGTGAGCCGGTCGTGGCGCGTGCATTCATTGCCCTGCGGGAGATCTACGAACTCGAGCGGACCGTCGAAGCACTCGCCGCACTCCCACCCAGCTTCCCGACCGAGAACTGGACAACCGTCCATCTCGACGTTCGACGGCTGCTGGACCGTGCAGTGCGCTGGTTCGTCAATCACGTTGGACGCGGCTCGACCGTGCAGGAAGACATTGCGGCTTTCAAGCCGCTCATCGATCCGCTGCGCACAAGGCTCATTGATTACGTGCGGGGCGGCGACCTCGAACGGGTGAAGGCCGGGTTCAAGCGGGCCGAGGAGTGGGGGCTGCCCGATTCACTTGCGCAAAACTGGGCGGAGCAGTTCGAATCCTTCGGGTTGCTCGACGTTGCACTGATTTCGCGACGTGTGGCTGAACCGGTGGAGCGCATCGCCGAGGTCTATTTCGCCATCTACGACCGCTTCAACGTGGATAACCTGCTCGAGCGCATTACCTCGCTGCCCAGAGAAGACCGCTGGCAGGCATTGGCACGCGCAGCCCTGCGTGATGACCTCTACACAACGGTGTCGGAAATGACTGTGTCAGTCATGAACAGCTCGTCACATCTGGAATCGTCCGACGCGTCGAGCAGGCTTCAGGAGTGGGAGAAGCTCAACGCTGAATATCTGGATCGGGCAAGGAAAATGTTCGCCGAGGTTAATCAGTTGGAACGCGACGATATGGCATCGCTGTCGGTTGCACTACGCTTACTGCGTTCCATCGTGCGGCAGTAAGGGAGACATTGGTGGCAATCTTCACGGATCCGATCCGGGAACATACAGGGTTTGCCCCCGGAGACGCTGAGTGGCTGCATCTGCTGGTGGGGGACTGGCAGATGGTCGCGGATCTGGCTTTCGCTGATCTGGCACTGTGGTTCCCACTGCACGACGGCGGATACGTCGCCTTGGCGCACGTGCGCCCGTCGACCTCCCATACCGTCTTCCACAGCGACTTCGTGGGGGAGCGGATTCGAGCCGACCTTCAGCCGCTTGTTGACAAGGCCTGGGACAGCCAACAGATCGAGCGTTCAGGTGAAACGAACTGGACCACAGAGATGGCCATGCGGGTTGAAGCGGTTCCCATGGTGCGGAACGGCCGGACGCTCGCCGTCGTCACTTCACACATGGACCTCTCCAGCTCACGCATGCCTTCGCGGCTGGAGCTCACCTACCGCCAGTGCGCGTATGATCTGCTGCGGATGGGCACCCTGGGGCTGTGGCCGGATTTTGCTACTCCCACCGGTTCCAGACGTGGCGCTCCGCGTGTGGGGGACGGCCTGATCAGGCTCGATGTTGACGGCGTCGTGCAGTACGCCAGCCCTAACGGCGTCTCGGCGTTCCGAAGGCTGGGTGATGTCGAAACCCTCGAGGGTCGCCCGCTTGCCGAAATCGTGACCTCGCTGCTCAAAGACCGCAGGATGGTCGACGAGACCCTTCCTCTGGTGCTGACTGGGAAGATGCCCTGGCGGACTGAGATCGAGTCCCGGAACGTGAGCCTGTCGTTGCGCGCCATTCCCCTGCGCGACGAGAAGCAGCGTTTCGGTGCGCTGGTGCTCTGCCGGGATGTGTCTGAACTCAGGCGCAGGGAGATGGAGTTGGTTTCCAAGGACGCCACTATCCGCGAGATCCACCACCGGGTGAAGAATAATCTGCAGACCGTCGCTGCACTGTTGAGAATGCAGTCACGGCGCATGGTGAGCGATGAAGCGAAACAGGGCCTCGAGCAGGCAATGCGACGTGTAGCGACGATCGCCCTGGTTCATGAGACTCTTTCCCAGGGTCTGTCGCAGAGCGTCGACTTCGACGAACTGATTGCACGCCAGTTCCGTCTGTCGGCGGAGGTCGCGTCGCCGAATCAGGCTGTCCGGACTGAACGGGCCGGCGAGTTTGGCGAACTGCCAAGCGACTTCGCCACTCCACTCGCCCTGGTGATCAACGAGCTGGTGACCAACGCCGTCGAACACGGACTTGCGGACCAGCCCGGCACTGTGTGGTTGAGGGCCGACCGCAGTGTGGACGATGAGGGCGAACTGCTCACCGTGTCCATCATGGACGACGGCGCCGGCCTGCCCGCCGAGGGCTACACCGAAGGACTCGGTCTACAGATCGTAAGGACGCTCGTCATGAGCGAGCTCGGCGGAACAATTGAATGGACCGCGCGCGAGGGGGGCGGCACGGTGGTGACCATCGAAATGGGTATTCCCGGGGCTCGCCGCAAGACAGGTGCGGCCCGGCCTTCTTCACAGGGGAGTTGACCCGCGCAAGGGGGTCCGTACATGCTGCAGGGAGGGCATCAAAGATGCCCTCCCTGCAGTATGTACGTGTTTACGTCAGGATGCTCGCCTCGCGCGGGCTGCCCGACGCTTGAGTGCACGACGCTCGTCTTCGCTCAGGCCGCCCCAGACTCCGGCGTCCTGTCCGGACTCGATGGCCCACTGGAGGCAGGTGTCCATGACCTGGCAGCGACGGCAAACGCTCTTTGCTTCTTCAATCTGCAGCAGGGCAGGCCCTGTGTTGCCGACCGGGAAGAACAATTCCGGGTCCTTGTCTAGGCAGGCAGCGCGGCTACGCCAGTCCATGCTGATCACATTCTCCTTACGACTCGTGAAAGCTTTGTGAAAACATTCACGAGGGGTCTCATAGTAAAGGGGGCCACAACGGCCCCCGCATTTTCCTTCATTAAGGCTGTCACGTTACGCACACGCAAACAAGAGGTAACGCATAGGTAATTGCCTCAGAACGTGAGGGATGCGTCACACAGTTGACATCACCAGAACGGTCGTGGATGTGAACGACTATGTCCGGTAGGGTGCCACTGTGTCAAGACCCTCGCCGCTGCCCCAGCCCAACGGAACAACGCGGCCGGGAGGCGTCACGGTGATCGCGGTGATCCTATTATGTGAGGCCGCAGTCCTCCTTGCGGTCGCCGGCTGGTTCGCTTTCGGGCTGATGACAAGTACTCCTGCCTCTTTGGGTGGTGCGGTCTTCATGCTGGTCCTTCTGCTGCTCTTCGCAGGATGGCTTCTGGTCGTGGCTCATTTCTTTTTCCGCGGCTACCGGTGGACTCGTTCGGCTGCCCTCGTTTTCCAGCTGTTCCTGATTGTTATTGCCGTCCCCACACTGACCGGTGGAGTCATTTGGGTGGGACTGCTGATGTTGGTTCCTGCCGTGGTTGTGGTCCACCAACTATTCACGCGCCCCGTTGTGGCGTACACGAGTAGGGTTGGCGACGGTACCCCGATGCTCTGAACCGGTAGCTATGCGATCTGATTGCAAAGATCGCCACCCGGCTCGATGTCTCCGCCTGTCGCAATCTGGATTTCGACGGTGCGGCGTGTCTCGACCAGGATGCCGCGTCCCGGCGGCGGGGTGCCGTCCACGTCGAGGCGCAAGCCGAATACATCGCCGTCAGTCGGCGACCGGGGGCCGAGGACGATTCCCAGCGGGTTGATCCGGAGGGTGGTCAGAGCCGGACTGGTCGCAGCGGAAGGGGACGGTGAGGATGCGAAGACTGCCCGAGCGCCGGCCGCAAGCATCGCAGCGAGTCGCTGGTGTGTATCGCGCGGAAGCAGATCGGCATCATCGACCAATAGCAGGTCACCTGAGCCGGCTCCCGCGGCAGCCTCCAGTCTCCAGAAGGCCTCCGCGTCCTCGTTCCTGAGAGGTCTCCGGCATCTGAGTGAGGGCGGGGCCATTTGCGCGATCAGATCGAGCGTTTCTGACTTACCCGTTCCTCGGGCGCCCACGATCAGTGCCGGGGTGTGTTGCGGCAGGGGGAGGTACGCGGTGGCAAGATCGTCTCCGCCCAATCCGACAGGAACGCAAAGCGTCCGCGACCCTGACCTGGCTGGTTTCAGCTCGGTGCCGCTGACGACGCGAGGGAGCCCGGCCACAGGAAAAGGATTCTGTGCGGGTTGCACGTACGGTATCGGGCTACCTTCCGTGACGAGTTGCGCAACAGCTTCTGTGTCCGGGCTGATGCGGCCCTGGACGAAGGCTCGGCCGGGTACGGCGTCCATTGCAGGTAGCTTCGGCCAGCTGAGGAGCGTCTCCGGGCTGGCATCCAGTGGCAGGTAGAGCCGGTTAGGCAGCATGGAAAAGAACCTGCTGGCGATGAGCTCCCGGTCGCCGGCGATGACAAGCGCGATCCCGGCCGCTTCTCCGTCACGCACGATGTCCTGCAGAGCTTCTTCCGCCGAGGCGAAGCGGCCGCTCCTGAAGGCCGTCGCCCACCTGCCCCACCCGGAGACGAAAACGGTGAGGGGCTGAACTCCTCCCCGACGTTCAGCAGCATCGTTGAGGCGGTCAGCCACGAGTTCACTGATGCGCTGGAGGACACGGGCGGCCCGCTTGACCTCGGAAGCGGTCACATAGGCGCCGACCTGAGGGGTGTCCATCACTGCACGCAGGCTTGAGTCTCCGTCAAGAAGGTAGAGGTGTCGGTCGGGAGCTGCGCGCAGATGCTCTGTTGCCATGTGTGTGAGGGCGTATTTCAGCCCGCTTCCGGGTTGCCCCACAAGTGCGAGATGAGAGTGACGCGCGGGTTCCCACATCAGCGGGCGTTGGAGCTGTTTATCCGGCATGTCGAGTAAGCCGAGCTGTGGGGTGTCGGCCGGCGCCTCCGCTGCGCGAGCCAGTGTGGAGGGCAGGGGCGGACAGACCGGTGCCTGGAGCACGGGGAGCTGAAGTGCCCGTGCGGCGCGGTCGGCAGAATCGACCATCGCCTGAATGCTGGTCTTGGCGTCGGAGGGAACTTCTTCTGCTGATCGCGTGGGAGAGTTCGAGCGGGCCTTCCGAGTCAGCAGGGAAGTGAAGGACGTAATGGTAGCCGATAGTGTTCCCTTGCCGTGTCCCGAAGTCGTAGCCGTCTGGAATTCGATGGCTCGGCCGGATCCGACGCGCAGGTATCCACGACCGGGGAGGCCAACTGGAATTGAGGAGGCGGCAGCTGATTCGAGGACGTCCTGGGATTCCATTGCGGACTGCATTCTCAGGGCGACGCTTGTGGTGATGTTCGCGCGGATTTCGGACGTGATGGCGCCTTGCGGGCGTTGGGTTGCGAGGACAATATGCATGCCGAGCGAGCGGCCCAGGGTCGCGATCCGCATCAGCTCGTGTACGGAACCGGGGATCTCTTCGCTCAGCATCCGGAACTCGTCAATGACGGTTACGAGCCGGGGCAGCTGAATCGAGGTGCGTTGACGGTATTCGAGGTAGTCGGAAGCTCCACTGTCCGCAAACATCGCTTCCCGCCGTTTGACCTCGGCTCTCAGGGAGATCAGGGCTCGTGAGACCGCGGCAGCAGACAGGTCGGTGAGCATGCCGGCGGCATGGGGAAGACCTGCCAGCGCGCCGAGTCCGGAGCCGCCCTTGAAATCGATGAAGAGGAAATTGAGGTCAGCGGGGGAGCAGTTCAAGCCGAGGCCCAGGACCAGCGTCCGCAGGAACTCTGATTTGCCGGACCCGGTTGTCCCGGCGATGAGCATGTGCGGACCGTCCGCGACCAGGTCAAGGATGAGGGGCCCTGCAGCAGATGAACCCACGACAGTCCTCAGACGCGCTCCGTTCGAGGACTCACGCCACCTCTCTCCAATGGTTGCGGCGTCACAGGGTAAGAGGTCCGGCAATGCAATAGCCTCCGGTACCGATGTATCTGGCCCGTCGTCCGCGTCGGGATCTGCTTGGGCTCCGATTGACCGGGCCAACACATCGAACGTCTCAGCACGCACGTAATCAGGGCGGAAGGAAATGACGCCGTTAGGAGTTCGCAGGACCGGATCCGACGGAAAGTAATCGGCCGTCCAACTTTCATCCTCAAGTCCCGCGGACGAGGAGAAGCGGTAGATACGCAGACGGGGAGTCTCGGGAACGTGGTCGGCGCCGAATAACACGAGCGAGGTGTACCGACCGCTCGCGAGAAGTTCGACAAGGCGCGCCCGGTGAGCGACGAGGGATACCCGTGGCAGGAACCGTGCTGCCGCCGGCAGGCCCGACGAGTGACCATAACAGAGGATCTCGCCGGATTCGAGAAGGGCGGAGAGTTGAAGGAGCAGGAGGTGAGCGACGCGCATGAGAACTTCCTCCGGGCCACGGATGTGCAGGCTGACAGGCTTTTCGCTTCCCGGCTCAACCAACGGGACGAGCACTGGCGCCTCCGCAATGACCGGTACCTGCCACTCTGGCGGTGCGGGTTTGGGCCGGACGTTAGCGGGTTGGTCGGCAGCGCCGAGCCGCAGGTATCGCCCACCGGTGAGCAGCGGGCTGGCCTTACCGGCTGCGGTCAATGATGGCCGGAGCGTGGTCAGGGTAAACCTGCCCGGCTCTGATGCTGCGCGCCGTCGTCGTTTGCTGTCCACGTTCACTGCATCCGTGACGGCTGCGGAGAATGCGCGACGTTTTCTTCGTCCGGTGATGAGTGGAACCAACCCTGTCACGGCGGAGAGGGCGCTGAAAGCGAGGAAGAACCACATTCCGGTGGTTACGGCCAACACGACCCCGAGCACAAGCGGCAGGAATGCAGTCAGGAAGATCAGACGATTTGCTTCCTGCGGTGGAGGAGCATTGATGTCGCATGGTTCGCTGAGGTCGGCGGCAAGGGGCGGCTGGGCTGGTGTATCGGGAAGGACGAGCGCGCATTGACTGGTCCCGATGCGGATGTCGGAGGCCGTGGTCACCCGGGTCAGCTCAACCCGGTGCCCGTTCACCCAGACGCCATTTGCTGAGTTCCGATCGCGAAGGGTCAGGGAGTCATCGGTCACCGTGAGAACGGCGTGCACCCGGGAGAGCTCGGGGTCATGAATGGTGATGTCTGCGGCGCTTCGGCCGATCGTGTAGGTTCCGCGGGTCAGCGGAATCGCTTTGCCTGCGTCGGGCCCGGACCGTACGAGAAAAAACAGGCTACCCGGGCGGGACGGGCTCGGGGCCATGCGTGCACTCGCCGCCGCGATTATCACGGCACCGGAGGTCAGGGGTGGCACCCCCGGTTCGAGCTCTTGAAGCGGTTTCCCCTTGACGAAGTGGTGCTGTGCGCCCGTTCGCTTTTCCAGTTGGTCCTGGAGCTGTTCGCCGGTAGCCAGGTGCGCCCTCACGATGACTATTTCCTCGGTAGTTCCACCGCCGCGCAGCCGCACTCCGGGACCTGCGGCGAGCGTGACGTGCAGATCCATGGTTCGAGCCTATGGGCACCGAGACCAGCGGCGATGGCGTCGTCGTTTTCCTGTGGATAACACCGTGGCATCCAAGTGTCGTGCGCCACGGCGACCGGAACAGGCGATATTGCAACTGGGACGATAGGCTTGGCTACTGGATCTGGAGCTGGGTCTGCTCCACGTACAGAGAAAAGGTCATTCCATCGTGAAGATTGCTGTTATTGCCCTTGGAAAGATCGGCCTGCCCCTCGCGGTCCAGTTCGCTTCGAAGGGTCATGAAGTGGTGGGCGTCGACGTCAACGCACAGGTTGTCGAGTCCATCAACAATGCGGTGGAGCCGTTCCCCGGCGAAGCGCACCTGCAGGAGAAGCTGTCCGAACTGGTCCCTTCGGGCAAACTTCGGGCCACAACCGACTACGCGCAGGCTGTGCCCAACGCAGATGCCGTGGTGCTGGTGGTGCCGCTGTTCGTGGACGCTGACGCCAAACCTGACTTCGGATGGATGGACGGAGCGACGGCGGAGCTTGCCAAGCACCTCACAGCGGGGACACTGGTCTCGTACGAGACCACGCTCCCGGTTGGCACCACCCGTAACCGGTGGAAGCCGATGCTGGAGGAAGGCTCAGGGCTGGAGGAGGGCAAGGACTTCCATTTGGTCTTCTCGCCGGAGCGCGTGCTGACCGGGCGGGTTTTCGAAGATCTCCGCAAGTACCCAAAGCTCGTTGGCGGCCTCTCCGACGAAGGCGCAAAGCTCGCGGTCGAGTTCTACGAGGCCGTTCTCGATTTTGATGACCGCTCCGACCTGGTCCGCGGCAACGGGGTGTGGGACCTCGGATCAGCAGAAGCATCCGAACTGGCCAAGCTTGCCGAGACGACCTACCGCGATGTCAACATCGGCCTGGCCAACCAGTTCGCACGCTTTGCTGCGACTGCCGGAATCGACATCTACCAGGTCATCGAGGCGTCCAACTCGCAGCCCTACAGCCACATTCACCAGCCGGGCATCGCCGTCGGCGGTCACTGCATCCCCGTTTACCCCCGCCTCTACCTCTGGAATGATCCGTCTGCGACGGTCGTTCGGGCAGCCCGCGAGGCCAACGCCGGGATGCCCGAGTACACAGTCGGGCTGCTGGAAGGCGCTCATGGGGATCTCGACGGTGCCACCGTCGTCGTACTTGGCGCTGCCTACCGAGGAGAGGTCAAGGAAACAGCATTCTCCGGCGTCTTTGCCACCGTTGACGCGCTGAAGCAGCGCGGCGCGAAGGTACTGGTGCATGACCCTCTGTACACCGATGAAGAACTCGCGTCTCTGGGCTTTGATGCCTATAGTCTCGGCGATCCGGTGGATGCTGCGGTGGTGCAGGCGAATCACGCGAAGTATGCAGATCTGACGCCCTCGGACCTCCCCGGTGTGAAGACATTCATCGACGGCCGTCGGGTGAGCACGCCGGACAAGTGGGCCGGAGTCACCTACCGGGTCATCGGCAAGGCCTGATTCAACGGAAGGTAGTCGAATGACCTACATCGCGGATAGCGCTGACGTTTCGGACCAGGCGGAACTGGGCGAGGGTACCAAAGTGTGGCATCTCGCGCAGGTGCGTGAGAACGCCAAACTGGGAGCCAACTGCATCGTCGGGCGCGGAGCATATATCGGAACAGGTGTCTCGATGGGAGAGAACACCAAGGTTCAGAACTATGCCCTGGTGTACGAACCGGCATCGCTCGGAAAGGGCGTCTTCATTGGCCCTGCTGTCGTGCTTACAAACGACACCTACCCTCGGTCCGTATCACCGGACGGCACACTGAAAAGCGCGCATGACTGGACTCCCGTGGGCGTCACCATCGAGGATGGAGCGTCCATCGGCGCACGGGCTGTTTGCGTTGCCCCGGTCACTATTGGCGCGTGGGCTACGGTCGCCGCTGGCGCCGTAGTGACCAAGGACGTTCCCGCTTATGGGCTTGTGGCTGGAGTGCCTGCTCGCCGTCTCGGGTGGGTTGGGAAATCCGGGCATCCGCTCACGGAGCAAAACGGGCTGTGGGTCTGTCCTGAGACCGGTGAGAAATATAGCGAAGCAGACGGAATATTGGCACCAATAGAGGAACAGAAATGAGCACAGGATTCATTCCGGCAGCGAAGCCCATCGTAGGCGATGAGGAGCGTGCAGCCGTCGACGCGGTTCTCGTCTCGGGCATGCTCGCCCAGGGCGCGGAGGTCGCCGAGTTCGAGAAGGAGTTCTCGGACGTCCTTCTTGACGGGCGGGCCTCAGTGGCCGTGAACTCGGGTACGTCTGGGTTGCATCTGGGCCTGTTGGCTGCCGGGGTCAAGCCCGGTGATGAAGTGATCGTTCCGTCGTTCACGTTCGCTGCGACAGCGAATTCTGTGGCACTGGCCGGTGCGACGCCGGTCTTCGCCGACATTGAGCTTGATCACTACTGCCTGGACGTCAGCCATGTCGAGTCGCTGATCTCTGACAGGACCAAGGCGATTATGCCGGTTCACCTGTACGGTCATCCGGCCAATATGGCTGCGTTCCGTGAGTTGGCGGACACCCGCGGCATCAAATTGTTCGAAGACGCCGCCCAGGCGCACGGTGCGGGGTTGAATGGGCAGAAGGTCGGCACATTTGGCGACTTCGGGATGTTTTCGCTGTACCCGACCAAGAACATGACCTCGGGTGAGGGCGGCATGGTGTCGACCGGAGACGCAACGGTTGAGCGGAAACTGCGCCTCCTGCGGAACCAGGGCATGGAGCGCCAGTACGAGAACGAACTGGTGGGGTTCAACGCGCGAATGACGAACCTTCATGCGGCGATCGGACGCGTGCAGTTGACGAAGGTGCTTGGCTGGACGGCCCAGCGCCAGTCGAATGCGCAGTTTCTGAACGAGAACCTTGAAGGCGTGGGGACTCCGGTGGTAGCGGAGGGGGCCGAACATGTGTACCACCAGTACACCATCCGCATCTCGGGAGACCGGGATGGTTTCGCGGCGGCCCTGAAGGACGAATACAACATCGGCAGCGGGGTTTACTATCCGATCCCGAATCACCGGCTACCGTCCTTCAACCGTACCGAGGATCTGCCCAACACTGAGATCGCGGCGCGTGAAGTACTTTCCCTTCCTGTGCACCCGTCCCTTGATGACGAGGATCTGGACAGAATCGTGACAGCTGTGAACAAGCTTGCAGGAGCGGGCGCATAATGGGGGACCTTCGGGTAGGGCTGATTGGTCTAGGAATGATGGGGCGCCATCACGCTCGCGTTGTGCGTGAACTGGATGGTGTTCAACTGGTCGCGGTGGCCGATGCTTACGGTGACCCGCACGGTGTCGCCGGGGACTTGCCGTTGTGCGGATCCGTGGACGAGTTGATCTCGCAGGGGATCGACATGGCCGTGTGCGCTGTGCCCACCGGTCTTCACGAGGAAGTTGGTCTCGCCCTCGCCGCTGCCGGTGTTCACACGATGGTGGAGAAGCCGATTGCATCGACGATCGAGGGCGGAGTCAAACTCGCGGAAGCGTTCGAGGGCGCAGGCCTCGTCGGTGCCGTGGGGCATATCGAACGCTTCAACCCGGCGCTGCAATCGCTGCGCGCCCGTATCGAGAACGGCGACCTGGGCGATGTATACCAGCTGGCAACGCGTCGTCAGGGACCTTTCCCTTCGCGCATCGCCGATGTGGGCGTAGTGAAGGATCTCGGTACCCACGATATCGACCTCACAGCCTGGCTCGCGCAGTCGCCCTACCAGTCTGTCTCGGCACGAACCAGCACCCGGTCGGGGCGTCCCCATGAGGATATGGTGACTGCGTCCTGCCAGTTGGCGAACGGCGTCATCACTTCCCACCTCGTCAACTGGCTTTCACCCATGAAGGAGCGGTTGACAGTAGTGACGGGGGAGAAGGGTGCTTTCGTGGCCGACACACTGACGGCTGATCTGACGTTCTACGAGAACGGCACTGTCAACACTGAATGGGAAGCTGTATCGAATTTCCGTGGCGTCAGTGAAGGCAATATCACGCGATTGGCGCTCACCAAGCGCGAGCCGTTGAAGGCCGAGCACGAAGCGTTCCGTGATGCTGTACGCGGGGAGGGCAACGACGTCGTGACCATGCGCGAAGGCCTGAACACGCTGCGGGTTGCTGAAGCGATGATCGAGTCTGCCCGGGTCGGGCAGATGGTGGACGTCACCGCGTGAGTTCGCGGGTGATACTTGCCACCAGGCTCTTCCCGCCGGAAGTTGGTGCCGCCGCTTTTCGATTGAAGGCGCTAGTGGGCGCGCTGCACAGGCAGCAAGCTTCGGTAAAGGTACTGACTACCGTTCCGCCCACGCAGCATTTGCCGGAGCGGGGAATCTCGCGATGGCCGGTTTTGCGTGATCCCGGAGGGAACGTTCGGGGGTACGTTCAGTATCTGAGCTTCGACCTCCCTCTCTTCTTTCGCCTTCTTCTGGGCCGGGCGGACGTGGTTGTGTCGGAGCCTCCGCCCACCACAGGGCTCGTTGTCGCGGCGTCCTCTTGGCTGCGACGACGTCCTTACGTCTACTACGCCGCCGACGTCTGGACGGATGCAGTGATCGCAATGGGTGCCGCCGCACCGGTCGTTTCAATCATGCGGTGGGTTGAAGGTGTGGCCTTGCGGAATGCTGCGCAGGTTCTGGCGATATCTGACGGCGTCGCGGAGCAACTATCCCAATTCGGAGTTTCCCCCGATCGGGTGAGCGTCGTAGGCAACGGCATAGATACGGACCTGTTCAACGCGAACGGGCCGCAGGAACAGCCCGGACACCCGTACTTCGTCTACACCGGCACGATGTCCGAATGGCAGGGCGCCGAGATCTTCATCGAGGCACTTAAAGAACTCGAAGACGAAACTGTCCGCCTTTACTTCTTTGGTCAAGGAGCGTCGGAGACAAAGCTCCGCGGGCTGGCCAAGCAGATGGTTCCCGGTCGCGTTACCTTCGGGGGCGTGAAGTCACCGGAAGAAACTGCTTCATGGATTCGCGGGGCTGCCGGCGCATTGGTCAGCATCGTTCCAGGAAAAGGTTACGACTTCGCCAAGCCGACAAAGATATATGCGGCAGCGGCATGTGGCACGCCGGTCATTTATGCGGGCGTCGGCGATAGCGCTGCCATGGTGAGCGAGAACCATCTCGGCGAAAGCGTCCCCTATGACCCCATACAAGTTGCTGGCGCTATGCGCCGGCTCCTCGATGACGGAGCTGATGATCGAGAGTTCCGCATCGCCTGGGTGAATGAGAACGCCTCGCTGCGCAGTGCAGGCGAGCGAGCGGCCGCAGCAGTCCTGGCCGCCCGGCTTGAGCACCGGGCGGCGGACAGTCGCTGAAGATATTCAGCCTTGATTTCCAGCGTCGAGAAGGGCAGCAACGACCTGGTGCGCTGCCTCGCCCGAGCCGTAGGGAGCGGCGTCGGTGGCCGCGGGCGCCGGGCGGGTGACCGCATCACCCAGCTGGTGCAGGTCTGTCGATACGAGTGTGTTCCAGCCCAGTTCGACCGTCTCCACCCACTCGGTCTCCGGTCTAATCGTCGTGCAGGGAACTCTCAGAAGGAAAGCTTCTTTCTGCAACCCACCTGAATCCGTCACAACACCCGCGGAGTCCTGAACAGCGTTGATGAGTTGGGGGTAGGCAAGGGGGTCGATGGATTTGAGGGACCCTTGGTTCAGTGCGATCCCGTGTCCCTGCGCCAACGAGCGCAGACGCGGATGAGCTAGCAGAAGAACGGGCTTGTCCAGTGCCGAGAGCTGCGCCACGATAGCGGACAAGCGTTCCGAATCGTCGGTATTGTCCGGACGATGAATGGTGCTTACGTAATAGTCACCCGCCGTGAGCCCCTCGGGGAGGGGCTCCTGCTTCGCTCTAACGGCGTCTCTGGTCAGGTACAACACGTCAGTCATGACGTCACCGACGAGCACGCTGCGCTCAGCGAGACCTTCGGTTGCGAGATGTTTCATCGCCACTTCGGTGGGAGCAAGAAGGAGATCCGCCGCGTGATCAGTCAGTACGCGGTTGTGTTCCTCCGGCATCCGTCGATTGAATGACCGTAGACCAGCTTCCAGATGTGCGACCGGTATGTGCATTTTGACGGCAGCAACAGCCGCAGCGAGCGTTGAGTTTGTGTCTCCGTAAACGAGCACCCAATCCGGCTTAGCCTGCTCCAGCACCTCTTCAAGCCCGGCGAGCATTGCGCCTGTCTGCCGTCCATGGGACCCGGACCCGACGGCGAGATTGAAGTCAGGTGCCGGGATGTCAAGATCCTGAAAGAACACGTCGGACATTAGCTCGTCGTAATGCTGTCCGGTGTGGGCAATGAGATGTTCAGCCTTGCCCTGCAGTGCAGAGGCGATGGGAGCCAGCTTCACGAACTGAGGGCGCGCGCCTACAACGCTGAGAATTCGCATGGTTTCCACTCTACCGGTCCGAAGGCTGGACCTCTCGGGAGAGCAGTCGAGAGACAATCCCGCGCACAACCCGATCATCTGATTCCGAACTCAGTGCCCTCGCCGCTCGGTGTGTATTCAACTTGTACCTCTCAATTTGGGCCCTTGAGAGGCTCCTGATCGCGGCTGCCAGCGAGTCCGGTGAAAAGTCGTCAGTGACTACCCCTACCTGATACTGCTGAATTAAACGAGAGGTTTCCGGAGAAGGGCTGAAGACTATTCCGAGGCGGGCCTGAACGAAGTCGAAGAACTTGTTGGGCAGCATCAAGGCCTGGTTGCGTGTTTGCGGCGGGAGACTGTAGACGCCTAGATCGTAACGGTTCAGAACCTGAGGCAATTCGTGCGGAGCCACGGAGGGGTGAAATCTGATCTGCTCGTTCCCCGCTGCTATCTGCTGGATACGACGCAAGTATTTGCCGTTATCCCTCGCCTCTATGAGATAGAAATCGAGGGTGTAGTCCGAACCGAGTAGTTTCACAGCCTCGATCATTCCCTCGAGATTTCGACCCGGGACAGCTGCGCCGCTATGAACGAGTCGGATTGGCCCTTCCTCAAGAGGCTGGGGCTCGAGGTCAACGTAGGGACGGGCATTGCGTACGGTTTCGGTGCGGCAGGAAAAATGCTTCTCATAGAGCTCTGCGATTGAGTCATTGACCACAGATATGGCGTCAGTAGACCTCAGATAGCGTTCGCAGACGCTCGTCATAAGCGGTGCGACCAGAAGCCGCCAAGACAGCACCTGTACTCTCTCCTCCGGTGCCCACTCGTGCATGTCGCCCCATATTGGCGTCCCTTCAGCGATATGGTGCGCGAGTGGGAGGGCTCGTGCCTCGTTCGCCACGATGAGGTCGAACTTTCGGCCCTCCAAAAGAGCGAGGGCCCGTTTCACCGCCGGGGCCATGAGCTCGGCTTTGGAATGGAGCCTGGCCGCTAGGAAAGCCACTCCCATGGGGGTCTGCGGAAGGGAAGCCAGCCCCGAGTCAATCTCGAGATGCTCCGCTGCGGCGGCGGGCCTCTTGCCGTAGGAAAGGGTGGATACATCACCGAACTCAGCCAGCAGGTCGAGCTGACGCAGGACGCGGGAGTCCGCGACTATCTCGGAGAAAGAAATGCACAGGATTTTCGGACGCATGGGCTCAACTCTAGACCGTGGCTTTCGTGCAATGCGGTTTGAGAGGGACGGTCGGGTAACCTTGACCCGCGGGCAGACGTCCCTTGAACACCGCTGAAACTCTACCCAGGAGAATTTGTGAACGTTGACCTAGTCGTGGTCGGGTCAGGTTTTTTCGGCCTCACCATCGCCGAAAGGGCCGCAACAGAACTAGGGTTGAAGGTCGCGGTGCTGGATCGCCGTCACCACATTGGTGGCAATGCCTACAGCGAGAACGAGCAGCAAACCGGCATTGAAGTCCACCGTTATGGCGCCCACCTTTTCCACACGTCGAACGAAAAGGTGTGGGAGTACGTCAATCGTTTCACTGCTTTCACGAGCTACCAGCACAAGGTGTACACGAGCCATAAAGGCGAGGTGTACCCGATGCCCATCAACCTGGGAACAATAAACCAGTTCTTTCGCGCTTCCATGGGCCCAAGCGAGGCGCGCGCCCTGATTCAGGAGCAGGCGGGAGAACTCGCTGGAACGGACCCCCAGAACCTCAATGACAAGGGCATCCAGCTGATCGGCCGTCCGCTTTACGAGGCCTTCATCAAGTACTACACCGGCAAGCAGTGGCAGACGGATCCGAAGGATCTGCCGGCGGAGATCATTTCCCGGCTGCCGGTCCGTTATACCTACGACAACCGGTACTTCAATGACAAGTACGAGGGTTTGCCGGTTGACGGATACACCGCGTGGATCGAACGCATGGCGGCGCACCCGAACATTACTGTGGAGCTGAACACTGACTTTTTCGACGACGGACATCCCTACTCGCGCAACGCGACTCTGGGCCAGGTTCCGGTGGTTTACACGGGCGCAGTCGACCGGTACTTCGACTACGTCGAGGGTGACTTGTCGTGGCGGACGATCGACCTCGAAGAAGAGGTATTGCCGATCGAAGACTTTCAGGGCTGTCCGGTGATGAATTATCCCGATGAAGATGCCCCATACACCCGCATCCACGAGTTCCGTCACTTCCACCCGGAGCGGGAATACACCAAGGATGCAACGGTCATCATGCGGGAGTTCTCCCGGTTCGCGGAGAAGGGCGATGAGCCCTACTACCCGGTGAATACGGAGGCCGACCGTGCCAAGCTGCTTGCATATCGTGATCTTGCCCGGGGGGAACAGATGGTCCTGTTCGGCGGCCGGCTGGGAACCTATAAGTACCTCGACATGCACATGGCCATCGGATCAGCGCTGTCGATGTTCGACAACAAAATTAGGCCTCATTTCAATGATGGCGTAAAGCTCGAGAGTGGAGGGATCGACGCATGAGTACCTCTGTCGTCGTGAATGACCAGATGAGCCGATCCGGCCAGGATCCTGTTTGGCGGACCGTGCACAGGGTGGTGTTTCCTGAAGGCGGAGACATCGATACCATGCCTCTCTACGTCGACTTCAACGGCGCCAAGCGCGTGCGGCGTGATGAGAGTCAATCCGCACCGGTGTCGTTGCCCGCGGCCGATATACAACCTAACTATGTCCTGGATCGTCGGCAGCTAGCGCTGCCGCCCCACGAACGCGTGTCCCTGGGCACTTACTTCAACGCTTTCCCCGCCAGCTACTGGCGCGCCCATACCGAAATACGGACGGTACGGCTGAGCGTCCTGCTCGATGGTGAAGCCTCTATCGTTGTATACCGCTCTACCGCTCGCGGGACCGTCAACAGGGTCAGCAGCCATAGGGTGAGCGCGGCGGAGGGCCACTCCTTGACCGTCGAGCTTCCACTTACCAACTTCGGTGACGGCGGCTGGTACTGGTTCGACTTATCTTCGCACGGTGAGCGGGTCACCCTGCAGGATGCTCACTGGAGCGTCCCGGAACCGGACCAATTTGCCGCCGGAAAGCTCACGATCGCGATCACCACTTTCAATCGGCCGGACTATTGCGTACGAAATCTCGCCACGATCGCATCGTCGGATGAACTGGTGCAGATTCTTCATCGTGTCATCGTGACGGATCAGGGAACCCAGAAGGTAGCCGCAGAGGAAGGTTTCTCGGACGCCGAAGCAAGGTTAGAAGGACGCCTCGCCGTCGTGAACCAACCGAACCTGGGTGGTTCAGGCGGCTTCGCCCGGGGCATGTTGGAGACTGTAAACGACTCGGAAAGCAGCTATGTGATGCTGCTTGATGATGACGTCGAGATGGAAACAGAGGGAATCTTGAGGGCAGCGCAGTTCGCTGACTTCACGAGGGAACCAACCATCGTTGGCGGGCACATGTTCAACCTGTTTGAGCGCTCCGTGATGCACCACTTCGGAGAGTCGGTCGATCGATACCGCTTCCGATACGGGTCCTCCCCAAACACGGAGGAGGCTCACGACTTCGCCGCAAGCAATCTACGCGATACTCCCTGGATGCATCGCCGCATCGATGTGGATTACAACGGCTGGTGGATGTGCCTCATTCCCACCGAGATCATCAACGACATCGGACTGGCCCTTCCCGTCTTCATCAAATGGGATGACGTTGAGTATGGGATTCGGGCGCAGTACAAGGGGTATAGGACAGTAACGTTGCCGGGGGCGGCGGTCTGGCACATGCCCTGGACCGAGAAAGACGACACGATCGACTGGCAGGCTTACTACCACCAGCGCAATCGATGGCTCGCTACCCTGCTCTACTCGCCTTACAAGAGGGGAGGCCGGATGCCACGGGAAAGTTTCGCTGTGGATGTCCGTCATCTTCTCTCGATGCAGTATTCCTCAGTCGAGTTGCGGCTCCGGGCGCTCGAAGATCTATTAACGGGACCCGATCATTTGCATGAGTCCCTAGGGTCGAAACTGGGGGAGGTCAGGGCCATCAGGGCACAGTACGACGACGCACGCATCTCAGCTGATCCAGCCTCCTTCCCAGCTGTGAAGTCGAGCAAACCGCCCCGGAAGGGCAAAGGACCAACCCCGGCCCGTAGCGTGCCTGGTGCTCTCATCAAGGTCGCGACCGGCGTCCTGCATCAGGTCAGGCCGGTACCAACCGAAGCTAAGCAGCACCCCGAAGCGCATATCGCTGCCATGGACGCTCGTTGGTGGAGGCTCTCGCAGCTGGACTCTGCCCTTGTAACGTCCTCAGACGGTGCCGGCGTTTCCTGGCATAAGCGTGACGTCGACAAAGCCCGCGAGCTCGCGTTGCGAAGCGCGACACTCCATCGTCGTCTATACGCGCAATGGGACGAGCTTGCCGAGCGTTACAGGGCGGCGATGCCACAATTCACGTCGCCTACGGCGTGGGCAGAGACGTTCTACGCCGCAGGTGCAACTGGGAACAAGGCGGAATGACAGCAGTTTCAGGGGAGTCCGGGCAGCCCGCGCACGCGGAACTAAAGATACCCGGTCGCGGCGCCGGTTTGCGGGACGTCGCGCGGCATCGTTTCCTGCTCAAGCTCCTGGTCGACAAAGAGATCAAAGTCCGGTACCGGGGATCGATACTCGGCCTGATCTGGTCCTATGTGAAGCCCGGTGTGCAATTCATCGTGTTCTATATAGCGCTCGGTGTCTTCCTAGGCTTGGAGCAGAGCGGCAGAAACCCGGATGGACTGCCGAACTACGCTATATACCTTTTTGCCGGAATAGTCCTGATCAACTTCTTCTCGGAAGCGCTCGGGAACGCTTCCCGTTCCATCGTGGGAAATAGCGGATTGATCAAGAAGATATATCTGCCTCGTGAGCTTTTCCCGGTTTCCGCGATATGGGTATCAGCCGTTCATTTCCTGCCGCAGATTGTCATCCTGACTGCGGCATGTCTCCTCACTGGATGGTCTCCATCGCTCTTGCAGCTCGGTGCGGCAGTGGTGGGCTTCCTCATCGCGGCTTTGCTTGCGACGGGGCTCGGCCTGATTTTCGGCGCGATCAACGTCTACTATCGTGACGCTGAGAACCTCGTGGACATGTTGCTGATGGTCGCCACCTGGGCGTCGCCCGTGCTCTACTCATGGGAAATGGTTCGTCGGCAATTGGGTGACACTGCTCTGTCGATTTATATGTTGAACCCTTTGACCGTCAGCGTAGAAACTTTCCACTATGCCTTTTGGATGCCGACTTCAGATCAAGAGTTTGACCTCCCTCCTGGGTTCTTTACGGTGTGGTTTCCCGTCGCCCTGGTCATTGCTTCGGTGACAGTTGTTTTCGGCCAGTATCTTTTCCGCCGCCTTGAGGGCCGCTTCGCACAGGAGTTATAGAGATGGCACTGGCAATCGAGATCAGCGGAATCCGAAAGCGCTTCGCACTCCGACACACGCGGTCCCTGAAGGAAACTGTCGTGTGGCTGCTGAAAGGCAGAAAAGGAGATCTTTCCCGCACATTTCCGGCGTTGGACGATGTGTCCCTCCTTGTGGAAGAGGGAGAAACTGTCGCGCTGCTCGGGTTCAACGGATCCGGAAAGTCCACGCTCCTCAAGCATATTTCCGGGGTCATGTTGCCGGACTCAGGAACGGTAAGGACTCGAGGCCGCGTTGCGGGCCTCATCGAGGTCGGAGCCGGGTTTCACCCTGACCTCAGCGGCAGGGATAATGTATTCCTCAACGGTGCCATTCTCGGGATGTCTGAAAAGGACATCCACAAGCAATTCGATTCGATAGTCGACTTTGCTGAAATCGGCGAGTTTATCGATACGGAAGTCCGATTCTACTCGTCGGGCATGTACCTGCGATTAGCGTTTTCGGTAGCCGTCCACACCGATCCGAATGTCTTCCTCATCGACGAGATCCTTGCGGTAGGCGACGAACCGTTCCAGCGAAAGTGCATCGGCAAAATCAAAGAGTTGGCCGATGCAGGAAAAACGTTGATTGTGGTCAGTCATGACCTGGATTTAATCGGCCAAATCTGTCGCCGCGGAGTCGTGCTGGAAAAGGGACGTATCGTCCACGACGCGCCGGTTGCGGAGGCCATAGCCCATATCCGCGGTTCCTGACGCGCTGCGCTTCCGGAACCTAACCGCAGTTAGCGACTTCGTACAGCTTGGCGTCGCCTTCCTGGTCAACGAGTCGATAGTTGCTCGGGTCGTCCACGTCGTCGAACGCCGGGTACGAGTGGGCCAGCGGCCGGTCAAGCAGATAGTAGTCCCCGAAGTCCAGGACATACTCGACTCCTAGGTCTGCAGCGACGGTGCAGGCTTCCGAACCGCTGTCGGCGCTGTTGAGCTCCTGGGCGACCAGCGACAGATCCGGTGACAGCGACCCCATGTGATACTGCGTAACCTCGATGCCGCTGAATGCGTAGGCCAGAGCGCTGCCATTCCAAGGGTTGACGGCGACAACAGCATCGTCGGGTACGGTCTCGTCCAGACGCTCAAGAAGCTCACGCTCGGCGGGGGACAGAATCGTTGGGTTGCCGTCGTAAGTGTGGTTTATATGGGTTTCCACTACCATCTGATCGATCGATCCACGTTGGCTGTACACAGCGCCCAGCACCACGAAGATTACGGTGAGAGCTCCGGCGAGAATTCCCGTCGTCGTGTGATTGGCGCCAAGGGCATTGAATGCTCGCTGCAGAACACGGCGACTTCCGGTAACCAGATACGCGGCCCCGAAGGCCGCAATGACGACGGTGGGAATCGGGAGGAGGGACGCCAGCCGTTGGGGGTCCTGGTACCAGGACCCCGTGAGTACCATCCTGATGAACCCGCGGGGCTGGCTCGCGGCGACTACATAGAGCAGAACAGCGACGGCGAACACGCCGAGCATCCACCCGGGGGCCCTTCGTTTCGCGATCCCGACTATCCCGGCTGCGGTGGCGATGCTGAGAACCACTGCCACTTGTCTTCCGTGTGGCGCGCTCGTGAGCGCTTCGCCCATTGCGTCCCAGTGGCTGTCATTGAAGGGAAGCCAGCTGTCATATCTGGTGATGAGAAGCGCCCGCCATACCGCGAGAAAGGCGCTGGCTGAGACGACAGCGACAAGAAGGGGAATCCACAGTCTCTTAAACGAACCTGTCCGGTACCTCTCGCGGGTCCAACTCCACCATTTCCAGGAGATGATCGGCAGACTGAGAGCCAGCAGGGCTGAGAACCCGTTCGGCTGAGCAGTGAACAGCGCAGCAAGTCCGGCGGCAAGTGCGATGAGGGAACCCAAGGGACTGAGTCCGTTTCGGACCACCATCCTTAGACTGGACACGACGATGGCGAGTACCGCCGGAAGGACAGCGTACGAAAGAAGGTTGGGGTACAGGGGCCCGAAGTCGAGCAATCCGAGTGGAAACGCAGGGAACGCTGCTGAAAAAATTCCGGCAAATAGAAGCGCGATCGGCTTCGGGCCGAGGACAATCCGAGTCAGCAGGATAGCGCTAACTGGCCAGACGACGGAGCAGATGACGATGTTCAATGCGTTGACTGCGACAGGGATCGGTTGTTCGGTCAGTTGTGCAACGATCGAAGCAAAGCTGTGCCAAGCGGCCGGATAGATTGCCACGCCGGCGTCTGGATGAAGCATGCGACCGAGGGTGAGACTCGAAGCTTCACCTTCTTCAAGGACATACCTGACCGCGTTCAGGTGATAGACGTTGTCGTAGCGTTGAGCGAGGTTGTCGGGAGCGCCCAGAGCGCGGGTGAGGTTGTAGACCGTCGCTACGCCGCCGACGACCAGTCCGACGGCGGCCGCAACCAGGGAGTAGCGGTCCAGCCTGGGGGAAGGCGACCGTTTAACCTTTGAGTCAACCAGTTTGCTTATACCGAAAGCGACCGCAGAGAGCGCGAGGCTCAGTAGCAAATAGGTAACGACCGACCAGTCGATGCCCAGATATGGCGCTATCGCTCCGCTCACGCCTGCCAACCCGACCGAGAACACTGGTACCAGGCCCACAGCTAGAGGACCCCGGGCGCGGAGTGCTAGGGAAAACAGGGTCCCGGGTATCAAAAGTAAAGCGATCGCTATCGCGATCGCTGGCAGGGCAGCCCACCAGGACATCTATTACTCCTGCGGAATCCGAATAAGAAGGGTTAGCGCCTGCGTCGAGGAAGAAAATCTAGGCTGGCGAACCCATCGACACTATCACGCGCGATTCTCAACAAGCCGTCGAAACTCTGCAGTCTGAATCAACACGCTGTAATTCTGTAAAGGGTGTGAGTGCCGTCCGTAGCCACAACCTCAAATCCCTGGTCGGTGTTCGTGCTGTAGAAACCGGGCCACGTCCGGAGCACGTCACTCCCGTGAGAAATACCGGGACGATCCTCATAGAAATGAGTCGCCCCCACGCTTCCCAGCGCTTGGCATACGGCGGGATCGGCATGGATTTGATTGAAGGACCCACGCAAGTACTCCTTGGCTTCGTGCCCGTAAGTGGCGGAACCAAGTTGGGTGTACACGACTCGCCGCTGCGCGAGAGTGTAGAAGAACGTCTCACCATTGAAAGGATCACCGACCACAACGGCGTCCTCAGGCAGGAGGTCCGATTTCGCGGATATGAACTCCTGCTCACCGGCGGAAAGCACACCCATGCCCGCCGTATCGGTCCGGTAATTCTTTGCTGCGACCGCTATCCGCTCCGCAGAGCGGTAGTTATCGGAAGCAAAATAGGTCACAGCCACGAGCGCGAGAGCAACGACCGCCGCCGTGCGGGAAAACTCTCTGGAAGCCGGCGTGTGGTCGATTGCTTGACGGACCATGGAGGAGAGCTTCCGCGCAGACGCGTCAAGCATCCAGCCCGCGAGAAGAACCCCGGTCATCGTGATCATGGGAGCGATGCGCTGAGTGTCCTTGTACCAGAACCCGGTAAGCCAACGCGCGGGATTTTCGGGCCCTGCCGCCAAGACGTGGAGCAGCACAAACGCCATCCACGCGACTGCGAGCGGACGGCGCTCCTTAAGAAACAGCCCAACCAGTGCGCCCGCTATCGCGAGCAGGCCGATATAGGTATTGAACTCATCCATGTCGGGCGCTTGCAGTGCGGGGAAGGTTGCAAGATCGAACACTGCCAGATAAAGCGAATCCGGAAGCTCTGCCCGCACAGTGCGCTCATAACGCATCACTGCCTCCAAGAGAGAGGAACGGGAGAGAACTGTCAAAGCGACTGTCAGAAGTCCTGCCCCCGCAAGCAACGATAGGACGCCGACCCTGTCACGATGCCGCAGAACGTCCCGCAGCCACGGAAACCCATATGTGACGGTAAACGGTATCGCGGCTATGGCCAGTGCCATTAAGGCGCCGGGATGGGCAGCAGCGGTGCCCGTGACCGTCAACGCTCCTACCAGGAATGCAGAGGAGCCGTCCCGAAGATGCGGTCCCCGCGGGTATTGGCGTTCCATCCGCCGTGTGAAAAGCATACGAAGGACAACGATCAGAATTGCAAGCGCAGCGGGAACGAGGGCCGTCCCGAAGCCGTTGGGCCATTGTCCGCTGCGAATCAACTGAGCGTAGGGAAAGCTGATGTAGGAAGCTGTAAGGACGGGTGTGAGTAACCAGATGAGGGGGCGTTTCGGGAAGACTACCGAAGCGAGATAGGTGAGACTGATCGGCCAGAGGACGCCGCCGATCAAAAGAGTCAAGACATTTGCTGCCGCCACGACGTCACCTGGAATGAGAGAAGCGATCAGGTGCCATCCGACGGGATAGTAATTGGCGCTTGACTCGCCGTAAATGGGGGACACGCTCCATGGGGTTGCGCTTCCTGATTCGCGAATCCACTGGACTGCATTCATGTGGAAGATCGGATCCCATCCCTGGGATGCAACTCCGATGCTTCCCATGCCCCGGTGGAGAGCAATCACCGTCAGCAGCGATCCCACGAAGAGGGAGGCGACCAGACCGACAGCGTACAGACGGTCGAGCTGTGCCTCCTCTCCACGCGGGAACCCTACCCGGAACCAGCGGCCGAGCATCCAAAACAGGACGGAACTGATGACGACTCCACACAGCGCTGTAGGAAGGTTCCAGGGGATTCCCCAAACCGCCAATGCCAGGCTCGTCACGCCCAACGGAACAAGCCCGGCCGCCGGCGCGAGTGCACAAGCTGCGGGAATGGGAGTCCGCAGGGGGAGCAGTATCAGAAGTCCGGGTCCCATGAGGATCGCAAGCGCCGAGATCCCTAGCGGCACAAGGGCTACCAGAGCGGATAACTCAGAGAGCATTAGAAGCTGGTACTCATTTGCGCAGTCGGGCGTTGAAAGACCTCCCGGCAGAGCGGCTCAACCGGGCGAGCGGACGGGCGCGCGCCAGGTCGGTCACCTTTTTCTGTCCATATAATTGCTTCGCTTCGGATTCTTTCAGGGCCGAAAGTTCCCCTAATTTGTCCGAGAGGGTCCCCGCGCCCGAGGCCCTATTTGGAGGACTGTCCGATGCGGTGGTCGCCCAGCCGCTACCCAGGTCCAGAAGGGACTGATGCTTGACATCGTAGTAACCGGGATTCACGGGGAGAGCGACGCCGTCTGCACCTGCCGCCGCAGCCAACAAATGGAAGTGAAATCGTGTTGTGATCCAGGTTTGCCGGCGCGACAGCGGGAGACCGCTTCGCCATAGCTCCGTGAAGGGCAGAAAATTTTCTTCCGGGATGATGTCGGCCAGTTGCTCATAGGCAACACGGTCGGCCCCGGGCACGGCTTCTACGTAATGCAGGGTGCGTCCGGCATCCGCCATGGGCCGCAGGAGGTCTCGTGCTGCTGAGACGGCGGAATTCACAAGCGCAGGTTCAGCAGTGTCACTCTGGATACATACGAAAACGCCATCGCGCGAATTCCTCTCTAATTCGTCTTTCACTCCCAGGAACGCGTCGTCCGCGGCTTGTGCAATCCCGTAGGTTTGTGCGCTAGTGAGGTCCCGAGCGGTCGCGTGATTGAAGTCGGCGAAGAGATCCAGATTCACCAGCTCGTCCCCGACGGCGGGCATCAAGCCCAGACCCGTTGCGAACAGGTCCGCGCCTGTCAGTCGGTGCACTGCACGCACCGCATAGACGAGAGCCGAGTGATTAGCCCACATCCCGTTGATATAGCCTCCACCGATCAAGTGAAGCGAGCTCATCTCCCGGAGTTTCAACAATCCGAGATCATAGGCAGGAGAGCCGAGGTTCTCTACGAGCGACTCAATCCTGGCTTTGAGTGCTGGTCCCTTCAGCTCGCGGTTCTCAAATGCACAGCGCCACAGTGTATCCGTGATGTGCAAACGGGGATGGAGACCAGCGAAGAGGGTCTGTGCTGTGCCCGGGTGAGGACAGTCAAGCCAGATCTCAGCTTCCGGCCGCTCAACGGCGAGGAAGCGAAGCCAAGACGCAGTGATGAACTCGTCGCCGAAGTTTGGGTTGCCCGAGGATCCGATGAGGTAGATAGGCCCGCAATTCATAGGAAAGACCTTAGCTCAGGGCAAGCGCGCCTTATCGCCGGCTGACGGGCAAGTTACCCTCGTGTCCCGGACCACTTGATCCCGAACTCGAACTCACTGCTTAGATTTAGTCCTGGTGCGGGCGCGCAGCGGGCGAACCTACTCGCTATGGGATACTTACTTGGTGAGTCGCACCTGGATCGTCATTCCCCTCTACAACGAAGCGCCTGTTATTGGTGATGTTGTCAGGGGAGTGCTTCCGTACTTTCCGCACGTGGTGTGCGTCGACGATGGCAGTACTGATACATCCGCAGAGGCCGCTCGTGAGGCGGGCGCTGTAGTGGTTCAGCACCCGGTGAACCTGGGCCAGGGCGCCGCGTTGCAGACGGGTTTTGAGTACGCCCTGTCGGATCCCGATATGACCAGCGTGGTGACGTTCGACGCGGACGGTCAGCACCGCGTCGACGATGCCATGGCAATGGTCGCTCGTCTCAACTCAGGTGAAGCCGACGTAGTTCTTGGATCGAGATTCCTCGATAGCCGTACCAACATCGGGTGGCTGAAGCGGTTGGTCCTACGTACAGCAGCATTCCAGACCCGGTTAACGACTGGCATGCCGCTGACGGACGCACACAATGGCCTCCGTGCCTTCTCACGAAACGTGACGTCGAATATCCATCTGACGCAGAACCGAATGGCGCATGCCTCCGAACTTGTGCAATTGCTTGCGGTGCTGCAGCCCCGTTGGACTGAACACCCGGTCCAAATCGTTTATACGGAATATTCAAAGTCCAAAGGCCAGTCTCTTCTCAACTCGGTCAACATCATCGCTGACCTCCTGTTTAGGTGATCTAACGTGCTCATCGTTGTCCAAATTTTGCTCGTCCTAGCGGTCGCTCTTGTCTCTCTGATACTCATTCGTGGTGGTTCCAACGCCAAGCATATGGCCGTCAGACGGATTATGGTTCTACTGTTCGCGCTGACCGCTGTTCTCTCCATTTTCTTCCCGTCTCTGCTTTCCTCTGCCGCTCACCTATTGGGAATCGGGCGGGGGACCGATCTCGTCCTTTATGCCTTCATCGTCAGCTTTCTGGTATACATGTCGACGACCCACCAACGGTTCCGGCATATGGAAACGTCGATCACCAAACTCGCCCGTCGGGTCGCTCTGGACGAAGCGACACGTCCCTGGGAAAGAAACCAGTCTCAGGGCGACCGATTCAGCCCAAATCCCTAGCGAAGGAGTCACGGCAAGCTGGTAGGCTGCGGGATCTTCATAGGTGTCACAGCTGCGAGCGGTCCATATGAGGATGTCTATTCTGTCCGGTGGGCTCTCGCTTGGGGGTTATAGAAGGCAATTGCAGATAGGCTGATCCCCGTGAACTTTCCTTTGTCGGGCGTACCCCAATCAATCTCGCAGCCGGCTGTCGACGCTCAGATCACCTCTTCGACAAGTGGGAACCGATTGGCTTGGGTTGATACGGCAAAATCCGTAGCCATCATTCTGGTGGTGGTTTACCACGTCAGTGTCGTCGGGGTAGCACGTCTTTTGCCTGATGCGGACAGCGCAATTTTGTCCTTCTGGGATGAGCTGAGTCGTATGCTGCTGCCGGTGCGGATGCCGCTCTTTTTCCTCGTGGCGGGGCTTCTTGCAGCGCGAGCAGTGTGGCGGCCTTGGAAGGATCTTTGGCGTAGGCGTCTGGCTGATCTATTATGGCCGTTTCTTCTATGGAGTGTATTATTCGCCGCTGTGACGGCGTTTGCTTACCGACCCTCAGCACCAAGGTCGTATTTTTGGGAGAATTTGGCTGCGATTCCCTTTGGTGGAACGGCCTACTGGTTTTTGTCGTTACTCGTGAGTTTCTTTGTTGTAACCAAGTTGCTTCGCCACTGGCCAGGCCTGATGATGCTCACCGCTTTTTTCCTTCTTATGGTGACGCCCTTTCTCAAAGATCAACTGCAGGTCTTTCTGCCTGACGCACTCGTGACCAATATTCTTAGGGGGACCGTATTCCTGTTTTGGTATGTCACGGGATGTTTCGCCGCTGCCGCCGTTCGTGCGATCGCAGCCGCGAATCCATGGCCGCTCGTGGGCGCAGCTTTTGTTCTTTATGCGGCGCTTACTCACGTTGTGAATCTGAAGAACGCTGGCCTGTCATTGAATCTGGCCCTTTCAGTCGTTGGAATTGTGGGCGTATTGGTTCTTTCTTGCTGGGCGTCGAAGTTCCGATGGGTTCGATCGGCCTCAACGTATATCGCCGCAAGAACGCTGCCGATATACGTGGTCCATCCCATTATTTTGAACGCATTGATAGCAGTTTCGGTTGCTCTGGGTGAAGGATCTACAGTGCTGCCATCCAGCCACGCGCTATTGAACTCCCTAATCGTGCCTGCGCTTGTCGCGATAAGCGTCACCGTTGCGGTGGTGCTGTATGACTTGACCGCGAAGACGCCGTTGCAATGGATATTCCAGTTCCCTCAGCCGTCTCGAGCACGTAAGTTGTTGTGAACGAACGTATCGATGGCACGGTCGAGTGACGATACACGGTCTATAAAGAGTTGTGGAAGACTGGCGGGGTGAACCGTATGCCTAACGAGGATGCGCGAGATGCTGTTCGTGTTCTTCATGTAAATGATTGCGCCTTTTACGCAGAACGAGTGCTCACGGAAGCAGCGAGCAGAGGTTTGCCCTGGGGGTTCTACCCGCGGGCTACGGTACGGTCCGCATCTGGCCTCGTTGGGCGTTTGCAGTACATGACGGACGGGATGTCATGGTTGAGGGGACTCGCCTGGCGCTCCTTGTCGACAGACCTGTTGCACATCCACTCCGGAAGCATGCTTCAGCACACAAGGTTCATTCCCAAGAAATTCGTTCTCACGTTACACGGAACCGATATCCGTACTCTGCAGTACGATCCTCGTTGGCGGGCATCAATAGTCAAGGGAGTCAACGAAGCGGCCGTGGTCATGTATACCACACCCGATCTACGGGAGCATGTGCTTCCGCTCCGCCCGGATGCGATCTACCTGCCGGTGCCCATATCAGTTGATGCACTTCCCCCGGCCGCACCGGACCGCGGGAAGCTACCACGGATTTTCTTCGTGTCACGTTGGGACGACTCGAAGGGCGCTCAAGCGCAACTTGCAACCGCCCGGGAACTGATTCGATTGAGCCGGGGGCGTTATGAGGTCTGTGGCCTAGATTGGGGACCTTCTGCTGGTCAGGCATCCGTAATGGGCGTGAAGCTGGTGAATAGAATGAGCCATCAATTGTTCCTCGAGGAATTGAGTCGTTCTCATGTGGCGATTGGGCAGTCATCCGGTCTACTCGGTGCAACTGAGTTGGAAGCTCTCGGCATAGGTGTGCCTTTATACATGCCGTTGGAAGCGGGCCTTTACTCCGCCGACCTGCCGGTGGGATGGGGGAAAGGCGTAAATCCACAGGCGATGGCGGAGATGATAGATGCTCACATTGACAGCGAAGCAGCGATGCTGGCACTGAGAGAAGCTGGCACTCGCTGGATCAGCGTCAATCACAATACGGCCACAACGGTGGACCGTCTTTGTGAAATCTACCGTAGTGCGATTGGGTGAATATCCGTTAGTCCCGCAAGGACGAAGCAGGAAACTTAGCGGTCAGCGTTCACGCGGAACTTTGCAGAGAATATCTTCTCGGCCGCCTGCAATCCGAAGTAGGAATACGGGACCACTCCGCGTTGTGCTAAGTGCCAGGCCGCCCGTACGGCAGCTAGGTCTGCGGCTAAAACGATATCGGCCGAGGAAAGAAGCCGCATAGCTTCTCGGTCGGCTTGTACAGCACGCCACACGACCCGCGAGGGATCCGTAGGTCCGAGGGAGATGAGTAGCCGACCGAGCGAGGTTCGCCTGAGGACTCTGTCCAGCAGGTCAAGACGTAACGCTGAGATGAGCCGGTCGGTCAATGGGGGATTCTCCGGCTGGATTTTTCTCTTCATTGAGATCTCCCGGCCGCCGCTCGGGGTGCCACTGCAGACAAGCGAAACATGAACCTCACGTCCTGCTGCGTCGCTAAAAACTGCCGCTGGGGAGCGGTCGCCCAGGGATGATTTGAGCAGTTGCTCCGGCGCCGTTGTGGTGCCGGCAAGGACGACTACATGGAGCGGCGCGCTCATCAATTGTTTCCTCCCACGAGGTGGCGTAGATGTTCGATACGAGGTTGCAATTGTTTATCTCGGGAAAGATGTTGCGCCCAGTCTTGGTTCTGTGCGTAATCCTCTGCAGTCATTGAACCTGCCCGATCAGCAGTTTGGAGGAACACTTTGCCCACTGCCTCAGGTGTCACTTCATCCAACGCAAACCAGTCTCTTCTTCCGCGGAGAATGTCGCTTGAGGCTGTTTCCGGGTGATGTAGTGACGCTATGGGCAATCCTGTCGCGGCATACTCGAATACTTTTCCACTTGTAACATATTTGCTACGTCCAAGTATCAAAAGTAGCGCGTCGAATTGCTTGTAAACGTTTGCGACGTCCGTCTTGCTCACCGGTCCTTCATAGGAAACAGCATCATTGCGATACTCATCCAGCAATGCAAGCACCTTGGGGTCGGGCTCCGCGTAGTGCCCCAATCGCCCTCGAAAAACCAAGCGAGACGCCGCAACCAGTTCGGACTGTTCTCGGGCTAAACGCCATCCCTCCAGAGATTCGCGAAGCGGCATGGGGCCGTAGATAGTTCCTAGGTAACCGAACACGAGGCCACCACCTTGACTCTCCAGCGCCGGGGGTCGCATTCCTCTAAACTCAGCGGCGAACTCTTTCTCGAACGCATTGGCCACGACGTAGTAGTTCGCTCGGTCTGTAGGGTACGCCTGGGCGTGCCAGTCGCGTATCGGTGCATTTACGAACCACGCTTCGGCCGCGTGTTTGAGAAGCTCTCGCTCTTTGCGCGCCGAGCGGGAGCGAGGCGATCCGATGCGTTTGTCTGCATAAACGTCCAGATGCCAAGTGTCTCGATAGTCCATGACATATGGAACGCCTGCCTGCTTGTACAAGTGCCATCCTGGAACGAAGTCGACATTCGGATTCGCTGTACCGATGACCAGATCGACTGGCTTGATCCGATGCACTCTATCCGTGGCGGCGATAAGCGCGCCCTTCCATCCGCCGTACACGGGTTCCGGGAACCGGATCCGGTCTTTCTGCGAGCGCAGATAGGTCCATAAGAGATTGGAAGTGACGCGCCCACGGGACCATTTGGAAAGATCGGGTTCCCCTCGGATCCAGCTGAACGGTACCCTCTCCACGTTGACTCGGGGATCGATGTTCTTCTCGAGTTCCGTATCGGTCCCAGTCTGGTATTCGAAGACCTCGCGACTAGCAGTCAGAACCGTCACATCCCACCCTTGACTAACGAACGCGTTCGCCGTGGCAAGTGCGCGGTAAACGCCCGCGCCCCTAGAAGGCGGGTACCCCCAAGCGACGTACAGCAGATGGGGTCGGTTCTCAGCAGTCATCCAGTGGTCTCCTCCGGGCTAGGGCGCTAGCAACTTTACATTGGCATGCTCGAGTGAGCGAAAGGACTGCTAGTTTCGAAGTATGTCTGACAGCATCAAGGAAACCAAAGCGCTCCATCTCTACGACTGTGCCGACGTCGGAGCGACGCTCGTCAAGTACGGCCGCGCTGGGGGCCGTCCGTGGCGCTACCTTCCGGCGCGAGACACAAGTGTTGATGGCGTGAGCCCGGTGGGGTCTCTCAGGAGGAGTGCCAGCGTTGCAGGATGGACTGCAAAGCGCTGGCTGGGAAGTGTTGATGCTGATCTGATCCATGTTCACTTTGGAACCAGACTAGATGTCCTTGCTAAGTGGCCCCGCAGGCCCTTCATCGTTCACTATCATGGGACCGATATACGGACCTTCTATCATGATCCGGCTCAACGCGACAGCATCCAGTGGGGAGCGGACAACGCGATGGCTGTACTATATTCGACGCCGGATCTCAAAGTTCATGCGGAACAGGCGCGGAGCGACGCCATCTACTTGCCTAACCCCGTAGATCTGAGTGAACTGCCATCGTGGCGGCCAGGGCGAGCGCCCCTCGTAGTCTTTTCCTCACGGTGGGAGGATTCCAAGGGCGGACACCAGCAACTGGAGCTACTGTCCGCAGTTCGTCGGGTATTGGGACCTGAGGTTCGAATAGAAGGCCTCGATTGGGGTGGCGATGCTAAGGAGGCGCAGCGACGAGGCGTCGAGCTAGTTCCGCGGATGTCCAAGCAGGACTATCTACGGTGGCTTTCGAAGGCACATTGCGTCGTGGGGCAAACGTCGGGGATCCTCGCTATGAGCGAGCTTCAGAGCGTTGCCATGGGGATTCCGCTGGTGGCGCGTCTCGGCCCGGGACTATATCCAGATCCCGTTCCCGTTGTCACCGGACTAACCGCGGAGGATCTCGCCGCCAAGGTCGCCTTTGTCATGCAGGACCCGGTGACGATTGCAAACCAGTTACAGGCACGTAAGTGGGTGGAGAAATACCACTCGCCCGACGTCATCGTGGACCAGCTTGCAACGATTTATGGGCAACTAGCTTAGACCTGCCAGAGCAGCCTGCCGCGCGAAGTCGGGGACTTGCGCAACTACCTCGTCGAACGACCCCTGCGCGTCTACGCGCCCGTCCTTCATGAAAAAAACGATATCGGCATTCCTGATGGTCGAAAGCCTATGGGCCACCGTTATAACGGTAACCTCACCGTGAAGCTCTCGTATTGCAGTTGTTACTGCTGCTTCAGTCGTTGTGTCCAGCGCGCTCGTGGCTTCATCCATCACAAGAACATTCGGGTTGTCGTAGAGGGCGCGCGCTATCCCTAATCGTTGCCGCTGGCCGCCCGAGAGCGAATGGCCCCTTTCAGCGATCAGAGCATCGATTCCTCCCGGGCGACTGTTGATCGTATCCAGCAGCTGGGCCCGTCGAAGCGCCGTCTCCACCTTGGCCCGGTCAACATTGGACGGGTTCCATGTGAGCGCAACGTTCTGCCCGACAGTTGCATCGAACAGGGATACCTCCTGCGGAACGTAGCCGATGCGCTTGCGCCAGTCATCAAGAACAAAGTCCATGCGCACGCCACCCACTTCGATGTGCCCGTCGCTGGGCTCAAGCAGCCCCAGGAGAAGGTCTATGAGTGTGGATTTCCCCGCACCGGAACTTCCGACAAAAGCAACGTGGGTTCCGGCAGGAACGAGGATACTGACGCGGTCCAAGGCCGGCGATTCAGCATTGGGATAGGTGAAGCTGACGTTTCGCAGCTCGATATCAACTCTTCCTGAATCCAACTTCTGTTGAGGACGATCACGCACGCGGGCCGCGAGTAGCTCCTCGCCTTCCCGAATATCCCGCATGACGTTATTGGCAAAGGAAGCGCTCGAGTTCGCTTGCGACTGAACCGCCTGAAGGCGAGTGAGCGACGGAACGAGCCGGAAGCCGGCCACGGCAAAGAGACCGACCGCGCTGACAGCACCCTCAGGGCCGTCCATTGCCAGTCCAACCCCGCCCACCAGCGCGAACCCTACGATCAGCGCTGTTTCGAGGACGTAGCGCGGCACTTGGCTCAGAAAGATGGATCTCGCGCGTGCCCTCGAGCTCCTGGTCCGGGTCATGTTGACTCGCTCCTGAACGTCGGGAGCCCTCCCCGCCAACGTCAGTTCCTTCAAAGTGTTCATTGCCTCGGTGAGCATCGTGACGGTTTTTCCCGACCACTGACGATTCTCTCGACCCGCTTGAACTGACATGGGAGAGATCACCCGGGCGAGCAGGAAGGCAACGAAACCAAGATAAACAAGTGTCACGACCGCGATGATCGGCTCCGCCACAAACAACACGACGATAACGGCCAGAAGCGTTCCGAACTCACCGAACAACGTCATGGCCGGGATGAGCACGCCCGCGACTGTAATTCCCACACCAACGTCGACCATGCGGACGAGTTCGCTGGAATTCTTCTTCAGACGATTCACCCAGGGGGAAGCGAGATAAGAGGCGAAAAGGCGGTCACCGATGGAAACTTCATGTTGGGCGAACCGCGCAGTGGCCATCCGCAGTAGCAGGACTGCCAAGACGCCCTTGAGGACAATGAGTAGGCAAACCCCAATGAGGATAGGAAGAATCACTCCCGACACATCGCCGATGAGGGGAAGCACGACTGACTCTCCGCTAACGAGAGCAGGAAGAATCAGGGCTACAGCTCCCAGTGCCACCATGTCGAGTACGGCCAGACATGCGCTGGCAACTCCGTAACCGAGAAGGAAGCGGCGGCTGCCTGCGGGGAGCGTGGCCAGAAGAGGGCGCAGTATGTCGAATAGGTTTTTCATGCCGTCCAACAGCGTACTCGAAACCTCCGAGCAAGGGACTCCCGCTGAACCGTGGTACAGGAATTTCCATTGACGCAGGCAATGACGTCGGCGTACCAGGAACTGCTCTACGGAACATGGGGCGCCGTACGCAAAATTCCATGGTCAGCGGTGTACTTGCCGTAGATTCTCTCACATGGTCGAGCGAGGATTAGACCCGAAAGTCGTTCATTTCTTCGACTGCGCCGACGTGGGCAGGACTCTGGTGAAGTATGGACGAGAGGCAGGATATCGATGGCGTCACCGACCCTGGCTTGCCGAAAGTATGCGCCCGCAGGATCAGAAGCCCAGATTTCCCGCGCTGACGGAGACGCAGTGGAGGATTCGCAGGACTGTAGAAGCAGCAAGGGGGGACATCATGCACATCCACTTTGGCACGCGGGCCGGGGCAGCCAGGAGCCGGCCGTACATTCCGTTCGTGATGCACTGGCACGGAACGGACATCAGAAACTATTACTACAATGCCGCGAGCCGGCCGTCTATTCAGTGGGGGGCAGAACGAGCAGCGCACGTGGTTTACGCCACACCAGACCTGGCCGAACACGCCTTACCAGCTCGGCCAGATGCGACCTACTTGCCAATCCCGATTGACTTCTCGGAACTTCCTTCGTGGAAACCGGTCGGGCCTCCCAAGCTGGTGTTCTCGTCGCGCTGGGACGAGTCTAAAGGCGGGGAAACGCAGGTGGCACTCCTTCGGCAGCTTAAAGCAGGTCTAGAAAAAGACGTTCTTTTCGAAGGCTTGAACTGGGGTGACCGAGCCGCCGAAGCTCGAGCCCTGGGCGTTCAGCTGGTTCCCCGGATGGCCAAGGACCGCTTCCTACAGTGGATGGCAGGAGCCCACTGTGTGGTGGGACAAACAGCAGGCATCCTGGCAACAAGTGAACTCCAGGCAGTTGCTATGGGGGCTCCCACGGTTACGAGTGTGCGGTCCGGGTACTATCCCGGAAGCCCGTTCCTGACCGAGGCCGATCCGGAAGCGGTCACACATCGCGTCCGACAGGTTCTCGAGGACCCCATATCAGCGTCAAGACCCTCGAACGGTGCATCCTGGGTCCGCCGGCACCACGGGCCGGAAACACTCGTTCCGCAGCTTGCCGCCATTTATAGGGCTGCTGTCAAACACTGAGATCGGTATTATCCGCATTCAGTGGAGGTTCAGACCTGGCCGATAGAATAGCGACGATCACAGTCGCTCGCCGGTTGTGCTTTATGAAAGCAGAGATATGGAAACGGTGACTGAAAATCCGCGTGACTCGTCTCGACCGCGCGTACTGGTGCTGTCGTTCTCGCCCATCACTCGGGACCCGCGGGTGCTGCGCCAAATTGGTCTCTTCCGTGAGTTCGCCGACGTTATCTCCTGCGGTTACGGAGAGGCGCCGGAGGGCGTCGTCGAGCATATCCAGATACCGGTCCATTTAAACTCGTGGCGCACCAATTACAAGAAGGTAGCGGCGCTCCTGGCCACCCGCCAACACAAGCGCCTTTACTTCAGAGCGGAGCGCGTCCGGTTTGTGCAGGACCGACTCCCCCAAGGCAGCATGGACGTGGTGGTAGCGAACGACGCTCTTGCCGTCCCGCTGGCATCGTCTCTACGTCCACGCATGGGTTTGCATGCCGACCTTCATGAGTACGCTCCTCGTCAGGGAGAAAACAATCTGAAATGGCGGCTTCTTGTGGGCCCCCTGATGGACTGGGCCTGCCGCGAGTACGTGACAAAAGCAGATTCGGTATCAACCGTGGGCAAGAGGATCGCCGAGGAGTACGCCTCGGTGTACGGCATCGTCGAGCCCGCCGTGGTACCGAACGCCTCCGGGTACGACGACAGGTTTGCGCCCACCCCCATTCAGTCACCACTGCGGCTGGTCCACACGGGAGCCGCAGGCCGCGGACGGAAAATCGAAGTGATGATAGACGCCGTCGAGCGGGTCAACCAGCTCCGTCCCGGGACGGCGATAATGGACCTGGTGCTCGTGCCGGGTGAGCAACGATATATCGATGAGTTGACAGTCCGAGCAGCGTCCGTGCCGGGCGGTGCCGTGCGCATGAAACCTCCGGTGCCGTTCGACCAAATTGTGCCCATGCTGCAGGACTACGATGTCGGCGTCTTCGTCTGCCCACCCAGCACCTTCAACCTGGAACACACGCTGCCGAACAAGTTCTTCGAGTTCATTCAGGCCCGGCTCGCGATTGTGATCGGTCCCTCCCCGGAGATGGCCAAATTGATTCACGAGTACGGAGTGGGATGCGTAGCGGCGGGATTTGATGCGGAGGCGACCGCGCAGGTCCTCCTGTCGCTCACGGACGAGCGGGTGAGCGAGCTGAAGGAGAACGCCCACAGGGCCGCGAGTCGACTGAGCTCAGAACAGCTGACCCGCCCATGGATCCATGCGGTACGAAAGCTCGCTGCCATGGGTTAACGTCCTGGGAATGTCAGATTCGCCATGGACTTGCACCGACGTCGCTAGGGTGGAAAATATGCCACACGATGAAGCATCTGGCCCAACCCGCCCAAGGGTACTTGTCCTCTCGTTCTCTGGGATAGCGCGCGATCCCCGCGTGCTTCGGCAAATTGGTCTATTCCGGGAGTTCGCTGATGTTATCTCCTGCGGTTACGGGCCATCGCCTGACGGCGTGGTCCGGCACGTTGAGATCCCCGACAGCCTCCCCGCCTGGCACGCAAGCAAATTCCGTGTCGGGTTTTTCCTCAGCGCGCGCCGATACCACCGCCTCTATTTCGGCGCCGACAAGGTCCGGTTGGTGCAGGACCATATTCCCCCAGGCAGCGTGGACGTCGTGGTCGCGAACGATGTACTCGCCGTTCCGTTGGCTGTCTCCCTGAAACCGCGCAGAGGAGTGCACGCCGATCTCCACGAGTACGCACCCAAACAAGGCGAGGACGACCTGAAATGGCGTCTGGTGATGGGCCCGTTCATGGACTGGGCATGCCGGCAATACGTCACGAAAGCGGATTCGGTGTCGACAGTGGCCGACGGCATCGCGGACGAATACGCCTCCGTGTACGGAATCCCGAAGCCCTCGGTTGTTCCGAATGCTTCCGCTTATGAGGATTGTTTCAGCCCGACTCCCGTTCAATCACCTCTCAGGGTGGTGCACACTGGCGCGGCCGGTCGTGTACGGAGAATCGAAGTGATGATAGAAGCCGTCCGCCGCGCCAACGAACTTCGTCCGGGCACAGCGACGCTGGACCTGGTACTTGTGCCGGGGGAACAACGCTACATTGACGAATTAGCGCAGAAGGCTTCCACCGTGCCTGACGGCGCCGTGTGTATGAAGGCTCCGGTCCCTTTTGAGCAGATCGTCCCTATGCTGCAGGCTTACGACATCGGGTTCTACCTTTGCCCGCCCAGTAACTTCAATATGGAACACGCGCTGCCCAACAAGCTATTTGAATTCATTCAGGCGCGGCTTGCCCTTCTCATAGGTCCTTCCCCGGAGATGCAGGCACTGGTGGAGCGCCACGGCGTTGGACTCGTAGCGGGGGGATTCAACGCGGAGTCCGCCGCAGTCGCGCTCACCCGTATGTCAGCAAATGAAGTGATGCGGATGAAGGAAGCTTCGCACACCGCAGCAAGGGAACTGAGCGCCGAAGCGACGAGCAGTGCGTGGCCCGACGCCGTACGGAAGATTGCTGGTATCACTAATGGTTGAGTCGATGCCCCGCATCCGCGCCCTTCACGTCCACGATGCTGCGAGCGTCGGGCGTAATCTCGTCGACTATGCCAACGAGACCGGGCAAGCCTGGAGGACCACGGACATACCCTGGTATTACCGGAAAGTATGGACCGGCCCCCTGATGCATCCTGCCATCCGGGCGCGCCCGGCGCTGTGGGACGGCGCGCTGGCAGTGAGTAGTATGCAGACGGACGTGGTTCACCTTCACACCGGAGGCCTGTCTCCCCACATGCGCTGGGTGCGGCGGCCGTGGGTGCTGCATCTGCATGGCTCCGATGTCCGAAGCCGGCAGTATGACGGATGGGCGCCGCGGTTGCGCTTTGGCGCCGAACACGCGGCTGCGATCCTTTATGCCACACCCGATCTGCTGCCGCACGTTCATAACCTCGACCCGCGCTCGGAAGCCAGCTACTTCCCGATCCCGGTTCGGCTGGACCAGGCGCCACGCTGGTTACCGGTCCCAAACCGGGTAATTTTTGCCTCCCGTTGGGAAGAGGTAAAGGGCAGCGAGGCCCAGATCGAGGTCGCGCGGCGGATTCGCACTGAATGCCCCGAAGCTGAGCTGCTAGGCCTGGACTGGGGGAAGGACGCGGAAGCGGCACGCAGTGCAGGGGTAAAGCTGCTCCCGAAAATGCCCTACGCGGAGTACAAAGCGTGGCTTGGGAGCGCCGCCGTCGTCGTCGGCCAGATGACAAACATCCTGGCAACAAGCGAGCTTGAAGCGCTGTCGATCGGAGTACCGCTGGTCAGCAGCGCTTCACCTGAGTTTTACCCGGACCTGGTTCACTTGAGCGCCCCGACACCGGTAGCGGTGGCACAAGCCGTTGCCCGCATTCTCGCCGACCCGGGACAGGGTTCCCGACAGCAAGGAGGCAAGCAGTTCATCGCCGAGCATCACGACGTAAAGGTTGGCGTCCAGTCCCTGCTGGAGTTGTATGGACGGGTTCTAGAGCAGGCTTAATCTGAAGCCTTGCACTCTTGAGGCAAACGTTGTCATTTCATGAATGGTGTTCCGGCGAGGGTGTAGGTGGTCCAGCCGGCGCCGATGGTGGCGGCCGTTCCGAAGCCGTTGGTGGTGAAGGGGTAGTAGGTGAGGGTTCCGGTGGTGTTGCGTCCGATGATGCCGCGGCTGGTGGTGCCGTTGAATCCGTCGACGGCGTTTACGGTATCGATGACTCCCCAGCCCTTACCGATGGTGGTGCGTGAGCCGGAGAGGATGGTTCCGGTTCCGCTTCCGGTGTAGCGCAGGAGGTTGTTGTTGGCGTCGCGGGAGAGTAGATCCATGCGTCCGTCGAGGTTTTGGTCGGCCATGACGATGGGCATGTCGGTGAAGCCGGAACCGATTTTGACTGCGCTGCCGAGTTGGTGGGTTGAGGTGTGGGGCCAGTAGTAGAGGGCTCCGTCGGAGCGTGCGCCGACTATTGTGATGCCTTGGCCTTTGACCCATGGTCCTACTGCGAGGCTGAAGTTCTGCCAGCCGGAGGAGCCGATCTGAACGGGCGGGTTGAATCCGCCGGTGGGCTTGCCTGGGTAGTAGCTCAGGGTTCCATTGTCCCGCTGGGTGAGGAGGTCGATGGTGCCGTCGGCGTTCCAGTCGACAGGGTTGATCGATTTAATACCCGTCCATCCTGAACCGATCTGGAATCGTGTGCCGAAGCCGCCCTTCCCGTTGGCTGGGTAGTTCCACAGCCTGCCGGATGAATCGATCGCCACCATATCCGCAAGCGCCCCCACCGACGGTGACTCAGGTGCAGGTGCAGGTGCAGGAGCCGGTTCAGGGGCCGGAGCCGAGGTCGACTCGGACAGCGGTGCGCTTTGCGCGAAGTCTGTTCCGGCGAGGGTGTAGGTGGTCCAGCCGGCGCCGATGGTGGCGGCCGTTCCGAAGCCGTTGGTGGTGAAGGGGTAGTAGGTGAGGGTTCCGGTGGTGTTGCGTCCGATGATGCCGCGGCTGGTGGTGCCGTTGAATCCGTCGACGGCGTTTACGGTATCGATGACTCCCCAGCCCTTACCGATGGTGGTGCGTGAGCCGGAGAGGATGGTTCCGGTTCCGCTTCCGGTGTAGCGCAGGAGGTTGTTGTTGGCGTCGCGGGAGAGTAGATCCATGCGTCCGTCGAGGTTTTGGTCGGCCATGACGATGGGCATGTCGGTGAAGCCGGAACCGATTTTGACTGCGCTGCCGAGTTGGTGGGTTGAGGTGTGGGGCCAGTAGTAGAGGGCTCCGTCGGAGCGTGCGCCGACTATTGTGATGCCTTGGCCTTTGACCCATGGTCCTACTGCGAGGCTGAAGTTCTGCCAGCCGGAGGAGCCGATCTGAACGGGCGGGTTGAATCCGCCGGTGGGCTTGCCTGGGTAGTAGCTCAGGGTTCCATTGTCCCGCTGGGTGAGGAGGTCGATGGTGCCGTCGGCGTTCCAGTCGACAGGGTTGATCGATTTAATACCCGTCCATCCTGAACCGATCTGGAATCGTGTGCCGAAGCCGCCCTTCCCGTTGGCTGGGTAGTTCCACAGCCTGCCGGATGAATCGATCGCCACCATATCCGCAAGCGCCCCCACCGACGGCTTACTTGAGACAGCCGTGGGAGCGCTCCCGCCCCCCGCGAACGACTGGAGGCTGGTCATGGAACCGTTCCACTGGTTCCAGTCGCCGACGACCGGACCCTTGTCCGTGTACTGCCAGACGCTGTAGAAGCTCCAGCTCGCGGGCAGAGTGCCGGCACCGTAGTTGTTGTATGAGGCTATGTGCAGAGCATGGTCCGAAAACGCAGCACTGTTTCCCGTGCACCGGTACCACCAGTCCGTGGTGGTGTAGATCATCGGCTTGCGTCCCGTGAGCGTGACCATCCGGTTGGAGAAATCGCGAATCCAGTTGACCATCTGCGAAGCGCTCATGTCGTAGCAGGTATTGCCCAACTCGGGGTAGGGGTTGTATTCCACGTCCAGGAGCGGGGGAAGAGTCTTCCCATCTGCGCTCCACCCACCACCGTTGGCGACGAAATAGTTTGCTTGTGCAGCGCCGCTGGAGACGTTGGGGATGGCGAAGTGGTATGCGCCGCGGAGCATGCCGCGGTTGCCGGCGCCGTTGTATTGGCTGCCGAAGTAGGGGTTTTTATAGACCAGCGCTTCCGTGGCCTTGACGTACGCCCAGCGGGAGCCGTAATTCCAGGCGCCGCTCCAGTTGACCTCGCCCTGGTGGCTGCTTACATCGACGCCCAGAACTCCCGACGACGGTTGCCAGTAGTTGGTAGCGGTGGGAGCCATCGCAGCGCCTGAGTCCGTTTCAGAGGTGCTGTCGAAGCTCTTCGGGAGAGAAGAAGCTTCAGCCGGCGACGGCTCCTGCGCGTTCCCCGTCTCTTCCAGACGGTCGAGTCCCTGGCCCATGCTGGCACCGTGTTTCCCGATAAGCTCCGCGAGCAAGGCTGCGTTGTTTTTGTAGTCAGCTGCAGTGAGCTCCCCTTCCGACGACGGCGTCGCTGTCACCGACGGCGAAAGCGTCGCCGACGGGGAAGGCGACGGCTCCTCGATTGGAACCGCCGACTCGGTCGTGGCCGTCGCGTCGGCGGGACTCGGAGATGCTGTAGCTCCCGGTTCAATGCCGACTGCCGGTGTCATACCCGTGAGGAGGCTCAGGGTAACGAGGGAAGAGAGCGCGAAGGTCTTGGATGCGCGGGAAGCTATCACGGTGAGGTCTCCAGATAGGTGCAGGCCCCCGAATGGACCGGGTATCTTCCCGGTGGAGAGGAACCTGCGTGTTACGTATGCGGCTAGAGGGTCGGGAGTGACGAGCCGTGGCAAAGTTCTCCACAGGCCCTTCATCCGGCTAGGTAAGTTGATTTGGTGTGCCCTACGCTTTGAGCCAGGGAAACGAGCTTGAACGTGCAATATCAGTCTGACAGTCTCCGGCGTGCCTCTCCCGTCTGCATGCCGAATCCTTGGGGAAAACTATGGATGCAGTGCGCATTGTTGAGGATGAAGTAAGAGAACTCATCCGCCGCCGTGGCCTAGACCCGACGCTTCAAAGCGCGGAGGTGCGGCGTCTTGTTGAAGCTGCCGTAAATGACTATGACGAGCGGTCGCTCGTCGGATCCCTGCCTCCCCTCGGGCACCTCGAACAGGCCAATCGCTATGTTTTCGACGCGGTTGCCGGCTACGGTGCCCTGCAGCCGCTGTTGGATGACCCCGCCATCGAAGAAATCTGGATCAACTCGCCCTCGGAAATCTACGTAGCGCGAGCGGGGGAGTCCGAGCTGACCTCACTGACTCTCTCCGAGCAGCAGGTTCGCGATCTGGTGGAGAAGATGCTCAAAGCGTCCGGCCGACGGCTGGATCTATCATCCCCGTTCGTCGATGCATCGCTGCCGGACGGCTCCCGGCTGCACGTGGTGATACCCGATGTCACCCGTCGCCACTGGGCAGTGAACATACGGAAGTTCATCTCTCGTGCGACGAGGCTGGAGCATCTCGTTGAGTTGGGATCCCTGACGCCGCAGGCCGCCACATTTCTAAGTGCTGCCGTGGCGAGCGGTCTGAACATCCTCGTTTCCGGTGCAACTCAGGCTGGCAAGACGACGATGCTCAATTGCCTTGGCGCCAGCATCGGGCCGCGCGAACGAGTTGTGACGGTCGAGGAAATCTTCGAGCTTCAGTTTCCCCTGCGCGATGTGGTCGGCCTGCAGTGCAGACAGCCCAATCTTGAGGGTCATGGTGAGATTCCTCTGCGCCGACTCGTGAAGGAAGCACTTCGCATGAGACCGGACCGCCTGATCGTCGGCGAGGTCCGCGAAGCTGAGAGCCTCGACATGCTGATCGCCCTGAATTCGGGCCTTCCCGGCATGTGCAGCGTCCACGCCAATAGCGCGCACGATGCCATAACGAAGATCTGCACGCTTCCTCTGCTGGCGGGCCAAAACATCTCGAGCGCTTTTGTGGTGCCTACTGTCGCCTCCTGCATTGACCTGGTGGTGCACTGTGTCCGCGAGCGTTCCGGTCAACGACGCGTGACGGAAATCGTTGCACTGGGCCGCAGAGTCGAGAACGGCGTGATCGAGACGTCGACCGTGTTCAAACGGGTCGATGGTGAACTGCATGTCACTGCGTCAACCATGCCGGCGGAGGAGAAATTCGCGTCCGCCGGATATACCGTCGCTTCCCTCCTCATGCCGTCATGACAGTTGCAGTCGGTGTAGCACTTGGAGCGGGTCTGTTTCTGGTCTGGTGGTCTACGTGGGAGGTTCCCCCGCGTCCGCGGATGAGTAAGCGGCGCGCGGCAAAGGTGGAGGAACTCCTCCTGCGGGCTGGAGTGGAGCGGGTGTCAGCGGGCGGTCTGTTCGCCGCCAGTGGCGTCGCCGGGATGTTCGTATTTCTTGTCGTGTTTGTCTTCACCGGAACACCGGCTATTGCGGCCTGTTTCGCCCTCTTCGGTGGATTGTCACCTCTCATGCTGGTGCGGTGGCGCGCACGCAAACGCACAGCATCACTGCGGGAACTGTGGCCTGATGTCGTCGACCACCTGCGATCCGCGATCAGGGCCGGTCTGTCTCTCCCGGAAGCGCTGATGCAGCTTGGCGTGAAGGGGCCCGAGGAATTGCGGCCGGCTTTCCGCGAGTTCTCGGCTGACTATCGGTCGGGCGGACAGTTCGATCATTCCCTCGACAGGCTGAAGGACCGCCTGGCTGACCCGGTGGCGGACAGGATCGTGGAAGCCCTACGCCTTACTCGCGAAGTCGGTGGCACGGACCTGGGCAGGCTGCTCGGCACACTGGCGGAATTCCTACGGGACAGCGCACGCACCCGGAGCGAACTGGAAGCCCGTCAGTCCTGGACCGTCAATGCTGCCCGTCTCGCCGTGGCGGCGCCGTGGATTGTGCTCGCACTTCTTTCAACGCGCCAGGAGGCCGTCGCTGCCTACAACACCGCGGGCGGCGCAATCGTGCTTGTCGGCGGATTGCTGGTCTCGGCGTTCTGCTACTGGGTGATGCTGCGCATTGGTGCCCTTCCCAACGATGAGCGGGTGCTTCGCTGATGGCCGCCTCCTCCCTGGCGGCCCTGGTCGGTGCGTGTCTGGGCTCGGGACTATGGCTCACCTTCGTTCGGCTGCCGATCATGCGCCTGCCCAGATTCGCTGAGCGCATCGCTCCGCAGCTCAAGTCCGTCGACGTCAGCTCCAGGCTCCTCAATGCGCAGGCAGTGACGCCCTTCGGTCCACTCGAGCGCATCATCCGTCCGGTTACCCGCGACGCCGTTACCTGGCTCAATAAGTTCAGCCCTGCCTCATCGGCTCTCGCGCGAAGGTTGGAGCAGGCGGGAAGAACCCAGACCGTCCTCGACTTCCGTGCTGAGCAGGTCATCTGGGGAAGCGTCGGGCTCGCTGCATCGACAACCATCATCCTGAGCCTGGCAGCTTCCGGAAGCTTCAGCCCAATGCTGGCTGTTCTCATTGTGTTCGGCAGCGCTGCCGGCGGTTATTTGCTCCGTGACTACATGTTGGGCGCCGAGATAAGGAAACGGGAAAGCCGGATCCTGGCGGAATTCCCAAGCCTTGCCGAGCTGATGGCCCTTGCCGTCAGCGCGGGTGAGAGCGCTACGGGTGCATTGGAGCGCATCTGTAGGACAGGGCACGGCGAACTCACGAAGGAATTCGCCCAGGTCCTCGCTGAGACGCGAGCCGGAACGCCTTTGTTGCAATCCCTCCAGCACTTTTCCAACCGTACTCAGTTGGCGCCGCTCGTGCGGTTCGTCGACGGAATCAGCGTCGCGGTAGAGCGTGGAACGCCGCTCGCAGAGGTCCTCCGCGCGCAAGCCCAGGACGTTCGAGACCTGTCCAAACGGGAACTCATGGAGTCCGCTGGACGCAAGGAAATCGCCATGATGGTCCCGCTGGTCTTCGGCGTTCTGCCGCTAACAGTTCTTTTTGCCGTTTACCCCGGCATCGCCCTGATCAACCTCGGACTCTGACCAGGCAGACGTACCTTCGACTCCCTACTGAACACCACACGAAAGAGAGGAACCCAGCATGCGTAACCGCCTCATCGCAAGCTTCCTGTTCACCACCGCCGTTCTACGGACCAATCTGACTGTCCCTTCCTCAGAGGACCATCCCGAGCGCGGAGATGTCCCTGGTTGGGTGATGATCACGCTGATGTCCGCTGTCCTTGTGGCAGGACTCCTGGCGATTGCCTCCCCAGCCCTGGAAGGACTGTTCAACGAGGCGATCAGTCGCGTCAGTCGATAAGGCGGTGATTCACCGGCCCCAACACACAACGCCTCGCCAAGGGCTCGCGAATGAACGCGGCGCTGCGAGCGTCGACTTCGCGCTTATCGGCGGATTGGTGACGGTACTCTTCATCGCTGTCGTGCAGCTCACGCTGGTCCTTCATGTGCGAAACACCCTGATCGACGCCGCCTCCTCCGGCGCCCGTTATGGAACCCTTGCCGACCGTTCGCCCGCCGACGCTGCTGCCCGTACAAGTTCCCTGATCGCAGGTGCGATCAACAGCACGTATGCGCAGGACGTATCGGTGAGCCAGGTCAACCGCGGAGGAGCCGTCGTACTGCAGGTAACCGTCCGGGCTCCTATCCCAGTGATCGGACTCATCGGTCCGAGCGGAACCATGGAGGTGACGGGTCATTCTGCGCTCCCTTCCTGAGCATGTCCGCGCTGCCGCGCATTCCGACGACGACGGCGGCAGCGCGGTTCTCGAGTTCACCTTCCTTGGGCTGCTCCTCCTGGCGCCGGTCGTTTACCTGGTCCTGACGGTGGGCGCAGTGCAGGGGGCATCGTTCGCCGTGGTCGGTGCGGCTGATCAGGCGGCGAAGGTCTTTGTGGACTCGGAGACAACCGAAGAGGCCTACGCCCGTGCGCAGCAGGCAGTCAGCCTTACGGTGACCGATTTCGGCTTCCCGTCCGACAGTGCAGGGATCACAATCACCTGCGGCGGCACCTGTCTCGAACCCGGCTCGAGTGTTACCGTCGCCGTTGACTTGTTGGTTCCGCTTCCACTAATTCCCACCATGCCGGGCCTGAATACGTCGGCAGCCACAGTCGACTCGAGCGCCACCCAACTCGTGGAGCGATTCGGATGATGGCAGCCCGCGCACGCAACTACGAACACTCCACGGATGAAGACGGCCAGATCACGGTACTGATCATCGGCTACATCCTGCTCTCGCTGCTGGTTGTTGCGGTGGTCACCGCTGTCTCCGCCGTCTACATCGAGCACAAGAAGCTGCTTTCGGTAGCGGACGGAGCGGCGCTGAGTGCAGCGGACACGTTCTCGGTAGCCTCCATCGACGCGAACGGAGGCGAACCGGCCCCCGCACTCGATTCCGAATCCGTCTCACGGGCGGCTACCGCTTACCTTGAGCGCTCCGGAGCCCCTTCGCGCTTCAACGGGCTTGCCCTGGATTCCGCAACAGGGGCACCGGATTTCCGAACCGCTCGGGTAGTTCTCACCGCGGTTGTTCATCCCCCGATCGTGAATTTCCTGGTTCCCGCCGGCATCCCGATTGCCGCGACGTCCGACGCACGGGCTGACCTGACGCGGTAACTGCGCCGGCAGGACCATGACGTAGTCTTGAAACACCATGGCAGATATTGATTTTTCCGCGGAGATCCGCGCCCTCCGAGCAAAATACGACTCCATTGTGGCTGTCACCGACGTCGAAGCGATCCGAGCAGAAATTGCTGAACTCAGTGAGCAGGCAGGGGAGCCGAACCTGTGGGATGACCCCTCCGCTGGTCAGCAGATTACGTCGCGTCTTTCCCATAAGCAGACCGAAATCGCGCGGATCCAAAAGCTGGCGGCCCGCATCGATGATCTGGAAGTCCTGGTCGAACTCGCTGCGGATGAGGACGACGAAGATTCCCGCGTTGAGTCCGTCAAGGAACTCACCTCCCTAAGCAAGGCCCTCGATGAACTCGAAGTCGTGACGCTGCTCGCCGGTGAGTGGGACGAGCGCGAAGCAGTCGTCACCATACGTTCCGGCGCCGGGGGAGTGGACGCCGCTGACTTCGCCGAGATGCTGCTGCGCATGTATCTGCGCTGGGCTGAACGTCGCGGCTATCCCACGCAGGTGCTCGACACCTCGTATGCGGAAGAAGCCGGCTTGAAGTCAGCAACGTTCGAGGTCAAGTCTCCCTACGCGTTCGGAACTCTGTCAGTCGAAGCGGGCACCCACCGACTGGTGAGAATCAGCCCCTTCGACAACCAGGGCAGGCGCCAGACGTCCTTCGCGGCGGTCGAGGTCATACCGCTCATCGAGCAGACAGACTCCATCGAGATCCCCGACAACGAGATCCGCGTCGATGTTTTCCGCTCCTCCGGCCCGGGTGGCCAGTCGGTCAACACCACGGACTCGGCCGTGCGGCTGACGCACATCCCCACGGGCATTGTCGTCTCCATGCAGAATGAGAAGTCTCAGATCCAGAACCGGGCCGCCGCGCTTCGGGTCCTTCAGTCGCGGCTCCTGCTGCTCAAGAAGGAGCAGGAAGACGCCGAGAAAAAGGCACACGCGGGTGACGTCAAGGCATCCTGGGGAGACCAGATGCGATCCTACGTGCTGAACCCGTACCAGATGGTGAAGGACTTGCGCACCGAGCACGAGGTGGGCAACACCTCCGCGGTGTTCGACGGTGAGATCGATGACTTCATCGACGCTGGCATTCGCTGGCGCGCCAACAACCGAAACAGCGACGACTGATCACGGCTTCCGGGCGTCGGTGATAGATCGCGACACACCGCCCCCATGCCGCCGTTGCGCCGGCGGGCTGCCTATAGTCAAAAGAGCTGGGTGCTTGCTTCCTCCACCCATGCCCGAGCACAGGCAGAAGGATGTGGGCGCAGAAAAATCATGATCAGATTCGAGCAAGTCACCAAGGTCTACGACCAGAAGTCGAAGCCGGCCCTTGACGGTGTCACCCTGGATATTGACCGGGGCGAGTTTGTCTTTCTGGTCGGCGCGTCCGGTTCCGGCAAGTCGACGTTCATCCGGTTGGTGCTCAAGGAGGATCGGCCCAGCCGCGGCGCGGTATACGTAGCAGGACAGAACGTTGCCAACATCCCCAGCTGGCGTGTTCCGAAGCTGAGGCGCGGCATCGGCGTCGTCTTTCAGGACTTCCGACTGCTGCCGAATAAATCGGTCTTCGCAAATGTCGCCTTCGCGATGCAGGTCATCGGAAGGAGCCGGGCGGTTATCCGCGAGACGGTTCCGGAGGTACTGAAGACTGTCGGTCTGGAGGGCAAGAACAACCGCATGCCCCATGAACTCTCCGGCGGCGAGCAGCAGCGCGTGGCGATTGCGCGCGCGATCGTGAACAAGCCGGGCATCCTGCTCGCTGACGAGCCAACGGGAAACCTGGACCCCACCACCTCCATGGGAATCATGAAAGTGCTCGACAAAATCAACCAGAACGGCACCACCGTGGTGATGGCAACCCACGACGACGACATCGTGAACACCATGCGCAAGCGGGTAGTAGAGCTTCGGGACGGTTCCGTGGTCCGCGATGATGCGCAGGGCATCTACATCGGATCAACGACTACGACGGCTGCGGCCGCCGGATGAGGTTTGCATTCGTTCTCGGCGAGATCGCCTCAGGCATGCGGCGGAACCTCGTGATGGTGGTGTCGGTTGTGCTCGTCACCTTCATCTCGCTCACGTTCGTCGGCGCGGCCGGTCTCCTGCAGCTTCAGATAGACCAGATGAAGGGGTACTGGTATGACCGCGTGCAGGTTGCCGTGTTCCTGTGCGTGGAAAACTCCACCTCCGAAAGCTGCGCATCGGGACCGGTCACAGATGAGCAGCGGGCGGCTGTTGAGGCCAAGCTGAAATCCCCGGAGCTCAGTGCCTACGTTGACACTGTGGAGTATGAGTCGCAGGACCAGGCTCTGGTCCACTTCCGTGAGCAGCTCGCGAACTCGCCCATAGTGGAAGCGATCACAGCCGATCAGCTTCCCGAATCATTCCGCGTGGGGCTGGTGGATCCCGAAAAGTACGAAGTCATCAGCGAGGCTTTCTCCTCGGAGCCCGGCGTTGATATTGTCAGCGATCAACGCGAGTACCTCGAAGAGATCTTCGGTTACATCAATATCGCCTCGCTCGTTGCGCTGGGGATTGCCGTCGTCATGAGCGTGGGCGCGGTCCTGCTGGTTGCAACCACAATCCGCCTCTCTGCCTTCAGCCGGAGACGGGAGACAGGCATCATGCGCCTGGTAGGAGCGAGCAAGGCGATCATCCAGCTTCCCTTTGTTCTCGAGGGCGTCATCGCCGCAATCCTGGGTGCAGCCATCGCTTCCGGGACGCTGTGGGCTGTGCTCCGTTACGGCGGGGAGTGGCTTGCACGCGAATACCCGCAAATGGGCTTCATCTCCACACAGGAACTCTTGCTGGTGGTTCCCGCGCTGTTCCTTCTGGGTGCACTCCTTGCGGGTGCTTCGTCCCTCCTGACCCTCAGACGTTACTTGAAGGTTTAGGGTAGGTACTTGTGAGAACTGAGACCGTATGCGCAGCGTAACCCCTTGCGAGCTTCGACAGATTCGCCGTGCCGCAGGCGTAAGAACGCTTACTGCCCTGTCGCTGGCCACCGTGGCAGCGCTCACCTTGACGCTGAGCGGACCTGTCCACGCGGATGAGCTCAGAGATCGCAAGTCCGCCCTTGAGCAGCAGATTGAGGAAGTTCAGCAGTCGATTGAGTACCTCGACTCGGACATCGCAGAGACCATCGCGCAGCTGAAGGTCTACCAGGGCCAGCTACCGGGCGCGCAGCAGTCGCTCGCAGACGCACAGGGCCGGGTCGAAGCAGCGACCGGCGAAGTTAACGCACTGGCCCAACGCGTGCAGTTGGCGCAGGAAACCAAGAACAAGATCACCGAGCAGCTGAAGCAGGACGAAGCCGAGATGGCTGAGACCCGCAAGGTGATCGGTCAGATTGCAACGCAGGCTTACAAGAGCGGGGGCGTGCCCACCGGTCTCTCGCTGATGCTCGGCAGCAACGGTTCCGACGGCTTCGCTTCCATGGAACTGGTGGAGCAGGCGCTCCGTAACCAGAATTCGGCCTTGGAACGACTGGCCGAGCAGAACGCAACGAACGTGAACTCGCAGGCGCGCCTCGTTGCGGTTGAAGAGGAAATCGTTGACCTGAAAGCCAAGGCGGATGCCGCGCTCGCCGCTGAGCAAGTTGCCCGCGATGAAGCTGCGGCCGAAAAGGCCAAGGTGGACAAGCTCATCTCTGACACATCGACTCTCTCCGACAAGTTGCAGAAACAGAAGCCGGTGATCGAGGCCAAGCTCGCCAAGGTCGAGAACGCGCACCAACAGGTTGTTGTCGACATTGCCGAACGCCAGCGCAAGCTGATCGAAGAGGCACGCAAGCGGGAAGAAGCACGGCTGAAGGCAGAAGCCGAGGAGCGGGCGCGGATCGAGAACGAGCGTCGTGCGGCTGCAGCGGCCGAGGCGAACCGCCGCGCGGCAGCGGAGGCGGCCGAAGCCAACCGGCGTGCCGCAGAAGCAGCGGCCGCGGCCAACCGGCCGAAGCCCGCGCCCGTGGTGGTGCCGCCCCCGGTCGTCCCCCGACCGGTAGCGCCGGTGATTGTGCCTCCGCCGGCGTCGAGCCCGTCAGCGTTCGCGCTGCGCGCCCCGGTAAGCGGCCCGATCACCTCCGGCTACGGCTGGCGTCCCACGCCGCTGGGAACCATCGACTTCAACGGCTCGGGCGGTTACACCCACACCGGAATCGACTACGGAGTAGCCTGCGGAACGCCGCTGTACGCTCCCGCGGCAGGCGAAGTCTGGTATGCAGACGCCAACGCTCTCCCCGGGGCGGGCAACCGAATCGTACTGAATCACGGCGTCGTCGGTGGCAATGCGTTGGCTACCAACTTTTATCACCTCTCGAGCTATCTCGTGGGACCGGGACAGCGCGTTAGCGCGGGCCAATTGATCGGGTACACCGGCACTACCGGCAACTCATCCGGCTGCCACCTGCACTTCGAGACAGTTCTCAACGGAAGCCTGGTCGATCCGATGGGCCTCCTCTAGCGCTGGCGCTGAAGCTCACTCTCCGTGAGCAGCCGCAGACAGCCCGACGCCGTAGACTGGGACGCGTTGTTTGCTTCAGTTCTGAAGCGCACCGCACTATTGAAGGAGTTGAACCGTGCCCAAGGAAAGTGGCCGTCAGGTAGTGGCCACCAATCGGAAGGCCCGGCATGACTATCAGGTGCTGGATACCTATGAGGCTGGAATCGTCCTGCAGGGCACCGAGGTGAAGTCACTTCGGGCAGGCCGGGCGTCCCTGGTGGACGGGTTCGCGATCTTCTATAACGATGAGCTCTGGCTCGAGGGAATCCACATTCCCGAGTATTCGCAGGGCAGCTGGACAAACCATGCCGCGCGCCGCCGTCGTAAGCTGCTTCTGCATCGGGAGGAGCTCACCAAGATCTCCCACAAGATCCGGGAAAGCGGCTTCACCATCGTTCCGTTGCAGCTGTACTTCCTTAATGGGCGCGCGAAAGTGGAGATCGCCATCGCCCGCGGTAAGCGGGACTATGACAAGCGCCAGACCCTGCGCGAGCAACAGGACAACCGTGAGGCGCAACGCGCCATGCGAGAGCGGAACCTCGGCGCATGAGCGACGTTTTCTGGGATGCGCAGGAACCTGATGACGTAGAGGAAGAATCCGAACTCAGGTACAAGCGCCCCTGGTGGGTGACCATCGGTGCCATCGTCAACCTGCTGCTGTTGTTCGCCGTGGTTCCGGCTGGGTTTCTGGCGTTGATCCCCTTCTTCTTCCTGATTTACGTCTTTTTCGCGCAGATCCTCGTCTGGATCTCGCCGATCCTGGTCCTGCTCAACATTGCCGTGTTCTGGTGGAGTTTCCGGCGCAAGCAGGCCGCGACCACGGCGCTGGCAGCCTTGGGATTGGCTTTCGTCGCGGTGTCGTTCGTTGTGCTGATGCTGTGGCAGGCCCAGATAGTGATCCTTGGGATCAGGTTCTAGGAGCAGGCATCGGGATCGGGTCCCGTAGGGAATCATTCCCGGCCCGGGTGCGTTAGAATAGACAACCCGGAGGAATTCGGGGACAGCAAAATTGATTGGCACGGTTGATTGATCACGCTGGTTGATAACTGCATATGGGGATGACAGGTTTCGACGATGTTAGTCGCGACAGGGGAAGCGGGCCGAGGATACAGAGTTATCTCGTAAACGCTCTCTGTAAAACAATAAGTGCCGAACAGAAGCGCACTGACTTCGCTCTCGCTGCCTAAGCAGCGGAGCTAGTCCGTCAGCCCGGGTATGCTCTCGACCCGGATACTGGCGTCATTTAGAGGGCCACTGCTCTTGGTTTTCGTTGCAGGAACCAAGGGGACTCTTATGCAACTGAGCTCGGCAGCCACTTGTTTGCAAGATGGCTGGAGCTGAGAAAACCCGACGCAAACTGCGCCCGGAGAAGCCCTGACTAAACTGCATCGGACGCGGGTTCAATTCCCGCCATCTCCACTGACTAAGCCCCGGTTCGCCGGGGCTTTTTCTGTGTCCGCCTCAGTTTTGTGCTGTGAAGACCGGCAAGTTATGCACAGGACTACCCCCGCGGTGAGTCGATTTCTGTACCGTAGACATCATTGCGCTCCCTTCCACAACCTTCAGGACTTTCAGCATGCCCTTTCTGCGTCCAGGCTTCCGTACTCTGCTTCCAGCCGCCATTACGACGGCGGTGTGCGGCACCCTGCTGGCGGCGCCTCCTGCCCACGCTACCCCTGCGCCGACCCAGATCGTTTCCGACTATGTGGTGACGGGGCCCTTCACGGCGGACTCGGACGCATCTCAGTCCACGGAGCGCTTCATCGTCAAGTTCGAGGAGGGAGCCGAGTCGGGCAGCAGGGGACATGCGTACGGCCGGCTGGCTAAAGAGCTTGGTATCTCGGTCAGGGAGCTGCGCGAAACGGTGGACGGAGCGGTGGTGGTTCAAGCTGCGGGTGAGGTTTCGGCGGAGGGTGCGGGTAACGTCGTCGCGGTCCTCGACGCGCATCCTGACGTGGAGTACGCCGAAGAGGACGTGCTCATGCGTCCCCTCGCCACGGTTAATGACCAGCTCTACCAGTACCAGTGGAACCTGTATGAGGAGGCCGGGGGGCTTCGGGTCCCGGAAGCATGGACGCGTTCCATCGGTACCGGCCAGACCATAGCGATCCTTGATACCGGCCACACGCCGCACAGCGACCTGGCGCGCAACAGCCTTGCCGGTTATGACTTCGTTGCCGATCCGGTCATTGCGCTTGACGGCGACGGACGCGACCCCGATCCCAGTGACCCGGGCGACGCCTGCCTCATTCCGAAACCCGGGGAGGAACCGACGAACTCTTCCTGGCACGGCACTCACGTGGCGGGAATAGTGGCAGCCGAGGCGAACAACAGCAGGGGAATGGCGGGGGTGGCCTATGGGGCAAAGCTTCTGCCGCTTCGCGTGATGGGAGCCTGCGGAGGGTTCCTGAGCGACACCGTGGACGCGCTCACCTGGGCAGCTGGTGGAACCGTGAAGGGTGTTCCGGCGAACACCACTCCGGCGCGGATCATCAACATGAGCCTGGGATCCGAGGAAGCGTGCGGTCCCACATTGCAATCGGCCATCGATTCTGCTGTGCAGCGAGGGTCCGTCGTCATCGCGGCTGCCGGCAATGAGGCACAACCCGCAGCGAAGGTTGCGCCTGCAAACTGCGCCAACGTAGTGACGGTCGGAGCGAGCAGCCGACTGGGAAACATCGCCATCTACAGCAATTACGGACCCGAAGTAGACGTCATGGCACCGGGTGGAGACGGCAGCACCGGATCACAGAACATTCTGTCCACGTCGAATCTCGGACTAATCGATCCGTCCAGCGAGACGTACCGGTACATGCAGGGTACATCCATGGCGGCTCCCCACGTCGCCGGAGTTGCGGCTTTGATATTGGCGGTCAATCCGGCTCTGAAACCGGCACACGTCGAGCAGATCCTGCGAGGATCGACCCGGCCACTGGCCGGGAAGTGCACCGCGGGCTGTGGCACCGGCATCGTGGACGCCGGTGCTGCGCTCAGGCAGGCGGCAGGCGTTACCTACTCGCCATCCCTCCACAGCCCCGCCGATGTGGTCGCCGCCGATTCCGCCGGCACCCTGTGGACGTACCCGTCAAACGGCACCGGCGGCCTCCTGAGGCGGGCGAGCATCGGCAGCGGATGGGGATCCCTGAAAACCGGGTTCGTCACCGACTGGAACCAGGACGGCGTACTGGACATCATCGCCCAGTGGAAGGACGGACGGCTAAGCCACTACGCAGGAAAGTACGAGGGAGGGTTCGCGCCGGCTCAATCCATTGGACATGGCTGGGGTGGCTACTTCGTGACTGTTGGAAAGTGGCGTTCGGGAGACCGGTACCCAGGGATTGTCGCTACGGATCCCACCGGCGCGCTGTGGTTCTACGGAAACGCTGCGGCGGGAGGGCTGAGCCCCAGGACCGGTATCGGCACAGGCTGGCAGGGCCTGTACCTGACGATGACGGACTTCGACGGGGACTCCCGCATGGACATCCTCGCGAAGAAATCCGACGGGAAGCTTGTTCAGTACCGGTCGGACGGAAGCGGTCGCTTCGTCCCGGAGCCACGCAGGACGGTCGGAAGCGGATGGCAGAGCATCGACTCGGTGACGAATCTGCCGGGCTTCGGGGGGATCGGTCAGCAGGGTTTGATGACCAGGCTCACCGACGGCCGACTCGCCTACTATCCGTTCGCCGGCGGCCGCTGGGGCAGCAGATCCGTCATCGGGTCCGGATGGAGCAGCTACAACCTCTTCCGCTGATCGAGGCCTGGCCCGCTTACCGGGGAACCAGCAACCGTAGACTGTCCGTGTGAGCTGGATGAATGATCGCCCGTCGTGGTTGCCTCCGTTGCCGCCTCCACACCGTGGCCGTGCATTGATCACGGTCGGTCTTGTGCTCGTGGTCGGCACGTTCGTCTACTTTTTCGTGATGAGTTACCTGGGCGGCACGCACACCCTGTACACGTTGCTTCCGCTCGCCACCGGGCTGCTCTGCCTGATCGTGGGACTGACGAGGCGAAACGAAGGTCGATAGCTCAGCGGTTTCGCCCCAGTATCGAGCTCTGGATAGCCACGGCCGCAGCTCCCCTTGCCCATTGGCCGAAGTCGGTCGGCTCACGCACCAGCCTCACCGGTGCGGCTTCGGCATCCCGGTGCTCAAGAATCGACGCTGTGATCTCCTCCGATGCAACATCCGCCAGGGCAACACCTTCGCCGGAGAGGACCACAAGGTTCACCATAGTGAGGTTGGCGACGGCGGCAACGAGTACGCCGAGGGCGGTACCTGCGCTCTTCACCACCAGGGAAGCCACCCTGTCGCCGTTTTTCGCCAAGTCAAGGATTTCTTCATAGCTGCAGTCCTCGTCAGTGGCTATTCTGAACTGGCCGCAAATGCCTCCCCAAGTGAGGACGGCATCTGCGCATCCCCGGTGCCCCTCCCGGCACAGCGGTCCTGATGAAGCTACCGGATAGTGCCCCACCAGCCCGAGCCCCGCGTCCACCGGAGCGACGACGCGATCATTGATCACGAGGCCGTAGCCCACGCCGGCGCCGATGGTGAGCACCGCAAAACTGCTGATCCCCCTGCCCGCTCCGAACCACTGCTCTCCCACGGTGAGGGCAACGACGTCGTTCTCCACAGTGACCGGCACACCGGTGCGTTCCCGGACGAGATGACCCAGCGGCACATTCCGCCAGCGCAGGAACGGCGCGCGCACCACCGTGCCGTCGTCGCATACCTTGCCGCCGAGACTGATGCCGATTCCGTCTACCGCATTACCGTCCGACAACCCGTCGACGACGGCGGCAACTGCGTCCACGACCTCATCTACAGCTGCGCTGCCGAGCAGCTCCTGTGCTGTAGCGACGGGTTGGCATTTCAGATCCGTCGCTACCCCGCAGGCGGCATCGCCGGTCAGCTTGATTCCGATGTACCTGTGGGTTCCACCCGGCACTTCGAGGGGCCTGGTTGGCCGGCCGACGCCGCCTTCAAGAATCTCGCGGCCCTCCTGCAGGATTCCGGCCTCGATCAACGGCTTACTCAGACGGGTGAGGCTTGCGACCGAGAGTCCGAGACGCCGGGACAGTTCTCCCCGGGACAGGGGACCGACGATCAGAACCTCCCTCGCGAGCAGGCGGGAAGGGCTATCACGAGCGAGGGACGCGACTACGTTCACAGCGCTCCTTCCGTCGCGAGAATGATTTCGTCGTGAAACATACTATGCCCAGGGATAGCGCTCCGTCCTGCGGATTACCAGCCCGACTGCACCAATTGACGCTCCATTAGTTCTACGGTAAAAACTATTGAATGCACCAGCCAGGCACCGTCCACCTTTCCCGCGCCAACACGAGCGTGCTTCTCGATACCACCACCGCTGGATTCCCCACCATCCTCTACTGGGGACCGGCCCTTGGCGAGATCCCGGCCTCCGAGCTCGAGTCCCTGGCAGCCGCATCCGTCCCACAGCGCGTATCCGGCAGCATTGATGAACCCGCCCGTCTCTCCCTGGTTCCGCTGGAAGCGCACGGATGGCAGGGCACCCCGGCGTTCACAGGCCATCGCCGCGGAGGTTTCCTCACGCCTGCCTTCCGGGTCGCGGAGCTCGATGCCGATGACCACCAGCTGAGAGTGACAGCCCACGACGACGACGCCGGCCTCACCCTGACGGTTCGGCTCACCCTGACTGCGGCTGGTCTCCTCCATCAACGGTTGGCCGTTACGAATACCGGCGCCGAAGAGTACGAAGTGCGTTCCCTCCTTGCGGTCTTCCCGCTCCCCGCGAGTGCGCAGGAAATTCTTGATCACACTGGCCGCCACCTGCGGGAGCGTTCACCCCAGCGCCATAACCTCACCACCGGCTCCTATCACCGCGAGAGCAGGCGGGGCCGTCCCGGTGCTGACGCGACCGTGCTCGTGGCCGCGGGAGAGAGAGCGTTCGGCTTCGAGCAGGGTCTGGTTCACGCCGTCCATGCGGCCTGGAGTGGAAATCACCAGTACATTGCGGAGCAGACTCCCTCCGGGGAGAAGTTTCTGGCATGCGGTGAGCTGCTGCTGTCTCAGGAGATGACCCTTGCTCCCGGAGCGACCTACATTGCGCCGGACGCCTTTGGTTCCTGGGGCAACGGGCTGAACGAACTCGCGTCCCGCTTCCACTCCGAGTTTCGAAACCGGCCGGAACATCCGGTACGGCCGCGACCGGTCACTCTCAACACATGGGAAGCCGTCTATTTCGACCACAACCTGTCCACCCTGAAAGCCCTCGCGGACAGGGCAGCCCAGGCGGGGATAGAACGGTACGTACTCGACGACGGCTGGTTCGCTGGTCGCCGGAATGATACCGCCGGACTGGGGGACTGGTTCGTTGACGAGACAGTATGGCCGGAGGGTCTCACGCCGCTCATTGAGCATGTGAACGCCCTGGGGATGGAGTTCGGTCTCTGGTTCGAACCTGAAATGGTGAACCCGGACTCGAAGCTCGCCCGCAACCATCCCGAGTGGATCGTGCAGTCCCCGGGCAGGCTTCCCGTCGCAGCCCGGCAGCAGCAGGTGCTCAACCTTGCCAAGCCCGACGCGTACAACTACATCCTGACGTGCATCGACGACGTCCTCAACGCAAACAACATCGCCTACATCAAGTGGGACCACAACCGCGACCTGCTGGAGGCCAGCGACGCAACCAGCGGTGCCGCCGTCGTGCATTCCAATGTCGAGGCGGTCTACCGGCTCATGGCCGAGCTGAAGGGGCGCCACCCGGGGCTGGAAATCGAATCCTGTGCCTCGGGCGGCGCGCGGGTGGACATGGGGATCCTGCGTCACACTGACCGTATCTGGACGAGTGACTGCATTGACCCCATCGAGCGGCTCGTGAACCAGAAGCACACAGGGCTGCTCGTCCCGCCGGAGCTGATGGGCATGCACGTGGGCGGTCCCCGTTCACACTCCACCGGCCGCACCCACACGCTCTCATTCCGTGTCGCTACCGCCATTTTCGGGCACTTCGGTGTCGAATGGGATATCTCCGGGCTCAACGACGATGAGCTGGACCAGCTCGCTTCCTGGGTTGAGCTGCACAAACAGTGGCGGGACGTGCTTCATAGCGGCACCACCGTGCACGCGGACCTTCCGGACCCATCAATGGACCTGCGCGGCGTCGTTGCCCGCGACCGGCAGAGCGCTTTGTACGGCTATTCACTCACCGGTTCCAGTGCGTCCTACCCTCCCGGGAGGATCACTTTCCCCGGGCTGGACCCCTCGGTGACCTACACCATCGCACCGGCATCCTTCGACTACGCAGACCAGGGCCAATCCGGCCTCGCCTGGGCCGAAGCAGCGCGTTCCGGCACACCCCTTGCCATGAGCGGCCGGCTTCTGGGCGCACTCGGCGTGCACGCGCCGGTGATCTTCCCGGAACAGTCCGTTCTGATCGAAGTCCGGGCGCACTCGGTTTAGGGAAACTGCGCCCGGTGTACCTTTTCGCCCGGCGATGGGTAGTCTCGGGCGTGACGAGAGGACCAACCACATGAGCCCAAGTACAGAGAACCCGGCAGCCGAACCCGCCTGGTGGACAAGCGCCGTTGTCTACCAGGTCTACCCCCGCAGCTTTGCCGACTCCGACGGCGACGGAGTCGGTGACCTCGGCGGGATCGTCAGCAAGCTGGACCACCTTGAGGAACTCGGCGTGGACGTGGTGTGGCTGTCCCCGATCTACTCTTCGCCGCAACACGACAACGGCTACGACATCAGTGATTACCAGCAGATCGATCCGACCTTCGGCACGCTTGAGCAGTTCGACGAACTCCTGCAGGGCGCGCACGGCCGGGGGATGAAACTCGTCATGGACCTCGTGGTCAACCACACGTCCAGCCAGCATCCCTGGTTCGTTGAATCCTCTTCGTCGACCGATAACCCCAAACGGGACTGGTACTGGTGGCGGGATGCCCGTGAGGGCTTCGAGGTCGGCGAGAAGGGCGCCGAACCCACCAACTGGGGCTCAGCGTTCAGCGGTCCGAGCTGGACGCTGGACCCCACCACGAACCAGTACTACCTGCACCTGTTCGCACCGGAGCAGCCGGACCTGAACTGGGAGAACCCCGAGGTGCGCCGGGCGGTTTACGCGATGATGAATTGGTGGCTGGACCGCGGCGTCGACGGTTTCCGCATGGACGTCATCAATTTCATCTCCAAAGACCCCGCCCTGCCCGACGGGCCGGTACCGACCGGAAGGTTATGGGGCGACGGCTCACGGTATTTCGTTTCGGGTCCGCGGATTCATGAGTACCTCCAGGAGATGCACCGCGAGGTTTTCGATGGTCGCGAGTCAGGTCTGATCACAGTTGGTGAGATGCCCGGCGTCACCATCGACGAGGCGAAACTCTTCACGGATCCCTCCCGGCGTGAAGTGGACATGGTGTTCCAGTTCGAGCACGTCGGTCTCGACCACGGGGAGGGCGGCAAGTGGGACTACAGGGGACTGGACCTCCGTGACCTGAAGACCTCGTGGAACAGGTGGCAGAAGGGTCTGGCCGAAACGGGCTGGAACAGCCTGTACCTGAACAACCACGACCAGCCGCGAGTGGTTTCCCGGTTCGGCAACGACGGCGCCTACCGGTACAAGTCCGCCACCCTCTGGGCCGCTTTGCTCCACCTGCACCGGGGTACGCCGTACGTTTATCAGGGCGAAGAAATCGGCATGACCAACGCACCCTTCGAGACCGTCGACGACTTCCGCGACGTCGAGTCCATCAATCACTTCTACGAGGCAACAGGGCCATTGGGCCACGAGCCCGAGGAGGTGCTGCGGAACCTGCGCATCATGAGCCGGGACAACGCGCGTACGCCCGTGCAGTGGACGGCGGCGGAGCACGCCGGGTTCACGAGTGGTACACCGTGGATCGGGGTCAACCCGAATCACACTTTGGTCAATGCCGAGACCGACCGTGCGGCGGAGAACTCGGTGTTTCGGTTCTACCAGCAGCTCATCGAATTCCGGCACAAGAACGAGACGGTCCGTCTGGGCCGGTTCGCGATGCTTGCCGAGGATCATCCCACCCTGTACGCGTTCACCCGTTCACACCAGGGCACCACTCTCCTGGTCCTCGGGAATGTCTCCGGCGCCACGATGGCTCTGCCGGACGAGCCATCGCTCACGGACTCCGCACAAGGCGGAATGCTGATCCTTGGGAATTACGACGGAGAGCTGACCCCCGAGCTCCGACCATGGGAAGTGCGCATCCTCCAGCTGTGAAACCTGCCCTGAGTTGTCAGGACACACCCCTCATGCGCGGCATTAGGGGTGTGTCCTGCCGCTTCGCGTTACCGCTCGGCGGTGAGCGTCGCGGTGTAGAGGTCAATCAGCCCGGTCATGCCGCTCTGCTCCATCGCACGGCGCTGACGGACCGCGCCGGTGCCCCGCTCCCAGACCGTCTTCAGGCAGGTCTGGATCCAGTGTGAATCACCGGCGTCGTCCAGCGCCGTGCCGATGTGCTCCAGCAGCCGGTCCATCTGTTCCCGGGCGGGCGTCAGCTCTCCGGTCAGGGGATTGACGACGACGCCCCCCAGCCCCTCCCGCGCCGCCTGCCACTGGGCTGCATCCAGCAGCTCGGGGTCCGGATCAGGGTACGGTGCGCCGGCGAGCGCTTCATTGACTGCCGTGGTGACCAGGCCGCGTACCAGACCGGCAATCAGCACGGAGTCCTGCGCTTCCAGCTGGGAATCAGCCGTGCGCACCTCCAGGGTGGGGTAATGGTCTGAAAGCCGCGCCACCCAGGTGAGGACGCCGCGGTCAATAATCACTCCGGTGTCGAGCAGGCGCTGGATGCGCCGTTCATAATCCGCTGCATCCGCAAAAATAGGCGCACAACCCTGCACAGGCCAGCGGCGGTAGTGCACCGTCCGCCAGCTCGCAAATCCGCTGTCCCGGTCCAGCCAGAACGGCGAATTGGTGCTGAGCGCGGTAATGATCGGAAGCCACGGACGGGTCCGGTTGAGGGCCTGCACACCGGTCTCCTTGTCCGGAATCCCCACATGCACGTGCAGTCCGTTGACGAACTGGTCCGCCACGATTCCCCGGGCGCTCGACTTCAACTCGTAGTAGCGCTGCTTGTCCGTGAGCTTGGGATAACCCTCCTCGATGCGCGGCGCGGTTGCCGAGCCCGACGCCCGGACGCCTGACTTCCGCGCCGCGGCCGAAAGCTGGCGCCGGAAGTTCAGGAGCGATTCCTCCGCCTCGGTGAGCGTCTGGCACACCGGCGTCGCCGTCTCAATCTGGCAACTGAGCAACTCCCGCTGGATATCTTCACCCTTGACCGTGCCGCCGGTTTCCAGCAGCGCCTGGACCTCAGACGCATTGAAGACGGGCAATCCTGTTGCCGGATCGAGCAGGAGGTACTCTTCTTCAATTCCCAGCGTGGTCATGGAGGGCCTTCCGGTGGAGCGAGCAGCTTCCCCCAGTGTAGGCAGACAGACCGGAGTCCATGGGCGCCCGTGTCACACCGCAGCTGTCGCCAGCAGGCCCAGCCACGCTGCCGCGAGCCCGCATCCCAGGTTGGAAATCACATGAACGACGGCGGCAGCCTGCCTCCTGCCCTGCCACAGCGAGACGGCGGCGACCGTGAAGGTGCTGAACGTGGTGAGGCCACCCGCCAGCCCGGCGGCCAACACAGAGTACCAATGGGCATCGATGGCGGAGTTCAGCAGCATGCCCCAGAGAACGCCGATGCCGCCGGACCCCAGGGTATTGACCACCAGTGTGCCGCCGGGGAAGGGAGGTTTCGGCGGTATGGGGTGCCGTCGTCGTGCACGGAGCGTTTCAAACCCCCTGTCGATGCCGAAGCGAACCAGCGCTCCGACCATGCCGCTGATGCCGACCATGGCCGCAATGATCACGCCGCTGTCCTCTGTCCGGCCGCGATCCCGGCTGCTGCGGCAGCAAGGCCCACCGCGAGTGACACCGCCAGATATGGCACCAGGAGGACGGGCTCCGTGACCATAGTCAGCGTGACTGCCGAGAACGTGGTGAAGGAGCCGAGGATCCCCGGCCCGAGCCCGGCCTGCAGCCACCGGGGTTCCCGCGTGCCACCTGCCCACAGGGCTGTCAGCCAACCAAGCACAAAACTGCCCGCAACGTTGATTCCAAGCGTGGTCCAGGGAAAGACTGCGGGCGTCTCCGGAACCAGCAGACCGAGCAGGTAGCGCGCTTCCGTTCCAATGAACCCGCCGATCGCAACGGCGGTCCATATCTTCCAGCCAATGCGTGCGGGAAGATCGTGCGGCTGTGCGGTCATTGGACCAAACTACAGCCGGCGTGATCTCCCACCGATTCCACCCAGATGGACCGGGTGAGCTCATCACCGAAGCTGAGATCGCGGGCGCCGCTGCCTGTGCCGACGCGGGCCTGAAGGGGGCCGCCGAAAGGCGTCCGCCGCAGCACTGTGACGGGAGAACCGATGCCCACCTCTTCGGCGGCCAGGAATCGCAGCAGCTGAGGGTTCTCATCGCTGATCCTGGTCACCCGTCCTGAGTGCCCGTCGTCGAAGCTGTCCAGGGGGAGCGCATCCGGAAGGGAAATCGAACCTGCTGCCGTCGGGATTGGGTCACCGTGCGGATCGACTGCGGGGAAGCCGAGCCGGGCGTCCAGCCGATCGATGAAGGTATCAGAGACGGTGTGCTCGAGCAGCTCGGCCTCATCATGCACTTCGTCCCACCGGTAGCCGAGGTCCTGCACCAGGAAAGTCTCGAGCAGCCGGTGGCGTCTCACCATGGCCAGAGCCAGACGCCTGCCGTCAACGGTGAGCTCAACGGGTCGGTACGGTTTGTGGTCAACAAGACCCAGCTCGGCCAGCTTCCGGATCATCTCGGACACCGACGAGTTAGCCACGGATAGCCGGGCTGCGAGCCGTGACGCCGTTACTGGCTCATCGTGCCACTCCGACAGCGCGTAAATGGTCTTCACATAGTCCTGGACGCTCGAGGAATCGACGCCGGGAGCGTTTGTTTTCGCGGCCATGTCAGGCCGCCTGCGTAACGTCGGAACGGCCTCGCTGCTGCCGGTGCCTCAGTTGCCGTTGCCTCAGTTGACGGATGAGTCCGGTGCGAGGCGCCGCGAAGTAGGCCACGGCAAACGCCAGCGCTTGCGCAAGCACCACGGATGCTCCTGTGGAGATGTCGAGGTAGTAACTTGCATAGACACCTGAGACGGCAGCCGTTGTGGTGATCAGGACAGCGAGAATCAGCATGTGGTCGAAGCTGCGCGTCAGCAGGAACGCCGTAGCGCCCGGCGTGATCAGCATCGCCACGACGAGGATGATCCCGACCGCCTGCAGTCCGACCACGACGCTGAGGGCGAGAAGCCCCAGCAGAAGTGCGCCCAGTGCCTTCGTGTTCAATCCGATTACATGCGCGTGTGTGCGGTCAAAAGCGAGCAGGGTGAGATCACGCCGCTTGAACAGCACAATTCCGAGCGTCAGCGCTCCGAGGATCAGCACCTGCCAGAGTTCGCCGTCCGTGACGCCGAGAACGTTTCCGAAGAGGATGTGCATGAGGTCCACCTGGGACGGTGTCCGCGAGATAATCGCCAGACCCACGGCGAAGAGTGCGGTGAACACCACACCAATCACTGTGTCTGACTTCAGTTTCGTGGTCGATTTCACGGCACCGATCAACGCAACTGCCCCCGCCCCGAAGATGAACGCACCGATTGAAAACGGAATACCGACAATATACGCAAGCGCGACCCCGGGCAGCACGGCGTGGGACACTGCATCGCCCATCAGCGACCAGCCCATCAGGATGAGCCAGCAGGACAGAACTGAAGCAACGACGGCGGCCGCGAGGGTGACCAGGAGCGCACGGGTCAGGAAACCGTACTGCAGCGGTTCGAGGATGAATGTGACGGGGTCCATTTATGCTCCCGGTGAGGCGGTAGCGGCGGCACGTGGGCCCGTGGCGCTGAACGCCCGCGCCAGGTTCGCGTGGGTGAGCACCCTGGCGGGCGTTCCCTCGGCAAGGATGCGTTGGTGCAGCAGGATCGCGCGGTCGCACAGCTGGGGGAGGCCCTCGAGGTCGTGCGTGGACATCAACACGGTTCTTCCCTCATCCTTCAGTTGGTGAAGTAGCTCAACGATGGTGCCCTCGCTGCCCTTGTCCACGCCTGCGAAGGGTTCATCGAGGAGGAGGAGCTGGGCGTCTTGCGCGATTCCCCGTGCAACGAAGGCCCGCTTCTTTTGACCGCCGGAAAGCTCTCCGATCTGCCGGTTGCGCAGTTCCGCCAGACCCACCCGCTCGAGTGCTTCAGTTACGGTGTTGCGATCGGCCCGCGACGGATGCCGCAGCGGCCCCATGTGCGCGTAGCGGCCCATCATGACGACGTCGCCGACTGACACGGGGAAGTTCCAGTCGACGTCTTCGGACTGCGGCACGTAGGCCACCAGCTTGCCTTTCCGGGCTGCCGTGGAGGTCCGGCCGAAGAGTGAGAGGGACCCTCGCTGGGCGGTTACCAGCCCCATCAGGCACTTGAAGAGGGTGGACTTTCCGGAGCCGTTCACTCCGATCAGCCCGCACACCTGGGCGCGGTGGAGGGTGAAGCTCACGTCGTCGAGCGCGGTGACATCGCCGTAGTGCACGCTCAAGCGTTCGACGGCGATTGCCGGGTGTGCGGTTTGTCCGGTGGATGTCAGGGTCATGAGCCTAATCCTTCGACGATGAGGTTGATGTCGTGCCGCAACAGGTCAAGGAAGGTGGGAACCGGTCCGTCGGCCTCCGACAGGGAGTCCACGTACAGTGGGCCGGCAAGCGTGGCACCGGTGCTGTTGGCGACCTGTTGCTGCGCCGACGGGTTCACTGTGGACTCGCAGAAGACCGTTGGCACGTTGTGCTCCTCGACGAACGAGATGACGTCCTTGATTTGCCGTGGAGTGCCTTCGCTATCGGCATTGACCGGCCAGATGAATGCTTCTTTCAAACCGGCGTCACGGGCGAGGTAGGAGAAAGCTCCTTCGCAGGTGACCAGTGCCGGCGTTGCCGTGTCCGTTTCGAAGGCGCTCTCGAGATCGGTCAGCAGTATCTGAAGCTCCTTCTTCAGCGCGGCGCCATTGGCCGCGTAGTCTTCGGAGTTGGCCGGGTCGAGGTCCGACAGTGCGGTAACGATGTTGTCGACATAGATTTGTGCGGCCTTCGGCGACATCCACGCGTGCGGATTGGGAAGCCCCTCATAGTCTCCGGACCTGATGTCAACGGGGACCACACCCTCTGACAGCACCACGTGCGGCGCATCGACAGACAGTACGAAACGCTCGAACCAGCGCTCCAGTCCCAGACCGTTATCGAGGATCAGGTCGGCATCCTGCGCATTGATGAGGTCGGAGGGCGTTGGCTCATATCCGTGGATCTCGGTACCGACCTTGGTGATGGATTCGACCCGGATATGGTCACCGGCCACTGTACGGGTGAGATCCGCAAGGACGGAGAATGTGGTCAACACCACGGGGCGCGGATCAGCAGCGGCCGCTGTACGGTCCGTGCGCGGGTTGCCGCATCCCGACAGCACGAGCAACCAGATGAGGCATACCGGAAATATAAATTTCGGCATACCTAAATCTAACTCGCCTCATCCCTGGATGGCTAGCCTCAGGGCGGGACCGGGCGGAGGTTCCCTCGACAGGACACGCCCGGCAGTGCAGAGTGGGTGCAGACACCAACGCGACCCAGGAGGCCGGCAGGATGAGCGAAGAGTCAATGTACGAGGAAGAACCGCGAGAGCACAGCGAACAGCCCGCGGAAGGGGACCGGTCGCAGGATCCGGCCGACACAGGGACGCATGCGCAGGATCCTGCGGAGGGTGCGGATTCCGCGGCGGAAACATCCGGGGCCTCGGACCCGGACTAGGGATCACATGCCGGCGGAGCCGGTGCTGTCGAGGCGGACGGCCCGCCAGCAGTAGGTCAGATACGGCAGGTTGAGCACGGCTTCGGGATTGTGCCCGAGGTGGTCGTGGAGGTACCAGGACAGGTTCGCCTCCACTTTCGCACGCGTGCCCAGCGAAGCGTTCTGATAGTAACTGCGGGACCGGGCGAGTTCAACGATGTCCGGAGCCGGGAGGGCCTGGGTCCAGGCGACTACCATCGATTCCGGTTCCGAGAAGAGTGGTCCCAACGCGGGACGGTAGTTCGGCCGGAACACGTCTCCGGCATGCATGATGCGGGAGAGCCGGTGCACCCACGGCACGCTGACATCCAGCTGATTCCAGACAAGGCCGAGGACTCCTCCCGGTACCAGGATGCGCGCCGCTTCCGCGCTCGCCGACGCCGCGTCGCACCAGTGCCAGGCCTGGGCGATTGAAACAACATCAACGCTCGCAGTGCCGAGACCGGATGCCTCGGCCGTGCCCTGAACTTTCTCCACCGCCGGGAGCTGCTGTCCTAGGACGGAGAGCATGTCCTCCGACGGATCGATCGCCGTCACCTCAGGGCAACGGTGGATGAGCTCCCTAGTGAACTTTCCTGTTCCCGCCCCGATATCGGCAGCGCTCCGTGCATCCCGCGGGACGAGCCAGTCCACACATTCCGGGGGATACCCCGGACGGACGCGCTCATAGCGCTCACTGTCCTGCAGATAGCCCCGAGCCAACTCACGACGGCGGTGCTCAGCGAGGCGCGGACCCCCAACGCCCATGACGATAGCTCCTGTCGATACTTGATCAGAACCCGTCAATTAAATCACCCGGTCTCGACTGCTCGGGAAACGGGAGTGTCAGCGCGCCATCAGTCAGCTGTGCAGGGTGCTGCGCCCGCAGTTCCCGGAGTGTGCGGAGCCCAATCCGGGAAGGAACGGGTCTCGACAGCCGGTACCCAACGCCCTGCGTCGACAACATAGTCGGTTCCCAGCCCATCCCGGATGAGTGAGGCGAGGCCGGTGAGCAGCCTGTCGACATCGTCCTGCCGCGATCCAAGCCCGAAGCTTGCGCGCAGCGATCCCGATGGCAGGCCCAGGCGCTTCAGCAGCGGGTGGGCGCAGAACTTCCCGTCCCGCAACCCCACGCCATGCTCCGCGGAAAGGTAGGCGGCGACGAGGCCGGCGTCGTAACCGTGGACGGAGAAGTTCACTACACCGATTGCGTCGGTGCTGTCGGAGAAGATGCGGTGTACGGTGACGCCGGTAAGGGCGGAGAGCCCGTCCACCAGGGCGTTTCGCAAATCTGATTCATGGCGGAGCCAGTCTTCCGCGTCCAGGGCTGCGATAACCTCCGTCGCGTGGGCAAGCGCTGCTGCGCCCAGGACGTTCGGCGACCCGCCTTCATGCCGTGCAGGGCCGGTTGTCCAGGAAACTGAATCGACCTTCACCGCCTTCACGGCGCCGCCGCCGGCAAGGTGGGGTGTTCCGACGTCAAGCCAGTCAGGCCTGCCGACCAAAACTCCGGAGCCGAACGGTGCATACAGCTTGTGTCCGGAGAAAGCGACGTAATCGATGCCGTCATGCCCGATATCCATCCGTCGGTGCGGTGCCAGTTGGGCTGCGTCGACGACGATGCGTGCGCCATGAGCATGGGCGAGGGCGGCGAGCCGGTTGATGGGCAGAACCTCACCGGTCACGTTTGAGGCACCGGTTACGGCAAGCAGGTTGATTCCCCCGGAAGCCAGCACCTCCTCCACAGCGGTAAACGTCGCCTCTATCGTGTCGGCGGCGACGAGTCCGCGATGGGGGCGGCCCAGCCAGGGCAGGAGATTGGCATGGTGTTCCAGGTCGAGGTAAAGGACCTCGCCGTCTCCAGGTACGCAACCTGCCAGGAGATTCAGGGAGTCCGTGGTGTTTCGGGTGAAGATGACCGCGTCGTCTTCACGACCGCCGACGAAGGTCCGGACGGTCTTCCGTGCATTCTCGTACAGCGACGTTGAAATTTGGGATGCGTATCCGGCGCCCCGGTGAACGCTGGCGTAGTAGGGCAGAACGCTCTGCAGGTAGTCATTGACCTGCTGCAGTGCCGGCGTCGAAGCGGCGTAGTCCAGATTGACGTAGCGGACAGCGGTGCCGTCAACCAGCGGCGCCTGCAGTTCAGCGCCCAACACGGATGCAAGCGGTGCCGCGGATAGTTCGCTGGTGCTCTCTAGAAGTGCATTGCTCACGGAAGTTAACCCCATAGTGGTCTCAAGGGACCTGCCAAGGGAGGCCCCGCGCTTGCCGAACCACTTTTCTGGAACGGCCTGGTCGTCACCCGGGGCACCCCACCGCGGAAGGAGGGTTGCCGGCCAGCAAACCGGGGTTTATCGCTGGCACTCGTGACCAATGAGTCCAGAATAAGACAGTCCGGACCCTCCGCTCGCTTTGTTACGCGGCTACGTCAGGCACCCGTATTCTCCTGGAGCAGATCGTCCAGCGAAGGGTTGAGCATCTTCAGGACATCGTTATGCAGGGTGCTGTTGGTTGCGAGCGCGTTGCCGCCGAAGGGCCCGTCCGCGCCTTCCAATGATGTGAACCGGCCACCGGCTTCCGTAACAATCGGTACCAGGGCGGCCATGTCGTACAGGTTGAGTTCAGGCTCACACGCGATGTCCACAGCGCCCTCAGCGACGAGGCAGTATGACCAGAAGTCACCATAGGCCCGTGTACGCCAGACCGATTCGGTGAGAGATACGAATTCATCGAGGTTGCCGCGTTCCTTCCATCCCGACAGGCTCGAGTAGGAGAGTGAAGCATCTTCCAGACGAGACACGCTTGAGACCCGGAGGCGTGTTGCGGCGGCCAGCGACTTGCCGGTGAAAGCTCCCGTCCCGGTTGCTGCCCACCACCGTTTCCCGAGGGCGGGAGCGCTGACGACGCCGACGACGGGGCGGCCCTCATCCACCAGAGCGATGAGTGTGGCCCACACCGGCACTCCACGGACAAAGTTCTTGGTGCCGTCGATCGGGTCGATGATCCACCGCCGCGAGCCCGCGCCGCTGCTCCCGAATTCCTCGCCGAGCACGGCATCCCGCGGGCGGGCGCGTGAGAGTTGTCCGCGGATTGCCTCTTCCGCTGACTTGTCTGCATCGGTAACCGGGGTGTAGTCCGGCTTGGTCTCAACCGCCAGATCCAACGCCTTGAACCTGGACATGGTCTGGTCATCGACGGAATCGGCCATCACATGGGCAAGGCGAAGGTCATCGTTGTAGCTCTGGAGGTTCATACTGTTCAACCTATATCCTCGGGACGCGCAGATGCGGGAGGCCTGATGCCCGGGGCGTTGAGTGCCCTTGCACGTGGGCGATGCCCGCTGACTGCGGTCTTAACGCAAGGAAGGGACATCGGCCGATAGCCGATGTCCCTTCCTTTGAAAACTAAGAGTTAGAGAACGGAGATGTTCTCAGCCTGGGGGCCCTTGGGTCCCTGGGTGGTCTCGAAGCTGACCTTCTGGTTCTCCTCGAGCGAGCGGAAGCCGCCGGAGTTGATTGCGGAGAAGTGAGCGAAGACGTCAGCGCCGCCGTCGTCAGGAGCGATGAATCCAAAGCCCTTTTCAGCGTTAAACCACTTGACTGTACCTGTTGCCATTTAAATCATTCCTTGAGTGTAGGATCCCCCCGTACTTCGGGGTTCCCGTCGCGGTGTTCCATCGCCTGCAAAAAAAGCTTTCGAACTCCGTAGAGAAATCAAGGCTAAATATTCATGCGCAACACAACAACTACGTTCAGTCTAGCAGGCAATGAGCCGCTGTGCGCGCACCGGCTATTGGAGCCCTAATTCTTTCGAGCCTTGGGCGGGCTCGATCCCAGCACCGAGCAGCCTTCGCAGGGAAGCTAGGCGCACGGGTCCCGACTCTCCGGCGTCCCCGGAATCGACCCAGCCGTCCAACCCGCAGTTGACTGCGGTGTCGTCGTGTCTGCACCCCCGTTCGCACTGCTCGGTCCCGGGCGCGAGATCCGGGAAGGCGGCCAGGATGCGGTCGGCGTCGACATGGGCGAGGCCGAAGGAACGAATCCCCGGCGTGTCGATGATCCACGTGCCGGGCGCGGAGTCGGCGGCCTTGAGCGCGTAGGCCGACGAAGAGGTATGGCGACCGCGGCCGGTCACCGCGTTGACGCCGCCGGTGGCACGGTTGGCTCCCGTGAGCGCATTCACCAGGGTGGACTTGCCGACCCCGGAGTGGCCTAGGAGCACGCTCACCTTCCCCTCCAGGAGACCCTTCAGCCGGCTTACGGCACCCGGGGCCAGCAGCGCGGAAGTGCCGCTGGCGGAGGTCGTTTCGACGCCGTCGGGGGTGGAGGCGGTCTGGCTCGTGATGATGAGCAGGTCGAGGTGTTCGTAATTGGCCAGCAGGTCCGCCGGATCCTTGAGGTCCGCCTTGGTGACGCACAGCAGCGGCTGGATACCGGCGTCGTACGCGGCGACCAGCGCGCGGTCGATGAATCCGGTGCGCGGTTCGGGGTTGGCGGCAGCCACGACGATTACCAGCTGGTCGGCGTTGGCGACCACCGCCCGCTCCACGGGATCTGTGTCATCGGCGCTGCGTCGCAGGAGGGTGTGTCGATCCTGGATCCGGACCAGCCGGGCAAGGGTGTCCGGCTCGCCGCTCACATCACCCACCAGTGCAACGAGGTCGCCGGCAACGACGGGGGAGCGGCGCAGCTCCCGGGCACGGGCGGCAATGACAATGCGTTCCGCGTTCGTGTCTTCATCCACGACGGCGGTATACCGTCCGCGGTCCACAGTGATGATCCGGCCGGTCACCGCGTCATCGTGAGCCGGGCGGTCCTTGGTGCGGGGACGGGAACCCTTCTTGTTCGGCCTGATGCGGACATCGGACTCGTCCCAGGAGGAGGTCCCACGCCTGGACCCGGCGGGTGTCACAGTGAGTCGCTCGGATCAGCGGTGGCTGCCACTGCCTCCCACAGCTCGGGGAATTGGGGCATGGTCTTACCGGTTGTTGCAATGTTTTCGATCTCGACGCCCTCCACCGCGAGGCCGAGGATTGCCCCTGCGGTGGCCATGCGGTGGTCATCGTAGGTGTGGAAAGGGCCACCGTGCAGCGGAGCCGGTCGAATGATCAGTCCGTCGGCTGTCTCTTCGGCATCGCCGCCGAGACGCGTGATCTCGGCGACAAGCGCCGCGAGGCGGTCCGTTTCGTGACCGCGCAGGTGGGCGATGCCCGTCAGCACCGACGGCGACTGTGCAAGCGCGCAGAGCGCAGCCACAGTAGGTGCCAGCTCGCTGGTATCAGCGAGTTCAGCGCCCGTGATCATCCCGGAGCCCCGGACCACGAGAGTGGAATCACTGGTCAGTTCGACGGCGGCGCCAAACATGGGCAGTATGGTCCGCCACTTCTCACCGACCTGTGTGGTGTTAGCGGGCCAGTGAGGGATCCGTACAGTTCCGCCCGTGGCAACGGCCGCGGCGAGGAACGGTCCCGCGTTGGAAAGATCCGGCTCGATGCGCACGTCAAACCGGTTGATGGTCCCAGGCTCCACACGCCACGTGTTGGGCTCGGAGTCGTCCACGACGACGCCGACCTCGCGCAGTACTCGGACGGTCATCGAGATGTGGTCCAGACTCGGGACAGGCTTGCCCACATGCTGCAGATGGAGGCCTTCGGCGAAACGCGCGCCAGCGAGGAGCAGCGCCGACACGAACTGAGAGGAGGCGCTGGCGTCTATGACCAGGGTGCCTCCCTCCACGGATCCGGAACCGGCGACCGTGAAGGGGAGGGCGTCGTCGTCGTTCTCGAGGTTGACGCCGAGACCGCGTAGCGCGCTGATCACCGCACCCATCGGCCTCCGGCGGGCATGCGGGTCACCGTCGAACGAGGTACGTCCGTTGCGGAGCGCTGCCAGCGGCGGGACGAAGCGCATCACCGTACCGGCCAACCCGCAGTCCACGCTTGCCTCCCCCGATGCATCCGCCGGGATGGGGGTGATGAGCAGGTCCGGTCCGAACGTGCCGTCGCCCTCGACCTCCTCCACGTGGGCACCGAGCGATCTCAGTGCATCCACCATCAGCTGTGAATCCCTCGAGTGGAGCGGAGCGCGCAGCCTGCTCGGACCGTCGGCAAGTGCGGCAAGGATGAGGTACCTGTTGGTCAGCGACTTCGACCCCGGGACCTCGACCGTTGCATCAACGGGGCCTCGTGCGTGTGGTGCAGGCCAGAACGACGTGGATGGTGCAGCGGACAGCGCGCTCATGCCCCTTAGCTACCCGTGACTTCCGACGCCGTCTTGCGCACTGCCTTCTCGGCGATCTTGAGGCGCTTTTCAGTGTCGCGGGCCAGCGAACGTGCGCTCTTGCGCGTGTCATGGCTCAGAGCGAGAGCATTTCGGCGCGCATCTTCGGCGAAGTGTTCTGCACGCCATGCCCAGCTCGGGCGTCCGTTGGTGTCCACCGCTGCAAGCAGCACGGCACCCATCAGGGAGAGGTTCTTGATGAGCTGATTACGCCGGTCCTTGCGGGCTTTCGACGTGGATGAGTCGGCGTTGTTGAACTCGACTATGGCGTTCAGCGCAGACGTACCGACCAGCACCGTCGCTGAAAGCCGGGAGAAACGGCCGATCCCCAGCAGCACCGCCGCACCGAGATGCGCCGCGCCGAGGACCTTCGCGACGCGCTGTTCGTTGCCCGTGGCCGATGCTGCCGCGGGCACCGCCTTGGTGATGCGGTCCAGGGTAGGACGTAGAGCTGTGGCCGTGGCGTCGGTGTGCCGAAGCCGGTCAATGCCCGTGAGGACGAAGCTGCTGGCGAGCAATGGGCGGGCGAGTACGCGAACAAGGGTCACAATGCCTCCTGGCTTCCAGCACCCCTGGAGGCACCGGATCTACTTATGCGAACAACGTCAGTTACAACCGTGGATGGAATGTGTCTAGTTTTGCACTTTTGGCGCATCGAGGCGATCCGGCTGCGGTGTCCGCGCCGGAATATCCGCATCCGTCCGATGGTTGTGAATACCGGAGCCTGAACATCGGACAGACGGATACGAGGAGCAGATGGGTACAGCAACATCGGTACGGGACCAGATGCCGCGCCTCCACGTGGACGCACCGGCACGTCCGGCGCAGCGCCGGCGAACCGTCGGGCGCGTAGACTTTGCAGCAATGAATACCACAGCCGCGGCGGGGCCCACCCCGGCCGAAGATGAGGAACTGGACCTGTCAACCGAGTCCGTTGCGGAGCGGACTGCACGGTTCGAGCGGGATGCCATGCAGTATGTGGATCAGCTGTATTCGGCCGCGATGAGAATGGCACGCAATCCGGCTGATGCCGAGGATCTCGTGCAGGAGGCCTACACCAAGGCGTTCTCCGCATTTCACCAGTACAAGCCGGGCACCAATCTCAAGGCGTGGCTGTACAGGATCCTTACCAACACGTACATCAATCTCTACCGCAAACGGCAGCGCGAGCCCCTGCAGTCCCACTCGGACACCATCGAGGACTGGCAGTTGGCCAAGGCGGCCGAGCACACCTCGTCAGGATTGCGCTCGGCCGAGGTGGAAGCACTCGACCACCTTCCCGATTCGGATGTGAAGCAGGCTCTGCAGGCCATCCCCGAGGAGTTCCGCCTGGCGGTCTACTTCTCGGATGTCGAGGGCTTCGCATACAAGGAAATCTCGGAAATCATGAACACACCGATCGGCACTGTGATGTCACGGCTGCACCGCGGACGCAAGCTCCTGCGGGATCTGCTGTCCGAGTATGCTCACGAGCGGGGCATGGGTGCCGCGGTACGCGCCTCCACAGCTGATCGTGGAACTACACAGGAGAACGGAAAATGAGCGACTGCCATAGCCTTGGCGACTGCGACGATTCAAGGATCGAACGACTCTATGAGTACCTTGACGGCGCCCTCTCGCACTCCGATCTGGTCGAGATCAAGGACCACCTTGAGGACTGCCCGGATTGCGCCCAGGAACACGACCTGGAGTGCCTTATCCGGTCGGTTGTGAAGCGGTCCTGCACTGAGGTCGCACCGGCGAAACTGAAGGCGAACATTCTTGATCGCATAAGCCAGATCAAGACCGTGGACCACTAGGGCTCCCTTCAGAAGGACCGCCGACAGACAGAAGAACCCCCGTACAGGTACGGGGGTTCTTCTGTCTGCTTTGACCGTGATGTCAGGTGTTGGGGCGCTTACCGTGGTTAGCGCCGCCGCGCTTGCGATCACGGCGCTTGCGTGCACGCTTGCTCATGGCTGCCTCCTTACATTTGCCTGTTTTGGCTTTGCCGATCGACCACATGGGTCCGGACTGTCCTCCAGTCTCCCACACGCAAGCGCGGGGAACCTAAACGGGCGGGCCTGCCTTTCGGGGGCGTCTGCCGGATAGCTCGTGCCTAGGATGGAACGGAAGCATCCCCAGCAAACCCGAGCGAAGGAGCGCCGAATGCGCGCAGTGTACGCCGAGTCGATGTCCGCTCAGTCCCCGCTCGAGGGACTGCGGGTGGGTGAGCTCCCGGAACCTGAGGTGCCGACAGGCTTCCGCCGGGTTCGGGTGCGGGCCTCTACCCTGAACCATCACGACCTGTGGACATTGCGCGGGGTCGGCCTAGGCCCGGACAAGCTGCCGATGATCCTCGGCTGTGACGGCGCCGGAGTGGACGACGACGGCAATGAAGTCATTGTGCACAGCGTCATTTCCTCGCCGGGCTGGCAGGGTGATGAAACCCTGGACCCCCGCCGATCCCTGCTCTCCGAGCACTATCCAGGCACAATGGCGGACTACGTGTGGGTGCCGGAGCGAAACCTGGTACCGAAGCCCACGGACCTGAGCTTTGAGGAGGCAGCGTGCCTGCCGACCTCCTGGCTGACTGCATACCGGATGCTGTTTACGACGTCGCCCGCTGCTCCAGGCTCGACCGTCCTGGTGCAGGGGGCTGGAGGCGGTGTCTCCACCGCGCTCATCCTTCTCGCCGCAGCGTCCGGTTACCGGGTGTGGGTCACCAGCCGCAGCGAAGAGAAGCGGCGAATGGCGCTGAAACTGGGAGCGGCCGACGCGTTCGACGCCGGTGCCCGGCTTCCGGAGCGCGTCGACGTCGTGTTCGATTCGGTCGGAGAAGCAACCTGGGCGCACTCACTGAAAGCTCTGAAGCCGGGTGGCGCCGTCGTTACCTGCGGCGCCACGAGCGGCCCGGCTCCGTCGGCGGACCTGAACCGCGTGTTCTTTCTGCAGTTGCGCGTGCTGGGCTCCACCATGGGTACCCGTGACGAGCTCCAACGTCTGGCCCAGTTCCTTGCCGTGACCGGAGTTCGCCCGACCATCGACTCAGTTCATGCGCTGGAGGACGCACGCGCAGGATTTGAGCGTATGGCTGGCGGCGGCGTCTTTGGGAAGGTTGTTCTCAACCACGGGACCTGATGCCGGCGCCCTCCCGGACATCGGCCAGTCCTCACGTCAGGCGGGTGCGGGAATCTCCAGCCACTGGAACCAGCCGCGGTGGAGGACGAGCCACGCTATGAGACCGTAACCGGCCTGACCCGGTCCGCCGCCATTCTTAGCCAGATCAGAACGCCACTGCTCATGGGCATGCAGGGGAGTGAAGGTGTCGACGTACACATGTTTACGGCGCGTCGTCACGTCCGCGAAAGCCGCCGAGAGGTCGGCAAGTCGGCGGTTCCGTTCCGCATCCAGTCCCGGCGGCGGTCCAACCACCAGCACCTTGATGCTCATCTGCGCTGCCCCGTCGAGGATGTTCGCGAGATTCAGCCGGCTTCGCGCCGTGGAAATCTCCAGATCGAGATCGCGGTCCGACAGTCCTATGAGCAGGCGGTTTTCCGTGTTGTCCGCGAACCTGCGGCTGGACTCTTCCAGCCAACGGGCTGCCAGAGCCTCAGTCCCCTCACCCGGAGCGGCCAGGCTGAACGCTTCGAGCGTTGCGTTATCCGGCGTGGTCCGCGCCAAGACCCTGCCGAGCCAACCGAGTGCCCGCGGATCACCCAGTCCCGCGAGTAGTTCGTCTCCCACTGCGGCAAGCCTTATTCTGCGCTGTTCCACTCGTCACCTCTGGTTGCTTGTCGTGTTGTTTCTGGATGGTTGCGCGATTACATAGCCATCCATGCGGGAAACGCCAATGGGCAGGGTCCAAACAGACCCTGCCCATTGTACGTTCGGGCCCCAGGCTTACTAGTTGTGGTCGAACGCGTTCTTGATGAGGATTTCCTGTTCCACCGCGTGGTGCTTGGCTGACCCGGTTGCCGTCGATGCAGAGGCCGGACGGGATACCAGCCGAAGCTGACGGTCCAGGTGCTGCGGGAGGTTCAGGCCGATGAAGGGCCAGGGTCCCTGGTTCGCCGGTTCGTCCTGAGCCCACACCACATCCGCGTCCGGGTATTTGGAGATTGCGGTCTTGATTTCGTCCACAGGGAGTGGCGCCAACTGCTCCACGCGCAGGATTGCGGTTGAGGTGTCATCCGCCTTCTGGCGGGCGGCTGCCAAATCGTAGTAGAGCCGACCGGAGACCAACAACACACGCTTGACATCCGACGGGTTGAGCCCGGCGGTGTCCTCGATGACCGGCTCGAATCCGCCCTGCGTGAAGTCTTCCACGCTGCTTGCCGCTGCCTTCAGGCGCAACAGCTGCTTCGGCGTGAAGATGATGAGCGGCTTCCGGGGGCGGCTGTACGCCTGCCGCCGCAGCAGGTGGAAGTGTGACGCTGCCGTGGTGGGGTTGGCCACGACCATGTTGTCTTCCGCGCACATCTGCAGGAATCGCTCGATGCGTGCCGACGAGTGGTCCGGTCCCTGGCCCTCATAGCCGTGGGGGAGCATCAGTACAAGCGAGGAACGCTGGCCCCACTTCTGCTCGGCCGAAGAGATGAACTCATCGATGATGGTCTGCGCCCCATTGACGAAGTCACCGAACTGGGCTTCCCACAGCACGAGTGCGTCGGGCCGCTCCACGGAGTAGCCGTACTCGAACCCCATGGCTGCGTACTCGGACAGCAGTGAGTCGTAGATCCAAAACTTGGCCTGTCCTTCGCTGAGCTCACCGAGCGGGAGCCACTCGTTGCCGTTGGCGCGGTCGTGGAACACCGCGTGCCGTTGGACGAAGGTCCCGCGGCGGGAGTCCTGTCCGGCGAGACGCACCGGCACGCCTTCCATCAGCAGGGAACCAAAAGCCGCGATTTCACCGAAGCCCCAGTCGATCCCACCTTCGCGTGACATTTGCTCGCGCTTCTCGAGCAACGCCTTGAGCTTGGGGTGGACGGTGAAGCCCTCGGGGAAGGCCAGATGAGCCTTTCCGATGTGCGCCAGCGTCTCCGCCGTGATTGCAGTACTCGCCGGTACTCCCACTCCGTTATCGCGCTGGGCGATAGGGCGCTCGATGTTGGAGACAGCTGCGGAGTCCTTGGTGACCACTGGAATCGGCGAGGTTTGGGCGGCATGCGTTTCCGCGAAGACACGCTCGAGCCTCTCCTGGTAGTCGCGCAATGCCTGCTCGGCTTCTTCCTGGCTGATGTCGCCGCGACCGATCAGGGCCTCGGTGTACAGCTTGCGCACCGAACGCTTTGCCTCGATCAGGTTGTACATCATCGGCTGTGTCATCGAGGGGTCGTCGCCCTCGTTGTGGCCGCGCCTACGGTAGCAGACCATGTCGATGACAACATCCTTGTTGAACCGCTGGCGGAACTGGTACGCGAGCTGGGCCACCCGAACCACGGCCTCCGGATCGTCACCGTTCACGTGGAAGATCGGGGCCTGCACCATCTTGGCGACGTCGGTTGAGTACACCGAGGAGCGGGATGCGGTGGGGGAAGTTGTGAAGCCGACCTGGTTATTCACGATGATGTGGATGGTTCCACCGGTGCGGTAACCGCGCAGCTGGGAGAGGTTCAACGTTTCCGCCACCACGCCCTGGCCGGCAAACGCAGCGTCACCGTGGATCAGGATCGGCAGGACGGGGAACGTGTCTCCCTGATCCAGTCGGTCCTGCTTGGCGCGCACAATTCCCTCAAGCACGGAATCGACGGCCTCCAGGTGGGATGGGTTCGCCGCGAGGTAGACCTTCGTTTCATTGCCGCTGTCCGAGGTGTAGGTGCCCTCGGTGCCGAGGTGATACTTCACGTCACCGGAACCCTGCACGGAACGCGGATCCTGGGTGCCCTCGAACTCGCGGAAAACCTGCGCGTAGGTCTTTCCGGCGATGTTGGTGAGGACGTTCAGGCGTCCGCGGTGAGCCATGCCAATGGCCACCTCGTCCAGTCCGTCGTCTGCGGCGTCGGACAGGATAGCGTCCAGGAGCGGAATCAGTGATTCCCCGCCTTCCAGCGAGAACCGCTTCTGACCGACAAACTTGGTCTGCAGGAAGGTTTCGAAGGCCTCCGCAGCGTTCAGCCGGTGCAGGATGCGCAACTGTTCCTCACGGCTCGGCTTCGAATAGGAGTGCTCAAGCTCGTCCTGGAACCACTGGCGTTCCTCGGGATCCTGGATATGCATGTACTCGATGCCGGTGGTCCTGCAGTAGGCGTCCCGAAGTACGCCGAGGATGGTCCGGAACTTCAGCGCGGGCTTCCCACCGAAACCGCCGGTGGGCCATTCACGGTCCAGATCCCACAGCGTCAGCCCGTGGGTGCGGACATCGAGGTCAGCGTGCTTACGCTGCACGTACTCGAGCGGATTGGTGTCCGCCATAAGATGGCCGCGCACACGGTAGGCATGGATCAACTGCTGAATACGGGCAACCTTGTTGATCTCGTCCATCGGATCAACCTGGATGTCCGCGCTCCAGCGCACAGGCTCGTACGGGATGCGGAGGGCTTCAAAGATGTCGTCGTAAAAGTTCTGCTCACCGAGCAGGAGCTGGTGCACGATCCGGAGGAACTCACCGCTGCCCGCACCCTGGATGACGCGGTGGTCGTAGGTCGACGTAAGCGTGATCGTCTTGCTGATCGCGTGCTGTGCCAGCGTCTTCTCGCTGGCACCCTGGAATGCCGCCGGGTACTCCAGTGCACCGGCGCCGATGATGCAGGCCTGACCCTTCGACAGACGGGGAACCGAGTGAACAGTACCGATGCCTCCTGGATTGGTGAGGGAGACAGTGGTGCCGGCGTAATCATCAGCGCCGAGTTTGCCTGCCCGTGTCCGCTTCACGAGGTCTTCATAGGCATGCCAGAACTCGGAGAAGTTGAGCGTCTCCGCCTTCTTGATGTTGGGCACAACCAGCAGTCGGGTGCCGTCCGGCTTCGGCATGTCGATCGCCAGACCGAAGTTCACATGGGCAGGCTGCACCGCTGCAGGCTTGCCGTCGACGACGTCGTAGTAGACATTCTGGGACGGGAACTGCGCCAGGGCCCGGATGATCGCGTAACCGATGATGTGGGTGAACGAGACCTTGCCGCCGCGAGCGCGCTCGAGATGGTTGTTGATGACCACCCGGTTGTCGATGAGCAGCTTTGCCGGCACGGAGCGCACGCTGGTTGCGGTGGGAACCGTGAGGCTGGCGTCCATGTTGGTGGCAATCGCCTTGGCCGGCCCGCGAAGGACCGTGACGGTGTCTTCGTCCATTTCCGGGTTGAGCTCCGATTTGGGGAGTTGAGCGGGGATCGGAGCCTTTTCCGGCTTAGTCTCTGCCTTTGCTTCAGTCTTGGCCTCAGGAGCCGGCTGCTCCGCACCCTTGTCCTTGCCGGGATCCTTGGCGACCGGAGGCTTGCCGGACTCCTGGGTTGCGGCCGGTGACTCACCCGAGGCCTTGGGCGCGTTCTGCTCCGCCGAGACGACGGGCAGTTCCCGCGTAGGCGGATGGGGATCGGAACCGGCTGACCGCTGCGCTGCATGCCGCCCATTGTCCGAGCCGCTGTCTTCGGCCTCGAAGGATTCGAAAAGGCTCCACCACTTTTTGTCTACCGAGCTCCGGTCCTGCCGGAATTGCTCATAGAGCTCATCCACAAGCCATTCGTTTCCGCCGAATTCTTCCGGTAGACGGTGGTTGGGTTGTTGTGGCACTTGTTATACGCCCTCTTCCATGAGTTGCCCTTGGCCCAAAAAAGGTTTACGTCGGCGCTCGCCTGACCCTGTTGACCTGCCCTTCAGTCTAATGACAGTTTTGGGCAACAAGCCAATCTCGCGGCTTCCTTGCACGCAGGTATCGCCATGTCCGGACACGGGTCGGGATCCACGTGAGATTAGGCATACACTCGCTTGTGTAACCGACCGCAGGAGCACCCGTGCGTTTCATCAACACGCCCTCAACTGACCTCACTTATTCGGACGTTTTCCTTGTACCGTCGGCCTCGGAAGTCATCTCACGGTTCGACGTCGACCTGGCCACCGAAGACGGAACCGGCACAACCATCCCGCTGGTTGTCGCGAATATGACGGCCGTCACCGGACGCCGCATGGTGGAAACCGTGGCCCGGCGAGGCGGACTTGCCGTACTTCCGCAGGACGTGCCCACGCACGTCATCAGGGAAGTCACACAGTGGGTCAAGCAGCGTGACCTGATCTTCGAGACACCTTTGAAGCTGCAGCCGGGCAACACGGTGATCGACGCGCTGCACCTGATCAACAAACGGGCACACGGAGCCGTCATGGTGGTCGACGACGACAACCGCTGCGTCGGTGTAGTCCGTGCAGCCGACTGCGAGGGTGTGGACCGCTTCGCGTCGCTCGAAGCTGTTATGCGGCCACCCCTGAACCTTGAGGCTTCGCGGTTCTCTGCGGACCGCGACGCAGCCCTTCAGGAGGCCTTCGAGGAACTCGACGCCGCAGGTGCGTCTCTCGCAGCCGTCTCACGGAACGGTCAACTTGCCGGCGTCATTACGCGCAAGGGTGCGCTGCGGTCCACCATCTACCAGCCGGCAACAGACCGCCAGGGACGGCTGCGGGTGGCCGCCGCCGTCGGTATCAATGGCGACGTCGCTGCCAAGGCGGCCGAACTGCTGGAAGCAGGTGTTGATGTCCTCGTAGTGGACACTGCCCACGGACACCAGCGGAAGATGCTCGACGCACTGAAAGCGGTCACGTCACTCGATCCCTCTGTTCCCGTCGTGGCCGGAAACGTAGTGAGCGCCGACGGCGTGCGCGACCTCGTGGAGGCGGGAGCCTCGATCATCAAGGTCGGCGTGGGCCCCGGCGCCATGTGCACCACCCGGATGATGACGGCGGTAGGCCGGCCGCAGTTCTCTGCAGTCTACGAGTGCTCGCAGGCCGCTGCGGAACTCGGCGCCCATGTCTGGGCGGACGGCGGTGTCCGGTACCCGCGGGACGTGGCACTCGCACTGGCGGCCGGTGCCAGTCAGGTGATGATCGGATCCTGGTTCGCCGGCACGTACGAGAGCCCCGGAGACCTGCAGACCGACAGCCAGGGACGCCAGTACAAGGAGAGCTTCGGCATGGCCTCCGCCCGTGCGGTCCAGAACCGGACACAGCGGGACGATGTATTCGCCCGGGCCCGCAAGGGACTGTACGAGGAAGGCATCTCGACCTCCACCATGTACCTCGACCCCGCCCGCCCCGGCGTTGAGGACCTGCTGGACATGATCACGGCGGGTGTGCGCAGTTCAATGACCTATGCAGGAGCGCGGTCGCTCGCGGAGTTCCGCGACCGGGCGATCGTCGGCGTGCAGTCGGCAGCCGGCTATGACGAAGGCCGCCCGCTCCAGCAGAGCTGGTAGGGCGAAGTCGGCGGGGAGGCCTTCGCGGCAGGGTCGGTGCCGTTGCTGTAAACTGGAAACCTTATGGACAGTTCCTCTAGGGGCCGGCCCATGGCGCGCACGCAGCGACAGGCAGCATCGATCCGATGTGCAGCGCAGCCATCCAGTGCCGGCAATCCCCGTTCACATGCCCATCACCCATCCGCTTCCGTCCGTTCAGCAGTAGGCGGACCGTCCTCGGTCGCCACTGCATGTGCGGACGCCGGGACCGGAGACCTTGTCTCCGGTAATGCGGCGCCGCCGGAGCCTTCCCAACCGGACGAGCCCTCCCAACCGGCGGAACCTCCGAAACCCGGTGCGCCGGTTGGAACCGGCGCACCTGTGCTGCCCTCGGCGGTGACCAGATAATGGAATGGTTATACCTTGTTGTCGGCCTGCTGCTGATCCTCGGCACCGGCTTCTTCGTCGCCGTTGAGTTCGCGCTTGTTGCGCTCGATCAAACCTATGTTCAGCGGGCGGTGGACTCAGGTGACAAGCGGGCGGAGCCAGTGCTTCGATGCCTCAAGTCGCTCTCCACGCAACTCTCCAGCTGCCAGCTGGGGATCACCCTGACAACGCTGCTCACCGGTTATGTCATGGAACCGTCGGTTGGACGACTGCTTGAGACGCCTCTGGGCGCCGTCGGCGTCCCGGAGACTGCGCGCGCCTCGATCTCCCTCATCCTCGCCATGGTGTTGGCGACCCTGCTCTCGATGCTGATCGGTGAGCTGGTGCCCAAGAACATGGCAATAGCCCTGCCCTTCAGGGTCGGGCGGGCACTTGCCCGCCCGCAACTCATCTTCACCGCGATCTTCAAGCCCGCGATCGTTGTCCTGAACGGCTTTTCCAATCGTGTCCTGCATCTGTTCGGCCTGGAAGCGAAGGAAGAAATTTCCGGAGCGCGAACACCCTCCGAACTGTCGTCACTGGTGCGGCGGTCAGCCGAACTGGGAACCCTCGATCAGGGCACCGCGAACTTCCTCGCCCGAACTTTCAGCTTTTCGCAGCGCACCGCTGCTGATGTCATGACGCCGCGAATTCGAATGGCCACGATCGAGTCCGATCAAACGGTGGCCGACGTCGTCGATCTGGCACGAAGCACCGGATACTCCAGGTTCCCGCTCATCGGAGAGTCTCCGGATGACATCCGGGGCGTTGTGCACGTCAAGAAAGCCGTGGCCGTGCCCCGGCCGAAGCGAGCCGAGCTACCGGCCGGGACGATCATGACCGACGTACTGCGCATTCCCGAGACCGTCCATCTGGACTCCCTGCTGAGCGAACTCCGGGAGGCGAACCTGCAGCTCGCGGTGGTACTTGACGAGTACGGGGGCACGGCCGGTGTTGTAACGCTCGAAGATCTGGTCGAGGAGATCGTCGGCGAGGTGGCCGACGAACACGACAAACTGAAGGCCGGCGTCCTGCAAAGCGCGGCCGGTAACTGGTTCTTCCCCGGCATCATGCGTCCCGACGAGGTCAGCGACCAGGTCCCGCACCTGGTAGTTCCTGACGAACCCGGCTATGAGACGGTCGGCGGATTCATGATGTCCGTCCTCGGCCGGATCGCCGAGATCGGCGACCGGGTGGAGGTGACGGGCGGCATCCTCGAAGTGGAACGCATGGACGGACGCCGGATCGACCGCATCAGCTTCATCCCGATCGTGCCCGAAGATGCCGAACAGTCCGATCCAGGCACGCGTGCCGTAGGGGGTACACGATGAGCGACTGGGCAGGAATACTGTGGCTGGTCATTCTCCTGATTGCCAATGCGTTCTTCGTTGGTGCGGAGTTCGCAGTCATGAGCGCACGCAGGAGCCAGATTGAGCCACTTGCCGAAGAAGGTTCGAAACGCGCGCGAACAACGCTCTGGGCGATGGAGCACGTCTCCCTCATGCTCGCCTGTGCGCAGCTGGGTATCACCGTATGTTCCCTGCTGATCCTTCAGGTGGCTGAGCCCGCTATTCACCACCTGATGGTGGTTCCGCTCGAAGCGATCGGGCTCCCGGGCGCCCTGGCGGACGGTATAGCTTTCGGTATCGCACTGGCGCTGGTGACTTTCCTCCACGTCACCTTCGGCGAAATGGTGCCGAAGAACATCTCGGTCTCGGTGGCAGACAAGGCTGCGCTGTTCCTCGCGCCGCCGCTCGTGATGGTGGCGCGCGTAGTGCACCCTGTCATCTCAAGCCTGAACTGGACGGCCAACCACATCCTTCGCGCCATGCGCATCGAGCCCAAGGATGAGGTGACTTCGTCCTTCACACTGGAGGAGGTGCAGTCCATCGTGCAGGAGTCCACGAGGCATGGGCTGGTGGACGACGACGCCGGGTTGATCAGCAGTGCGCTTGAATTTTCGGGGCAGACGGCCGGAACCGTGATGGTTCCGCTGGATGAACTCGTCACGCTCAGCACCGACTCCACGCCCGAGGAGTTTGAGAAGGCAGTCGGACGCACCGGTTTTTCCCGTTTTGTGCTGGTCGACCAGCACAACAACCTCACCGGGTACATGCATCTCAAGGACGTCATGTCCATGCCGGAAGCGGCCTACTCGCGGCCGATCACGGAGAACAAGGTCCGCGCCCTCGCAAACCTGAGCGTGGACGACGAAATCGAGGACGCACTGGCGATCATGCAGCGCACCGGCTCACACCTGGCTCGCGTGATGACCCACGACGGACATGCGCGGGGCGTGCTTTTCCTGGAGGACGTCATCGAGCAGCTGATCGGGGAGATCCGTGACGCCACCCAGAACCAGGGACTTCGGAGAACCGGCGAGTTTCTCCAGCAGGGCGTGCACCTGGGAACCAGGGAAGCGCGCTAACCAAAGGTTCGACAGCGGGATCCTGACTCATGACAGGGTCCCCGCTGTCGCTGCCAAGCGTCAGTCCCAGCCTTGCTGCGGCGTGGCGCAGGTGTCCCGGAACACATATTGGGAAGGGCGCTTCCGCTGCCGGCTTGACCAGTCGATGGCTGGGCGCCGCTGCTTTTCGGGGAGGTAGCCCAGCCGGTACACCGCCATCAGCTCCAACCCGTCCGGTATCCCGAGAATCGATTCGACCCTCCTCCAGTTCGCTGGGACCTCCATGGGGAAGGAGACAAACTGGATGCCCATCCCCAGCTCCACGGTGGTGAGCCACAGATTTTCCATCGCGGCACCCATGCTGAACACCGAGTAGAAACCGGACAGTTCGCCGGGGCGGTATTCGCTCCTGTCCAGCATGACGCCCAGCAACAGTGGCGAGCCCGCCACGAGTTTCCGGTTTTCCTCACCGAGGGTTTGCGGCACCCGAAGCTTGTTCATCAGGGTCTGCCCGGACGGAGTGAAGACCTTCCTGGTGAAGGGGCGAAGCACCGCGGGGAGCTGGTCGAAGAGCATGCCGTCCCGCCGTTCGTCCATTTCGGCCTCGCTGAAGCGAAAATAGCGTTTATAGCGCTCAAAGAACGTTCCCTCAGCCATGACCTGGGTCATGCTCTCGCCGCTTATGGCCGCGATCCGCCCGACAGCGTCCCGATCCTCGACGATGACGAAGCGCCACGGTTGGCTGTTCAGCTGGGAGGGTGCGGCGCCGGCCACCTGCATCAGCAGCTTTTGGTGGTCCTGACTTACCGGATCGGGGAGAAACGGACCGTTGGTGGTCTTGCGATTGAAGATGACGTCAAGGAATTCCACTGGTGTCCTAGGGTGTGCGGATCAGGGGGCAAGTGCCGCCATTACGCTCAGGATATAGAACGGCAACGGAACCATCGCCGCGCAGGCATGCCGGTAGGGATGGCGTCGTGCTGACCCGATGTAGGGGAGGGCGGCCAAGGCCACCAGCGCGGGAATCAGGTACCAACCGGCCGGGCTGCGGCTCCACCACAGCGAACTCGCGGCAATCAGTGCCAGGCCGAACGTGACGACATAAAATCCGTGATGAAACCAGCGGAATCCACTCGAATCGACCAGCCCCGTCCGCACCGCCACACCAAAACAGGCGTTGAGCAGGTACGTTGCACACGCCGACACAAAGAGTAAGGCAATCGCGGTCACGGGCCTGGGCACCAACGCACGGTGTAATTCGACACGGCTTCATCTTCGCATTTCCGGGCTCATCCGACTCGAACCGAAATGCGAATGATTCACGTTTAGGTTAGAGTTGGATGAGCCCGTCGAGGGCCCCATACTCTCTGAGAAAAAGTAGAGGACAATCATGCGCAGCATCTACGCGCGAACGACGGCGGCGCTCACCGCTTCAGCTCTTCTTCCATTCGCCCTCACCGGCTGCGGACAGGACGCCGAAGGCTCCGGACAGACATCAGAATCAGGTGCGCTGCAGGTCGTGACCTCTACGAACGTCTACGGCGACATCGTCGAGTCCGTGGGCGGTGAGCACGTGGAAGTGACGGCAATCGTCAATAGCCTGAGCCAGGATCCCCATTCCTACGAGGCCACAGTGCAGGACAAGCTCGCTGTGTCCAAGGCGGACCTTCTGGTGGAGAACGGCGGCGGTTACGATCCCTTCCTGCACACCCTCGCCGACTCAGTGGAGATGAACCACGAATACATCCTCACCGCCGTCGAAATCGCCGGCGTAGCCGCCGAGGAAGAGGCGCACTCAGAAGAGGAGGCCCACTCAGAAGAGGAGGCCAGCGCCGAGGACGAGCACGCTCACGGTGATTTCAATGAGCATGTCTGGTACAAGCTGGACGCCATGGCAGATCTCGCAGGCGCAGTAGGTGAAAAGCTGTCGGCGCTCGATCCGGACAACGCAGATACCTACGAGAGTAACGCCGCCTCTTTTGCGGAGCAGATTGCCGGGCTGCAGGACCGAGCTGAGGCGCTGGCCCCCGACGCTGACGGAAAGCCCGTTGCGGCCACCGAGCCTGTTCCCGCCTACCTGCTGGAAGCTGTCGGCCTTGAGGACGTGACCCCCGCTGATTACACGGAGGCCATCGAAGAGGACGCGGATGTGCCCGTTGCCGCATTGAACGAGATGCAGGGACTCATGAAGAGCGGCTCCGTCGCCTTCCTCGCATACAACGAGCAGACCGAAGGCCCGCAGACCCAGGCCGTCCGCAGCACCGCCGAATCGGCCTCAGTGCCGGTGGTCAACTTCACCGAGACCCTTCCCGAAGGCGCAGACTACATCTCCTGGATGACCACCAACGTCGACAACGTCGCCGAAGCTCTTAAGTCCTGACAGAATTGGCCAAGACACTCCCAACTCTGCAGCTAGGAGGCCGCGTGGCCGACGACGGTGCTGCCGCTGACCCGGTGGCGAGCCTGCGCTCGGCGTCCCTTTCGTTTGGCCGCCGAACGCTCTGGCACGATCTGGACCTGGACATCCGTCCGGGGGAGTTCCTGGCCGTTCTCGGTCCCAACGGTTCGGGCAAAACGAGCCTGCTGAGAGTACTCCTTGGCCTGCAGGAGCTGGACTCGGGTACAGCTACGGTCAACGGTCACGCGCTGCACCGCGGGAGCCGCGCTTTCGGTTACATCCCGCAACAGAAGTCCTTCGCGGCCGAAACCCCGTTGCGCGCACGTGACCTGGTCGGACTCGGGGTCGACGGACACCGTTGGGGTTTTCGCCGGGGCGGGGGAAGCTACCGGCGCACGGTGGATGCACTCCTAGAGAAGGTGGGGGCGTCGTCGTACGCGGACGCGCCGGTCGGACGGTTGTCCGGCGGGGAACAGCAGCGGCTGCGCGCTGCCCAGGCCCTCGCCACCGATCCGCAGGTGCTGCTCTGCGACGAACCGCTGCTCTCGCTCGACCTTCACCACCAGCAGGCGGTGAGCAAGCTCATCAACGATCAGTGTCGCCACCACAACACCGCAGTGGTTTTCGTGACGCATGAGATCAATCCCATCATCGATTACGTTGACCGTGTCCTTTACCTCGCGGGCGGACGGTTCCGGGTCGGCCGGCCGCAGGATGTCATGACCAGTGAAGTTCTGTCCGATCTTTACGACAGCAGAGTGGACGTCATGCATAACAACGGCCGCATTGTCGTGGTGGGCCTGCCGGATGCCACCACACACCACCATCATGCAGAGGTAGCGCTGCCGTGACCTTTGAAGAGATATTCCGGGCGATTTTCACGTTCGACAACTACGCCGAGCTGCTCCCGCTGGTGCAGAACTCGATCTGGGCCGGTGCTGTGCTGGGTCTACTGGGTGGGCTGATCGGCACCTTCGTGATGATGCGGGACCTGGCCTTCGCCGTTCATGGGATCGCCGAACTCTCCTTCGCCGGTGCCGCCTTTGCCCTGCTGATCGGCGCTAACGTGGTGTTCGGCTCGCTGACCGGATCGGTGATAGCTGCTCTTCTGCTCGGACTGATGGGCATCCGCGCCCGCGACCGCAATTCGATCATCGGCGTCATCATGCCGTTCGGGCTGGGCCTGGGAATTCTGTTTCTGGCGCTCTATGAGGGTAGGGCGGCGAACAAGTTCGGTCTGCTTACCGGGCAGATCGTCTCTGTTGACCAGGTGCAGCTGACGCTCCTGGCCGGCTGCGCCGTCGTCGTCATGGTTGCCCTCGGGGCCATCTGGCGCCCACTCACGTTTGCCAGCGTAGACCCGGAGCTGGCCGAGGCGCGGGGCGTGCCGGTGCGCGGGCTGTCCCTGACGTTCATGTTCCTGCTGGGAGTTTCGGTGGCGCTGTCCATCCAGGTGGTGGGCGCGCTGCTGGTGCTTGCGCTGCTCATCACACCCGCAGCGGCGGCGCTGAAGGTCAGCTCATCACCACGGCTGGTGGTGCTGCTCAGCGTCGTGTTCGCCTGTACGTCGGTTGTGGGCGGCATCCTGCTGGCGCTGGGTGGGCGGATACCGATCAGCCCCTATGTGACCACCATTTCCTTCGTGATCTACCTGGTGTGCAGGGCCATCAGTTGGCACCGTTCCAAGAAGGCCACCACGTCCGAGCTCCGCGCGGCGCAGCAGGCCTAGTTCTTCGCGGAGGTGCACTCCGGGCACAGGCCGTAAATCTCGACGGTATGTGCTACGTCGGTGTATCCGTGCTCCTGCGCCATACGTGCAGCCCACTGCTCGACCGCAGGCGCCTCAATCTCAACAGCCCGTCCGCACTTGCGGCACAGCAGGTGGTGGTGGTGGTGTTCGACGGCGCACCGGCGGTAGACAGCTTCGCCCTCGCCGTTTCGCAGAACGTCCACGAGGCCGTCGTCGGCCATTGACTGCAGGATTCGATACGCGGTGGCCAGCGAGACCGACTCGCCCCGTTCGTGAAGCTTGCGGTACAGCTCCTGCGTGCTCACGAAGTCGTCCAGGTCATCGAGGGTGGCGCTGACCGCCCGGCGCTGCCTGGTCACCCGCTGTTCCGACCCCTTGCGGACCGGCTGTTCTGCCTCCGATGACATGCCCGGCTGGTCACCTCCCATGTACTCAATTTGACCCGCGTCAAGGGTAGCACCGGCGCACGCTGCGCCCACTGCGCCGGTTGGGTGGCGCCCGCAGACAGAGGGGTCGAACGCCGGATAGTCTGGGCGAATGTTGCTGACGAAGTTCACCCATGCGTGCGTCCGCCTTGAGAAGGACGGGACCCGAATCGTTCTGGACCCCGGGAACTTCTCCGAGGTCGAAGAGGCCGTTTCCGGGGCGGCGGCGATTCTCATCACCCATGAGCACGCCGACCACTTTGACAAGACAAGGATTGCAGCTGCCGTCCGTGCTGATTCCCGGTTGGAGGTCTATGCCCCGCAGGGCGTCGCCACCCAGCTGGGGGAGGAACTTTCAGACCACGACGACGCCGCCGGCCGCGTCCATGCTCTGGAACCTGAGGGGCACTACACCATCGCAGGGTTCGACGTCAGAACTTTCGGCGGGCAGCACGCCCTCATTCATCCGCACATCCCGGTCGTAAAGAACATCGGATACCTGATCGACGGCGCCCTCTACCATCCGGGCGACTCGTTCATAGTCCCGCATGGGGTCCAGGTGCATACCCTGCTCGTGCCGGTGCACGCGCCATGGTCGAAGACCGCCGAGGTGATCGATTTCGTCACGTCGGTTCGGGCACCGCGGGCGCACCAGATTCATGACGCGCTGCTGAACGAGACCGGTCTGAAAATGGTCGAGGGCCATGTTTCCCGACTGGGGAAGCACTATGGAACGGACTTCGAGCACCTGGCCCCCGGCCAGAGCGTCACCCTTTGACGCGACGTCCTTCGGGGGTGACGGTATAGCTCGCCACTTCCTTCAGCCGGGGGGTGTCCGGGCCGCCGTCGGTCACGCCGGTTGCCCACCGCAGTTTCAACCCGTCATCGCTGTCTTCGAGTACCGCAAGGTTGTTGTCGAACCACGGCCCCTTGATGTTCGTCCAGGAGAACGGCGGTTTCGGGACCTTCGCCGAGCGCGCCACCAGGGAACCGATCGGGCTGGCGACGCTGTAGGACATGACCACCGTGGCAAACCGCAGGGCGCGCGGGAGCGGATTGCGGATGGGTGAACAGACGAACTGAAGAATGCGGCTGCCGGACGGGCGGTCGATCTCAGCAATGTATGAGAAGTGAACGTCTCCGGAAAGGAACGTCACGGTCTGCGGAGCGGGTCCGCGCTTACCGTCGGCCACCTCAATAGCAAGGTCCGCAACCGACCGGAAGCTGCGCTGGAACGCGCTCCAGTGCTCAAGGTCGAGAAGCTGCCGAAGGCCCTCGCCGATCCTCGAACCCCGTTTTCCCCAGGCGCCCTCCGCTAGAGCCTCGTCCCACGCCTCGATATAGTGCAGGCCGCGGGGGAGGAGGAAGGGAAGCGAGGTCGCAATCAGCAGATGCCTCATGCCGCCCTGAAAGTGCTCATCCAGCCATTTGAGTTCAACCTCGTCCAGGATGGAGCGCTGACCCGGATCAAGGACCCGCGCGGCACGTGAATCGACGGTGATGATCCGTACATCGCCGATGTCCCGAGAGTAGCTCCAGCGGTAGCTGAGGGGGTCAGAATCCGCCCGTTCGGCGAATGCGTCGAGCTCGGCGGTGAGATCCAGTTCCTTAGGACCCGCGTGGGAAGTTATCCTGCGCCACAGAATGTCCTCTGCGCGGGCCGCCGGAGAGAGGTTCCCGAGATGCTGGTATACCCAATAGGACGAGAGCCCAGCGACGATTCGGTCATGCCACCAGGTGGTTGCATGCATCTGTTCCCGCCAGGAAAGTGATGCGTTCCAGTCATCCCGGATGTCGTGATCGTCGAAGATCATGGCGCTGGGAAGGGTGGAGAGCAGCCAGCGGTTCGCCTCGTCGGACCAGGCGAGCCTGTACAGATGGGCGTACTCCTCGTAGTCCTGCAGTTCCTCCCCGGGTAGCTCATGGATCGACCGGCGCGATTTGATGAAGTCCTGCATCTCGCTGCTCGTTGCGTCGGCGTACACCTGGTCGCCGAGGAAGGCGACAAGGTCGGGACGGGCGTCGTCGTCGTGGTTGTCCGCAAGGTCGAGCGCGTAGGCACGCAGCGCATCGACGCCGTGGGTAGCGTTGCCCATGCGGTCGTGGGGGACGCTCGTTCGGCAGGAGCCGAACGCGAGCCGCAGCCGTCTGTTGGGATGGAGCGTGCGGATGGACGGGGCAGGGAAAGATGAGCCGGGCTCCGGCCAGACACTTTCACCGTCGATCTCAACGGTGTACTGCACGGTCGCACCCGGGGGGAGGTCCGACGCCTCCACCAGCGCGTAGTGATGATCATGGACGGCAAACGTGGGGGCGGACCATTCACTGCCGTCGGCGCGCACGACGACGGTGCACGCTGCGCTGGTCTCCACCCAAACCGAGGCCGAAGTTTCATCGACATACCGGAGCATCGGACCGAGCACCAGAGTAGCTGTCATTACCCTTTTGTACCCCCTGACGGGTGGGAGGGCCAGAGCAGTAAATACATCCCGACGCGACGGGCTTGGAGCGAGGAGCGGAGCTGTGGTGAACTGGGCTCACACCTGACCGGTGTGCCACCGGTCACACTTTCATAAGGAGATCTTCATGGAGACTCTGATGGACGTGCAGGCGCTGCGGAACCGGATGACCTCCGGTCAGCAGACCGTCCTGCTGGATGTTCGCTGGGCGTTGGGTGATCCCCACGGCCACGAGCAGTACCGATCAGCTCATATCCCAGGCGCAGTCTACGTCGACCTTGAAAGGCAACTGTGTTCAGGCCCATCCGCGGCGGAAGGACGCCACCCGTTGCCGGAACCGGAAGCGTTCGAGGAAGCGGCCCGTCAATGGGGCATCAACGACGGCGATGTGATTGTTGCGTATGACGACACGGGCAACCTGGCGGCGGCCCGGCTCTGGTGGTTGCTACGGGATGCGGGCCTGACCCGTGTCTATCTGCTCGACGGCGGATTGAGTGCATGGCAGGCAGCCGGTTTTGAGACCGAGCGAGGCGAGGAGCAGCACTGCCTCGGTGATGTCACCCTGAGCTCCGGCCACATGCCCGTCCTCAAAGTCGATGACGTTCCGGCCCTGACGCAGCACGGTGTCCTGCTCGACGCCCGGGCACCGGAACGTTTCCGTGGCGAGATCGAGCCGGTTGACCCGAAGGCCGGGCATATCCCGGGGGCATGCAGTGCTCCCACGTCGGGGAATCTCACACCGCAGAAGACCTTCCTTCCGTCAGCGGAGCTGCACCGACGGTTTGCCGCGCTGGGCATCACGGACACGGTCGACGTCGCGGTGTACTGCGGATCGGGGATCACCGCGGCGCACGAGATCGCCGCCCTCGAGGTTGCCGGGTTCGCGGCGGCGCTGTATCCGGGATCGTGGTCCCAGTGGTCCCAGCGCGCTGATCTGCCGGTGGCCACCGGTCCCTGACGGGGCAGCGGGCCCTACTCGGCCCGCCGAACTTCGTTGTGAGAGAGTAACCGGTATGACCACTGCATACGCCTACGCCGCTACGTCGGCGTCCAGCGGGTTGGGCCGCACCACCGTTGAGCGCCGGGAACCGAACCACGACGACGTCGAAATAGCCATCGAATTCTGCGGACTGTGCCACTCGGATGTCCACGCCACGCGGAGTGAGTGGGGCGCCGCCCGTTATCCGCTGGTGCCCGGCCATGAGATCGTCGGCCGGGTGACCCGGGTGGGGGATTCCGTGGAGTCGTTCGCCGTCGGCGACCGGGTGGGAGTCGGCTGCATGGTGGACTCCTGCCGGGAATGCGAGAGCTGCTCGGACGGCCTGGAGCAATACTGCGAGAGAGGGGTGACCGGCACCTACGGCACTCCGGACCGCAGGAACGACGGCGAAATCACGCAGGGCGGCTATTCGACTTCCATCGTGGTCAACGAAGGATACGTTCTCCGGATACCCGAAAACATGGACCCGGCCGCCGCCGCGCCGCTTCTCTGTGCCGGCATCACCACCTTCTCACCGCTGAACCATTTCGGTGTCGAGAAAGGGGACGCTGTCGGCGTCGTCGGACTGGGCGGACTGGGCCACATGGCGGTGAAGATTGCCAAGGCCATGGGCGCAGAGGTAACGGTATTCACCACCTCGTCCGGCAAGGTGGATGCCGCGCGGGAGCTTGGAGCCGACCACGTTGTCATCTCCAGGGATTCGAAGGCCATGGAGGCCGTCGCGACCACGCTGGATGTGGTGATCGATACGGTTGCAGCGCCGCATGACCTCAACCAGCTGATCCGCACACTCAGGCTCGACGGAGCCCTGTTCCAGCTCGGTCTGCCCGCAGACCCGATGCCGGCCGTTGACCCCGGACTGCTGATCCGCAAGCGGCGCACCTACGCCGGCTCGCTCATCGGCGGTATAGCCGAAACCCAGGAGATGCTCGACTTCTGCGCGCAGCATTCAGTGGTGTCGGATATTGAGCTTGTCACAGCCGACCAGCTCAATACGGCCTACGACCGCATGGTTGCGGGAGATGTGAAGTACCGGTTCGTTCTTGACGCCAGCACCCTGAAGGAGGACTCATGAGCACGCTGTTCACCCGGATCATCGAAGGTGAAATCCCCGGCCGCTTCGTCTGGAAGGACGAGGACGTTGTGGCATTCCTGACCATCCAGCCCATCACCGACGGTCACCTCATGGTTGTTCCCCGCCGTGAGGTGGCGCACTGGGTGGACCTCGAACCGGACCTGCTCGGCAAGGTCATGGACGTCGCGCAGAAGATCGCCAAGGTGCAGGAGTCGGAATTCAACGCCAAACGCATCGGTGTGCTCGTTGAGGGGTACGAGATCCCCCACGTGCATGTCCACATCTGGCCGACGCAGAGCGCTGCTGACTTCGACGTGCACAACGTTGACCCCAATCCCGATCTGGCAAAACTCGACGAGAACGCGGAACGGCTCCGGGCTGCGCTGCGCGACGCCGGGTATGCCGAGAATGTTCCCGCTGCCTAGGCGGCGAGAGCTTCCCCGAGGGCGGCGCGAATGCGCTTCTCGGATACCGAGTGGGCGGTTCCCAACTCCTGCGCAAACAGGCTGATCCGCAGTTCCTCAAGCATCCAGCGGACCCGTCCCAAAGAGGGCGGCACCCGGCGTCCGTTTGGAGCGACGGCCGCCACGGCGTCGTCGTACTCGTCTTCGAGGCGCTGCACAATCGCCGTACTCGAGGCATCGCGCTGAACATTGGTCTCAAGTTTCTCCAGCCTCTTCTCGATACCCGCGAGGTACCGGGGGAGATGGGCCAGCTGGGCATAACCCGTAGTGGCTACAAAACCCGGAAAAACGAGCTGCTCGAGCTGGCTCTTCACATCGTTCAGGGCAGTGATGAGGGCCAGGCTCGTGGAACCCTTCAGCCGCTTCTCGATTCTGCGGGCGCTGGCGAGGATCTTCTCGACCGTTGCGGTCACGGTGAAGACCGTGTCAATGAGGTCGGCCCGGACGTTCTCGTACAGCGCATCGAACTCCTCGACAGCCCACGGCAGCTCCTCGGGCGTGAGCTTGTCGATCGCTGCTATCGAGCAGTCTTCGATCAGCGCACTGACGCTGCCGTGCGGATTCTGGCTGAAGGTGAGTTTCTCGGAGTTGCTCAAATGCTCCAGGACATACCGGGCGGGACTCGGGACGCGCAGCGCGAGGAGCCTGATGACACCTGTGCGCATCGCCGCTGTCTGCTCGGCCGCATTGGGGAAGACCCTGAGCCCGACGGCGGTCTGCTCATCAACGAGCGCGGGATACCCGGTTACCCGGTGCCCGCCGACGATCCGGGACACCTCCCGCGGGACCGCACCGAACGTCCACGCTGTTGCGCCGCTGATCTCTTTGATGCCGGGGCCGGCGTCCGACGACGACGGCGGCGGCACCTGCTGCTTCCGGCGCGGCGCCTTATGCGTCTGCTGCACGGACCCCGGCGTTGCCCCCAGCGACTCGGCTATCGCGCGCCTGGTCTGCGGGGCGAGCCTGTCCTGAAGCGCGGGCAAGTCCTTGTCCTCATCGAGGATGCGGCCGTTCGCATCGACCACCTGAAAGGTCATCAACAGGTGCGGCGGCAGCGTATCCCGGTTCCACGAACCCGGCGGGATAACGTGTCCCTTCAGCCTGCGCAGGGTCAGTTCCAGTGACGCCTCAAGCTCGTCCCTGGCAGGGTCGAAGTCAGCATGGAGTCCGTCGACGGCGGACCGGGCGACGTCCGGAGCGGGAATGAAGTTCTTGCGGACCTGCTTGGGCAGGGACTTGATCAGCGCGGTCACGAGTTCCACGCGCAGCCCGGGAATCTGCCAGTGGAACGGTGCCGGGTCCAGCTGGTTCAGGAACAGGATCGGGACCTGCACAGTGACGCCGTCCGAGACACCGGGAACGTTGGGAGAGAACTCGTAGGTCAGCGGCAGCTCGAATCCCTGCTGGCCCCACGTCTTCGGGAAGGCGGTCTCGTCGAGATCTGCGTCGCGGCTGAGAAGTTCCTCGGGCTTGAAGTCCAGCAGCTCAGGGCTGTCCTGGCGGGCCTGCTTCCACCACTTGTCGAAATGGCGCTCGGACACCACATCCTTGCCGACGCGTGCGTCGTAGAACTCGAACAGCGTTTCGTCATCGACCATGAGGTCGCGGCGGCGCATGCGGTTTTCCATCTCTTCGATCTCCGCAATCCGAGCCTTGTTGCGGTGGAAGAACTTGTGATGGGTGCGCCAGTCGCCCTCAACCAGCGCATGCCGGATGAAGAGTTCGCGAGCGAGTTCCCTGTCGATGCGGCCGTAGTTGATGCGCCGCTGCGGAACTATCGGCACGCCGTAGAGAGTGACCTTCTCGTAGGCCATCACCGAGCCCATCTTGCGCGACCAATGCGGTTCGCTGTAGCTGCGCTTCACCAGGTCCGGTGCGACTTCCTCAGCCCAAAGCGGATCGAATTTGGCGACTACCCGAGCCCACAGCCGGGATGTTTCGACCAGTTCCGCTGCCATCACCCAGTCGGGGTTCTTCTTGAACAGTGCGCTGCCGGGGAAGACCGCAAACCGGGTGCCGCGGGCACCGGCGTACTCGCGCTTCCGCTGGTCATACAGACCGATGTGGCTGAGCAGACCGGACAGCAGGCTGATGTGGACGGCATCATGCTGCGCCACCGGATCCACCTCGGCCGGAGACAGGGTAATGCCGAGCGGCTTGGCGAGCTGGCGCAGCTGGGCGAAAAGGTCCTGCCATTCGCGCACCCGCAGGTAATTGATGAATTCATTCCGGCACAGCTTGCGGAACTGTGTGGAGGACAGTTCCTTCTGCTGGTCCTGCAGGTACCGCCAGAGGTTCAGGTAGCCGGTGAAGTCCGAATTCTCATCCGCGAACCTGCGGTGCTTCTCCGTTGCGCTCTGAAGCTTCGCCGCCTGATCCGGCTGGGGGCGTTCCCTCGGATCCTGGATGGTGAGGGCGGCGGCCAGAACCATAACCTCCTTGGCGCAGCCACGGCGCCCGGCTTCAACGATCATGCGTCCGAGGCGCGGATCCACCGGCAGCTGGGCCAGTTGCCGGCCCACCGGGGAGATACCGCCGTCGGCCGTCACCGCGCCAAGTTCACGGAGTAGCGTGACGCCGTCGTTGATGGCCTTTGAATCGGGAGGCTCGACGAAGGGGAAGGCGGCGACATCCTTCGGGCCGCGCGTCACACCCATTGCCGTCATCTGGAGAATCACGGCCGCAAGGTTGGTCCGCAGGATCTCCGGATCCGTGAACGGCCGTCGGGACTCGAAGTCTTCCTCGGAGTAAAGGCGGATGGCGATGCCGTCGGACACACGGCCGCAGCGACCCGACCGCTGGTTCGCCGAGGCCTGCGACACACGTTCGATGGGAAGCCGCTGCACCTTCGTGCGGTGCGAGTACCGGGAGATTCGGGCGGTGCCGGTGTCAATGACGTACTTGATTCCCGGGACGGTCAGGGAAGTTTCGGCGACGTTCGTTGCCAGGATGATGCGTCTGCCCGGCCCGCCCGGGTTGAAGACGCGGTGCTGCTCCTGCAGGGACAACCTGGCAAAGAGAGGCAGGATCTCGGTCCCGCGCAGGCGGGGGTTCACCTGCACGCGCGAGCGGAGTGCGTCGGCGGCATCACGGATCTCGCGCTCGCCGGAGAAGAAGACGAGGATGTCTCCGGGTGCTTCGCCCGCGAGTTCGTCAACCGCGTCGCACACAGCGTCGAGGGGATCGCGGTCTTCCTCAAGCTCGTCGTCTGAATCGGACTCGGAGTCACCGGCAGGCTGGCTCAGCGGACGGTACCGGATCTCGACCGGGTAGGTGCGTCCCGAAACCTCGATGATGGGCGCAGGCTTCTTCTCGGGAACCGCTTCATCCGCAGCGAAGTGGCTGGCGAAGCGCTCCGGATCGATGGTGGCGGAGGTGATGATCAGCTTCAGGTCCGGGCGTTTGGGCAGGATGCGCTTGAGGTAGCCGAGGATGAAGTCAATGTTGAGGCTGCGCTCATGGGCCTCGTCGATGATGATGGTGCTGTACTTCTTGAGCAGCTTGTCGTGCTGGATTTCGGCGAGCAGGATGCCGTCCGTCATTAGTTTAATGCGGGTGCTTCGGCCCACCTCCCCGGTGAACCGGACCTGGTATCCAACCTCTTCACCAAGTTTGACGTCCAGTTCCTCGGCAATGCGCTCGGCGACCGTGCGCGCTGCGAGGCGTCGAGGCTGCGTATGGCCGATCATCCCGGATTGGGCAAGCCCCAGCTCCAGGCACATCTTGGGAATCTGCGTAGTTTTCCCCGAGCCGGTTTCGCCGGCGATGATGGTGACCTGGTTCGCTGCGATGGCAGCCATGATGTCCGCCCGGCGTTCCGAGACAGGGAGCTGGGCAGGGTAAGAGATTGTCAGCGACATGATTACCTGCAAGTTTACTCGGCGCGGCCGGCCCGGTGCGTAGGCTTGACGGATGTTCATCTCCGACGAGCCCCTCGGCCCCGGAATGCTACCAGTCGGGGACGGAAACGAAATCTACTGGGAGGCGTCCGGCAACCCGTCCGGAAAGGCCGCGCTCTACGTCCATGGTGGGCCCGGATCGGGTCTCGGAACTCATCCTTGCAGCGGTTACGACGACGTCGGCCGCTGAAATCGCCTGGATCACCGGCCGCCTGGATGGCAGCTCACCGCTGTCAACCGCCTGGGACCTCGCGAAGGCCTGGCCTGCGGCAGAGTTGGTGGTCGTCGACCGGGACGGCCACGGCGGGAACGGAATGGCTGACGAGGGTCACCCGCGCGGCCGCGCTTTTCAGTCGCTCCTGAATCCTTCGCCTGCTGCCCGGGTCAGCCGCTCGGCAGCCGCCACGGCGTGCTCCCGGAGTTCCTGGGGTGCAACGATGTCGAACTCGAAACCCAACGCCACCACGTGCATGAGCGGCCAGTCGAGGGAATCTGCCCCGAAGCGCATGAGGGTGGTTCCGGAGTCGTCCTCCAGTTCGGCGATATTGGGCGGGATCATCTGGCCGACGTCTGCGAGGGGGCCGTGGATACGCACCACGATGTCGTAACTGTACGGCGAGCGGGTGATTGATTTCTGGACGTAAGCGGCAAGATCCTTGGCGGGAAGCGGACGTGCGGCGAACTTTTCCCGCGGGGACGGGACGCTCTGGCACCGGTCCACGCGGAAGGTGCGCCAATCCTGCCTGGCGGTGTCCCACGCGACGAGATACCACCGCCGCCCGGTGTCCACCAGCCGCACGGGCTCCACAACGCGGCGGGAGGATTCGCCGTCCTGCCGTGCGTACCGGAACACCACGACCCGGCGCTCAGTGATGGCGGAAGAGAGCGCAGTGAGCACTTCGGGGTTCACCGGTGTGCTGACCGCAGCCATCCGGGTAACCGCGGTGCGCAGCCCGGCGAACTTCGGCCGCAGCCTGCCCGGAAGGACCTGTTCCAGCTTTGTAAGCGCACGGACGGAGGCTTCCCCCAGCCCTGAAACAGGGCTTGCCGTGACGGCGCTGAGCCCGATGGCGACGGCGAGGGCTTCATCATCATCGAGGAGCAGCGGAGGCAGCTGCGCGCCCGCGCCCAACTGGTAGCCACCGGCAATGCCGGGGGAGGCGTGGATGGGGTAACCGAGGGTGCGCAGCTTGCCGATATCCCTGCGGACGGTGCGTTCGGTCACGGACATCCGTTCGGCGAGCGCGGATCCGGTCCACTCCCGCCGAAGTTGAAGCAGGGAAAGCAGTTGCAGCAGCCTCGCAGAGGTTTCCAACATGCCACTACGGTACCTATGGACGCGGACAGCTCCTGTCCGCAATAGCTCCTACAGTGTGATCAGCGCCACGCAGAGGGGCCGGTAAGAAGGGAAGGAACATGGACATCCGCAAGGAACTGACGGATCAGCTTCAATGGCACTGGGAGAACCAGGCGCGTCCGAGACTGGATGGGCTTAGTGATGAGGAGTACTTCTGGGAACCGGTACCCGGAAGCTGGAATGTACGTCGGCGGGGCACAGGCACTGCGCCGCTCCAGGTCGGCCGGGGCGACTACACGATCGACTTCGCCAATCCGGAACCCGAGCCGGCCCCGGTTACCACCATCGCCTGGCGGCTCGGCCACATGCTGGTCGGCGTGTTGGGCGAGCGGCTGGCTTCGCATTTCGACGGCGCACCGGTCAGCTATGAAAACTACGAGTATCCCGGGGACGCAGAGCACGCCCTTGAACAGCTGGACGGTATGTATGCGCACTGGTCCGGTGCTGTCACTGCGCTGTCGCAGGAGGAACTGGAACGCCCGGTTGGCCCGGCGGAGGGTCCGTTCGCCGAGGCTCCCATGGCTGCGCTGATCCAGCACATCAATCGGGAAATGATTCACCATTTGGCCGAGGTGGCGCTACTGCGGGACTTGTGGGCGCACCGCTACGTTCACGGTGAAAGGTCCTGATCATCCGGACTACGCAACGACGTCCAGGTGGAAGAAAAAGTGCCCTCGATAGGATTCGAACCTACGACCTTCTGCTCCGGAGGCAGACGCTCTATCCCCTGAGCTACGAGGGCACGGCCCACTGGACTGAACCAGTGGCCGAAAGGGACTTATGAAGCTTAGCAGGGAAAAGTTGGCTGAACGAAACGCTGGAGGCGGTGCTCCCGGTAGCCCTAGTAGCCGAGGAAGGCATCGGTCCGGATGGACTTCCCACCGGCATCGCGGATCACTGGCTTTGCCCGCGCGAGGGTCGCCGGGGATCCTGACAGGTAGACACTCCGCCGGTCCAGGTCCGGTACGAGGAAATGCAGTTCTTCGGCCGTGGGAAAACCCGTGCCGCAGTGAATCCAGGCGTCCGGAAGCGGCCCGGGCTCGCCGGGGCAGAACAGGATCACTCGGTACGGAGCAAGCTCGTCGACGTAACCGAGCTCCGCGGGTCCGCTGACCACGTAGACAAGAACGATGTCGCGGCCCTGCCCGGATCCGTCCCCCGCCCGGATCTGGCTCAGGAACGGCGTTACGCCGATTCCACCGGCGAACAACAGCAGCGGCACTGAGGGATCGGCGGGCAGTACAAAGTCGCCGGCCACTGACGTGGCATCCACTGCCGCACCGGGACGCAGGTTCAACAGTGCCGATTTGAAGGAGCTCGGCGGGTCCGACAGGCGCAGGCCGAAGCGGATGGCGCCGTCGTCGGGCGCGGAACTGATGCTGAAGATGCGCCGGAGTCCGCGGCGGTCCGCCCTCGCGTGGGGCAGCGTGAGCTCCATGTACTGGCCGGGCTCGAAACGTACCGGCGTCTCGGGAGCGAAGGAGACCTCGGTGCTGGTGGGAGTCAGCTGCCGGGACCCGGTGTAGCGCAGACGGATGCGGCGCCGCTGGCCCATGGCGAACGCCACGGCGTTGCCGATCAGCAGCGCGTACTCCGGCCCGAGGAACACCGGCGGGAAGTTGATCTGCAGGGCCAGCACCACTGCAACGACGGCGGCTACCAGGAGCTGCTGCCAGCGCCTGGGCGGAAGGGTCAACGGTTCGGTGAGCATGAAGCCGAGCAGGAAGAACACGGGATAGGACGTGAGGACCAATTGCAGGGCGGTGGCGGGGTCGGTGCCGCCGGCCGCAAGACGGACCACCAGAATACCGACGGCCACGACGAGGAACACCGTTCCCATTGAGAGCTTCCGGGTCCGGTAGAGGATCAGGGCGGTGCTGAGCAACACGAGCGGCAACATGGCGGGGTTCGCAGCCCACCACGCTGCGGCGCCGAGTCCAAGCAGCGTCACGGCGACGGCGCCGAACGCTGCGGGATTGAAGATGTGGCGCCCGCGGAGGGCGATCAGGTACTTGGAGGCAGCCGCAATGAGGCCGGCCAGTGCAATACCGCCTACGCCCGCCGGCTCATCGGAGGGAAACATCACGAAAAAGAGCAGCAGGCCGGTGATGAGTGACGACTCGTTGTGCGGGCGGGTTCGGAACATCATCGCCATCACGCGCGTACCTCCCCAGGAGGCGACGACGGCGGTGGCAAGCGTTGCGGAAAGTTCTGCCGGCGTAAACGCGAGAAGCCCGACGGCGGACAGGGCAAACGCGTACGCGGCGAGGACCAGCAGGAGGATCAGGACCAGCCTGTACATGGTGGCGCGGCCGAGGAATGTGTCGACCTTCGTGAGCCAGTTCTGCCGTCCGACCATCTAGAACAACGCTCCTGCCAGGGATGATGAGTATTGCGCGCGTCCCTCGGAGTGAACCTGGACATAGTCGAAATCGAACTCGGTCAGCAGTACTTCGGGCGGGACAAGGAAGAGTGCAGTGGCCAGCGCATCCGCGACAAGCGCCTCGTCGGCCAGCACCCAGGTAGCAACAACTGTATCGACGCATTGCCCGGTTGTGGCATCCACGACGTGGTGCAGGCCGTCAGCCCAGCGGCGCCTGTTGGAGGCCGACGCGCACAGCGCCCGGTCCTTAAGAGTCACCACGCCGATGGCCGAATCCGGTGTATACGGGTGTTCCAGCGCAGCCAGAAGGGTTGAGGGACCGACGTGCAGCATGTCCCCGCCGGCATCTACGGTGTGCTCCGGGAAACCACAGTCCCGCAGTGCTGCGGACACCAGGTCAACGAGCTGACCCTTGCCTGCTGCCCCGACATCGAGCGTGACCGGTTGTTCGGACCGCACGGTAGATCCGTGCCACTGGAAGGTTGCGTCCCAGGCCGTTGCCGGAACAGGGGTGCCGTGCGGCACGAAAGAGTAGCCGGCGTCGTACCCCAACTGCTCCAGCGACCGGCCCACCAGCGGTGACATGGCACCGTCCGTGAGACGGTGAAGCGTCCGGTAGAGGTTGCCCAGCGCTTCGCCCGAAGGCGGCAGGTCGACGCGGCCGCCGGAGGCGAGGGCCATGATCCGCGAGTCGGGGCGGAAACGGGAATAGACGGCGTCGTACTGCTCGATCACGCGGGACACGGTGGCGCGGGCCGCTGCGGGCAGCTCTCCCGGGATGTCGATCTGCCACTTCGTGCCGATCGCGTCGAAGCTGTACCGCTGCCCGTAGCCCGCTGGGGTCACTGCGCGGCTTCGCTCTTGATCTGCTCGATTGCGTCGCTGAAGCCGCCGCTGGTCAAGGACGACCCGGACACCTTCTCGACGTTCAACTCGCCAAGCGGCGTTCCCACGATCTGCTCCTTGATTCCGCTGCTGAACTTGCCCTGGTAGAGCTCCGTGGTGGGGTTGCTCGGCATCGGTTCGGTCTGGACGTCGGCGACGCTGCCCGACTCAAGCGTGACCGTCACTCCGATCGACTCCTCACCGCCGGGCGTTTGGTAGGACCCGGTGGCCGAGTACGTTCCGTCCGTGTACTCGCCGGTCTCAGCGCCGACCGGGGTCTCCTCGGCAGCGTTGGCGGCATCCCCACCGGCCCCGGGCGACGGCGTCGGGCTGGCAGCACACGCAGCTGAACCCAGGAGGGAAACCGCCGCGAGCCCCGTCAGGGTCCAGCGCTGGTAGGGCTTGTTCACGGCGTTCGTCACGAAATCTCCTTGGCGGGCTTGGTGGCGGTTCTGCTCCGTACAACGCTAGTACCCCCGATTCGGTTCAGCAGGCCTTCTGGATGGACAGCGTTCCGGAATGGGCCCGGATAAGGCGTCCGTCACAGAATCAGGGGGATTAGACCCGCGCCGTTATGCTGGATGGGTGACTCCCGAAGAACTCTCCTCCGCAATCTCCTCATGCCTGAAAGAGGCCGTCGCTGCCGGCGAAATCGACGTGGAGCTGCCTTCAGAGGTGCGGGTCGAGCGGCCCAAGAGCCGCGACCACGGGGACTGGGCCACAAACATCGCCCTGCAGCTGTCGAAAATGGCGGGCATGAACCCGCGCCAGTTCGCAGGCATCCTGAAATCGCGGCTTGAGGGAATCGACGGCGTTTCCTCCGTGGACATCGCAGGGCCGGGCTTCCTCAACATCCGGCTCGATGCAGCCGCCGCCGGTGAACTTGCCCGCAGCATCGTTGAAGCCGGCCATGCCTACGGCAAGAACGCTGCGCTCGACGGCCACGTGATCAATATGGAGTTCGTGTCCGCGAACCCCACCGGCCCCCTGCATCTGGCGCACACGCGCTGGGCTGCCCTCGGTGACTCCCTTGCACGCGTGCTGTCCGCAAGCGGTGCGGAGGTCACCAAGGAGTACTACATCAACGATGCCGGTACCCAGATGAACAACTTCGCCGCCTCCGTGCTTGCCTCCGTCAAGGGCAGGCCGACGCCGGAGGGCGGCTACCCGGGTGAGTACATCGCTGACCTCGGCCGCACGGTGCTGGCTGAGCGCCCCGACGCGGCGGAGCTGCCGGACGAGGACGCCCTGCCGGTGGTGCGGGACATCGCCTACCGCGCTCAGATGGATGACATCAAGGAGACCCTGGCCGCGTTCGGCGTCCATTTCGACGTCTACTTCTCCGAAGCAGCCCTGCATGACGCCGGTGCGGTCGAGCAGGCCGTGGACCGTTTGCGCGAGCAGGGTCACGTGTACGACGACGGCGGTGCGGTCTGGCTGCGCACCACGGACTTCGGCGACGACAAGGACCGCGTCCTGATCCGCGCCAACGGCGAACCGACCTACTTCGCCTCGGACGCCGCGTACTACCTTTCCAAGAAGGACCGCGGGTTTACCGAGAAGATCTATCTGCTGGGCGCTGACCACCATGGCTACATCGGCCGGCTCAAAGCGATTGCCGCGTGCGCCGGTGATGACATGGACACCAACATCGAGGTGCTGATCGGCCAGATGGTCTCGGTCAACGGTGCGCGGCTGTCCAAGCGCGCCGGCAATATCATCGAACTCCGCGATCTGCTGGACTGGCTGGGAGCCGACGCGCTGCGCTATTCGCTCGGGCGCTCTCCCGCGGACTCCGCCATGTCCCTGGACCCGGAGCTGCTGAAGAAGAACACCAATGAAAACCCGGTATTCTACGTCCAGTACGCACATGCCCGTACCTGCGCGGTTTCACGTAACGCGGTCGCTGCGAACGTTGACCGGTCCGCTTTCGACGCCGGTGCCCTGGACCAGGCGGCTGACGAGGAACTGCTCGCGCACCTCGGCTCCTATCCCGCCGTTGTGGCGCAGGCAGCGAAGTTCCGTGAGCCGCACCGCGTCGCGCGCCACCTCGAGGTCATCGCCGGTGCTTACCACCGCTGGTACGACGCCTGCCGCGTCACACCGCTTGGCGACGAACCGGTCACCGACACCAACCGCACCAGGCTGTGGCTGAACGACGCCGTAACCCAGGTGCTTGCCAACGGGCTGGACCTGCTGGGCGTTTCAGCGCCGGAACGGATGTAGCGTGGCTGTCTCACCTCTTGCTCCCGACTGGCTGTCCTACCCTGAGGACGCCAATACGCTCAATCCTGCCCTGTGGGCTTCCACAGTCAGCAGGGCGCGGAACGGCGTGCTGTCCGTGGACGGCGTATCGGCCACCGAACTGGTCGAGCAGTTTGGAACACCCGTCTACGTAGTGTCCGAAAACGACTTCCGTACCCGGGCACGGGGTTTCCGGGACGCGTTCAACGCCGCCTTCCGGGACCTGTGCGGGGGAGTGGACGTCTACTACGCGGGCAAGTCGTTCCTCTGCTCCGAGGTGGCGCACTGGGTGGCGGAGGAAGGGCTCCGCCTGGACACGGCCTCGGGCGGAGAACTCGCCGTCGCGGTCCGCGCCGGCCTGCAGGGGCGCCAGCTCGCGCTGCACGGCAACAACAAGTCCGACGCGGAGTTGAACCGTGCACTCGATCTGGAGGTCGGCCGCATCGTGGTCGACAGCCTCGATGAGCTGCAGCGTGTCGGTGCACTGGCTCAGGCGCGCGGCGCGACCGCTAACGTGATGCTCCGGCTCACTCCCGGTGTCCACGCCCACACCCACGAATTCATTGCCACCGCGCACGAAGACCAGAAGTTCGGGCTCTCGCTGGCGCCGTCGTCGTCGGGGGAGGCGTCACCGGCAGCGCAGGGTGTAGCAGCCGCTTTGGGGCACCCCTCCATCCGCCTGCTGGGCGTGCACAGCCACATCGGATCGCAGATCTTCGAGTCGGCCGGATTCGAACTGGCGGCCCGCAGACTCCTCGGATTCCTGGCTGAGATCCGAGACCACCACGGCGTCGAACTGAAGGAACTTGATCTGGGCGGCGGTTACGGCATCGCCTACACCGAAGCCGACACCCCGCGCTCGCCCGCGGCAATCGCGCAGGCGCTGGCCGCCGTCGTCGGTGATGCCTGTGCCGAGCACGGTCTGCGGGCGCCGCGGATCTCGATCGAGCCCGGCCGCGCGATTGTCGGCCCGAGCACCTTCACGCTGTACACCGCCGGCACCACCAAGACGGTTCAGGTGGATGTCGACGGCGCCTCCCACCCACGCCGCTACGTTTCGGTTGACGGCGGCATGAGCGACAACGCGCGGCCGGTTCTGTATGACGCCGACTACTCGGCGGCGGTCGCATCGCGCACTTCCCGCCAGGAGCCGCTGCTGTCGCGGGTCGTCGGCAAGCACTGTGAGAGCGGCGACATCGTGGTGCGCAGCGTGTACCTTCCCGGGGACACCGCGAACGGAGACCTCATCGCGGTTCCCGGAACGGGTGCCTACTGCTGGTCGCTGTCCAGCAACTACAACTACCTCACCCGCCCGCCCGTCGTCGCTGTCAAGGACGGCGAAGCGCGTTTGATCGTGCGAGGCGAAACCGAAGAAGACCTCCTCTCGCGCGACGTGCTGCGGCAGGAGAGAAACGAACGAGCAACTCTGGAAGCAGGAGCCTGATCGATTTGATGAATGCCCCCCACACCACCGTTCCCAATGCGACACTGCGTGTTGCCCTGCTGGGCTGCGGAAACGTCGGTTCGCAGGTTGCGCGGATCCTCTTGGAAGACGCAGACAACCTTGCTGCCCGCATCGGCGCACGGCTTGAGCTCACCGGTATTGCCGTGCGTTCGATTGACGCGCCGCGCGAAGCCGAGCTGCCGCGGGAGCTGTTCACTACGGACGCGGAGTCCCTGGTCGAGGGCGCGGACATCGTCATCGAGCTGATGGGCGGCATTGAGCCGGCCCGCACCCTGATTCTGCGTGCCATCGACCACGGGGCAACCGTCGTCAGCGGCAACAAGGCGCTGCTCGCCCAGGACGGACCTACTCTCTACGAGCGGGCGGATGCCGCCCACGTCCAGCTGTCCTACGAAGCCGCCGTCGCCGGTGCCATCCCCATCCTGCGCCCGATCCGCGACAGCCTTTCGGGCGACCGCATCACGCGCGTCCTCGGCATCGTGAACGGCACCACCAACTACATCCTCGACCAGATGGACACCACCGGCGCGCAGTTCGCCGATGCCCTGGCTGACGCGCAGCGACTCGGTTACGCCGAGGCTGACCCCACGGCCGACATCGAGGGATACGACGCCGCATCGAAGGCCGCGATCCTCGCTTCCCTGTCCTTCCACACCCGCTTTGCACTGGAAAATGTGCACTGCCAGGGCATCACCTCGGTTTCGGCGGAAGACATTGCCGCGGCCAAGGACGCAGGCTTCGTCATCAAGCTTCTTGCAATCGCGGAGCTACTGCAGGACCAGGCGGGCGACGACGGCGTCAGCGTCCGCGTGCACCCCACCCTCCTGCCGCGGGAGCATCCCCTCGCCGCTGTGCGCGGCGCGTTCAACGCCGTCTTCATCGAGGCTGAGAACGCCGGCGAGCTCATGTTCTACGGCCAGGGAGCCGGCGGCACTCCGACCGCCTCCGCCGTACTGGGCGATGTGGTGAGCGCCGCCCGGCGTATGGTCCTCGGTGGGCCCGGCCGAACCGAAACCACCACGGGCCACGTTCCTGCGCTCAGTATCGACATGGTGAACACGAGCTACTACATCGGGCTGGACGTGGCTGACCAGCCTGGCGTGCTCGCCAAGATTGCGCACCTTTTCGCCGAGCACGGCGTCTCGATCGAAACCATGCGCCAAACCATCCACTCTGCGGACGACGGCGGTGAGGCCAGTGCGGAACTGCGCATCGTGACGCACCGGGCCGCTGAGTCGGCGCTGGCGGCAACTGTGAAACACATCCAGGATCTGGACGTCATCAACGCGGTGACATCGGTCCTCCGAGTAGAGGGAGTCTGATGGCTCACCAATGGCGCGGAGTAATCCGCGAATACGCTGACCGGTTGCCCGTTACCGAATCCACCCGGGTGATCACGCTCGGTGAAGGCGGAACACCCCTGGTATATGCACCGGCGCTTTCCGAACGCACCGGCTGCAGCGTGTACCTGAAGGTCGAGGGAATGAATCCCACCGGTTCCTTCAAGGACCGCGGCATGACCATGGCCATCACCGCAGCCGTCGAAGCCGGAGCCAAGGCAGTGGTCTGCGCCTCCACGGGCAATACCTCTGCGTCCGCAGCGGCCTACGCGACGCAGGCGGGGCTGACCTGCGCGGTGCTGGTGCCGGACGGCAAGATCGCGATGGGCAAGCTCAGCCAGGCCATCGCGCACGGCGCCGAGTTGCTCCAGGTTCACGGCAACTTCGACAACTGCCTTGAGGTGGCGCGGAAGCTTGCGGAGTCCTACCCCGTGTTCCTCGTCAATTCCGTGAACCCCGCGCGTATCGAGGGGCAGAAGACGGCGGCCTTCGAGGTTGTCGACTTCCTGGGAGACGCCCCCGACTATCATCTGCTCCCGGTCGGCAATGCAGGCAACATCACCGCCTACTGGAAGGGCTACAAGGAGTACTCGCAGCCCTACACCTCGCCTACGGCCGGTGAGCTGCCGGCGGTTTCGACCAGGACCCCCACCATGTGGGGTTTCCAGGCAGAAGGTGCCTCGCCGCTCGTGAAGGGCTACCCGGTTACCGAGCCCGACACCATCGCCACCGCCATCCGGATCGGCAATCCTGCGTCCTGGGATCAGGCCATCGCTGCGCGGGATGAATCCGGTGGGCTCATCGAGGCAGTGACCGACGAAGAAATTCTCGAGGCACACCGCTGGCTCTCCTCCCGCGAGGGCGTCTTCGTGGAGCCGGCGTCGGCTGCGGGAGTGGCGGGTCTGCTCAAGAAGCATGCGGCCGGCGACGTTCCCGAGGGCAAGACCATCGTCATCACCGTAACGGGACACGGTCTCAAGGATCCGCAGTGGGCGCTGAAGGCGGCTGACGGTTCGGATGTCGAGCCAACCAAGGTGGAATTCGACGTCGTCAGCGTTGCAGGCGCCCTCGGACTTGCCGACGCCCACGTAGGCCAGCCGGCAGATGCTTAGCGGAGCGCCGGCCGTGGCCGCAGCGGCCGTGGTCGCGTCCGGGCAGGAAGTGTCGGTCGAGGTTCCGGCGACAAGCGCCAACCTTGGCCCGGGCTTTGACAGCCTCGGCCTGGCAGTGACGCTCTACGACTCGGTGCTCGTGCGCACCACCGACTCCGGTACGACGACGGTAACGGTAACCGGTGAGGGCGAAGAGTCCCTGCCGCAGGACGAGACGCACCTCGTCGCCGCCACCATCCTCGGCACGCTTGAGCGGGCGGGCTTCTCCAGCCCGGGCCTGGAGATCGAGACACGCAACATCATTCCGCACGGCCGGGGCCTCGGTTCCTCGGCTGCGGCCATTGTCTCCTCGGTGCTCGCTGCCAACGCCCTTCTGCCCGAGTCCGCGCGAATGGACGACCGGGCCGTGCTGCAGTTGTGTTCCACGCTCGAAGGACACCCCGACAATGTGGCCCCGGCGCTGCTCGGATCGCTGGCTGTGTCCTGGGAAACGGGCCGGGCATACCAGAGCACCATCATTCCGGTACACCCCGATGTGGTGCCCGTTGTGGCGATTCCCGCCAGTGAGTTGTCCACCGAGACGGCGCGCGCTTTGCTTCCGGCCTCGGTGCCGCACAACAGCGCATCCTCCAACGCGGGCCGCGCAGCACTCCTGGTGCATGCCATGACATCAGCACCGGAGTTCCTTCTCGACGGGACCCGTGACCTGCTGCATCAGGACTACCGCGCGCAGGCAATGCTGCACAGTGCCACGCTGATGCGCGCACTGCGGGCAGAGGGCTTCGCCGCGGTGATTTCCGGTGCCGGTCCCACCGTGATGACCCTCGCCGTCGGGGAGGATCAGGCAGCCGCGGTCATCTCCGCGGTGGAACGCATCGTCGTCGGTATGGAAGAGGGCACTGATTGGCGTGTTCTTCGGCTGAACGTTGACACAGAAGGTGCTAAAGTGAAGGTGCACCAACGGTAATCGCCAGCTTGAATCGTTGACCTTAATCACTCACCGATGTCACGAAGGCAATTCTGTATTTAGATGTGCTTCTGTTGATCTGGCCGTCATTTCTGTGACCGTCGTGAAACTGCCTGTGTGTCAGCAGTGGCTCAATCTCAGGTGTACCTCCCAGAACCTGATGCGGCAGCACATTAAATCGTGCGCTGCTTTGCACCGGGTTTGAGGTTTCAGCACGCTCGGCCATGCCGGAGAGCATCCGGTCAGCACCGAAAACCTTAGCTTCCAACTCTTCACGACTTGGCGGCGGGCAAACCAAACCGCGATCCACATCAGAGATGGATCGCCCGACGAGGGGGAAGGAATCCTTCGTGACTCAAACCACTGACCTGCCGACAGGCGTGGATACCCAAGCCGCCGAAACGAACGGCGCACCAGCTTCCAAAAGTTCCGGACTTGCCGGCCTGAAGCTCGCCCAACTGCAGGCTCTTGCCGGCCAGCTTGGCATTTCCGTGGGTTCCCGTATGCGCAAGGGCGACCTTGTGGCTGCAATTTCCGACCACCAGCGCGGCTCGGCAGTAGCGGACCGCCCCAAGGCATTGTCCGCCCCGGCTCCGGCGCAGGAAGACGCAGCGCCCGCGAAGGAATCAACGCGCAACGCTTCCGCACAGAACGGTTCCGGTGTTGCCGAGCAGGAGCAGGCATCGGAGCCTGCCGAGAAGCCCACACGCACCCGCAACCGCAATCGGCGTGCAGTGAGCGACGGTGTCGTCAAGACGGACCAGTCCGCTCCAGACAATGCACCGAACGACGCAGCTCCGGCCTCCGCCGCTGAATCCGACGGTGGCGCTGCGCAGGAAACCTCCGCACCCGAAGCCGAAACCGCTGACCGCGGACGCCGAAGCCGCGACGGCCGTCGCGGCGGCCGTCGCGCTGACTCCGATGCGCAGGCCGGTACACAAGCCGCTGCCGCTGAGGGAAGCGAGCAGGGCGATCAGCAGGGCAGCGAGAACACGGACAGCGCCGACTCGCAGGGCGAAGGCCAGGGCGAGCGCCGCAACGACCGCCGCGACCGCAACCGTGACCGCAACGAGCGCCGCTCCAACGATGAGCGCCGCTCCGGCGATGACACCCGCGATAACCGGAACGACCGCGATAACCGCAACGACCGTGACAACCGTGGTGGCGACCGGGACAACCGTGGCGACCGCGACGAGGGCAACGGCCGGAACCGGCGCAACCGTAACCGCAACAACCGCGAGGACGACCGCAACACCCGCTTCCGCGACCGCAACGAGCGCCGCCGCGGGCGTAACCAGAATCCCGATGTCGACGACGTCGAGGTCACCGATGACGACGTCCTGCTGCCCGTCGCGGGCATCCTGGATGTCTTGGAGAACTACGCGTTCGTGCGCACCTCCGGCTACCTGCCCGGCGCCAACGACGTCTACGTTTCGCTGGCACAGGTCAAAAAGTACGGACTGCGCAAGGGCGATGCAGTCGTCGGTGCCATCCGTGCGCCCCGCGACGGCGAGACCCAGGCCAGCACCCGCCAGAAGTTCAATGCGCTGGTCCGTCTGACCTCTGTCAACGGGAAAAACCCCGAAGAGCTGAAGGATCGCGTTGACTTCGCGAAGCTGGTTCCGCTCTACCCCTCCGAGCGCCTGCGCCTGGAGACCGAGCCCAAGAAGATCGGTCCTCGGGTCATCGACCTCGTGGCACCGATCGGCAAGGGCCAGCGCGGACTCATCGTCTCACCTCCGAAGGCCGGCAAGACCCTGATTCTGCAGGCTATTGCCAACGCCATCACGGTGAACAACCCGGAAGTGCACCTCATGATGGTTCTCGTGGACGAACGTCCCGAGGAAGTCACCGACATGCAGCGCACCGTCAAGGGTGAGGTCATTGCCTCCACCTTCGACCGCCCGGCTGATGACCACACGACTGTTGCCGAACTCTCGATTGAACGCGCCAAGCGCCTCGTCGAAATGGGCATGGACGTCGTCGTACTTCTCGACTCGATGACCCGACTCGGACGCGCCTACAACCTGGCAGCGCCGGCATCGGGCCGTATCCTCTCGGGCGGTGTCGATTCAGCGGCACTGTACCCGCCGAAGCGGTTCTTCGGAGCAGCCCGCAACATCGAGAACGGCGGCTCGCTCACCATTCTCGCCACGGCGCTGGTCGAGACCGGTTCGAAGATGGACGAAGTGATCTTCGAAGAGTTCAAGGGCACCGGCAACATGGAACTGCGACTGTCCCGCAACCTCGCGGACAAGCGCATCTTCCCGGCGGTCGATGTGAACGCGTCCGGTACCCGCCGCGAAGAGAACCTCCTTTCCGCGGACGAGGTCAAGATCATGTGGAAGCTCCGCCGGGTACTGTCCGGTTTGGAGCAGCAGCAGGCACTTGAGCTGCTCACCAACAAGATCCGGGAGACCCAGTCGAACGTTGAGTTCCTGATGCAGGTCCAGAAGACCACGCTTGGAGCGAAGAGCGACAACGATTAGCTAAGTAGCCGTTCGAGACATGCCGGCCCCGCCCCTGCGCGCGGAGGCACTCGTCCTGTCGGACTCGCGCTCCGCGCTCCGACAGGCCCGATGCCACTCCCTGGCCGGCATGTCTCGAGCGGCTTCCCGCGTTAAGCCACCGATCGCCTACGGGTCGATGGAATTGTCCTAATCTAGACTGGCTCGAAAGAGCCGAAAGAGGTTGTGTCTGCCATGTTTGAGTCCATTCAGGGCCTGCTCGACGAGCACGCTGATCTGCAGGTTCGGCTGTCCGATCCAGCGGTACATGCTGACCAGTCACTTGCCCGAAAGCTAGGACGGCGCTACGCCGAACTGAGCGGCATCGTCGAAGCACACACACGCTGGCAGGCGCTCGCTGACGATCTCGAAGCTGCCCGTGAGATGGCCGACGACCCCGAGTTCGCTGCCGAGGTTCCCGAGCTCGAGGCGCAGCTCGCGACTGCACAGGAACGCCTGCGCCGTCTGCTCATTCCGCGCGATCCCAACGACGCCAGGAACGTCATCATCGAGGTCAAGGGCGGTGAAGGCGGCGACGAGGCTGCACTGTTCGCCGGTGACCTGCTCCGCATGTACACGCGGTACGCCGAAACCCGCGGTTGGAAGACCGAGATCATCTCCGCAACGGAATCCGATCTTGGTGGATACAAGGACGTGCAGATGGCCATCAAGGGATCGTCCAATGATCCGGCTGAAGGCGTTTACGCGCGCCTGAAGTTTGAGGGCGGCGTCCATCGGGTACAGCGCGTTCCGGTGACCGAGTCGCAGGGGCGTATTCACACGTCCGCCGCCGGGGTACTGGTGCTGCCCGAGGTCGATGAGCCCGAGGAAGTTGAGATCAGCCAGAACGACCTCAAGATCGACGTTTACCGTTCCTCGGGACCCGGCGGGCAGTCGGTGAACACCACTGACTCGGCCGTTCGCATCACCCACCTTCCCACGGGCATCGTCGTCGCAATGCAGAACGAGAAGTCGCAACTGCAGAACCGTGAGGCGGCCATGCGCGTATTGCGTTCCCGAATCCTCGCCGCAAGGCAGGAAGAGATCGACGCCGCGAACTCCGACATCCGCAAGTCCCAGGTTCGGACCATGGACCGTTCGGAGCGCATTCGCACTTACAACTTCCCGGAGAACCGCATTGCTGACCACCGCACCGGTTACAAGGCTTACAACCTCGACGCGGTCATAAATGGTGAACTCGAACCGGTAGTGCAGTCAGCCATTGAGCTGGACGAACAGACCAGGCTCGACGCCATCGGCGACGACGCGTAGGGAGCGCTCAGCACCATGGAATCGCTCGCCGATGCCCTGCGCGATGCTGCGTCGACGTTGGCAGAGGCAGGCGTGCCAAGTCCCAGGACTGACGCGGAGCTGCTTGCGGCGCACCTGCTGGGGGAGAGCGTGGGAAGGGTCCGTGCACTTGCCCTGATCGGTGCGGCAGCTCCGGAACGTTACGGCGAGCTCGTCGCGGAGCGGTCACAGCGCGTTCCCCTCCAGCACATCACCGGCGTCGCATACTTCCGCGGACTGGAACTCGCAGTGGGACCCGGCGTCTTCATTCCCCGGCCCGAGACGGAGACCGTCGCCCAGCTCGCCATCGATGCCGCCCGGCTCTTTCCCGGCGCCCGTGTGGCCGACCTTGGCACCGGTTCCGGCGCCATCGCGGGATCGGTTGCGCAGGAAGTACCGGAAGCGGACGTCTTCGCCGTGGAATTGAGTGATCTCGCTCTTGCCTGGGCTGAACGCAATCTTGCGCCGCTGAACGTCACGCTGGTCAGGGGCGACTACGCAAAAGCGCTTGCAGAGCAGAACGAAACCTTCGACGTCGTCGTCTCCAATCCGCCCTACATCCCCACCGACGCTGTTCCGAGGGAGCCTGAAGTGGCTGAGCACGATCCCGAGATTGCGCTCTACGGAGGAAGCGCCGACGGGCTGCGCCTGCCGCTGGCCGCCGCCGCCGCAGCCGCCCGCCTCCTCAAAACCGGGGGTTTCTTCGTGATGGAGCATGCCGAAGTGCAGGCCCCAGCCCTGGCACGCATCCTGGGGACGGATCCGTTGTGGGGGACAGTTCGTACGCACCAGGACCTCTCCGAGCGGGACCGCGCGACGTCGGCCGTTCGAACCGATGTGCCATGGGACGGCAGTAAATGAAAGGATGGCTCGCGTGAGTGACACGTTCGACTGTTCGGATCCGACCGAGCGCAGTGAGGGCATTGCGCGCGCCCAACGTGCGCTTGCCGCAAAGCAGTGCGTGGTGATTCCTACTGACACGGTGTACGGGATCGCCGCCGACGCCTTCGCTCCGCAGGCTGTCGCCACGCTGCTGGCTTCCAAGGGTCGAGGACGCAGCATGCCGCCGCCCGTTCTCATCCCGCGCCTGCAAACCATGGACGGACTGGCGACCGATATCAGTCTTGAGGCACGCCGGCTCGCAGAGGAGTTCTGGCCCGGCGGGCTGACCCTCATCTGCCATGCCCAGCCCTCCCTGACCTGGGACCTTGGCGACACCTTCGGGACCGTGGCACTGCGCATGCCGAATGATCGCGTTGCCCTGGATTTGCTCATCCTGACAGGCCCACTCGCGGTCTCCTCAGCCAACCGCACCGGACAGCCTGCTGCCGCTACTGCGGCGGAAGCGTACGAGCAGTTGGGAGACGCGGTCGAGGTGTACCTCGAGGACGGGGCGCGTTCGGCCGACGCCGGCGCATCGACCATCGTGGACACCACGGGTGACCTGCCCATAGTGGTTCGCGAAGGCGTGATCTCCTTCGAGGAAATACGCGCAGTGGTACCCGGGATTGTCCTTGGAACCCGCGACGATGACGCCGATGCAACCGGGGAAGGTGCAGAGGGGGCAGCTGGGAGTACGTCGGACGAGAGCCCGGACCTTACCGGGCAGGGTGTTGACGTACCCCGGCCTCCTCAAGGATCGAACTGACCCTAGACGGTCACAGGCGGCATAGGCTGCCAATCCCTATCCTTCAGCAGGATTCGGGATGCCCTCCAGCCCCTCCAAAGGGCGCCCAAGCCTCTCAATGTGCGTTCGACCGCCACGAGGCGCACGATTTCCTTCGCAGCTGTAATTGCGGTTCCCAGCGCAAATCCCAAGGGGTTGTACCTGTTGTGTGCGCGCAAGTAGCAGGCGACGTAGCCACGATTCCTCATCACGTAGAACCGACTCAAGTCGCTCGAGTCGTTGAGATGGCGGATCCCGAAGTCGATCTGCTTCTGGGGACGTATCTTGCGAAGGGTAAATTCATTCACGTAAACCACCGGGCGTTCAAGTGAGATGAGCCAGCCGTAGACAGCGTCATCCCAGGTAATGAAGAAGCGGGGGTCGGGAAGGCCGACGCTCCGAACAGCAGAGGCACCGACGACCATCCCTTCGAATACGCCGACGTTGGTGGCGAAGGTGTCCTTTTCTTTGAAGACGTTGCCAGGGACAGGAAGGAAGACTCCGAGAAACTCCTTGAAACTGTGCTGCCAGAAGAAGGGCTGGCCATTGCAGTCATACCGTCGCCCGATGACGCAGCTATATTCGTCGAGCCACGGCAGAAGGGCGCCAATTGCACCGGGCAATACTTCCACGTCGTCATCCATGAGCCACAACCACTGCGCACCTTCATCCAGCGCGCGCTGAACCCCGGCTGAAAACCCTCCCGCACCCCCACGATTCTCGGCGAGGTGTTCCTCGATCAATGGGAAGGACAAGGAAGCAGCCGCGTCTGCTATGACCGATGCCGTATCGTCCGTGCTCGCGTTGTTCACGACGATAACCTTGTCCGGAGCCGGATCGAGCTCAGCGATGGACGAGAGTAACCGGCGGAGATATCCTGCACGGTTGAAGGTAGTGATGACGATCTGGAAGCTCATGCTCCGGTCCTCCGAGCTCAATGATCCTGCTTCTCGGGGGGACCAAACGCCTGGCCGCGGAAGCCGGCTGCATAGGTCCTCGCCCACTTGACTAGTCCCGGCATGTCCCGTGTTCGCCAAAAGTAGATGGGGTAACCCGTCAGGTCGGCGACGAGAGACTTGATCCGACGATACTTCCGGGTTAGTTGCCCCCGGTTGCGGTAGAAGTAGAACTGCTTAAAGGGCGTTTCGGGTACCAGGATGTGCATCCGGTCACCGAGAATGTACTTCACCTCGCTCCAGCCTGGCGGATGCGTAACCGCCACCGTTGTAAGAGTGCCGAAGGGCACCTTGGCCGCACGAAGACGCAGCATGAAATCGACCTCGTCTCCGCGAATGAACAGGCGGAGGTCAGGCAAGCCGATCTTGAAGAAGACTTCTGACCGTATGAGCGCTCCATTGAAGAAGGACGCGATGTTGGGAATGAAGGACATGGGTTCAACTTCGGCGCGGTCATGAATCAGGTGTCCCCCCAGCCTTAAGGGGAAGGACAATTTTTGAGGTTCGTCCGGGGCCACGATCAATGGGCTGATCACGTCGAGATCCCGCTCATTGGCAGCGGCCAAGAGAGCGGCGAGAGCATTGGCGTCCTCGGGGTGGGCGTCATCATCCATGATCCACACCCAGTCGGCCCCAGATGCAAGAGCGGTGAGGATAGCTAGCGAAAATCCGCCGGCGCCGCCGAGATTCGCCTCCGATCGCACATATGTGACGGGTGCGGCGCTGGAGGAGGCGATGTCTCCGACAGCCTCCGATCCTGAGTCGACCAGCACCACGGAGGTAGGAACGTGGCTCTGGACTGCGAGTGAATCGAGCAGAATCTTCACTTCTTCGGGCCGGTTGTATGTTACGGCCGCCACCGCCACCTTGTTCTGCAAAAAATCCTCGCTATCTGGCGCATGATCCGGTCGATCATAAGACAGGTCCACCCTATTACAAGGACATTGCGGCCTGACGTTGCACACCGCAAATCGCCGGGCGAAATGCCCTCTTGCGGGGTACGACTCATCCCCAGTGGCACAATGGACGCATGCGAGTGTTCAGTGGCCGAGGCGCCAGCGCCACGGTTGGACTGACGCACGATCAGCTGATGGCCTGTGATGAGAGCGTGGTTTTCAGCTAGATGACGATCTATCTGCTCATGCTGGGCTTGGCTGCCCTCATTTCCTACTTCAGCACCTGGGGAGCGCGTAGGATCGCGCTGAGGTTCAAGGTTTACGCTCCGATTCGCTCCAGGGACATCCACTCAGACCTTGTGCCCCGGTTGGGTGGTCTGGGAATCTTTGCAGGATTTGCCGTGACCCTGTTGGTTGCGTCGCAGACCTACTTCGTGAAGGAAATCTTCAAAGACACCGTCGCGCCGTGGGGAATCCTTGCCGGTGCCATTGTGATCATGGTTGTCGGCGTGATTGACGACATCTATGACGCCCGATGGTGGGTCAAGTTGTTGGGCCAAGTAGTAGGAGCGTCGATCGTGGCCGCATGGGGCGTCCGGATGTCGGTACTGCCCTTCATTACCGGTCCACTCCCCATCGAATCCCGCGTGGTTCAGGTGCTCTTGACCGTCTTCCTGATCGTCGTCACCATGAACGCCATCAACTTCATCGACGGACTTGACGGTTTAGCCGCAGGCGTCGCCGTCATCGCCGGCATAGCATTCTTTGTGTGTTCCTACTGGGTGCGACGGAACGCGCTTCTCCCTGACTATTCGGACCTGGCGACGCTTCTGATGGCTCTCATGGTAGGAGCCTGTCTCGGGTTTCTTCCGCACAATCTCCATCCGGCGAAGATCTTCATGGGGGACTCCGGATCTATGCTCATCGGCCTGCTGATGGCTTCCGCAGGTATGGCAGCGACCGGCCAGATATTCTCCGGTCTCTACGACCGTGCCAACGGTCTACCAACAGTTATGCCGATCATCCTGCCCATTGCGATCCTGATGGTGCCCATGCTGGATCTCGGTCTGGCAGTTATCAGGAGAACCGCAGCAAAGCGTACTCCGTGGTCAGCAGACAGGGGACACCTTCACCACAAATTGATCGACCTCGGCTACTCACACCGGCACGCGGTGTCCATGATGTATCTATGGACCTTCGTCTTGGCTTTCGGCGGGATAGCCTTCGCGTTTCTACCCTGGCAGTTGGTGATAGTGATCGACACCGTGGCCGTTCTTCTCCTGGCCACGTTTACAGCGGTTCCCTATTTCCGTGACCGAAAGGTTCATGGATAAGAAGAGTTCTACGTGTTGTAGAATCTTCAGGTGCGGGCGGTGCTATCTGCACCGCCCTTCCTCCAGCTTGAACGGAACCCCCATGAAGACACCAAGTGCCCCGCGCTCCGGCGCATCCGGGCCCACGGGTTCCTTGTGGCTGCGCATACTGGTGCGATGTGCGACCGTGACAGGCGCTGCGCTCCTTGTCGTCGCCGTCGTGGCATACCTGGTGCACGGGGAGAGTGCAGCAACCAGTGCCGCCTTCGGTTATCTTGTTGTAGCCCTCTTCTTCGCGGTCAGCCTGCTTGTTGGACACTTTGTCGGGCGCTCCAATCCAAGCGGGGCGCTGGGAATTTTCATCGTGACCTACGCCGTCAAGGTGGTCGGGTTCGCGGTTGCGCTATTCTTCCTTGGCACTCCGGACTGGCTCGACCGCACGTGGTTCTTCAGCTCGGCGGTGGGTGCCGTGGTCCTGTGGCAGCTTGTCGAGGTAGCCGTTTTCGCCCGGGCACGCCATCAGTTGTACAACGACTATGACGGCGGCGGAATCTCCGGCGCGCAGGCGGTGGAGGGACATGCATAAGGGTGGGTTCGACGCCGGTGAAGACTCGCGCAACGAACGCTCCGAGGCCGATCCCCGCGGGCGATACGGCGAGGCCGGTTATAACGCTGGGCTGGCCGTTTTCAGCTACATCATTGGCGGGATCCTGGTCTGGAGTTTGATAGGGTTGACTCTGGACAATCTCCTGGGAACGCGTTTACTCGTGCTCGCAGGGGGCCTCTTGGGTGCCGTGGGTGGTTTCTACCTTTCCTACAAGCACAACCTCACTCGTTCCAGCCCTTCCGCCTCCGGTTCTTCGCCGGAACGCAAGAACGGTCCGGAGGAAGGTCCCCGGAGTGACGTCAAATAACTTCATGCGTCGGAGCAGCAACGCTGTGCCCGATTCAACCACGCCCAACGATGGACACTGCAGAGAGGAAACGCGTTGATCGCGCTTGCGCTCCCCGCTCAAACCACCACTGAAGAGGGCTTTGTCGCTCCCACGATAGATGAAGCGCACCCTCCGAACATCCTGCCGTGGAACACCGAGTACGGCGTATGGTTCGCGCCGGGCTTCGGCAAGCAGATGCTGCTCGTCATCCTGTCAGTCGTCCTCATTGGTGCCTTCTTCTACGTCGCATCGCGCCGAGGGCAGCTGGTACCCGGGAAATTGCAGTTTGTCGGCGAAGCCGCCTATGGCTTTGTGCGCAACTCCATCGGCAAGGACATCATCGGTGGTCGGGATTACCTGAAGTATGTACCGTGGCTTTTCACCGCGTTCTTCTTCATCCTGGTGAACAACATCTTCGGTGCCGTGCCGCTGCTTCAGATACCGAGTTTCTCGCACCCGGGCAGTGCCTACGCGATCGCGGCGATCTTCTATATTCTCTGGATCGCGGTCGGGCTGAAGAAACACGGCCTTCGCTACTTCAAGCTGTCGGTGGTGCCTTCGGGTGTGCCCTGGTACATCCTTCCTCTGGTCGTACCGATCGAGATCATCTCGAACTTCCTGGTTCGCCCGGTAACGCACTCCCTCCGTCTGTTCGCCACCATGCTGGCCGGTCACCTCATCGTGATGCTGGCAGGCAGCGCCATCGAGTTCATGGCGCTGTCCGGGAACATTCTTCTGCAGGGAACTAGCGTGCTGGTTCTTGGTGGCGCTATCGCGATGTACATGCTGGAAGCGCTGATCATGGTCCTGCAGGCCTACGTTTTCACCCTGCTGGCCGCGATCTACATCGAGGGCGCGCTTCATGCGGACGCCCACTAATAAGTAACAAAGTCTTCCCCGCTGGGGATGATCCCAACCAACCTGCCGCACAGCGCGGCATCTTGAAAGGAACACAATGGAAGTACAGGGTAGCCTCAACCTCATTGGATACGGTCTCTCCGCAATCGGCGGTGGTATCGGTGTGGGCCTGGTGTTCGCCGCGTACATCAACGGTGTTGCACGCCAGCCTGAAGCGCAGCGTGTGCTGCAGCCAATCGCCTTCCTTGGCCTGGCACTCACCGAAGCCCTCGCCATCCTCGGCTTGGTCTTCGCCTTCGTTATCGGCGCGTAGTTCCGCTTCGATCATCTCAACGGATTAGTTGTAGAAAGACGGGTGAAACATGGATAGCGCAGTCATACTTGCAGCTGAAAGTCCCCTCGCACCGAACCTGTGGGAATTACTGGTTACGGTCGCAGGCTTCGCTGTACTGATGTACATCGTTATCAAGTTCGTCATGCCGGCGTTTGAGAAGACGTTTGCAGAGCGGACTGAAGCCATTGAGGGCGGTATCGCCAAGGCGGAGGCCGCTCAGGCTGAGGCCAACGCGGCGCGCGAGGAGTACAAGCAGCAACTCCTGGATGCCCGCACCGAGGCCAATCGCATTCGCGAGGAAGCACGTGCCGAGGGCGCCCAGATTCTGGCCGAGCTCAAGGCGAAGGCCGTTGACGAGGCCAACCGCATCTCCGCACAGGCTGCAACACAGATCGAGGCTGACCGCCAGGCAGCTGCTGTCTCGCTGCGCGCTGAGGTCGGAACCCTTGCTACTGAGTTGGCCAGCCGAATCGTCGGTGAGTCCCTGGCCGATGACGCACGTTCAGGCCGCGTCGTCGATCGTTTCCTCGCTGACCTGGAAGCGCAGTCCGCTACCCAGAGCGCAGGTGCAGCCAAGTAATGGCAGGCGTATCAAGCCAGTCCCTCACGGCGGCACGACTCGAGCTCGAACCCCGCCTCAGCTCAGCATCGCTGACGTTGGCGGAGGAACTTTTCGGCGTGCTTGATGCACTCGATTCGAACGCGGGACTTCGCCGTGCCCTGACTGACCCCAACCGCGAAGGCGAGCACAAGGTTGCTCTTGTTACGCGGCTGTTCGCGGGCCGCATCTCACCGGAAGCCGGGGAGATCGTCCGGGACCTCGTTGCCCGTCGCTGGGCCAGGCCCCGCGATCTCGGCGATGCACTGGAAGCACTTGCTGCGACCGTAGCCATCGCCGTGGCGGAGAACAGGGGACAGGGGATCCAGGGACTCGAGGGTCTGGAGAATGATCTCTTCTCCTTCCTGCGCGTCGTTGAATCGAACCACGATCTGCAGCGGGCATTGTCTGAGCCGCAAGCAGCTGGGTCCGCCAAGGTGGCCCTTGCACTGAAGCTCGTTCCCGAAGCCGGGGACGAGGCCCGGCTCCTGATCCGCCAGGCGGTTCTCTCGCCACGCGGACTCCGGCCTTCCGCACTGGTGGAACGGTTCATTGAGCTTGTAGCCCTGCGCCAAGAACGGTGGATTGCGCACGTCAGCGTCTCCCGTCCGCTGTCGGATGCTCAATATGCACGTCTTGAGGCTGGGCTGAACGCCCTCTATGGTCGGGATCTCAAGATCAATGTGACCGTGGACCCACGTCTTGTGGGCGGCGTTCGCGTAAAGGTGGGGGACGAAGTGGTGGATGCCACGGCGGTAACCCGCCTGTCTGACCTCCGCCGGAAGATGGCTGTCTAGCTGCCGGCCAACGCTGAAGCTCCCGGGCTTCGACACAGACGAATACAACACCGGTCGCCGCTCCCCGCGGTGATCACAACACAGGAGAGCAGGGACTGCAGATGGCCGAATTGACCATCAACGCCGACGACGTCCGTAATGCGTTGAACGAGTTCGCGGCGTCCTACGAACCCGGAAACGCGGAGCGGGTCGAAGTTGGCCGCGTAACAACCGCAAGTGACGGCATCGCCAGGGTAGAGGGACTTCCCTCCGTCATGGCAAACGAACTGCTGCGCTTTGAAGACGGCACGCTGGGCCTCGCCCAGAACCTCGACACCCGTGAAATCGGCGTCGTTGTCCTCGGTGACTACACCGGTATCGAGGAAGGCCAGGAAGTGCACCGGACCGGAGAGATTCTCTCCGTTCCCGTCGGTGACGCATTCCTCGGCCGCGTGGTTGACCCGCTGGGACAGCCCATCGATGACCTCGGTGAGATCAAGGCGGAAGCGCGTCGCGCGCTTGAGCTCCAGGCACCGGGCGTAACGCAGCGCAAGTCGGTTCACGAGCCGATGCAGACCGGCCTGAAGGCCATCGACGCGATGATTCCGATCGGTCGCGGCCAGCGCCAGCTCATCATTGGTGACCGCCAGACCGGCAAGACCGCCATCGCGGTCGACACAATCATCAACCAGAAGGCCAACTGGGAGTCCGGTGACGTACAGAAGCAGGTTCGCTGCATCTACGTTGCCATCGGGCAGAAGGCGTCGACGATCGCTGCGGTTCGTCAGACCCTCGAGGACAAGGGCGCTCTGGAGTACACCACAATCGTGGCATCTCCTGCGTCCGACCCTGCCGGCTTCAAGTACCTCGCGCCCTATGCAGGTTCCGCCATCGGCCAGCACTGGATGTACGGCGGCAAGCACGTCCTGATCATCTTTGATGATCTCTCCAAGCAGGCAGAGGCCTACCGCGCCGTTTCATTGCTGCTGCGCCGCCCGCCGGGACGCGAAGCCTACCCAGGCGACGTGTTCTACCTGCACTCCCGTCTGCTGGAGCGTTGTGCCAAGCTTTCCGATGAGCTGGGTGCCGGTTCGATGACCGGTCTCCCGCTGATCGAAACCAAGGCTAACGACGTTTCCGCTTACATCCCGACCAACGTCATCTCCATCACCGACGGACAGATCTTCCTCCAGTCGGACCTGTTCAACGCGAACCAGCGACCCGCCGTTGACGTGGGTGTGTCGGTGTCCCGCGTGGGCGGTGCTGCACAGGTGAAGGCGATGAAGAAGGTTTCGGGTACGTTGAAGCTCGATCTCGCCCAGTACCGCGACATGCAGGCCTTCGCCATGTTTGCTTCGGACCTGGACGCGGCGTCACGTCAGCAGCTGACCCGTGGCGCACGCCTCATGGAGTTGCTGAAGCAGGGTCAGTACGCGCCTTTCCCGGTGGAGGAGCAGGTCGTTTCGATCTGGGCCGGCACCAACGGGTACCTGGACGACGTCCCGGTCGAGGACATCCGCAAGTTCGAGTCCCAGTTCCTCGAGCACCTGCGTCACAAGTCCTCCGTGCTGAACACGCTGGCACAGACCAACCAGCTCGAAGACTCAACCGTGGACGAGCTGAAGTCTCAGATCACGGACTTCAAGCAGGGCTTCTTCGGTGAGGGCCATGACGGTCTTGTCGCAGGGCACGAGGAATACAGCCCGCTCGATGAGAGCGCTGTAGACCAGGAAAAGATCGTCAAGCAGAAGCGCTAACGGTGCGGGCGTTCGCGCACAGCGCGCGAACGCCCGATGCCTGAGCCGTAGTGCCTTCGAAGGGACTACGAAGGAAAGGACAAGTATGGGAGCCCAGATCCGGGTCTACCGCCAGAAGATCGTGTCGACGACGTCGATGCGGAAGATCTTCAAGGCGATGGAACTGATCGCCACCTCTCGCATTGGCAAGGCACGCGCTCGCGTGTCGTCGTCACTGCCCTATGCCAACGCAATTACACGTGCAGTTTCCGCTGTGGCGTCGCAGTCCGAGATTGATCACCCGCTGACCACCGAGCCGGAGCAGATTCGGCGCGCGGCGGTGCTTATCATGACCGCGGATAGAGGCCTGGCAGGCTCCTACTCTGCCACCGTGCTGAAGCAGGCAGAATCCCTCATCGAGCTGCTGCACGAGGAGGGTAAGGAAGTCAAGACCTATCTGGTCGGACGTAAGGCCCAGGCATATTTCGATTTCCGCCGCAGGCCGTACGAGCAGGTGTGGACCGGCGGCACGGATGCGCCGGAGTTCGACACCGCCCGCGAGGTCGGCCGGGTGCTCCTGGAGCAATTTGGAACGGATTTCGAAGACGGTGGCGTGGACGAGATCCACGTTGTCTACACGCGTTTCCGTTCGATGGTCACCCAGGAACCGACGGTCATCCGACTGCTGCCACTGGAGGTCGTGGAAGAGGAAGCCGCGAGCGAGTCGGATTTCCTTCCGCTGTACGAGTATGAACCCGAACCCGAGAGAGTCCTCGATGCACTGCTTCCGCGGTACATCGAGTCACGGATCTTCGCAGCTCTGCTCCAGGCAGCCGCAAGTGAGTTGGCGGCACGCCAGCGCGCCATGAAGTCTGCGGGCGACAACGCAACCGAACTGATCAAAAAGTACACGCGCCTTCGCAACACCGCCCGCCAGGCGGAGATTACGCAGGAGCTTTCGGAGATCGTGGCGGGTGCGGACGCACTGAGCGCGTCCTGACCGCAGGCCTCCGCGGATCCTTACGGGATCCCACCCGCACTATTATTAGCACCACGCCATCTACCGAATGAAGTGAGAGAGATGACTGCCCAGACTGTTGAGAACAGTACGGACTCAGTTGCCCCCGGCGCGACCGGCCGCATTGCCCGTGTCATCGGCCCGGTTGTCGACGTCGAGTTCCCGGCTGACGCCATTCCCGCCATCTACAATGCGCTGACCACCGAGGTGACCCTCAACGGCCAGACACACACCATCACCTTCGAGACCTCGCAGCACCTGGGCGACAACCTGGTGCGCGCGATCTCCCTGCAGGCAACTGACGGCCTCGTCCGTGGCACCATCGTGCAGGACACGGGTGCTGCTATTTCGGTTCCCGTCGGTGACGGCGTCAAGGGCCACATCTTCAACGTTCTGGGCAAGCCCCTTGACGTTGAGGAATCCCAGCTCGAGATCACCGAGCGCTGGCCGATCCACCGCAAGGCTCCGTCCTTCGCGTCCCTCGAGGGCTCAACTGAGATGCTCGAGACGGGTATCAAGAGCATCGACCTTCTGACGCCCTACATCAAGGGTGGAAAGATCGGACTTTTCGGTGGAGCCGGCGTCGGCAAGACGGTTCTGATCCAGGAAATGATCACCCGTGTCGCACGTAACTTCGGTGGTACCTCGGTCTTCGCCGGCGTTGGCGAGCGTACCCGTGAAGGAAACGACCTCTGGGTCGAAATGGAAGAGGCAGGCGTCCTCAAGGACACGGCGCTGGTCTTCGGCCAGATGGATGAGCCGCCGGGAACGCGTCTTCGTGTTGCGCTGTCGGCACTCACAATGGCGGAGTACTTCCGCGATGTGCAGAAGCAGGATGTACTCCTCTTCATCGACAACATCTTCCGCTTCACGCAGGCGGGCTCCGAGGTTTCGACCCTGCTGGGCCGTATGCCCTCCGCAGTGGGCTACCAGCCCAACCTTGCTGATGAGATGGGCCTCCTCCAGGAGCGCATCACTTCCACCAAGGGCCACTCGATTACCTCGATGCAGGCAATCTACGTGCCGGCGGATGACTACACGGACCCTGCTCCGGCCACCACCTTCGCGCACCTGGATGCCACCACCGAGCTCTCGCGTGAGATCGCATCGCGTGGTCTGTACCCGGCTATCGACCCGCTGACCTCGACTTCGCGTATTCTCGATCCGCAGTACATCGGACACGAGCACTACAACACCGCGGTCCGCGTGAAGCAGATCCTGCAGAAGAACAAGGAACTTCAGGACATCATCGCCATCCTCGGCGTTGACGAGCTCTCCGAAGAAGACAAGATTGTCGTCTCGCGAGCACGTCGCATCCAGCAGTTCCTGTCGCAGAACACCTACACCGCAAAGCAGTTCACCGGTGTCGAGGGCTCGACCGTCAGCATCAAGGACACCATCGAGGGCTTCAACGCGATCTGCAACGGCGACCTGGACCACATCGCTGAGCAGGCATTCTTCAACATCGGTGGCCTCGACGACGTCGAGCGTCAGTGGGCGCGGATCCAAGAGCAGAGCGGAAAGTAAGCCCCGATGGCCGAGCTTGAGGTTGAAATCGTCGCGGCGGACCACTTCGTGTGGTCCGGTGCGGCGACCATGGTCAAAGCCCGCACCGCCGACGGTGAGATCGGAATCCTTCCCGGACACTCGCCGGTGCTGGCAATTCTCGCGGAAGGTGAACTCGCTATTCAGCCGGTTTCCGGCGAGCGTATCTCGGTGGGTGTCGACGGTGGATTCTTCTCCGTGGACAGCAACCGTGTTGTGATTGTTGCCGACAATGCCAGAATTGGCGGTTCAGTGACCGCAGACGCGAAGTAGCAGTTGGCTTGATGGACGGAATCGGTATCACGTTCATCACGCTCGGGGTGCTGTTTGCCCTGCTGGTGCTAATGGTCGGTGCTTTCTGCCTCCGGCAGTATCAGCTGCGGACAGCGCTGGGAACGTTCGACGCCTCCATCCGCCTCCCCTCCAAGGGGTGGCGGATGGGGGTTTGTCGCTATACCGACAAGCATCTGGAGTGGTTACGGCTGGTTTCCCTCAGCCCACGGCCACGGCACCGGTATCTGCGCAGCTCTCTTGAGCTGAAGGGCTGGCGTCAGCCCACGGAAGCGGAGAAGGCGCAGATTCAACCCGGAGCAATAGTGGTCATGCTGAACTATGAAGGCGCTGATGTGCTCCTTGCGATGAAGTTCGACGTCTACGCTGGGCTATCTTCGTGGCTGGAAGCTGGTCCGGTGGTGGGCATCGGCACCTGGCGTTAGGCGCCCACCCGTGGGCGAACAACACTTACAGAGGAATAAATAAGTCAGGGCCCCCGCACAAAGTGGGGGCCCTGACTTATTTGCGTAAGGACGAGTTACAGCGCGGTGACGCCGGTAGCCTGCGGGCCTTTGGCGCCCTGGCCGATCTCGAACTGTACGCGCTGGTTCTCATCAAGAGTCCGGAACCCGCCGGTCTGGATCTCGGAGTAGTGAACAAAAACGTCGCCCTCGGAGTCGTCCGGCGTGATGAAGCCGAAGCCCTTCTCAGCGTTGAACCACTTCACGGTTCCCTGTGCCATTTGTATATCTCCTCATAATGGAACATATTTCTAATCGGCACCCTGCGTGCCGACCGCGAGTTACTTCGCGTGAATTCCACCGAGGACAGGAATGACCTTGTACCTACGCGAAACTTCACGCTCGCAACCTGTCTTGCGAGCATGAAAACCACGTACACAAAGACTGAAATAAGCATCACATAGCCGTATGGGCTGGTCAACGGACAATCCGACGATTAAACCGATTGTTAAGGGGAAATTCGAATATCCGGACGGTCAGGACTGCGGTAACCGGTTCAAACCGGTCGTGTAGCGCACACCGTCCGCGGAGTTGGTTTTAGAAGAGGCGCGAATCGACGTCGTCGACGCCCCGCATGGCGTCATAGTCGAGGGTGAGGCAATCGATGCCACGGTCCTGAGCGAGGACTCGCGCCTGAGGCTTGATCTGCTGGGCCGCGAAAACTCCCTTGACCGGAGCCATGAGCGGGTCCCGGTTGAGCAGCTCCAGGTACCGGGTCAATTGCTCGACGCCGTCGATGTCGCCGCGTCGTTTCAGCTCAATGGCAACTGTCCGGCCTTGACCGTCACGGGCCAGAATGTCCACCGGACCGATGGCGGTCATGTACTCGCGGCGAATGAGTGAATAACCGTCGCCGAGGAGACTGATTTGCTCCGCGAGGAGCCTCTGTAGATCGGCTTCCACCCCGTCCTTGACCAACCCAGGGTCCACCCCAAGTTCGTGCGAACTTTCGTGAAGCAGTTCGTGGATGCTGATCACCAGGCGGTCATCGCTCTTGGCATGCTGCACATTCCAGGTCTCGGTCACACCCAGTTCGGCGTCCTCGGCCGCGGGCTCGAGGATCCTAAGCGTGGCCGGGGGACTCATCCAGTTCAACGGCTTGTATGAACCGCCGTCGGAATGAACCAGAACCGACCCGTCGGCTTTCACCATGAGCAGCCGGGTCGCCAACGGAAGGTGGGCACGGAGGCGTCCGACGTAATCAACGGAGCAGCGGGCAATAACTAAACGCACCCTTGGAACTTTACCGGGCCGGCGGCGGTTTTCTGTTCACCGAGCCTTCGGTGCAGACTGGATCCATGCCCCGATCCAACCGGCCCCGGAAGCCCCGCGGCCAGCCGCGTCCAAAGTGGTCCGATGCGCCGGAACTGGATCTCGAACGCGCCCGTGCGGGCATTCCGACCAGGGAATCCGCATCCGACGGCGTCTGGTCGGTCCGGCGAATCACCGAACGGAACGCTGCGAAGCACTACGTGTGCCCGGGTTGCCATCGCGACATCCCGCCCGGCCTTGCCCACCTCGTGGCGTGGCAGGAGGATTCGTTGTTTGGGGCGGAAACCGCGCTGGCAGACCGGCGCCACTGGCATCTAACGTGCTGGCGGACCCGCCGGTCGGGTTAACCGGCCGACACGAACAGCGGGCCGGTCCCCCGGGGCGCACCTGTAACTTCAGTAGACTGAATCAGATGACCAGCCCAGAGCCCGTGTACCAGTTCTCCGAAAGCTCCGAACCCGCCGAGATAAGGGCAGGGACAGTGCTGCCCGCCACCCGCCGCAACGTTGAATTGACGACAGCGGACGGCAAGACGCTGGTGGGCGAGTTCGCCTCACCGGAGGGCAGAACGCCGGCAGCGACGCTCGTGACGCTGCATCCGCTTCCCACTGCGGGAGGATTCATGGACTCACACGTCTACCGCAAGGCCTCCTTCCGGCTTCCGGCGCTGGCGGATATTGCGGTCCTTCGCTTCAACACCCGCGGCACCGCATCCCCGCGCGGTCGCAGCGAAGGGGAGTTCGACGGCGGCGGCCTGGAGCAGCATGATCTCGAAGCAGCTGTGCGGTGGGTCGTCAACGAAGGGCTGACCCACGTATGGCTGGTCGGCTGGAGCTTCGGCACCGAGCTCTGCCTGAAGTACGGAGCAAGGGAGCCCGTCGCCGAACTCATCGAGGGCGCGATTCTGCTTTCTCCGCCGCTGCACCGCGCAGAGGATCCTGACCTTGACTCCTGGGCAAGGTCAGGCCTTCCGCTGCACGTCCTGGTCCCGGAGCATGATGATTTCCTCCGGCCAGAGGAAGCCGCCAAACGTTTCGCCCGAGTGCCCCAGGCGCGCGTTGTCGGCGCCGACGGCGCGAAGCACCTCTGGGTGGGGGAGAAGTACGTGAGCCGCGTGCTTGATGAGATTGCCGGCGTCGTGCTCGGGAAAGCAGTCAGCCTGCCCACCGAATGGGAAGGTCCGACGGCGCGCGCGGACTAGAGCGCCGTCCTCCTGGGGCTGCCGCTACTGGTTGTCCTGGCGCGCGATGAAGACCTCTTTGAGGAGCAGCATCGCGCCGGCCGCCAACGGAATGGCGATGAGCGCCCCAAGCACGCCCAGCAGGCTTCCGCCCGCAATGACCGCGATGACGGCCACCGCGCCCGGCACCGCCACAGCCTTCTGCATGATGCGCGGAGAGATGAAGTACGCCTCCACCTGGAGGTAGGCAACGTACATCACCGCGAAGAGCGCCGCGGTCTGCCATCCGACGGTGAGAGCCACGAGGCTCACGACGACGGCCGCAATCATCGCACCGACCAGCGGTATGAATGCCAGCATCGCCACAATGAATGCGAGGAGGACAGAGAACGGGACATCAGCGATCGTCATGAAAATGAACGCGAAGGTTGCATTCAGCAGGGCGACACACGCCTGCCCGATCACGTAGTTGCCGACGCTGCTCGTTATTTCCTCAGCGAGCCGCTCCACGCGCGCGCGGCGTGAGCGCGGGGCAAGGCGGTAGGCCCACTTCTTCATCGCCGGCAGTGAGGCAAGGAAGTACAGCGTGAGCACCAGGATGACCAGGACACCGAACACACTGTTGAGGATGACCGTACCGACCCCCACGACGCCGCCGAAGATGCCACCGACCGCCTCGGAATCGGCGAAGAACCTGTTTACTTCCTCCGTGACCCGTTCACGCAACTCGAACTGCTGGTCGACGGTCTGGAAAAAGTCCGAAGCAAGAAATTCCCGCGCATAACCCGGAGCCCGTTCAACGAGCTGGGTCGTCTGCGAGACGATCGTCGGGATAAGGACCGCGAAGAAAGCCACGATGATGCCCACAAGCATCGTCAGCACCAGGGTGATGCCGGCTGGGCGGGGAAAACGCCGGTTTTCAAGCCAGCGCACGATCGGGTCCAGGCCGAGGGCTATGAACAGTGCGGCGCCGATCCAGACCAGGAGATGGCCGACGTTGGTGATCATGAAGTATGCGAGCAGCGCCAGCCCCGCACCGACGCTGGCCATGAAACCGAAGTGGATGGGGTGCTGGCGCATGGACCGCGGCTGCGGGCCGCCGAACTTCAGCCGGGCATCCCTGATGGTTACCGACTCGTCCACGGGAATGTCATCGCTGACTTCAGGCGGGAACTCGAATCGCGGCCGGGGGTGCGCGACCGGCATCAGGTGCCGCAGGCGCGCCATGGCGATACCCAGTGCCCGGCGGCGTGCCTCAACACGCGGAACGGTTTCTTCCGCCTCAGGCGCCTCCGTCACTGACGACGCCGGGCGAGGCAGGGGCTCGCTGATCGGCACGTCTTCGTGTTCACTCACGTAATGGTCCGCTTTCGTTCGCGTATCGGCACGGGCAGAACCCTTGTATGACTAGCGAAACAGTAACAGGCGCGTAAGGCTCTTCGTGGCAAACGCAGGCCTCGCTCCGGGCCTTGGCTGGGGAAGCCTCGCCGCGGGGCCCGATGCCGGTGCCCGGCAGGTGCTGCCAACACATTTCGTTACCATGGGTCTAGTCCTTTTTGCCCGGTGATCCGGGCTTCACCCAACCCAACGTTAGGTTCTCGCGTGCGCTTTCCTCTTGCTGTTCCCGCCATGGCGATCGGCGCGCTGCTGGTATTGCTGGGTATCGGCCAGCTCACCTGGTGGGCGCCGTCGGAAACGGTGACGGTTGCCGTCCCGGCGGATGCACGCAGCGGACCTGTCACAGTCATTGATGCCGGTGCCAAGGAAACCGAGACCGAGGACGTTGACATCACGGTGGAATCGGAGGGCACCTTCACTCTTGCTGTGGGCAGGGCGTCCGACGTCGACTCCTGGGTGGCAGACGCGGCTCATCTTACGGTGACCGGTGTTGGAGAGGATGAGCTGCTGACCGAATTCGCGGAAGGTGAGGAGACGGTTCCCAACCCGAGCGGCGCGGACCTCTGGACGAGCGAGGAAACCGCCGACCGCACGTTGACCCACCGCTGGCTCGATCCGGGCGAGGGGGAGTGGTCCATCCTCATCGCTGCTGACGGCAAATCTCCGGCTCCCACCGCGATTTCGATCACAAGCGCCAACGACACGGCGACTCCGTGGGCGGTCCCGCTGATCATCCTGGGCGCGCTGCTGTTAGTCCTCGGTATTGCCCTTGCCTTTATGACGCCGGGCAGGCCCCGGCGTCAACCAGCCACAGTCGGTTCCCGCGCCCATGCCCGGCAGCAGAACCGTGGCCGCGATTCGGGAACTGTTTTCGCTGCCCACCCCGTTCGTCCATGGGCAGCGATTGGACTGGCGACCGCACTCGGGATTTCCGGAACTGCTGTGGGCCAAGCATCCCAGACCGAGTCGGCGCAGCCGAGCGAGCCGGCTGCCACGGAATCCGCAGTGCCTTCAGAATCCGCAGTGCCTTCAGAATCCGTGGTGCCTTCAGAATCCGCGGGGCCGGTCGACAGTGGAACGGCTCAACAGCACCCGGTGATCCTGGAGAGCCAGCTGGACCGCATTCTTGCTTCCGTGGCCACCACGGTCACGGAAGCCGATGCCGCCGCTGACGCCACCCTCCTTGAGCCGCGCGTTGCCGGCGCGGCCGCCGCCCTGCGAAGCGCCAACTATTCAGTCCGCGCCCAGGCTGATGATGTGCCCGCACCCACGCCGGTTGTCGCCGATCCGGTACTCACAACGATGATCCCGGCGGCGAACGAATGGCCCCGCACCGTCGTCGCTCTGACGCAGGGCGAGGCAAACCCGGTGCCGCAGGCGCTCGTGCTCGTGCAGGAGGACCCCCGTTCCAATTACCGGCTCACCTCCTCCATCCAGATGCTGCCCGGCACAACCTTCCCCACAGCGGGGTCACCGGACGGTCTTCAGGAGGTTCCCGTCGACGGCGATGAGGGCCTCGTTGCTTCCCCGGAGGATGCAGTTGCGGCCATTGCCGACTACCTGACCAGCCCGGACGGCAGGAACGAGGCGACATTCGAGTCGAACTCCTTCGCGGATGCGATCACCTCGTTCCAGTCCGACGTGGTAGCCGATGCCGGGAATGATTCGGCTGAAATCACCTTCTCTCATAAACCCGTCGCTGAATACACGAGGGCAATCTCGACCGGTGACGGTGGAGCGATGGTGTTCGGATATCTCGACCACACCTACAGCAGCGTGCCGGAAGGGCCCGGAGACTCGATCGCCCTTGAGGATACGGTCTACGAAGCGCTCACCGGTGAAGAGTCCACGGAGGACGGCATCGACGTCCATTACGGGGAAGCAGTGATGATGTACGTTCCCGCCGAAGGCAGTGGTGGGAAAATCACCGTAATCGGTGCCGCGCAGCAGCTGCTTTCCGCTGAATTGAGATGACGCCGGAAGATCCTCAGCAGAATCTCTTTTTGCCCACACATATTGCCCCAGTAATAAGGTGAAAGCATGACCACTCCGAATATCCCCGGCGGCTCCGCGCCGTCGTCAATGAACCTGCGCGGCGCCGTCGACCTGTCGGCGCTGAAAGCCCGAGCGCAGTCCGGCAGTGCGCCGGGCGGCACACCGGGCCGACCGGCTGCCGGAGGCGCCGGCCCTACCGGTGCAGCGGAAAGCGGCAGCGCCTATATCGTCGACGTCACCGAGCAGGTTTTTCCGCAGCTCGTGCAGCTGTCCGCCCAGGTACCCGTGATCGTTGCCTTGGGGGCTTCCTGGAGCGACCAGTCTTCGCAGGTTCTCACGGTCCTCGAGGCGATCGCAGTGGAACAGGCTGGCCGGATCCTGCTCGCACGGGTCGATTTTGATAGCCAGCCGGGGATCGCACAGGCGTTCCAGGCGCAGGGCGTTCCCACCGTCGTCGGCATCCTGAAGGGACAGCCCGTGCCCCTGTTCGAGGGCATGCTCGCAGAACCCCAGATCAGGACCTACGTGGATGAACTCCTCAAGGTCGCACAGGCCAACGGTGTGAGCGGTTCGCTCAATGACGCGCCGGCCGGTGATCCGGCAGCCGCGGGCGAACCGGCTGAAGAATCCCTGCCGCCACTGCACCAGGAGGCGTTCGACGCCATCGAGGCAGGCGATTACGCCGCAGCTGCCGCTGCCTACCGCAAGGCCCTGGCGGAACAACCGGCCGACGCCGACGCAAAGGCAGGCCTTGCGCAGGTACAGCTGATGCAGCGGCTTCAGGACGCAGACGCCACCGCCCTGCGCACTGCGGCGGCAGAAGCTCCGGACTCCCTCCAGACCCAGCTGGCCGTAGCCGACCTGGATTTGGCGGGCGGGCATGTGGAGGACGCCTTCGCGCGACTGACCACCTTCATTGCCCGGTCCGCTGGAGAGGACCGGGAGGCGGCACGTGTCCGTCTCCTGGAGCTGTTCGACATCATCGGTCCCACTGACCCGCGGGTGAACAAGGCGCGCAGCGCGTTGGCGAGGGCGCTGTTCTAGATCCTGTCGGTACCAGCGTATGGCGGGTTTTTAGTCCTTTCGGATGACGAATGCGGCCAGCGCCGTTGTTAGCGTTGACGCATGACCTCCCCGCCATTCCCCTCGCTCCCGCCTGTCCCGGAACCGCATGAGCAACCGGTCGACGCACAGGCGGACGGCCGGCCCGCACTGGCGCTGCGCGGGCTGGCGAAGCGCTTCGGCGACAAGGTCGCGGTCAATGGCATCGACCTCGATGTTCCGGCCGGGTCGTTCTACGGGCTGGTCGGGCCGAACGGTGCGGGCAAGACCACAACGCTCTCCATGGCCACGGGACTGCTGCGTCCGGATCATGGCGGGGCGTGGGTGCATGGCGTGGGTGTGTGGCAGAATCCGCTCGAGGCCAAACGGCTGATGGGGATACTGCCGGATGGTGTCCGGCTCTTCGACCGGTTGACCGGTGAACAGCTGGTGACCTACGCCGGCCTGCTTCGCGGAATGGACCGGGACGAGGTTGCAACGAGGGTCGCGGACCTGCTGCGGGCGCTCGATCTGGCGGAGGACGCCGGAACCCTCGTGGTGGACTACTCAGCCGGCATGACGAAGAAGATCGCCCTCGCATCCGCACTAGTTCACGCGCCCCGGCTGCTGGTCCTGGATGAGCCGTTCGAGTCGGTTGACCCGGTGTCGGCGGCCAATATCCGCGATATCCTCGCCACCTATGTACGTTCCGGCGGGACCGTGATCGTGTCGAGCCATGTCATGGACCTGGTCCAGCGTATGTGTGACCACGTCGCCGTCATCGCGGCAGGTACCGTGTTGGCTGCGGGCACGGTCGACGCAGTGCGTGGCGACGCGAGCCTTGAAGACCGGTTCGTGGAGCTTGTCGGGGGCAGGAACACCGCAGAGGGGCTGTCATGGTTGCGCACCTCCTGAAGCTAAAACTCCTGCTTCTGCGCAACTCGCTCCGCCGCAGCACCTGGCAGCTTGTCGGAGTGATCCTCGGCGGTCTGTACGGCCTGGGCCTGCTCGGATTGATCGTCGCGGGCCTGATCGGTCTGGGCGCCCTGGACCTCGAACTGATCCGAACCGTTGTGGTGCTGGGCGGATCTGCTGCTGTACTTGGCTGGCTGGTCATCCCTCTTGTTGCCGCGGGCGTCGACATGACGCTGGATCCTGCCCGGTTTGTCACGTTCGCCGTACCGATGCGTCAGCTTATGACCGGGCTCGCTCTTGGCGGTGTCATCGGTATCCCAGGGGTCGTCACGCTGATCGCGTTCCTTACCCTGGCCCTGACCTGGATTCGTTACCCTGCTGCGGCGCTCGCAGCGATCGTGTGCGCGGTCTGTATTGTCCTGCTGTGCATCGTGGGTTCCCGTTTGATTACGACGGCGGGCACAGCTCTCGCCTCTTCGCGGCGGTTCAAGGATCTCAGTTCGACGATCGCGATCATCCCACTTATTCTTCTCGGTCCGATATCTGCCGGAATCACCGCAGGGTTCCAGAACTCACCCCAGTTCGCAGGGGAACTGGCGAATGTGATGGCGTGGACGCCCCTCGGCGTCTTCGTTGCCATCCCTGCGGACCTTGCCGCGGGTGAGGTGCTTACTGCTCTGGCACGTTTTGCTATCGGTCTGGGCACCATCGCGGGATTGGTCTACCTCTGGCACAGGAGCCTTAGCCATGCCCTGGTCACGCCGCCGTATAACGCAGTGACCCGTAAGGGTGCGGGCCGGCTGGGCCTCTTCGCTCGTTTCCCGGCAACGCCCACGGGCGCGGTCGCCGCACGCGCCCTTACCTACTGGATGCGGGACCCGCGGTATGCCGCATCAATCATTGTGGTGCCGCTGCTGCCGATTCTGCTCTGGTTCATCAACGGGGAGTCCGGTGACCTGTTCCTGCTAAACTACCTCGGTCCAATCACGGCCTTCCTGCTCGCCTGGTCCATCTCGGCGGACATCTCCTACGACAACACCGCCTTCTGGCTTCACCTCTCGGCTGGGGTGAGCGGCAGGGCGGATCGCGCGGGCAGAACGATCGCCCTGATGGTCTTCGCAGTGCCCGTGGTGCTGATTTTCACCATCGTCCCGCTCTGGATGAGCGGCTCGCTGGCAGATCTCCCCATGATGCTCGGGCTGACTCTCGGTGCGCTCCTGTCGGGAGCGGGATTTTCAAGTGTCCTCTCCGCGCGCTACACCTACAATGTTCCGCTTCCCGGCGAAAGCCCGTTCAAGACACCGCCCGGAACGGGGTTTTCGATGCTCGCCATCCAGTTCCTTGGCTGGGTGGTCCTGCTGGTGCTTCTGCTGCCGGAGATCGCGCTGGCAATTGCGTACCTCCTTACCGGCAGCGCCATGTTCGGCTGGTTGACGCTCCTCGCGGGGGTGGTGCTCGGTGGCGCGGTTCTCATCGGTGGTATTCGCCTCGGTGGCGCCTGGTATGACAAGCGCGGCCCCGAACTGCTGCAGGCAGTCAGCGTCAATAAGTGAGCCCCTGACCGCACACAGCATCGGCAGTAGGATGGAGCAATGAGCACGCCAGCAGACCCATTTGATGACAGCCCCCACGGAGCACCCGGCGATTCCGGCACATCCACGGCTACGATCGAGCGCGAGGAACTGCGCGAGGAGATCGAGCCCGGTGACAGGGATCGGTTCGCCCACTACGTGCGCAAAGAGAAGATCATGGAGTCGGCGCTGTCCGGAGAGCCTGTAATCGCTCTGTGCGGCAAGGTCTGGACGCCCGGCAGGGATCCGGAGAAATTCCCGGTCTGCCCAACGTGCAAGGAAATCTACAACTCCATGCGTCCCGGGGACAAGTCCTAGGAAAGTTGATTGGCACGTCCGCCGGGCCCGGCCTGGCGGACGTTCGCATGTTCGTGAGGAAGCCATGTCACAACCAGAGGCTTTGCGTGGCGGGGAGATGTCCTCTCTGCGGCCGCTGACGGTCGGGGTCATCGCCATCATCACCTGCGCCGCCTTCGAGGCCATGGCGGTGGTGACGGCAATGCCGTCGGTGGCAGCGGAACTGGACGGTGTATCCAGTTATGGCTTGGCTTTCTCCATGTACCTGACCGCTTCGCTGCTCGGCAGCGTTCTCGGCGGGATCTGGTGCGATCGGCGTGGACCGCGCCCGGCACTTGCCGCCGGCCTGGGTCTCATGGTTGCCGGCCTCGCGGTATCCGGAAGCGCTCCGGCCTTCTGGATCATGACATCCGGACGCGCTGTGTCCGGACTCGGCGGCGGCTTCATGATTGTCGCCGTCTACGTGATCATCGCGAGGGCGTACCCCCAGCGTATGCAGCCCGTGGTGTTCGGCTGGCTTGCCGCCGCATGGGTGGTGCCCTCGCTGATCGGGCCGTACGTTTCCGGCGTGCTGGCCGAACAGGCGAGCTGGCGCTGGGTCTTCCTGGGCGTAGCTCCCGTGGTTGTTGCGGCGTTCCTGCTGGTCTGGCCGCGTACACGGGGCCTGAAGGTTTCCGGTGCGCGTGAGCCGCTCGACGCGGCGGCGCGCAGGAACGCAGCGACCGGCGTACTGCTGGCGGCTGGCGTCTTCGCAGCCCAGTTCGCTCTAACGCAAATCGCTACGGGCGGTTTTGCCGACACGGTACGGGCCTGGCTCCTGGTGGCGTTCGGAGTGGCCGGGTTTGCTGCCGCTGCTGTCGCCTTCCCCCGGCTTCTGCCTCCCGGGACAGTGCGCCTGGCGCCGGGGCTCCCCAGCGTCATTGCCACTCGCGGCCTTCTGACGGTCGCTTTCTTCGGTGCGGAAGCCTTCGTGCCCCTGATGCTGGTCTCCGCCCGCGGTCTGAGCGCATCAACAGCGGGCCTCGCCCTGAGTGCTGCCGCGATCGGTTGGAGCGCAGGTTCATTCGTCCAGGCCCGGGTGAGCTTCCGCCGTCAATGGCTGCTGGTCATCGGCTCATCCCTGTTGGCTCTATGCATCGGTGGCCTTGCCCTCGCCGCAGCGGCTGAGGTTCCATTCTGGGTTCTCGTGCTCGTGTGGAGTGCTGCCGGCTTCGCCATGGGACTGACCCTCTCCAGCACGTCGGTGCTCGTCCTCAAGTTGTCACCCCCGAGCGAGCAGGGCCGCAATTCGGCCGCGCTGCAACTCTCGGACCAGCTCGGCGGGGTCATCGGAACCGCCGGTGCCGGTGGCATGTTCGCCCTCCTGCGGGACCCGGATGCACCCGGGCAGGTACCCGTCTTTGTTGCAATCTGGCTGGCTCTGTGCGTCTTCGCGGTAGTCGGTATAGTGGCCGGGTTGAGGGCTGCCCGGGGCGACCGGGAACCCCTCCCAGTAACGACCGACACACGAAAGGTGCCGTCCCAAGAGTGAGCAACAATGCACTGTTCGGCGCCGGTCCGGCTCTTCCTCCCGCGTACCCGGAACGAGCCGCCTGGGGTACCGCACCCAAGCTTCGGCAGTGGCAGGAAGAGGCGCTCGCGAAGTACTTCGCCAACTCTCCCCAGGATTTCCTGGCGGTAGCAACGCCTGGTGCCGGTAAGACCACCTTCGCGCTGCGGGTCGCTACGGAACTGGTGGACCGGCGGATCGTCAACCGCATCGTCGTCGTTGCTCCCACGGACCACCTCAAGCGACAGTGGTCCGACGCCGCCGCCAAGGTCGGGCTGTCGATTGATCCGAACTTCCGCAATGCCGACGGTCGTCACGGCGAGGGCTTCATCGGCGTCGCCGTGACCTACGCGCAGGTGGCCAGCAAACCGATGCTGCACCGGGCGAAGACCGAAGCAGCAAAGACATTGGTGATCCTCGACGAGATCCACCACGGCGGTGATGCACTGTCCTGGGGCGATGGCATCCGCGAAGCCTTCGAACCCGCAACCCGCCGGCTCGCCCTCACCGGAACCCCGTTCCGCTCTGACACGGCAGCCATCCCGTTCGTTGAGTACGTGGAAGATGCAGACGGCATCCGGCGTTCGCGCTCGGATTACACCTACGGTTACGGCGAAGCACTCCGGGACCACGTAGTCCGTCCGGTGATGTTCATGGCCTACTCCGGCCAGATGCGCTGGCGGACAAGCGCGGGGGAGGAGATGGCGGCTTCCCTCGGCGAGGCGGCCGTCACCAAGGACATCACCGCGCAGGCGTGGCGGACCGCCCTGAACCCGAACGGCGAATGGATTCCGGCAGTACTTGCGGCGGCCGACCGGCGCCTCACCGAGGTCCGGCGCGCAGTCCCGGACGCGGGCGGCCTGGTGATCGCCACCGACCACGAGGATGCACGGGCCTATGCAGGGCAGCTGAAGAAGATCACGGGTGAATCACCCACGGTCATCCTGTCCGATGACGCCAAGGCATCGGGAAAGATCGAGGAATTCTCCGCGGGCGAGGCGCGCTGGATGGTCGCCGTCCGCATGGTGTCCGAGGGCGTGGACGTTCCGCGCCTGGCAGTTGGCGTGTATGCCACATCAACTGCCACGCCGCTGTTCTTCGCGCAGGCCGTAGGACGGTTTGTGCGTGCACGACGGCGGGGGGAGACGGCGTCGGTCTTCCTGCCTTCGGTACCGAACCTCATGGCGCTGGCAAACCAGCTGGAAGTGGAGCGGGACCACGCGCTCGACCGGCCGGAGAACAACGAGGACGGCTTCGCGCCCGAAGAAGCGCTGATGGAGGCCGCGAACCGTGAGGAGAAGGCCTCCGGTGAGCTGATGAAGCAGAAGTTCGAGGCGCTCGAGTCCCAGGCCTCCTTTGACCGCGTGCTGTTCGACGGCGGTGAGTTCGGCACGGGCGGCGAAATGGGCAGCGAGGAGGAGCTGGACTTCCTTGGAATCCCCGGTCTGCTTGATGCCGATCAGGTGGGCGCTCTGCTGCGGCAGCGCCAGCAGGAGCAGCAATCACGACGACGGCGCCCGGTTGCCGCACATGAACCGGTGGCTCCTGAGGTGGTTGATCACCGCCAGCTCACGGAACTGCGTGGACAGCTCGCCAAGAACGTATCGGCTTGGTCTGCCCGTTCCGGGATGCCGCACGGTGTCGTACACACCGAGCTGCGCAAGGCGTGCGGCGGTCCGGCCGTGGCACAGGCGAACGAGGAGCAGCTCCGGCGGCGGCTGAAGAAGCTCCAGGACTGGTTCATCGGGCGCACCTGACCCGCCCCTTCCGCTACGTCCGCGGCCGAGTGCGGGTCAGTCGATGAGTTCGACGCCGGCGTCTTCGAGTTCGGCGAGAACTTCACTGAGGCGTTCGGGGTGAACGGGACGGATGTAGTCGACGAGGAGCCGCGTGGTGTATCCGGCGCCCACCGCATCCAGGGCCGTGGCCCGCACGCAGTAGTCGGCCGCCAGGCCGGTGACCGCCACTTCATCCACCTCGTGGTCGCGCAGCCAGTCGTCGAGCGAGACGGCATCGTCGGCTGTGACCGCAACGGCCGCGCCCAGTTTCTGGTCACCGGTGGGCACCTGGTCCTCGGGGGCAAGAACGCCCTCGAAGCCGGAATACGCCGCCTCGTACTGCCCCTTCCGAAAGACGGCGTCGAGCCCCTCGGTGTCCAGATTCGGGTGGAACTGGGCGCCGGGCTGGTCCGCCACACAGTGCACCGGCCACGAATCCACAAAATCCGGCTGGTCGGAGAAGTGGGAACCCGGGTCGATATGCCAGTCCTGGGTGGCGACGATGTAGTCGTAGTGGTCGCCCTGGGCGTCTATGTAATCGCTGAGATCCTGAGCCACACCGGCACCGCCGGCGACCGCCAGGGATCCGCCCTCGCAAAAATCGTTCTGTAAGTCGACGATAATTAGTGCGCGTGTCATGCGGACTCCTCGTACTCGGTGGGTATAGCGGGCTCCCCTCGTTGGAGCCGCATTACGGAGCTTGGCAGCTCCGCCATGGACACCCGGTGGCGTTCGACGGCGCGCTGTACGCCCTCCCGGCCGGTCCACCCGGGCAGCACCTCGCCGTCTGCCACGAACTGCTGCAGCAGCGGACGGTCGTTGCCGTCGTCGTACGGATTATTGCCGATCCCGACCACTTCGGCGACCGCCGTGCCGGACTCGTTGAGGCGCCGCAGCGCGTATTTGCGGCCTCCCACGGAGGCCTTGTTCTTGGCGACCTTCGCCACCGAGACGAAAGTGCCGTCGTCGTCCGTCCGGCTGACCAGTTTGTAAACCATGCCGGCGGTGGGCGCTCCTGAGCCCGTGACGAGGGAGGTGCCGACGCCGTAGGAGTCCACCGGAGCGGACGCGAGCAGGCCGATGGCGTACTCATCAAGGTCGGAGGTGACCACAATGCGCGTCTGGTGGTTGCCCAGGTCGTCGAGCAGCTGCCGGACCCAGCGGGCCTGTTCAACGAGGTCGCCGGAGTCAAGGCGCACCGCTCCTAGATCCGGCCCTCCGGCGGCGACAGCGTTGCGGACGCCCTGCTCGACATCGTAGGTATCGACAAGGAGCGAAGTGCCCTTCCCGAGGGCGGCGACCTGCGCGGCGAAGGCCTCGGGCTCGGAATCGTGGAGCAGCGTGAAGGAATGCGCTGCCGTGCCGACGGTCCGCAGGCCGTAGCGGCGTCCTGCCTCGAGGTTGGAGGTGCTGGCGAAGCCGCCGATGATGGCTGCACGCGCGGACGCCACGGCTGATTCCTCCTGCGTCCGCCGGGAACCCATCTCGATGCACGGGCGGGTTCCGGCAGCCCCTGTCATGCGGGATGCTGCGGAGGCTATGGCGCTGTCATGGTTCAGGACGGAGAGCAGGTACGTCTCGAGGATGCACGCCTCCGCAAACGAGCCCTCCACGATGAGGATGGGAGAGGAGGGGAAGTAGGCTTCGCCCTCGGCGTACCCCCAGATGCTGCCGGTGAAGCGGAAGTCCGCGAGCCAGCCGAGCGTGGCGTCATCGACAACCCCAGCCGCTGACAGCGCGTCCAGCTGCGGTTGCTCGAAGCGGAAATGCTTCAGGCCCTCAAGCAGGCGCCCGGTTCCCGCCACGATGCCGTAGCGGCGCCCCTCCGGCAGGCGCCGGGTGAAGACCTCGAACACGGACTTACGGTGCGCGGCTCCCGAATGAAGGGAAGCCTGCAGCATGGTCAGCTCATAGTGGTCCGTGTAGAGCGCGGAATTGGGGTGCTGCCAGGTTTTATGGGGGCTCACACCAAAACTCTAGCCCCGCGTTTGCTGTGTGAGTACCGGCAGGGTGTGCAGAAGGGCCCGCGCCGGGGGTCGCGCAGTGGCATCCGCCCGCCAACCTACAATGGGGACCATGAGTGTTGGCGTTGTTCCCGAAACCCACCAGACTGAGGCGACGGAAGAAGACTCGCTGACCAGTACCGATGTGCCGTGGGTTGTGATCGTGTGGAATGACCCGGTCAACCTGATGAGCTATGTGACGTACGTCTTCCAGACCTACTTCGGCTACAGCGAGGCTAAAGCTCGCACCCTCATGCTTGAGGTTCATGAGCTGGGCAGGTCGGTTGTCTCCACCGGTTCCCGGGAACAGGCGGAGCGGGACACCGTTGCAATGCACTCGTACGGCCTGTGGGCTACTTTCCAGACAGCGGACGCATAGGGAGCGGCAGTGGCCAGGGCATTCAGGAGAACGCGGCGGGGTATCACCGGTGACTTCGAACCGGGCGAGTTGAAGTTGCTGCGACGGCTGTTCGCCGACGTCGTGCAGTTGCTCGAACCGGAGAAGCGGGAGAACGAGGATCCCCTGGTGGCATTGGTAGGCCTCGATATGGAAGCAGTGAAGCCTGAGGACAGCGCGGTGATCCGCCTGCTGCCGGACGCTGTGAAGAACGACGACGACGGCGCGCTCGAATTCCGCCGCCTTACCGAGCGCTCGCTGCGGGAAGAGAAAGTCAGTGTCCTGCGCGGGGCGGCGTTGTTGCTTGAGAACACCCGGGTGGTTATGAACCCGGACCAGGCGCAGGTGTTGGCCCGCGCGCTCAATGACGTGCGGCTGGTTCTGGCTGACCGCCTGAAGATCGAAACCGACGACGACGCCGCGCGGCTGCACGAGATTGCGAACCTTGAGGACGCGGATGATCTTGAGTCCTATCTCGCCCTGGTCTACAACTTCGTCACCTGGGTGCAGGAGGGGCTGATGCAAGCTCTACTTGCGACTGTAGAGCCCGCCGAATGACCGTCCGGTGACGGTCGCGTGCCCCGCCCGCGGGGAAACACTGTGATTAAGGACACGCCCCATCTCTTCGCCAACCGGAGCGGCGCGTCCTATTCTCAAGAGATCATGAGTTCTGACCCTGCCGACTCTGAGGCTGCCGAGATGGCCGCACTGAGGTCCACCGAAGCACCCATCGGCATCTTCGACTCAGGCGTCGGAGGTCTCACCGTCGCCCGGGCAGTCATCGACCAGCTACCCCGCGAATCGGTGCTCTACGTCGGAGATACCGCCCACGCCCCGTACGGCCCGCTCCCCATCGCCGAGGTGAGGGCGTACGCGCTCGGCGTGATGGACGAACTGGTCGATTCCGGCGTTAAACTGCTGGTCATCGCCTGCAACTCGGCGTCCGCTGCCGTGCTGCGGGATGCCCGCGAGCGCTACACCGCCCGGTATGGGATTCCGGTCATCGAGGTGATCCAGCCGGCAGTCCGGCGCGCGGTGGCCTCCACGCGCACCGGCCGGGTGGGTGTCATTGGAACCAGTGCCACCGTCGGCTCCCGCGCCTACGAGGACACATTCGCCGCGGCCCCGCACCTGGAGATTTTCTCCGCGGCCTGTCCGGATTTCGTTGACTACGTGGAAGCCGGCGTCACTGCAGGTTCCGAGGTTCTGGAAACAGCAGCCCGCTACCTGCGGCCGCTGCAGGAGGCCGACGTCGACACGCTGGTTCTCGGATGCACCCACTATCCGCTCCTGACGGGGGTGATTTCGTACGTCATGGGCGATTCCGTAACGCTTGTCTCCAGTGCGGAGGAAACTGCCAAGGACGTCTACCGCGCACTCGTGTCCCATAACCTCCTGCGCACCGGCTCCGGCCAGCCTCAACATCACTTCGTCGCCACCGGGAACGCAGCGCGATTCGAGGAGCTTGCACGGCGCTTTCTTGGTCCGGAAGTCCTCAGCGTGGAACACGTTGACCATGTATCGGCCCAATACCCGACGGGGAGCATGGCCCGCATCACTCCGGAGATGATTGCCACCGCCCGCGCAGATGCCGGCGGGAGCCGCCGCGTATGAAGCTGACCATCGTCGGATGCAGTGGATCTTTCCCCGGCCCGCATTCGCCTGCCTCCTGCTATCTCGTGACGGTGCAGGAGGACGGCAAGACATGGCGGATCCTGCTTGACCTCGGCAATGGGTCGCTGGGCGCGCTGCAGCGCTACATGGACCTGCGGGACATTGATGCCGTCCTGCTGACCCACCTGCATCCCGATCACTGCATGGACCTGTGCGGCTTACACGTGGCAGTCCACTGGGACCCGGAGGGCTGGAACCAGCCGCGGATCCCCGTGTGGGGGCCCGCCGGCACTGCAGACCGGATGGCCACCGCCTACGGGCTGGACCTGGAACCCGGGATGCACGAGGACTTCGAGTTCCACGCCTGGTCACCGCGGACGGCCGTGCAGGTAGGGCCCTTCAGCATTACGCCCTATCCCGTCCTTCATCCGGTCGAGGAGGCATACGCGCTGCGCGTCGAAGTGGCCGACCCCGGCGTTCCGGGCGGAAAACGGGTCTTAACCTACTCGGGCGACACTGACGCGTGCGACGGTCTCATCGAGGCGGCAGCCGATTCAAGTATTTTCCTCTGCGAAGCCGCTTTCCACGAAGGCAGGGACGACGCCGTCCGCGGCGTCCACCTGACGGGGAAACGGGCCGGCGACGTCGCATCCGCCGCCGCGTCGCGGCGGTTGCTGCTTACCCACCTCCCTGTCTGGAATGACGCGGTCCGGACCATGGAAGAGGCGCGGAGCAGCTACTCGGGGGATGTCGCAGTCGCCGTTGCCGGGGTCTCCTACTCGGTATGACGGCGGGACCGGTCCGCACCTGCGTAAATCGCTCACACAGAACGGCCTCTGGCAGACTGGACCCATGACTTCCCCTTCCTCTCCCGGGTCCGTTTCTGCATCCATGTCTCCATCCGCTTCCGAAAATGGAGTTGTCCGGGCAGACGGCAGGGCGCCGGACCAGCTCAGAAACATCAGCATCACGCGCGGCTGGTCCAACCAGGCCGAAGGGTCCGCGCTGATCGAGTTCGGCAACACGCGGGTGCTGTGCACTGCTTCGCTGACCACCGGTGTTCCCCGGTGGCTGAAGGGCGAGGGCAAGGGCTGGGTGACGGCCGAGTACGCCATGCTTCCCCGTGCCACCAACACCCGCTCAGACCGTGAGTCGGTGAAGGGCCGAATCGGTGGGCGTACCCATGAAATCTCACGCCTGATCGGCCGGTCCCTCCGATCGATCATTGATACCCGTGCGCTGGGGGAGAACACCATCGTCCTGGACTGCGACGTACTGCAGGCCGACGGCGGCACCCGTACCGCCGCGATCACCGGCGCGTATGTGGCGCTCGCCGAGGCGATCCGGTACGCCAAGGAACACGGGATCATTCCGCAGTCCTCCCGTCCATTGACCGATACGGTCGCCGCGGTGAGCGTCGGCATCATCGATGGTGTGCCGATGCTGGACCTGCCCTACGTCGAAGACGTCCGCGCGGAAACTGACATGAACGTCGTCGTGACGGGAAGCGGAAGCTTCGTCGAGGTTCAGGGGACCGCCGAGGGCGCTCCGTTCGACCGGGACGAACTGGACGCCCTGCTTGACCTCGCCCTGCTGGGAACGTCACAACTCGCACAGATCCAGCGCGAGACGCTCGGGGAAGCCGCCGGTGCCTGAGCACGCCGGGTCTGCACCGGCACGGCTGGTTCTCGCAACCCGCAATGCGGGCAAGCTGCGTGAACTCCGCGCCCTGCTGCGGGACCGGGTTCCCGGGCTCGACGTCGACACCCAGGTGATCGATGCCGTCACGGCGGGTGCTCCCGACGTGGTGGAGAGCGGGACAACCTTTGAGGAAAACGCGCTCCTCAAAGCACGCGCAGTGGCGGAAGCCACGGGCATCCCCGCGGTGGCCGATGACTCCGGCCTTGCCGTCGACGTGCTCGGGGGAGCTCCCGGCATCTTCTCGGCCCGGTGGGCCGGGAGGCACGGTGATGATGCCGCGAACCTGCACCTGCTGCTCAGCCAGCTCGCCGACATTCCGGCGGATCGGCGGGCGGCCAGGTTCGTGTGCGCCGCAGCGTTGGCAGTTCCTGACGGTGCCGACGTCGTGACCCGGGGCGAACTGGGGGGAACGTTGCTCAACGAGCCGCGCGGAGACGGCGGTTTCGGATATGATCCGGCGCTCCAGCCTGACGGCCTGAACCGCAGCTGTGCCGAACTGACCCCCGAAGAGAAAAACGCCATCAGCCACCGGGCCAAGGCATTTGCCGCATTGCTGCCGTCGATCATCGAGGTCCTGCGCTGACCGTATCGTCCTGGGCCGGCGTTTCAACTGCCGTTCCAGCGTGCACAGTTCGATAGGGCAAACTTGATCGGGATATGAGGACTTTCGTGAGCTACCTGCCCCTGCAGACCGGGAATGAATCCGCCCTCGGAGGTGTCGCCGACTGGGCGGTCACCATGATGGAGACGATCGGCGCGCCCGGCGCGGGCCTTGCCATCGCTCTCGAGAATCTCTTCCCGCCCCTTCCGAGCGAGGTCATCCTCCCGCTGGCAGGATTCACCGCCAGCCGGGGAGATTTCACCCTGTTTGAGGCGTTGTTCTGGACCACAACCGGATCCGTCGTGGGGGCCTACCTGCTGTACATGCTGGGCGTGCTCCTTGGCCGGAACCGCATGCGCCGGCTGGTAGGCAAGGTGCCGCTGGTCGATCTTGAGGACGTTGACAGCGTGGAGGCATGGTTCAACCGCCACGGCTACAAGGCCGTGTTCTTCGGGCGCATGGTGCCGATCTTCCGCAGCCTGGTCTCCATTCCTGCCGGCATCGAACGAATGCCGGTCTGGACATTCCTCGGCCTGACCCTCGCGGGGAGCCTCATCTGGAACTCCATCTTCGTATTGGCTGGCTTTTACCTGGGCGAGAACTGGCACCTTGTGGAGCAGTATGCGGACATCTTCCAGAAGCTGGTGATTGCCGCCGTCGTGCTTCTGCTGGCGTTCTTTGTCATCAGCAAGGTGCGGAAGGTGCGGCGCAAGCGCGAAGCGTCATGATGCTGCCCACCGACGTGTGGCCGCTCTTCGGGCTCGAGCTTCGAACTCCGAGGTTGTCGCTGACACCCATCCGCGATGAGCAGTTGCCCGAGCTCGTCGATGCGGCGCTGGCCGGGATCCATGACCCGGCAGTCATGCCGTTCAGCGTGCCGTGGACGGACGCTCCCCGCGACGTCCTGATCCGCGAAACCGCCAAACACCAGTGGCGTCAGCGCTGTTCCCTCGAACGGGATCACTGGACCATAAATCTCGCCGTGAGCTTCGAAGGGTGCGTGGTTGGCATGCAGGACATCTCCGCCCGTGATTTCTCTGTCCTGCGCACAGTCCACAGCGGTTCCTGGCTCACACAGTCCGTGCAGGGACGCGGCATCGGCAGGGAGATGCGGGCGGCAATGCTCCTGTTTGCGTTCGACCACCTCGGTGCCGCCACTGCTCTGTCAGAAGCCGCCGAATGGAACAGCGCCTCGCTTGGGGTTTCCCGCGCGTTGGGTTACGAAGCGAACGGCGTGTCCGAGGTGGTTGCCCGCCCAGGTGAGGTGACTAAGCAAGTGCATATGCGTCTCGAGGCAGACCTGTTCCGACGGCCGGACTGGGCGCTGGAGGTGGATGGCGTGGAACGGATCCTGCCATCTCTCGGAGCGCAGTAGAGCGCCGAGGGGCTGCAGCGCGCAGTAGCGTCCGCCACGCGGAGCCGGTTCCGGGGTTGGAGACCTACTACCCGATAACGTGATCAGGTGGCAATTGAGTTTACGGCGATCGACTTCGAGACTGCCAATGGGTTTCGAGGCTCGCCCTGCGCCGTAGGGCTCACGAAGGTACGTGACGGCCGCATCGTCGAGGAAGCACAGTGGCTGATGCGTCCGCCCGCGGGCCACGATCACTTCGATTCGCGCAACGTCGCCATTCACGGAATCACAGCCGACATGGTGGCGCACCACCCACGCTTCGGTGAGCTCTTTCCGGAGATAGGCGCCTTCATCGGGAACGACGTCGTGGTTGCGCACAACGCCGCCTTCGATATGGGGGTTATCCGCTCGGCGCTCGAGGTGTCCAACCGCGCGGGTCCTGCGTATGACTACGCCTGCACGGTTCTACTGTCACGGCGCAGCTACTTCCTTGTCTCCTACTCGCTGCCCTATGTCGCGGAGGCCGCCGGCGTGCCGCTGGTGAACCATCACGACGCCGTCGAGGACGCCCGCGCCTGCGCCGGAATTCTGGTGGATATAGCACGCCGCGCGGAAGCGGCGACGATCGATGAACTGGTGTCAGGGCACCGCCTCAAACTGTCTCGTCTGGAAGCCTACGAGCCTGGAGTGTCTGAGCTTTCGAAGGCAACCCGGACCGCTCTGGACCGCGGGCCTGCCTCAGGCTGGGCAGGGTGGCCGGACGAAGGGAATAACCCGGAGCCGAACCCGGGCGCGGACCCGACGCACCCTCTGTATGGACAGACCGTCGTTTTCACCGGCGATCTGGGCATCCCGCGGCCCCAGGCGAAACAGCGTGCTGCGGTGCTGGGCGCCCAGCCTGCGAGCACGGTGACACGAAGCACCACGGTGCTGGTGGTGGGCAATGGCTTCGTTGCCGCAGACCTGCGCAGCGGTCGCGTGACGGGAAAGGCCCGGCGGGTAATGGAACTGCACAGCCGGGGACAGAACATCGAGGTACTCTCCGAAGCGGAATTCCTGCAGATGACCGGCGGGCGCTGGCCCGTCACCAGCCAGTAGCGCTACTCTCAGGCGCCCATCGCCGCGGCGAAGCGAACAGCCACTTCCTCGACGACGCCGGCTCCTTCCAGCTGCTCGCATGCAGCGGGAGGGAGAGAATCGCGGCCGTGTAAAGCCCCGGCAATCGCACCGGCAACAGCACCGACAGCGCGTGCTGCCGGTCCGTCCTGATCCGCCGCTGCGGCGAGCAGCGCGCGCATGGAAACAGCGCCGTCGTCATCCGCGGTGGCAAGGACCAGCCGGATCCCCGCACACAGAACGCCCGCTGCATCCTCTCCCGTGACAGGCGAGGATGCGGTCAGTGCCTGCAGCTGTTCGGACAGGGGCGTCGCTCTCAACGTTGCTGCATGCTCCGCCGCCGCACTCACCGCTTCAGTCAGCGAATGGTTGTTCACAACGATCACGTGAATCAGCCCGGCGAAGACGGCAGCGGACATCTGCGCGTTCGGATTGCCGTGGGTGATAGCTGCGGCGTCAAGTGAAAGCTTCTCGATCATCGCGGGCGGCACATTGGCAACCAGTCCGAAAGGCGCGGAGCGCTGCAGGGCGCCGGGACCGTCGTCGTCGCGTTCGAGCGGGCGCTGGCGGCTGCCCATGTCGCCGCTCCTGAGCGCGCGGAGGGTGGCAGCGTCGGGTGACCGGCGGCGGTGGAGCACCTCCTGCCTGTCGATCCAGCGGGCGGGAGGAGCGGGAGCTGACGATGGCGGCGTCTCACCCTGGGCGCCGAGCCAGCGGAGATAGGCGAGCCAGAGGCAGGCGGCCTCGTCGGCCGCGACGCCGTCGTTGGCCCACTCGAGCACCTCGGTCATGCCATCAACCGTATAAAGCGTGAGCTGCGTGGCGTCGGCGAACGTGGAAGCATCGGGTGATCCTGCGGCTGCTTCACCGAGCGCGCAGCCCAGGAGGGAACCGGTGATCTTATTGCGGAGTGTGGTGGAGGAGCCTGCAGAATGAGTCACCCCGCCAGTGTAGGCAGTCGATGCACGGGGCTCACTACCGGCGCCGCTTCGGGACGAACGACGACTACGCCGGTAGCCGGTAATCGAGATCACCTGCCCGGTTGGCACCTCGTTCCACGGTGCCGCGGCGTTGCCCTCCGGAACTGTCGGAGGTGGCCGGTAGCTTGGAATCATGAGGTTACTGCACACGTCGGACTGGCATCTGGGTCGATCCTTCCATGGGGTGGGAATGCTTGAGGCGCAGCAACTCTTCATCGACCAGCTGGAGAAGACGGTCCGTGAGGAGAACGTGGATGTGGTCCTGATTGCCGGGGATGTCTACGATCGCGCACTGCCTGCTGTCGACGTCGTTGAACTCTTCGATGAAGCGCTGGAACGGATCACAGAGGCAGGCGCTCGGGTAGTTGTCAGCAGCGGCAACCATGACTCAGCAGTCCGGCTGGGATTCGGTGGAAAGCTGATCGAGCGAGGCGGCGTCCACCTGCGCACGCGGCTGGAAGATATCGGACGCCCTGCCGTATTCCCGCTGGAGAACGGCGTTGAGGTTGCAGTCTACGCAGTGCCGTATCTGGAACCTCGCATGGTTGCAGACCCGCTTGGGTGTGAGAGCGCTACGCATACTGCTGTGACGTCCGCGGCGCTGGAACGGGTGCGCGCGGATCTGGCACGCCGCCGAAGTCGGAACACCGTACATTCAGTGGTCATGGCACACACTTTCGCGAGCGGTGGTGTCGGGTCGGATAGCGAGCGGGAGCTCAGCATGGGCGGCCTCGGTGTGGTGCCGTTGGACCTCTTCGAGGATTTCGACTACGTTGCGCTGGGTCATTTGCACGGTCAACAGCAGTTGCATGAGCGGGTCCGGTACTCGGGATCTCCGCTGGCGTATTCATTTTCGGAGGTACATCAGTCGAAGGGCGCGTGGCTCATCGACATCGGGGTGGATGGTGTGGGCGGCATCAGGCCGGTGAGGTGGACACCGCCACGCCACCTGGCCATTCTGCGCGGTCCCATCGATGACCTCATCTCCTCACCCGACCATGTTGAAGCGGAGGGCGCGTGGTGCCATGTGACGCTGACCGACACTGAGCGGCCGCAACAGGCCATGGAACGGTTGCGGGCCCGTTTCCCCGGCACACTGGTACTCGCCTTCGAACCTGCGTCGCGGAACTCCGGTGAGGAACGCACCTACAGTGAACGCATCGCACGCGCCGCTGATGACGCCGCGATCTGCTGCGGGTTCCTTGAGCACGTGCGCCAGCGCAAGGCCAACGCTGAGGAGGCGGCCCTCTTCGCCGAAACAATCGATGCCATGCGTGCTGCGGAGAGCGGCGTATGAGAATCCACCGGCTCGAGATCCAGGCCTTCGGGCCGTTCGCCGAACGCCAGCACATCGATTTCGACACTCTCACCGAGCAGGGCCTGTTCCTGCTGAACGGGCCTACCGGCGCGGGTAAGTCGAGCGTGCTCGATGCGATCTGCTACGCCCTGTACGGCTCTGTTCCGGGCGCGCGCCAGAACGCCAAGCGGTTACGCAGCGACCACGCCGCGGACGGCCTCGCACCGGAGGTGGTCTGTGAATTCTCGGCAGGTTCCCGCCGTCTTGAAGTCACGCGCAACCCGTCCTGGAACCGGCCGACCAGGCGGGGCAGTGGAACAACCACGGAGCAGGCAAAAACGCTCCTGCGCGAGCGCGTTGCGGGGGAGTGGGTTGTCCGCTCCACCCGCAACGATGAGGCTGGAGCGGAACTGCAGAACCTCCTCGGGATGAACCGTGAGCAGTTCACACGGGTGGTCATGCTGCCCCAGGGCGAGTTCGCGGCCTTCCTCCGGTCGGACGCTGTCGCTCGCGGTGAGCTCCTGCAGCGATTGTTCGCGACCGACCGGTTTTCCACCGTGGAGCAGATGCTCGCGGACCACGCCGCCACAGCTGCCGCACGGGTCCAGAAGGTCGAAGGGGAATTGGAGGATATTTTTGCCCGGGCTGCTGAAGAGGTACTGCGTCACGGCTTATCCGCGCAGCCGGTGTCGGATGCGTCGGCGCTTCCTGAAGAAGAATCTTCGGACATGGTCCCGGTGGGAAGCGACACTGCTGACCCGGAACCGGATCTTGGTGCCCTGCAGGATCGGTTGACGGCCGCGCTGGCTGCAGGGCGTCACCATGCCAAGGAGCTCACCGCGCTGCGGGATGCCACGGCAACGCAGCGTTCCAAGCTTGAGGCCGAACGCTGGGACCGCATTGCCTTCCGGCGTCTGGTAGCCGAGGCTGAGGCGAACCAGGTCGCACTGGGGGAGGCAGCAACGCTGCGGTCCATGCTGGAGAACCACCGGCGGGCACAAATCCTCCAGGGCCCCCTCCACGCACGGGATGAGGCAGCGGAACAGTTGCACATCGATCAGGAGCAACTGCTTTCCACGACGCTCCAGCTGAAGACGGACCCTGCGGTCGGGCACGAGGTACCCGAAATCCTCGAACCCGAGGCTACGCGGTCGCTGGCCTGCTCTGCGCGGGCACACGAGCAGATTCGGGAAAAGCTGGCCGAGGCGCGTGCGGCCCTTCCGTTGGAAGAGGATCTCACCCAGCTCGCGCAGAGAATCCGGGATGTGGAGTGCAGGCTCGAACAGCAGAGGCTGGAGGCGGTGCAGTGCAAGGAGGGACAGGAGAATCTTGGCCGGGAGCTTACGCGGCTGACAGAGGGGCTGGTCGTCGCAGAGGCAACAGCAGGACGAGCGGCGCAGCTGGCAACTGACTGTGCGGAAGCGGCCTCCCGGTTAGAGCTGCTTGCGCAGGCGGAACTCGCGGAACGTTCGCTGCAGGAGCTCGACGAGCAACAACAGGAACATCAGACGGTCTTCCTCACTGCGAAGGAGATTTGGCTGCGGAAGCTGCAGCTGCGCCTGGAACAAACAGCTGCGGAACTTGCGGTTCGGTTGAGCGCAGGGGAGCCCTGTCCGGTCTGCGGCAGCGAAGAACATCCGAAGCCGGCAACAGCAGGATTCCAATCCCTCGTAAGCCGCGAGGAGGAGGAGCTTGCGCGTGCTGAACAGGACCACGCTGAGCTCCGGCTGCGGGAGACCTCAGCGGCTCGCGACGCTGTGGCTCTTAAAGCCGCAGGACTGCGGGCCCGTAGCGGCGATATATCGGCACCTGAACTCCGCGCTGCGCTCTCGTCACTCGAACAGGAACGAGCCGAGGCGGAACAGGCGGTACGTGCGGTCACAGAATTCAGCGCACGAAAATCGGAGCTGGAGGAAACGCTCACCGGTCTGAAGGACCAACAAAGTGACCTCGCTCAGAGTCAGGCTGAAGGATCATCACGGCTTGGCGCGCTCCTGGAGCATCAGGCCGCATTGACCGCGAGGCTCTCGCAGGTGCGCGGCCCCTACAACTCCGCGTCTGAAAAGGCAGCGTCGCTTGAGAGGGCAGAGCGGCGGCTTGGCGCTGTGTGTGCTGCGCTGACACGTTGCGAGCAGGCAGAGGCGAGACTGGAGAAAGCCGAAGCTGCACTGCAGGCCGAGTTGCTGGCAACGAATTTCGCGTCGCCGGATGCTGTCCGTGACTCACTGATGAGTAAGGCGCAGGTGGAGAGCGCGGAGCAGGCCATCCGGGACGCCGAGAATTCAGCTCACAGGATCGAACGGGACCTGGAGCGTCCGGAGAATCTTGCCGCAGCCGCCCTTGAGAAGGATGGCGGGGGGCTGCCTGAGGAGGACGAGATTGCTTCCGCTGCGAATGACGAAGCGGAAGCAGCAAGGCGGCTCGGTCGCGCTGTGCTTGAGGTGGGCTTGCTTGAACAGTCAGTGGTTCAGCTGGGCTCGTACGCCGACCGAGCTGCAGCCCTTGAGGAACGACTGGTGCCGTTGCGGCACGCATACCAGCTTGCGAAATCGGTCGCGGACACAGCCCGCGGCAACGGCGAGAACCTCTACAGGATGAGCCTGTCGACCTATGTGCTTGCCGCCCGTCTGGAACAGGTCGCAGACGCTGCCACTGCGCGTCTGCAGCAGATGTCGGATGGCCGATACTCTCTGGTGCACAGCGATTCCAAGTCGGGAAACCGGAAGTCCGGGCTAGGACTCAATGTCATCGACAGCTGGACCGGTGTGCGCCGCGACACCGCAACGCTTTCCGGTGGGGAGTCGTTTATGGCCTCGTTGGCTCTTGCTCTGGGGCTGGCCGACGTCGTACAGCAGGAGTCGGGCGGACTCGACATCGAGACCCTCTTCGTGGATGAAGGATTCGGCAGCCTCGACGAGCAGTCCCTCGAACAGGTGATGGATGCCCTCGAGAACCTGCGCGACGGCGGACGCGTAGTCGGTCTGGTCAGCCACGTTGGCGAACTCAAGCAGCGTATACCCGCGCAGCTGCACGTCTCCAAGGGCCGGACAGGTTCCACCGTCCGCTTAGTGAATCAACTGCAGCGAGTGTAAAATCGAGGTGTTACCGGGTCGGGCGCATCGGGAGGAGGGACGATGCGCGGTTCAAAGCACCCGGAAAGCACATGGCTACACCAACCTCTGAATCTGAAACTTTTCCGACCGAACATGCGTCCGCCGCATCATCGGGTACATCGCCGGTTCCCGGCAACGCACCGCCACCTGCGAGCGATCGCGGACGCTTCAGCCGCCTGCCGGACATCGCAGGCTCCAGCTTCATTCCCCTGGGCCTGGTTGCACGCCTGCCGCTGGCGATGCTTACCGTCGGAGCGCTCACTCTTGTCACCGCCGCCACTGACTCCTATGCATCCGGTGGTTTCGCGGCCGGATCGGTGGGAATCGGCTCTGCCCTGGGCGCGCCGGTTCTCGGCTATCTGGCCGACCGTCACGGCCAGCGCCCGGTCCTGCTGGTCGCGGCCGTGCTCAATGCGTTGGCCATCGTCGCGCTGCTTGCCGTCAGTGGACTCCCGGGGAGCGGAACCGGCCTCCTGCCCACGCTGATTGCCTCCTTCCTGATGGGCGCAACCTGCCCGCAAATCGGTCCTCTTGCGCGGGTTCGCTGGATGGCGCTGACTCAGGACAAGCGGCCGGCCGATCTCGATACAGCGCTCTCCTACGAAAGCACCGCCGACGAACTGACCTTCGTACTCGGCCCCGCCTTGGTCGGGCTGCTGGCCAGCCTCATCGCGCCATGGCTGCCGCTGGCGCTGGCTGCGGCGCTGACGGTTGCCTTCGTTTCCGCGTTCGCTGTCCACCCCACCGAACGGGCGGTGGTTCCCTTGCGGCGCCGCCCCAGGGTTCGGGAGCCCCATCGGGGAGGCAAGCGAGGACCTTCGCGGGTGCGGTTCCTCGTGGCGTTGCCGGTTCTCGGAATGGTGAGTATGGGAACGTTCTTCGGTTCAACGCAAACGGCACTCATCGCCTTCGCCGGCGGCTTCGGCGTCGAGACGGCGGCAGGCCTGCTCTATGCCGTCATGGGCATCAGCTCTGCGCTTACGGCGCTGTCCGTTGCCTACTGGCCGCGGCGATTCCGGCACCCACTGCGGTGGGTGGTCTCAGCCGGGACCATGAGCATCGCCGCGTTACTGCCCCTGTTTGCACCTGACATTCCGCTGATGCTCACTGCGCTGTTGATCCTCGGCCTCCCCGTAGGACCAACAATGGTCAGCATCTTCAGCGTCGGCTCGCTGGTGGCGCCCAAGCATCTGGTCGGGACGGTGATGACCCTGCTGGCGAGTGGAATCGTCGCAGGCACCGCGATCGGCGCTTCGATTGCCGGGGCGCTGGCGGAGGGCAGTGTGCAGAATGCATTCCTGGTGCCTGTCGTGGCCGCCGTCGTGTTGCTGCTCCTGGGTTTCGTCTCCGCCGGTGTACTTCGTCGCAGGCCGGAAGTCGCAGAGGTCAGCTGAGCTGTTCCTCAATAGCACGGGCACTGGCTGCAATCCGGGCGCCGAGTTCGGCCTCCGGGTGGGCTGAGCGGATATAGACGACGGCAACTGCCGCGGGCAGCCTCCCCGGCACCCTGACCGGTGCGGCGACAGAAGACAGGCCGGCAATGACCTCGTCGTGACTGGTGGCGAACCCCTGGATGCGTGCCGAAGCAGATTCCTCGCGGTAAAGCTGACCGGGTGCAAGCCGTTCCCATTCCTCCTCGCTGACCGCGGACTGAATCGCTATTCCCGGCGCCCCTGCGCTGAACGCGTGGCGGGTTCCCGGGCGCTGCGCGACGGCGGCACGGGAATGACGCGGCTCCACGGTCACGAGGGTCACGCAGTCATGGCGGTCCCAGACAGCAAGAAAAGCGGTCATGCCCAGTTCATTCGCCAGAACTGTCAGTTCCGGGAGTGAAGCCGTCTGAAGGTCGCGGGACACTCCCCGGGCGAGCGCGGCAAGACCGGGACCCGACGAGATCTTGCCTGCGTCATCCCTGACGACAAGCGAATGATCTTCCAGTGTGCGAACGATCCGATACGCGATGGAACGATGCACTCCCAGTTCTGCTGATAGTTCCGCAATGGATAGCGCCCTTGGGGCATCCGCAAGGATTTCGAGGGAGCGTAGACCTCGGGAGAGGGTCTGTGAATGCTGAGTCGTTGTGTCGGAGGTCACGTTCAGATATTATTCTATATCGGAACGATATGTTCAACTATCGAACAGGAACTGAGGGGGACCAACTCCGTTCTCGTCATCGATCCTGCACGGGATTGGAAGGACTGGGCCGCGCTCTTGATTGCGGGTATGATCTAGACCACAATTACCGAACGTTCTGTCAGTAATTCAATCCGTCCACTTGGAGTAACAATGACGTCTTCAACGGCTGCCCCCCGGCAGCGTATGTCCCGGGAGGACCGCAAGGTCGTCGCCGGCACCATGGTTGGCACCACCATCGAATGGTACGACTTCTTCATCTTCGCGCAGGCAGCGGGCCTCATTTTCGCCCAGCTGTACTTCGCGCCACTGAATGATGAGAACCCCGGGCTGGCACAGCTGGTTTCCTGGGCCACCATCGGTATCAGCTTCTTCTTCCGGCCGCTCGGGGCAGTAGTTGCCGGTCACCTTGGAGACCGCATCGGGCGCAAGGCGATGCTCGTCTTCACCCTGATAATGATGGGTTCAGCCACGGCGCTGATCGGCCTCCTGCCGACCTACGCCCAAATCGGGGTCGCGGCGCCCATCCTTTTGATGATCCTGCGCGTCCTCCAGGGTTTCTCGGCCGGAGGAGAGTGGGGCGGGGCTGCTCTCATGGCTGTAGAGCACGCGCCCGTGAACAAGCGCGGCTTCTGGGGCGCTTACCCGCAGATCGGTGTTCCTCTCGGAATGATCCTCGCTACGCTGGTGCTCTTCACCCTGCGTTCGTCGATGTCGGAGGAAGCCTTCCTCGACTGGGGCTGGCGTGTGCCGTTCCTGCTGTCCGTAGTACTGATCGTGGTCGGATACTTCATCCGGATGGCAGTCGCGGAGAGCCCAGTTTTCAAGGAGATGACCGAGCGGAAGCTGGAGTCGTCGGTTCCGCTCAAGGAGCTCTTCAAGCACAGCAGCAAGCAGGTTGTGCTCACGGCGGCCATCTTCATCGCCAACAACGCTGCCGGATACCTGCTGATTGCCTTCTTCTCGTCCTACGCCCAGCGCACGCTTGGTATGCCCGGAGGCCCCGTCCTGTTTGCGACTCTACTGGCGTCCTTCGGATGGCTCACCTTCACCATGTTCGGCGGGATCCTTTCCGACCGGATTGGCCGGGTGCGGACCTTCCAGATCGGATACGCCCTGGTGTTCGTTTGGATGATCCCGCTGTTCATGATGATCGATACCCAGAATATCGTTGCCTATGGGGTTGCCCTGTTTGTTCTCACTATCGGCCTCGGACTGTCCTACGGACCGATGTCGGCGATGTACGCAGAGATGTTCCCGGCGAACGTCCGGTACTCCGGGATCGGGATCGGCTATGCTTTGGGCGCGATCCTTGGCGGCGCCTTCGCTCCGCTGATCGCGGAAGCGCTCTTGACGAGCACCGGGACGTCGATTTCAATCGGCGTGTACATCATGGTGCTGTGCGTCATTTCCTTCGTCGGCGTGACCTTGGTGAAGGAAACCCGCGGGGTGCCACTGCGTGTAGCTGAACGCCACACGGAAGCAAAGTAGTACCAGAGAAGGCCGCTCCACCGCCCATAGGTAGGAATACCGGGTGCAGGTGGGGCGGCTTTCCTGCTGCCTGCGGGTTACGTTGAGTACCCGGCCGCCCGCGCCCGCAACCCGTGGATGAGCGCATCAAGGCCCATGCCGAATGCTATGTCGGCCTGCCGTTGGTCCGCGTTCTTCTTCTGTGCAGACACTGCGGAGGTGAATCGCGGATAGTGTGCTGCAAGCTGTCCTGACTCGAAGATCGTCTCAGGGGCGGTGGCGTCGAAAGCGGATCCGAAAATGAAGGACTCCAACGCAATGATTGCCGGAACGATCAGGGGCTCCGGCCAGTCGGCCTTTTCGAAACCCTGGGTAAGCGCCTCATAGACGGCCAGGGTCTGGGGGGCACCGCTTACCGGCAGCACGGCGATCACCGGGATGAGCGGTGTGTGCCGGGTGAAGACATCGCGATAGGACCACGCGAACCGGCGGATGGCCTCATCCCACGGCTCGGTATCAAACCCCGATACGTCGACCTGCGTCATGACGTGGTCCTGCACCAGAATCAATACATCGCCCTTGGACTCGACGTGGTTGTATAACGATGACGGGGCCACCTTCAGTGCACGCGCAAGGGAGGACATGGTCAGCCCCTCATACCCGCGGGCTTCGATGAGCGTGAGGGCGGCCCGGGTGATCGCCTCCTGGGAGAGGATCCTGTTCAGCGGCCTGCCGGCTGATCGACGGGTAGAACCGGTTGCGCTGACCATTGCCTGTGTTCCTGAATCCTTCCCAGTCCGGAGCGGAGATGCTCCCTCACCTACACGGTAATGGAAGACCTCCTGCAGTGTTGCCCGCCCGACACAGACGGCGCGTGGCCGCCGCCCCATGGGCAACGTGTCCGCTGCTACCGTAGTGCCATGCCGGAGATGCCTGAGGTTCAGGGGCTCGCCCAGTTCCTGGCCAGCAAACTGGTTCCCGACGACGGCGCACCCGCTCGTGTACGGGACATTCAGCTTGGCTCCTTCGCCGTGCTCAAGACGGCTGAGGTGCCGCTTTCAGCGGCGTCCTCCATGAAATTCACCAGCGTTGACAGGCGGGGTAAATTCCTCATCCTGAGTCTGGAGGGTGTGCACCTCGTGATGCATCTGGCGCGCGCCGGGTGGCTTCGGTGGTCCGATTCCGTTCCCGACACCCTTCTGCGGCCTGGGAAAGGCCCGATAGCGCTCCGGCTGAGGTGCACCGAACCTTCAGGCTATGGGTTTGACCTCACCGAGGCCGGCACCAAGAAGTCAGCCGCGGTCTACCTTGTGCGTGATGTCGCCGAGGTCCCGGGCGTAAGCAGGTTGGGTCCCGAAGCGCTGGATGTGGGGCAGGAACAGTTCGTGGCGATGCTGCACGGACACCGCAGCCAACTAAAAGGCGTGCTGCGTGATCAATCGTTCATTGCGGGGATCGGCAACGCCTATAGCGACGAAATCCTGCATGCCGCAAGGCTCTCTCCGTTTACGCTGGCGGCCAACCTCAGTGACGAGCAGTTGGCCGCGTTGCACAACGCCATGCACTCGGTTCTGGGAGCCGCCATCAGTGCAGCTGCCGGCAAACCAGCGAAGGAGTTGAAGGATGCAAAGCGGCGCGAAATGAAAGTGCACGGTAGAACCGGTGAGCCCTGCCCCGTGTGCGGGGACACCGTTCGTGAGGTGTCATTCGCCGATTCAGCGCTCCAGTACTGCCCGACGTGCCAGACGGGGGGCAAACCGCTTGCGGACCGGCGAACCTCCAAATTTCTGAAGTGACCGAGCACCTCTACATCTTCTGATGTGGACGCCGATGCCGGTTCGAGGGCTGTTGCTGATGGCCTGCCCTTTTGTTGCTCCACCGGGAACCCTAAGATCGAGAGTGTAAGGATCCGGTTCCAACTACGGAGGTCATCATGACAAGTGAACCAAGCGACCGCGCGCAGGACGACCAAGGCGAGGATTCGTCGCACACGGAGCCGGAGGGAACCATTCCCAATACGGAAGACGGTGTTGGCGTCACCACCACTGAGGAGCCGAGCAGCTTCGAACCTGAGGAAGACACCGGGAAGGACTCCGAAGAGGACGGCAGCCAGCAGTAACCGCGTCAAGTCTCATTTTGTTAGAGCGAAGAAGCTAGCCCAGGGATGGCGCCCGCGACGGCGGTGCCGGGATATGCACGTTTCCGGTGGTCACGCCGCCTGTGATGACGTCGGGAGTGTCTGGTAGCGCCTCATGGGGGGTATGTAGGTTTAGTGTCATGGCGCCGTCGTCGTTGTCGGAACCCAGCGCGCGTAGGGCCACTGCGACCTCATGCGCGTCGGGGCGGGCCTGGGGGTCCCTGGCGGTCATGCGGGTCAGCAACTGAACCCAATCGGAGCTGAGATGCTCGGGAATCTCGGGGTCCCGCAGCAGGCGGGCGACGGCCGCTTCGACAACCGGCCCAGGAAACGCTTTCTCACCGGTGAGGCACTCGAGGAGCACCAGGCCAAGCGAGTAGATGTCGGTGCGAGGTTCAACAGTGATACCCTCGGCCTGCTCCGGACTGAGGTAGTTCGCCGTGCCGATAGTGGCGCCGTGCGCGGTGGAGTGCGTGGCTTCCATCATTCGTGCGATGCCGAAATCGGTGAGCTTGGGGTAGAGCCGCGTTTCATGTTCACCTGAGTGGTACATGAGGATGTTCGCCGGTTTCACATCACGGTGAATGACACCCTGAGAATGGATATACGCCAGTGCATCCGCGAGGTCCGCGCCCAGTTGCGCTACATGCTCGGAAGGTAGCGCGCCCGACTTCAGCAGTTTGCGCAGATCCAGACCGTCCACCAGTTCCATGACCAGGAAGCTGGTGGTCTTGCCCGTGCCGTCCTCCTGCAGGCCGGCGTCATGCAGCGTCACCAATCCGGGGTGGTTCAGCGTGGACAGCAGCATCGTTTCCGTGTGCTGCCGCCGATAGTCGTCATCATCGGATGTAGTGGGGTTGAAGACCTTGATCGCTACGTCCCGGCCGAGGTTCCGGTCCAGTGCCCGAAACACCGATGCTGCGCCGCCGGTACCGATCAACTCAATGGGTTGGTACCGCTCGGCCAGGAGTTCATCCACGTGAGACCTCCGGGGAAGAAAGAAAATGTTATGGGGTGAAGAGCAGGTGATAAGCATGCTGATCACCTTGATTATCCTACCCTGTCGGAGGCAGTGCGGAAGCCAGCACACTACGCCAGCCATCAAAAGTTTGGGAATTGTTACGCAGCGAGGAAGTCTATCGCTGCGCCCTTGAAGGCGCGCGATGTGACTGCGTTGGTATGGGTGCGCCCGGGCAGCCAGACAATTTCCGCCCGGCCGCTCAGTTCCGCCAGATCCGGAAGGGTGCGTGCACGTTCGTCCTGGTCTCCGGCCACGAGGAGCAGGGGCATATGAGGCACTGCATCTGCCGGAATGAAGGGCTCGCGCTTGATGGCCTCGATCATGGTGAGCAGCGCGAAAACATCGTTGGTCGGGATGAGGCGCGCCATGCGCAGGAGCTCGTTGGTTGAGTGGTCCTCGATGGGGGTTCCGTCGGTCAGAAACTGCTGCGCAGCAGCAAGATCGAACGCGGCCAAAGGGTCGCCGGTTCCCGGTCCGCCCAGAACCATTCGGTGCACCAGTTCCGGTTGTGTTGCACCGAATTCCCAGGCGAGCCTCGAGCCCAGCGAGTAGCCGATGATGTCGACGCCGCTATCGGGGCGATCCTCGACAAGGGGACGGACGTGCGCATCCAGCAGGATTTGCAGCAGGTCGGCGCGGATGCGGCTGGGGGAGTAGGCGTCCATCTCTTCCGGAGCGGCGCTTGAACCATGGCCGGGCAGATCCAGAGTGATGACTTTCCGGCCCGCGTCCGTCAGCGCACGCACCCAGCCGGAATCTTCCCAGTTGAGCCTGGCAGAGGATGCAAATCCGTGAAGGAGCAGGACGGGCCTCAGTGCAGATGCGGAAGTTGGCTCATGAACAACTACATTCAGCCCCGGATTCGTCCCCTCGACAAGATGATCGCTGTGTCGTCCCATGCGTTCCTCCCGGGTTCTCCTTGCTGCGGCTCTTCCCTGAACTCTAGCGCCCCGTGCGCGAGTGGCCGGGAAAAGAAAAAGCGGCAGAGAACTGTGCTCCATTGAACAGATCTCCGCCGCCCGGCCAGCAGTGGCCAACCCGTGTGACTTTAGTCACCGCTTGTGCAGGAAAGCAAATCGAAGAGACGCATTCCCATCCATTTCCCAGAATTGTGAGGTGAAGACCGCGCCATGGTGTCCGATTCGTTCCTGACCGGCGGGCAGTCTACAATGAGTTATAGTCATATTGACCATAAGTGATCAGATGGCCCGTTACGGTGGACCTGGAAGGGGGTGCCGAATGAGCCCAACGTCAGCCAATGTCTCCGAGCGGAGCCAGCAGCCGCCGTCGTTGGCTATCTCTACGGTGATCTTCGGCCTGCGCCCCAGCGAAGCCTCCGGACGCCCGACGTTGTGGTTGCCGCTGGTTCGCCGCATCCGCCAGCCGTATCTTGGTCAGTGGGCGCTGCCCGGCGGGCCCCTGGCGCATTCCGAGTCCCTGCAGGACGCGGCGTCGCGCAACCTGCTTGAAACCACCGGCCTGGCGCCCCGATACCTTGAGCAGCTGTACGCCTTCGGAGGCTTGCATCGATCTGTCGGCCAGCGTCTGGTGTCCATTGTTTATTGGGCGCTCGTGCAACCTGACGAGGCGGCGTTGACGCGGGAATCCGAGAACGTCCGGTGGTTTCGGGCTGACAGGCTGGAGCGCCTCGCGTTCGACCACAACGAGATTGTCGACTACTCGCTCTGGCGGTTGCGCAACAAGATGGAGTACGGCTCCATCGCCTACCACCTCCTCGGGGACCGCTTCACGCTGGCTCAGGTCCGCGAGGTCTATGAGGCAGTGCTGGACAAGGAACTGGATCCGGCTAATTTCCGTCGCCAGCTCCGTGCCACACCGTACATCGAACCCACTGATGACTACCTCACCGGCACGCGCCACCGGCCGCCGCGGCTCTACCGCTACGCCGGCCCGGTGCCTGACGGCAGCGCGTCAGCCGCAGCAGGCTGAATCGCCGTGACCGTGAACCTCCGCCCAAACCCACCCAGTACCCACCGGCTTACACCAGCCCGTTTCCACGAGGGAGAGTCCCATGACGAGCATTAATACCGCCATTCAGCTCATGACGCGCGACGACGCGGAGCGGTCCGCAGCACGGGGCGGAACGTGCAGTCCCGACCTCGCCAAGAACCCATGGGAATTCGACATTCCCGCCAGTCCTGCACAGGGTCCGGACTACGGCCCCGGTGCATCCATGCAGGACATCGCTCCGGCTTCCACCCCGCGTCAGGGTGCCCTGCCGGAGGAGTACCAGCTCGCCGGTGAGGCGGAACTCGAAGCGCGCATCCTTGCGGCGAAGGAAACGCTCGGCGACCGCCTCGTCATCCTGGGCCACTTCTACCAGCGTGACGAGGTAGTGAAGCACGCCGACTTCGTGGGCGATTCATTCCAGCTTGCCAACGCGGCGCTGACCCGTCCGGACGCTGAAGCCATCGTGTTCTGTGGGGTGCACTTCATGGCAGAAACCGCTGACATCCTCTCCCGGTCCGATCAGAACGTGATCCTGCCCAACCTCGCTGCCGGCTGCTCGATGGCGGACATGGCTGATGCCGATTCGGTCACCGAGTGCTGGGAGCAGCTCGAAGAGCTTTTCGGATCAGAACCCGACGAGGCCGGCCGCCAACCGGTCATCCCCGTCACCTACATGAACTCCTCCGCTGCGCTCAAGGCATTCTGCGGACGGAACGGCGGCATCGTCTGTACCTCCTCCAACGCCGCCACAGTGCTCGAATGGGCCTTCGAGCGCGGCCAGCGGGTTCTGTTCTTCCCGGACCAGCATCTTGGACGCAACACGGCGAAGGCAATGGGCGTGCCACTCGACCAGATGCCCATGTGGAACCCCCGCAAGGCGCTCGGCGGAAATTCCGAGCAGGAGCTGCTGGATTCGCGGGTGATCCTCTGGCACGGCTTCTGCTCCGTCCACAAGAGGTTCACCGTCAACCAGATCGAGCAGGCGCGCACCGAGTACCCGGGCGTCCGCGTAATAGTGCACCCGGAATGCCCCATGCCTGTGGTCGATGCTGCGGACGAAGCCGGTTCCACGGACTACATCCGGAAAGCTATCGCCGCGGCAGCTCCAGGCACCACTTTTGCGGTGGGTACGGAGATCAACATGGTGAACAGGCTTGCCGCTGAGTACCCCGAGCACACCATCTTCTGTCTCGACCCGGTCATCTGCCCGTGCTCCACGATGTACCGCATTCACCCCGGGTATCTGGCCTGGGTACTTGAGGGTCTTGTAGCAGGAGAAGTCCGTAACCGGATCACGGTGGATTCCGACGTGGCGACTCATGCACGAGTGGCACTGGAACGGATGCTGGCGGCCAAGCCGTGAATCATGTCCTCGTGATCGGCAGCGGTATTGCCGGGTTGTACACGGCGTTGGAACTGCGCCGGCGTTCGGACGTGCACGTCACGATTCTTGCCAAGGCCGCCGTTGCCGAGAGCAATACCTGGTACGCCCAGGGCGGCATAGCGGCGGTCCTTGCCGGGTCAGCGCCGTTCGACAGTTCCCTGATTGGGGCAGTGCCGGCGGGGGAGGACAGCGTCGGGTCCCACGTGGCAGACACCCTTGCGGCGGGTGCGGGGCACTGTGACGAAGAAGCAGCGCGCGTGCTGTCTTCCGGCGCGGCGGCGGGTATCAGGAGGCTGATCGAGCTCGGTGTGCTCTTCGACCGCACCGCCGACGGACACCTGGCTTTCGGGCGGGAAGCGGCGCACGCAGCACCGCGCATCCTCCACATTGGCGGTGACGCAACCGGAGCGGGAATTGGGGCTCCGCTTATCCGTGCTGTCCAGGCGGATCCGGGTATCAGCCTGGAGGAACACGCCTTCGCCGCCGACCTCGTCATGGACGGCGGGAAGGTGACGGGCGCCGTCGTTCTCCGCGCCGGTGAGCTTCAGAGCGTGTCCGCTGACGCCGTCGTGCTCGCAACGGGCGGTGCTGGAGGTATTTTCGAGCACAGCACAAATCCGTCAGTCGCCACGGGCGACGGCGTTGCCGCCGCCTGGCGGGCAGGTGCGGCTGTAGCGGACCTCGAGTTTTTCCAGTTCCATCCAACATCGCTCAACGTTCCCGGGCACCCGCTCATTTCCGAGGCGGTGCGCGGCGAGGGAGCGGTGCTCAGGGACGGGACCGGGCACAGATTCATGGCCGACTACCATCCCGCCGGTGAGCTGGCGCCACGGGATGTGGTTTCCCGGAGCATAGCGCTGCACCTCGCGCGCTCCGGCGGTAGGGAAGTGTTCCTCGATGCGACCTCGCTCGGCGGTGAGTTCCTGGCCAAGCGGTTTCCCACCCTGACCGCGGTGACCAGGCAAGCCGGGTTCGACTGGGGGCGCGACGTGCTGCCGGTGGTTCCGGCGGCGCACTACTGGATGGGCGGAGTGGTCACGGACACCGAAGGCCGGACATCCCTGCCGGGACTGTATGCCGTGGGAGAGGTTGCCCGAACAGGGGTGCACGGCGCCAACCGGCTTGCGTCCAATTCGCTGCTGGAGGGGCTGGTCTTCGGTGCACGGGCCGCGGAGGCGATTGTCGCCACGCCTGCGGCCTGGCCAACCGTTGAAGCTGAGACGCTCACGCTGGCACCGGGTCCGCTGAAGGCTGCCCGGAACGACGTGCTGCGCGTCATGTCCGAACACGTTTCCATCCTTCGCGAGGATGCCGGCCTCCGCGTTGCCTCCAAGCAACTCGCCGAATGGCATTCCACCGGTACCTCGCTCGGGGAGAGAGAGACTGCGAACCTATTGCTCTGCTCCCGGCTCATCGCCTCGGCAGCACTCGCGCGCAAGGAATCGCGTGGAGCTCATTACCGTGCCGATTTCCCCGCCACCTCCGAGCCTTCGGGCAGCCCCATCATCCTGAGGAGCACCTCATGACTTTTGCACCAGCCGGACCGTCTGCCGCTGACGTCGACCGCATCGTTGCGGCTGCGCTCGCCGAAGATGCGCCCTGGGGAGACGTGACATCCCAGACGCTCATACCCGGAGAAACACGCGCAGACGCGGCCGTCATTGCACGAGAACCGGGCGTCTTCTGCGGCGAGCAGGTCATTGAGGCCGCCATGCGCCTGACGGACCCGGGGATCCAGGTCACGTTCGAGGTCCGCGACGGGGACGCGTTCGACGCCGGTGCCGTGCTGGCTGCCGTGTCCGGCCCCGCACGGTCCGTCCTCACTGCCGAGCGTGTGGCACTTAACCTGGCACAGCGCCTGAGCGGTATTGCGACGCTCACAGGCCGCTTCGTTGCAGAGGTGGCCGGAACCGGCGCCCGCGTGGTGGACACTCGCAAGACGACTCCGGGGCTGCGGGTTCTTGAACGGTATGCGGTGCGCTGCGGCGGGGGGGCCAATCACCGTTTCAGCCTCTCCGACGCCGTCATGGCCAAGGATAATCACCTTGCTGTACTGACGCAGGGCGGTGCGGTCGATGTAACCGACGCACTGCGTGCTGCGCGCCGGCGCCTGCCGCATACCGTCCATTTCGAAGTCGAGGTGGACCGTCTCGACCAGGTGGAACCGGTACTCGCCGCCGGCGTGGATACGATCATGCTCGACAACTTCAGCCTTGAAGACCTTGAAGCCGGAGTCAAACAGATTGCCGGGCGGGCACTCGTGGAAGCGAGCGGCAACGTGCGGTTGGAAACCATCGGTGCCATTGCGCGCACAGGTGTAGACATTATTTCGTCGGGAGCGCTGACCCACAGCGTCCGGGCGCTGGATCTCGGCCTCGACATCCGAATCGGTACGCCTGCGTTCGGTGCAGGAGGCCAGCACAGCCACACCAATTCGGACGGTGTGCGGTGATTTACCTCGACGCAGCTGCCACCACCGAAGTACGTCGGGAGGTGCTGGAAGCCATGTGGCCGCTGCTCACTACCGAGTACGGGAACCCATCCAGTCACCATACCGTGGGTGAGGCTGCCGCACGGGCGCTGGATTATGCGCGCCGGCTGGTAGCGGCGGAGCTGAACTGCAAAGCGAACGACGTCGTCTTCACCTCGGGCGGCACGGAGGCGGACAATCTTGCAATCAAGGGGATTGCACTGGCGCGGCCCAGGGGGAGACATATCGTTGCGTCGGCGATCGAGCATCCGGCCGTGCTCGAAACGCTGGACTACCTCGAGCGGCTGCACAACTTCCGGATCACCCTCCTTCCTGTGACCGCGGAGGGCCTCGTGGAGGAAGGAACACTCCGCGCGGCCCTGACCGAAGAGACCACGCTGTGCACGCTGATGTACGCAAACAACGAGGTCGGAACCGTGCAGTCCATCCCTGCGTTGGCGGCAGTGTGCCGTGAGCAGGGCGTGCCCTTCCACACCGATGCCGTGCAGGCCGCGGGATGGCTGCCGCTGGATACCGTCGAGCTTGGTGTGGATGCGATGAGCATCTCCGGTCACAAGCTCGGTGCACCGAAAGGCTGCGGCGTCCTGTTCGTGCGCTCGCGGCTTCCGTTGGAGCCGCTGGTGCATGGGGGCGGGCAGGAGCGCGGGAAGAGGTCCGGTACCGAGAACGTTGCGGGTGCGGTGGCCCTCGCGACGGCGTTACGGCTGGCGCAGCAGGAGCGGGTTGCTCATTCGGCTGCCTCGGTGGCGCGCCGGAACCATGTGATTGACTCGGTGCTCGGCGGAGTGGACGGCGCCCTTCTGACCGGACACAGGACGCAGAGGCTGCCGAATATCGCCTCGTTCTGTTTCCCGGGCGCCAGCGGTGAGGCGATCCTCCTCGAACTCGAACGTGCGGGCGTGGTGTCCTCAAGTGGATCGGCATGCGCCGCGGGTGCCAGCGAGCCCTCCGCTGTGCTGCTGGCACTGGGCCTGGAAGCCGAGGTCGCCCAGACCGCACTGCGCCTGTCCTGGACAGCTGCAACGACCGATGCAGAGATCGCGCTCGCCGCACGAGCCGTCGTCTCGTCAGTCAAGACCGTCCAGGGGCTGGGCACCCGCGCGTAAGGTCGTGAGCAGTGCGGCGGTGCGGTCCGCATCCTCAAGATGCGCAAAGTGCCCGGAACCGTCCAGCACCACGCTTCGGGCATGCGGGATGAGGTTCGCAAGCGCGCGGAGTTCGGACGGTTGGGTGAAGATGTCCCTGCTTCCCCGGGCAAGAATTGTCGGCGCTGCGATGGATTGCCAGGTGCCGACGTCGTACTTTCTCAGCGCGCCCGCGGCAGCAATGAATGATGCCGGCCGGGCGTCTACTGCCAGATCAACGAATACCTGACGCTGCAGCAGGTACGGACGGGCGAATAACGGGCTCAGGATGAGACGGAGAAGTCCTAAGCGCTCCACGATGCGAAGTAGCCCAGGCGCCATGCCTCCGAGCGCACGCAGAATGACCATGAGCCCGTACATGCCGACAAGCGGCGCCATGGCGGGATAGCGGAACGGCTGGTTCAAAGCTGCGACGGCAGTCAGCGCGGTTGGGGAGAGGGCGACGACGGCATAGGTCTCGGCCGGATATGACGCTGCGATATCCAGTGCAAGAACTGCTCCCATCGAGTGGCCGAAGAGGTACCACCTCCGGTAGTTGAGCTCTCTCAGCGCTTCCACGACGGCTGCGCTCTGCTGCTCAACCGTGAAGGGGAACCGGCCCGGGGAATCGCCCCAGCCGGGGAGATCAACAAAGACCCGATCACTGCCTTCCCGCACCGCGTGGTCGTCAGCCAGCGCGCGGAAGGAACGCCACGAACCGGATGCGCCGTGCAGGAACACCCACGGTGGTGCGTCGGGGTCTGTGACCGAATGCGAACCGCGATGAATGCGAATCACGACCGGCCCCAGCGAGGTCTGGACTAAGCGCTTCATGGTAGTGATTCTGCGCCACGCCTGCCGCGGATGCCTCCAGACGGCTCACTTCACTGCATAGAGTGGAAGCAGGGCTACTCGGAAGGATCGAATATGACGCGACCTGTGAGGTTTGGTCTCCTCGGTGCTGTCACACTTCTTGCCGTTACCGCGACGATCACCGGGTGTGAGGACTTTGAGATCGGTGATCGTCCGCCAGCCAGCCCTTCTGTGAGTGCCGCCGCCGAGAGTCCGGCTCCGGCAACAGCCAGCCCGACCCCTATTGCGCTCCCGATGCTTCCGGAACGGGCGGCGCCGGGTGACGGGTGGACCGCGTTCACGGACGAGCAACGGTTCGTCAGTTTCGAGGTGCCGGAGGACTGGACGGTAGAGGTGATCGAGAACCCGGGCGAAGGGTTCGGTGAGGGCGGTGTGCACTTCGAAGTGTCCAATGCCGACGGCGCCACCGTGGCTGAACTGCACACCCGGATAACCCCGCCGTCGGAGGAGTGTGCAGCGGACGCCGCAAGTCCCTACATTGTGCTGAGCAGCGAGCCCGTTGACATCCCGTCGACAGCAGAAGCGGAGGGCTCCATTGAGCCACGCTTCGTAGTACGGCTGATCCAGGGGTACAGGTTCTTCAGTTCGTATGGGATTACGGACATGGTTGGTGGAGCGGATGGTGCGGCGTGCGTTCTCCACAACACCGTCCAGGGGCCGAACCACATCGGGCTGTACTCCTTCGGGGACAGCATCCAGCTTCGTGCCCTGGAGCCGGCGCAGGTCGGTTCCCGAACCGCCTCCTTTGCGACCATCGCGGAGGCTCAGAAGCGGTTCGGTCAGAAGGACTTTGACCAGATACGCAGGATGATCTTGTCGCTCCAGGTAGCGAGTTGAATCCTCACGTCGATTGTCACTCCCGGATGATCCAAACTCCGGCAGGCGGGGGAGTTCCTACTTGGAAACGGCCTTGCTGACATCGGCGGGCGACTCGTACTCCTTGTCGGGAATGCCCCTCAGCGATTCGAGCACGGTGTCGTCCGCACCGGAACTTTCGGCGTTGCTGATGAGGTCGTCCTTCTTCGCGGGGTAGCTGACGCCGCCGAGGGCCTTCTGGATGTCGATCGGGCTGGGTGAATCAGCCATGGTGTTCCTTTCGCTCGGTTTCGGGCTACGGAGCAGCCGCTGCAGGCAGCTCCGCGGCACGAACAAACAGTATGCTTACCATTCGCCTCTGATCAAGGGCCGGACTGGAAATCAGAACCAAGGCCGGCGGGAAGGCTGTCGTAGGTCACCCCGGTAAGTTCCTCACTGACTGCCCACAGCCTCGCGGCGACAGCCTCGTCGAGCACCGACGGAGAGGGAGCAACGAGAACCGGGGTCCCGCGGGTTTCGCCGGGTCCGTTCGGGCCGTAGTAGTCGCCGCCGTGCACCTGCGCGCCGGTGGCAGCCAGAAGGATCGGCTTTGCGCCCTCTGCATCCGATTGGCCCATCAGCCGGAAAAAACCGCCCATCAAATCGAGAACTGCCGCGCCACGCATCCCAGCGGTGAGGTTGGTCGTGGACAACCCGGGATGTGCGGCAACGGCGATCAGCGGCCAGCCGGCAGCGCGTACCCGGCGGTCGAGTTCCATCGTGAACAGCAGATTGGCGAGCTTGCTCTGGTTGTAGGCCTTCCACGGCCGATACCGGGAATGGGCATTGAGGTCCTGGAAGTCAATCCGCCCGCGCCTGTGAGCCAGCGAGGAGACAGTGACCACCCTCGCCGAGGGCGACTGGCGGAGTGCGTTCAGCAGCAGTCCGGTCAGCGCGAAATGACCCAGGTGGTTGATGCCGAACTGCTGCTCAAAGCCGTCAGCCGTGCGCCTCAGCGGTGTGGCCATCATCCCTGCATTGTTGACCAGAAGATCCAGCGGACCGGCCCAGTCGCGACTGAAGGACCGGATCGACCCAAGATCTGCGAGGTCAAGCTGCCGCAGGGTCAGTGACGCGCTTCCGGACGCGTCGCGCGCCCGCTGCAGGGCGGCCGCACCCCGCTCCTCGTTGCGGCACGCGAGAACCACTGACGCCCCGCGCCGGGCCAGACCAATGGCGGTTTGCAGCCCGAGGCCGCTGTTGGCGCCGGTGACAACAGCGGTCAGCCCGTCCAGACGGGACTCTCCGGACGTTTCGTTGATTGAGTGATTCACAAAGTGCGCCTTTCTCGTCGTACCGTGTTACAGCCAGTGTTTCAGACCGGCACAGTCCACGCTCACCGAGATCCGCCAGGAGCTTCGCCGAATGAATCGAACCGTTACGGCTCACCTGACCGCCCAGGCACGGGCCAACACGTCGATTGCCTTCTCTGTGGCGGTTGCCCGGAATGCCGGGTATTCATCCGTTGACGAAGTCTTCGAGGTCACGGCCGACGGCGAACCGGTGGCGCTCACGCCCGTCGGGGACCTCCATGGGGGAGTCCTGCATACGCTCACGCTCGAGCGGCCCGCAACGCTTGAACTGAACTACCGTGCGGAGGTCTCGGGCACAGCCGCCGCCGCTGAAAAGGACGACGCCGACCTCATCCGCTATGTGCGCCCCAGCCGCTACTGCGAATCGGACCGTCTGCTGCCGTCGTCGTACGCCCTGTTCGGAAGTATGCAGGGCGGTGAACTGCTGTCGGCCGTGCGGGAGTGGGTGAGCGGGAACCTCAGCTATGTCTCCGGCTCATCCCGCCACACGGACGGCGCCACGGACACGATGCTGTCCCGCCGCGGCGTCTGCCGTGATTACGCTCACCTGGTGATTTCGCTGTTGCGGGCCAAGGATGTCCCCGCCCGACTGGTGTCCGTCTATGCCCCAGGGTTGACCCCGATGGACTTCCACGCGGTGGTGGAGGCATGGGTGGACGGGGCGTGGCATGTCGTCGACGCAACCGGCCTCGCACCGCGGACCAACCTCCTGCGCATTGCAACAGGACGCGACGCCGCAGATACGGCTTTCCTGTCCACCGTCGGTGGCAGCCTCACGCTGGACACACTCACGGTCACCGCTACGTCAAGCACCCTGCACGACGACGACGGCGCCTCGCTGGTGCAACTCAACTAGCGTGCATCCAGCCGACCGGCTGCAAAGCGGCCGTCAGGCCGGATGATGCGCTCCGTCGTCGTTCTCCAGGCCTGCCCTGAGTTTCGTGGTCAGGCTCAACAGCTGCTCCAGTTCCTCCTCGTCAAGGATCGGCCCCAGGATGGCATGGATGCTGCGCACATGTGCCGCCCCGATCTCGCGTTGGAGCCAACGTCCTTCGTCGGTGAGGGCCAGCAGGACACCGCGCTGATCGTTCGGCGCCTGCTTGCGCTGGATCAGTCCCTTGTCTTCGAGGCGCTCCGCCATCCGGCTGAGGCTCGGCTGGCTGATCAAAAGGTGGCTGTTCAGCTCATTGAGCCTGGTCCATCCGGTGGGGCAGCGGCTGAGATTGAAAAGGACGTCGTACTCACCGATTGCGAGCGGAGAGAAGGACCCTTCCCGCCGTAGCCTGCGCATCACCGCAACCTGCGCCCGGAAGAGTGACTCCCATGCTTCGGCGGTGAGGCGCATCGGCGTGCCTGGGGACTCAGGCATCGGCAGGCACCGCAGCCTTGCGGTTCTCGAATGTCGGTGGAGCGGGCACTGAAGAAGGTGTGCGCTCGGCGAATTCCTTGCGCAGGGTAGGCAGGACCTCGGCACCGAACAGGTCGAGCTGCTCCAGCACCGTCTTCAGCGGGAGCCCTGCATGGTCCACGAGGAACAGCTGGCGATGGTAGTCACCGAAGAATTCGCGGAAGGAAAGCGTCTTGTCGATCATTTCCTGCGGGCTGCCTACGGTCAGTGGCGTCTGGGAGCTGAAGTCCTCCAGCGATGGGCCGTGACCGTACACCGGCGCATTGTCGAAATACGGACGGAACTCGTTGATGGCGTCTTGGGAGTTGGGGCGGATGAAGAACTGTCCGCCTAGACCGATGATCGCCTGTTCCGCAGTGCCGTGCCCATAGTGCGCATACCGTTCCCGGTAGAGCGAGATGAGCTGCTGGTAGTGCTCCTTCGGCCAGAAGATGTTGTTGGCGAAGTAGCCGTCACCGTAGTAAGCGGCAATCTCAGCGACCTGGGGAGTCCGGATGGAGCCGTGCCAGACGAAGGGGGCGACGCCGTCGAGCGGGCGGGGGGTGGAGGTGAAGTTGTGCAGGGGCGTGCGGTGCTTGCCTTCCCAGGTGACTACGTCCTCGTCCCAGAGCCGGCGCAACAGATGGTAGTTCTCGACCGTGAGTTCGACGCTGTCCTGCGGGTTCTTGCCGAACCAGGGGTAGACGGGTGCGGTGTTGCCGCGTCCCAGGATCAGGTCCACCCGGCCGTCGGCAAGGTGCTGGAGCATCGCGTAGTCTTCGGCGATCTTGACCGGGTCATTGGTGGTGATCAGTGTCGTTGAGGTCGAGAGGATGATGCGGGAGGTTTGCGCCGCCACATATCCGAGCATGGTGGTGGGGGAGCTGGGGACAAACGGGCGGTTGTGGTGCTCGCCGGTGGCAAAGACGTCCAGTCCAACGTCTTCGGCGTGCTTCGCGATGGTCACCATGGCCTTGATACGCTCGTGTTCGGTGGGAGCGGTGCCTTTGATGGGGTCAACCGTTACGTCGCCGACGCTGAAGATACCGATCTGCATGGAATTCCTCCTCCTAGAAGTACATGCATTTGCATCTACTGTACTCCGTAACCAGCGCCTTCCCGGATTTGTTCCCACTCCTCCGCCACCTCGTCACGCTTCTCCCGGCGGCCTTCGACCAGTCGGTACAACACTGGAACCAGCACCAGCGTCAGCAGCGTTGAGGAGACCAGACCTCCAACAACGACGACGGCAAGCGGCTGGGAGATGAAGCCTCCTTCTCCGGTCAGACCAAGCGCCATCGGTGTCAGCGCGAAGACGGTCGCCAGCGCAGTCATGAGAATCGGTCGAAGCCGCTGTCTGGCTCCTCGCGTGATTGCGTCCGCGACGTTGAGCCCGACAGAACCGTCAAGCGGCCGCCGGTACTGGTTGATCAGGTCGATCAGGACAATCGCGTTGGTGACGACAATCCCGACCAGCATCAGCATGCCGATCAGCGAAGGCAGCCCCAGCGGGATCCCGGTGATCACCAGCAGGGCAATGGCGCCCGTCGCCGCGAACGGGACCGATACGAGGAGGATCAGCGGCTGGATGAGGCTCTTGAAGGTGGCAACCATGATGACGTACACGATGGCCACGGCAGCCCACAGTGCCAGGAACAGCTGCCCGAAGGACTCCGCCTGCTGCTCCGATGCCCCGCCCAGCGTGGCCGTTGCGCCGGCCGGGAGCGTTACACCCTCCAGGCGTTCGGTGACGGCCGCGGTCAGGGCGCCCAGGTTGTCTCCCGACGGCGTGATGGAAACCTGTGCTGTTCGTTCACCGTTGGAGCTGGTGATCGTGAGCGGAACCTGTACCTCCTCGACGGTTGCGACATCCGTGAGGGGGACCGGTCCGGCGGGGGTCGGCACGGTGAGGTCGCGGAGCTGGTCCAGGCTGGTGATCTCGGTCCCTTCCCCGATCAGGATGGGATAGTCGGTGGCTTCAACCCGGACCACGCCGCCGGGGATGGCGCTGACATTGCCTCCGAGCAGGGCGCCGATCTGGCCCTCGCTCAGTCCCGCCCGCACCGCGGCCGCGCGATCGACGCTGACCTGGATCTGCGGCTGAGCTGCAGCGAGGTTGGACGTCACGTCGCGGGCCCCCTGTACACCCTGCATCGCGGTGACGACGGCGTCACTTGCCTCGGCAAGGATGTCAGGTTCCGGCGCGGTGATGTTGATGTCCACGGTGTTCGACGTGCCGAACCCGCCCTGCTGGGTCGACAGCGCGATCTCGCCTGCTCCCTCAAGTTCGTTCAGCGAGGCACGAACCTCATTCTGAAGCTGCTGCTGATCGGCCTCTTCCTCCGTGGTCACCGTGAACTGCGCGGTGGAAGCACCGGCGGAGAACCGCGCGCCTACGGCTCCGGCTGCATTTCCGACGGTCACCTGCACATCACGGATTTCTTCGAAGCCGGAGAGGACTTCCTCCACGCGCCCCGCCTCGGCAACGGTGTTTTCCAGGCTCGAGCCCGGCTGCTGGCGCTGGATGACACTAAAGCTGTTCTGGCCGGTGTTGCCCAGAAGATTGGTCTGCATGAAGGGCACCAGCGCAACCGTCCCGGCAAGCACCAGCACTCCGGCCACTACCGTCCACACCGGGTGGTGCTGGGTCACGCGAAGAATCGGAAGATACCCCCGCTGGAGCCAGGAGCGTTTCTCCTTCTCTTCTGCCAGGTACCGCTGCTCGGCCGCCGCCGTTGCGGGATCCGTCAGCTCCGAGGAAATTCGGGTCCTCGGCAGGAACCAGTAGGCCAGCACCGGAACGATCGTCAGCGAGACAGCCAGCGAGGCGAGCAGGGCCATGGTGACGGTCAGGGCAAACGGCCGGAACAGCTCACCCGCGAGATCCCCGACGAAGGCGATCGGTGCGAACACCGCCACTGTTGTGAGGGTGGAGGCGGTGATGGCGCCGGCCACCTCGCGGATGGCCGTCAGGATCGCCGAGCGTTTGTCTTCGCCGTAGCTGAGATGGCGCTTGATGTTCTCGATGACCACGATCGAATCGTCGACAACGCGACCGATCGCAATGGTCAGCGCTCCCAGGGTCAGGATGTTGAGCGAGTAACCGGTGGCCGCCAACCCGATGAACGTGATGAGAAGCGACAGCGGGATGGACACGGCGGTGACCAGGGTGGAGCGGGCCGAGAGGAGGAACACCAGAATAACGAGGACGGCGAATCCCAGACCAAGCAGGCCCTCGGTGGTGAGGTCGGAGATGGAACGCTCGATGAAGGGCGCCTGGTCGAAGATCACCGTGATGTCCGCACCGTCACCCAGTTCGGCCTCAAGTTCCGGGATCAGGGCCGTGACTGCGTTCGAGACCGTGACGGTATCCGCCGATGGAACCTTCGTCACGGTCAGTGCCAGCGTCTCGACGCCGTTGGTCCGCGTGATGGAGGTGGGGTCGTCGTCGGCTACTGCCACATCCGCAACGTCGCCGATGGTCACAGGGTCGGTGGCGGAGCCAGTCGGCGGATCCTGGGGGAGGAGCGGCAGGTTCCGGATATCGGCCAGTGACTGGATGGGACTGCCGGCCTGAATCGTCAGCGAGCGTTCGCCCTCGTCCAGGGTGCCGATCGGAAACAGTTCGCCGTTGTTCTCGAGGGCGTCAACGATGTCCCCGACGGTGAGCCCCTGGGCTGCGAGTTCCTCGGGGGCAGGGAGGACGGAAATATGCTGTTCGGCGCCGCCGGTAATTTCGGCGCTGCGTACGCCCTCTATTTTCTGAAGCTGCGGCACGGTGAGCCGCGTCAGTTCTTCACCCAGTTCACTGAGCAACTGATTAGAGGACACCGCCATGAAGACGATCGGTAAGTCGTTGATGCTGCCCGCCAGGGACTGGGGTTCCACATCCTCGGGAAGCGCGGGCCGCACGGTCGAGATAGCGCGGTCGACCTGGCCGCGGGCACGGTCAAGGTCGGTGCCGTAGGCGAACATCAGGCTGACCGTGGAGACGCCGTTGCGTGAGGTCGCCGACGACGACTCCAGCCCCTCCACACCGCTCAGCGCTCGTTCCAGCGGCTCACTGACCTGCTTGTCAAGGTACTCCGGGCTGGCCCCTGGGAGGGAGGACACCACCGTGACCTGGGGAAACTCCAGCGAGGGGATGAGCTCCTGTTTCAGGGAGCCCATGGTGATTACCCCGAACACCGCAGCGAACACGGTGATCAGGGCAATCAGTGCGCGATTCCCCAGGGACAGTTGCGCCAAACGGAACATCGGTTCTGCCTTCTGCGGGCGACCAGTCCTGGTGGCGCCGCGGTCTACTTGAGCCCCAGCACCCTGTCGGTCATTGACTGGACATCATCGGCGAGAGACTCATTCTCATTGAGCTTCGTGCCGTACCCGGGGATCATTTCCTTCAGTTTGGGCTCCCAGCCAGCAAGCTGTCCGGGGAAGCACCGGCGCATCAGCTCGATCATGATCGGTGCCGCGGTCGATGCTCCTGGGGATGCACCCAGCAGGGCGCCGACAGTGCCGTCAGCCGAGGTGATGATCTCGGTGCCGAACTGCAGGACGCCGCCCTTCCCGGGTGCCTTCTTGATGACCTGTACACGCTGCCCCGCAGTGATCAGTTCCCACCGGTTGCCATCGGCCGACGGTACGAACTCCTTGAGGTACTCGTTCTTCGCCTCCCGCTTCTTGAGCACCTCGCTGATGAGGTACTTGGTGAGCGGAATGTTGTCCTTGCCTACTGCGAGCATGGGCACGAGATTGGACGGTCGAATTGAGGTCGGCAGGTCCAGCAGCGATCCGCGCTTGAGGAACTTGGTGGAGAACCCCGCGTACGGACCGAACAATAATGACCGTTCGCCGTTGACGTAGCGGGTGTCAAGGTGCGGCACGGACATGGGCGGTGCACCGACCGACGCCTGCCCGTACACCTTGGCACTGTGCTGGTTGACGGTATCCGGGTTGGTGCAGCGCAGGAATTGACCGGAGACCGGGAACCCGGCGAATCCTCGCCCTTCAGGGATCCCGCTCTTCTGGAGCAGGTGCAGCGCGCCGCCACCGGCGCCGATAAACACGAAGCGGGTGTTGACCGTGTGCTCCTCGCCGGTTGCACGGTTTCGCACCGTGACATCCCAGCGGTTCTGCGAAGTCTTGGAAAGGTTCGTGACGTCGTGTCCGTAGCGGAGGTCGACGTCGTTCTCACCGAGATAGGCTGTGAGGCCGCGCGTGAGAGCGCCGAAGTCGACGTCGGTTCCACCGGCCACCCGCGATGCTGCCACGTGCTGTGAGGGATTGCGTTCCTTCACGATGAGCGGAGCCCACTCGGCAATGGCGGAGTGGTCCGTTGCGAACTCCATCGACTTGAAGAGCGGCTGCGTGCGGAGAGCCTCATACCGGCGGCGGAGGTACTCCACGTTGCCTTCGCCCCACACAAAGCTCATGTGCGGTACAGCGTTGATGAAGGTGCCCGGATCGCCGAGATGTCCGTTCGAGACCATGTGCGCCCAGAACTGGCGGGAGACCTGGAACTGCTCGTTGATGGCGATGGCCTTGGACGGATCAACCGAGCCGTCCTTGCCGGCCGGCGCGTAGTTGAGCTCGCACAGTGCTGCGTGGCCGGTTCCGGCGTTATTCCAGGGGTCTGAACTTTCCAGTCCGGCCCGGTCGAGCCGCTCGAAAAGAGTGATGCCCCAGTCCGGCTGCAGTTGCTTGAGGAACGCACCGAGGGTGGCACTCATGATTCCGCCGCCAATAAGAACGACGTCAGTGTGGTTCGCGGGCTTTCCCGCCTGGCTCTCAGCAGTCACGATGGGTCTCCAATAGCAAGGGCGCTAGCCCTTGAAGCGTAGCCTCTGGCGGTGGTGTTCCCTAAATTTGAACGCCCTGGCGGCGGCGTGATCCTCGTCCCAGTTGAGCTGCATGCCCAGTTCCCTGTTCAGCTGCCTTTCGAAGGGGTGGGCTGCTCGACATCGGCGAGGTCAATGTTGTTGAACACCTCGTGCATAACCGGGCTCACGGGGTAACTGAGCACCCGCGGGGAGACCACCGCGGCCGAGATGGGGAAGGCGAGCGGAACCGCCGGAACGTCGACGGCGATACTTTCGTTGATGTCCCGGTAAGCGGCTGTGCGTTCATCCCCGTTGGGCAGGGTGACGGCGCGTGCGACCTTGCTGAAGAGCTGGTTGTCGCGGAAGGCGAACTCTTCGCCGTAACTTCCGAAGAGCACCCCGACGAAGTTGTCAGGATCCTGGTAGCTTCCACTCCAGCCGAGCAGGTGGAAGGCCCGGTTGTCATCGTTCTGGACGGTCTCAATGTAGCCCTGTGACCATTCCGTGGGGACGGGCTGAAGGTTGAACCCGGACGCTGTGAGCTGGCGGCTTAGCTCGGCATAGACCTTCTCGGGGGAGGAGAGGTATGGGCGGGAGATGTTGCGGGGGTAATGGAAGGGGAGAGGCTCCCCGTCATACCCGGCCTCATCCAGAAGTTCCCTTGCACGCTCCGGGTTGTACTCGTAGTCGGTGATTTCTTCGTTGGTTACGCCGAGTTTCGGCGGGGTGAATTGCGTTGCCGGGCTTGTGCCGTCCAGGAAGCGGCCCTCGATGAGGGCTGACTTGTCGATGGCGTGGGCAACCGCCTGCCTGAACAGTGCATCGTCGACTCCAGGGAAGTCGTGGTTCATCCCGAGGTAGAGCACGGAATAGGGGTCGCGTTGGAGGATCTGCTGGCCCTGTCTGGCAAGCTCAGCGGCGTTGTCCACGGTCACAAGGTCGTAGCCGTCAATATCTCCACCCAACAGCGCACGAAGGCGTGCATCCGGGCGGGGAATCGTCCGGAATGTCACGGTCTGTATTTCCCCCGGTGAACCCCAGTAATCGTCATAGGCGTTCAGGATCACCCCGTCCTCGGACCACGCCTCGAAGGTGAACGGTCCCGTACCCACCGGGCTGAGTGCGAACTCCGAGAGCTGCCTGCCATCCTTCTCCACAGTCAGCTCATTGGCGTTGAGCTCCTCAAGCGCCTGCGGGGAGGCCATGCCGAAGGCCGGCAGTGCAAGGGCCGGAATGAACGAGGTCAGGCGCCCGGTGAGCCGGATGAGCACCTTATGCTCGCCGAGAGGCTGGCAGGAGTCGAAGACAGACTCCCCGGGTGCGTCCGAAAATGCCTTGAATACCGACTTGAAGGCGATAGATGCAACCGCCGTGCGGGTCTCCGGAGGCATCGTGTACCAGCGCTCGAAGTTGGCGCAGACGGCCGCCGCGTTGAATGGTTGGCCGTCATGAAAGCTCACGTTCTTGCGCAGCTCAAAGGCGTAGGCCCGGCCTTCGTTCCGTTCCTCCCACGATGTGGCCAGAAGCGGAACCGGTTCAGAGGTGAGCGGGTCGATCCCGACAAGGCCTTCGAGTACCTGCCGTGTGACCCGGAACGACTCGGTGTCTGACGCAAGTGCCGGGTCCAGGCCGGTAGGATCCGCGGCGGCGCCGAAGGAAAACGTACCGGTGGTGGTGTCTCCGACCGATGCCGACGGTTCCGTCGAGGTGGCGGGCGCCATCGTCGGCGTAGCTATGGGAGTTCCGGCAGTGCACGCGGTGAGCCCGAGAGCTGTAGCGGCCGCCAGCGCGCGCAGTGGCATCGACAGCCGACGACGGCGGTGCGTGGGGCTCGCTGGCATGGTCTCCTCTGGGCGCGCGTGCAGTGGGCAAGGACTGCGGACGGAATATCCAGTGTAGGTCACGAGGCTGGACGGCGGCTGATCGTGGCACCGGGGAGGTGGGAGCTTCGAGACGATGAAGGCGGGTATCTGCACAGAGGTGCAGATACCCGCCGTATCCCTGAAACAGATTAGAGGATTCGAATCAGGGGTTTTATATCGAGCGATTTCTCGCATGATTGTTTTGCCTTTTACGCGGGCCAAATACGCGCCCTAATAATCTGGCTCTATTGCTGGACTGAATCGCTTAGCCTACTTGGCTGGCTTGATTATTCAGTCCATTGCTCGACGAGATAGTCCGAGGAATTACTCGGCCGGGGGCATCAGGATGGCGTCGATCAGGTACACCGTGGCATTGGCGGTCTGGACGCCGCCGCAGATCACGGCCGCATTCTCTTCGCCGACCGTGATGGAGTCGCCTTCGCCCTCGACCATCAGCTCAGCACCGTTGACGGTGGTGTGGGTTCCGGCCACCTCATCGGGAGCCATCTGGCCCTCAACCACGTGGTAGGTAAGGATGCCGCTGAGGAGGTCTGCATCTGTCTTCAGAGCCTCTACCGTCTCGGCATCAAGTGCCTCGAAGGCTTCATCAACCGGTGCGAAGACCGTGAACTCGCCACCGTTGAGGGTGTCGACAAGATCAACCTCGGGGTTGAGTTCGCCGGAAACAGCCGCAGTCAGCTGGGTAAGCAGCGGGTTGTTCGAGGCAGCAGTGGCCACGGGATCCTCGGCCATGCCGGAAACGGAGCCTGCTCCATCCGGAACCTGTGCTGCATAATCCTCACAAGCGGGACCCACCAGATTTGCGGCGGGATCCATTGCCTCATCCGTCGACTCTTCAGTCATCTCAGCCTCGGAGGACTCCGTCGTCGTCGATTCGGTGGTCCCCGTATCGCCGGTAGCTGCTTCTTCGCCGCCGCCACATGCAGCCAGGCCGAACATGGCGACAGCTGCGACACCGAGTACGGAAAGGTTCCTGCGCTTCAGAAGTTCCATTTCAATTCTCCTTTAAAGATTCCGACCTCACGTCAAACGCGGCGGTCTAATTTCCGGACGAACACACCGTGCAGGTGTCTCACGCTTACTTCGGCTGGGAAATGTCGGTGGATGGGTGAGGATGAAAAGAAATTGTGTGGGAGCTATCCGGGAAGGGTGATCGCGAGGCCGCAGGAGGGCAACCGCCGGGCGTTAAAGCAGTGGACCCCCGGCCCAAGGCCGGGGGTCCACATGTTCGGCGTCTGAGACGACCGCAATCACTGGTGCGCAAGGGGGGACTCGAACCCCCACGTCCGAAGACACTGGAACCTAAATCCAGCGCGTCTGCCAATTTCGCCACTCGCGCATAGGTGCGCTGACTTGCCGAAACCGGCCAACGCACGCTCCATTGTACTCAGTTCAGTCGGCGTTCAGTTCCTGGTTACGAGCCGATCGCGGGTCGGTCAGCTGAGCCCCAGATCGCGGCGCAATTTAGCGACATGTCCGGTGGCCCTCACGTTGTACTGCGCCAATGCAACATGACCCGATCCATCCACTACGACGGAGGAGCGGATGAGACCCTCGTAGGTCTTCCCATAGTTCTTTTTCTCGCCCCAGGCTCCCCAAGCCTCGGCCACTGCGTGGTCAGGGTCAGAGAGCAGCGGAAAGGTAAGCGCCTCGTTTTCGGTGAAGGAGCGGAGCTTGGTCTCTGAGTCAGGGGAGATGCCGACGACCTTGTAGCCCGCTGAGCCCAGCGAGGCGAGGTTGTCCCGGAAATCGCAGGCTTGAGTGGTGCAGCCCGGTGTTGCTGCCGCCGGGTAAAAATAGACGACGACGTTCTCTCCCGCGAAGTCGCCGAGCGAAACGGTGGAGCCGTCCGCCGACTGGAGTGTGAAGTCGGGTGCGCGGTCCCCGGCCTGGAGTCGTTCTGACATACGAGCCTCTCTTTTCGGTCTCAATTGTGCATCAGCCGTGCAACTCGTCCGAGTTATGGCTTCGGCCGTAGCTATCATATGGGGGTGGATTTGTAGGTCCCCAGCGAGGCTGCACGAGGCAGCGTGGGGCGGAAGGAAGTTTTTAGCAGATGCCGGATCTCGAGCAATGGCCGACAGGTCGACTACTGACGACGGCCGCTCGGTTGGTGGAGCATGCGTGGAATGAACGTTTGGTTTCCATCGGCGTCACGCATGCCGGAGTGATCGCACTTGGGGTCCTGGAATCCCAGGGTGCCATGACGCAGGCCAACCTCGCGCAACTTGTTCGTGTACAAGCACAGACTATGGGCAAGACGCTCTCCCGCCTCGAAGTGCGGGGACATATCGTCCGGACACGCAGTGATGTTGACCGTCGAAGCCATGCTGTCTCCATCACGCCGGCCGGACGTCGGGTCCTCAGCGAAGCCCAGGACGTCGAGCGTACGCTCATCCCCGGTGAGGGACTCGTATCGAACGAACTGAGATCACACCTTCAGGGCGTCATTCGCGATCTTGGCGCTCCGCGCTGGAGCTGGGATGTTGCGACGCCGGGTTCCGGTGTGCCGCAGGTGGGCTTGCTGGAGCCTGCGCTGAGTAAGGATTAGCAGGCTCCCGCGACCCGTCGGGGCCAGCAGGAAAACTAGGAGCGGAATAGCTTCATTCGTTCACGGGCAACCGGTGAGTCATCGGTTGCCCTTGAACGAATCTGCCCGAAAAGTATAAAAAATCCTCCCGTCGGTACGCCCGACAGGAGGATTTTTTCTCTGTGCACCCCCCGGGACTCGAACCCGGAACCCATTGATTAAGAGTCAATTGCTCTGCCAGTTGAGCTAGAGGTGCCTGCGAAATCCGGTCCTACCGCGTTCCGCAACAGCACTAAACTGTACCAGCACTCTGACGGAAAATTGAAATCGGGAGGCCGGATGTGAGCTAGTCCACTTCCACCCGCAGGATGCGGGAACCGCCGCCTTCGTTGGTCGCTATCAACAGCTCGCCGTCACCCCCCGTAATCGTGTCCCGCAACCGTCCGTAAGTCCCCTCGAAGTAGCTCACCGGCTCTCCAACGGAGGTACCGGCCAAGGGAACCCGCCACAATCTTTCACCCCGCAGCCCGCCGATGAAGGCGACATCATTGACAATGGCCATGCCGCTCGGCGACGAGGTGGCGGTGGACGGCCACACGACCTTAGCGTCGATGAAGTCGCTATCTCCCGGGGCCCCGGTGACAGCAGGCCACCCATAGTTGCCGCCGGGCACAATGAGATTCAGTTCGTCATCGCGATCCGGGCCGAACTCGCTCGCCCAGAGTCGGCCATCAGAGTCCCAGTCCAGACCCTGCACATTGCGGTGACCCAAAGAATAAACCGCAGAGCCGAACGGATTATCCGGTGCAGGTGCACCGTCGGCGCGCAGCCGAAGGATCTTCCCGCCGAGGCTCGTCTGGTCCTGGGCGTTGTCTGCGTTCGCTGCGTCCCCGGTACCGACGTAGAGATACCCGTCCGGGCCGAATTTGATGCGCCCTCCGTTGTGGATGCTGGCCTTCGGGATCCCGGTCAGGATCTCTTCCATAGTCCCCAGGCCGTCCTGGTCATAGGCCATGGTGACGATCCGGTTGTCGTCCGGGCTCGTGTAGTACAGGTAGAGGCGCGGATCCTCAGTGAAGTCGGGCGGCACCGCAACACCCAACAGTCCACCCTCACCGCCGGCAGCGACTGCGTCTTCCACCACGCCGATGACTTCAACCTCACCGTCGACGATCCGCTTAACCTCCGCGGTATCCCGCTCAGTGACAATGAGGCTTCCGTCCGGCAGCACCGCCATGGCCCAGGGGCTGCCGAGGCCGGTCACCAGTTCGGCTGTGACTGTCGGGTCTGCCTCCGGTTGAACGGACTCCGTGGCGGATGCGCCCGCCGTGGTCTGTGAAGGGTCGGGTTGCTGGATGACCGGGTCGGATCCCGGCCCACCGTTGCACGCAGTGAGACCGGCGAGCATGCCGAATGCTGTGGCAATGACCGCGGCACGTCTGATGGACCACCCGGGGCGGCACACCGTCACTGTTTCCTGCCAGTAGAGGGGATCACGGTCTCAGCCGGCGTTAGCGTCCACTCATTCCGGGCCGCGCTCTGAGCCGGCTCCGGCCGGTTCCGGTACCACAGGACAGCCAGCACCGCGGAGCCGATGAGCAGGGCCCAGAGTACTGGGTCCATCCCACTGTCCCGCTTTCCATCCCGTGCGGCCCGCATGACTAGAACGTTACGACGGCGGAAAACGGCTGTCCATAAGCGCATCCGCTCAGCGGGACACGGGAAGCAGTGGTCACCAGGCCCCGGCGGTCCTTCGCTGTCGATACGCTGGTCGGATGACAGCTCCTTCTATCCGTACCGTCACAGTGCCCGATCACGATCTCCTGGAAGCCCTTCAGCCTGTTCCTGAAGGAATCAACCTTGCCGTGTGGGACTTTCAGACCCCGCCGGTCGGTGCGGACCTGCAGGACATCGACGTTGCGGTCCTGCCGTACATGTCCAGGGGCGATCTCAGCGATCAGCTGCAGGCAGCTCCGGCGCTCAAGCTGGTACAGACCCAGTCCACTGGATACGAGGGCGTGCCGGAAATGGCGGGGGACGGCGTCGCCGTGTGCAGCGCCGCTGGAGTCCATGCGGCGGCCACCGCCGAGATGGCGATCGGCCTGGCCATCGCGTCACTTCGCGGTATTGATGTCGCGGTACGCAATCAGCGCGAGGGTGTGTGGAAGCCGGGGCGCTTCCCTGGCCTCGCCGATCGCAGGGTACTGCTGCTTGGAGTCGGCGGTATCGGAGAAGAAATCGCCAGGCGCCTCGACGCTTTCGAGGTTGAGCTCACGAGGGTCGGAAGCAGTGCACGGTCGGATGAACGCGGACAGGTGCACAGCAGCGACGAGCTCATTGAACTGGCGGCAGATCACGATGTGCTGATCATCATTACTCCGCTGTCGGACTCCACCCGCGGCCTGGTGGGCAGCGAAGTGCTCGCAGCTCTGCCCGACGGCGCCCTCGTGGTCAATGTGGCACGCGGACCCGTGGTGGACTCGGACGCGCTCACGGCGGAGGTCGTCAGCGGACGCCTATGCGCCGCCGTGGACGTCTTCGACCCCGAACCCATCCCTGCCGATCACCCACTCTGGGGTGCGGACAATGCGATTATCACTCCTCACAACGGCGGAAACACCGGCGCGTTCTGGCCGCGGATCGTGCGGCTGCTGCGGAAGCAGCTCGAAGCGCTCGCTGCCGGTCAGGAGCCGGTCAACCTGGTGGTGCCGGGGCCGTGGGGGACCGACCGCACTGAGGGGTAACGCCTACGCCATCGCGATGAAAGCGTGCATGAAGAGTTCGAAGTCGGCGCAGTCGTTCGTCTGTTCGAGCCGAAGTTCCTTGTCCGGCGCAGGTTTGAAGATCACTTCCGGCTGCACTCCGAAGCGGAACGTTCTGCCCGTGCTGGTGCCGACCTCGTAATCGCCGTCCGCCAACTGAATGGCATGGGAGAGGTTGGTCATGTTCAGCTCCACCGGGACGCCGCCGCCGGTGAGGGTCTGGCCGTTGACGGGCGCCACCATAATCTCCGCCGGCTGCCAGCGGTAACCGATCACGTAATACCTCGGTTTATTGATCCGGACCCCATTTGAGTCCCTTCCCTCGCGACGCTCGTTCACGGCGAAGACCAGGTTGTAGTCACCGTAATTCAGGATCTGGGAATCAAAAATCCCCCTCAGTATCGATTTCAGGGCGTCGCTGTCGGGCTCGTTGTATGAGGCGTGCGGCAACTGGGGGGTCATGTCATGAGCCTGGATAGGGGATGTGCCCGCGGGACGGCTGGTCAGGATGCGGCCGCCGTTGGCCGGCCGCACAAGGTCCGCGCCGACCACCCTACCCGATGAAGAGGCCGGCGTTCTTCGGAGCCCTTTGGAAGCTAATTTTGCCGGGGTGCGAGACAGGACGCCTTCCGGGAGTCCTGTAATAGGTGGGTCACACGCACGAGGCGGTGTCGCGGCGGGCCTAGACTTTTACCCATGAGCGTGGATAGCGAAGCCAAAGCAACACCAGATATCAAGCCGAGAAGCCGTGCGGTCACAGACGGCATGGAGCGGGCGCCCGCCCGCGGCATGCTGCGGGCGGTGGGGATGGGCGATGACGACTTCGTCAAGCCCCAGATCGGCGTCGCAAGTTCGTGGAATGAGATCACGCCCTGCAATCTCTCGCTGAACCGGCTGGCCCAGGGGGCCAAGGAAGGCGTACACGCAGGCGGCGGTTTCCCCATGCAGTTCGGAACCATCTCGGTCTCTGACGGCATTTCCATGGGCCATGAAGGAATGCACTTCTCGCTCGTGTCCCGTGAAGTCATTGCGGACTCCGTGGAGACCGTGATGGAGGCCGAGCGCATAGACGGCTCGGTCCTGCTGGCAGGCTGCGACAAGTCCCTGCCGGGCATGCTCATGGCGGCTGCCCGCCTGAACCTCTCAAGCGTTTTCCTGTACGCGGGCTCGATCATGCCCGGCTGGGTGAAGCTGGAAGACGGCACCGAGAAGGAAGTCACGCTTATTGACGCCTTCGAAGCCGTTGGAGCGTGTGCAGCGGGAAAGATGTCCAAGGGGGACCTCGACCGCATCGAGCGCGCCATCTGCCCGGGCGAGGGTGCATGCGGGGGCATGTACACCGCGAACACCATGGCGTGCATCGGCGAGGCGCTCGGTATGTCCCTCCCGGGTTCTGCCGCGCCACCGTCAGCCGACCGGCGTCGGGACGAGTTCGCCCGCAAGTCGGGCGAGGCGGTTGTCAACCTGCTGCGGCTCGGTATCACGGCCCGCGACATCATGACCAAGAAGGCGTTTGAGAACGCCATTGCGGTCACCATGGCCTTCGGCGGATCAACGAACGCGGTCCTGCACCTGCTCGCGATTGCCCGTGAGGCCGACGTCGACCTGACGCTCGATGATTTCAACCGCATCGGTGACCGGGTCCCGCACCTGGGAGACCTGAAGCCGTTCGGCCGTTACGTGATGACCGACGTGGACAAGATCGGCGGCGTGCCCGTCATCATGCGCGCGCTTCTTGACGCCGGGCTCCTGCACGGCGATGTGATGACCGTGACCGGCAAGACCCTGGCCGAGAATCTTGAGTCGATCAATCCGCCGGACCTTGACGGCAAGATCCTGCGCGCGCTGGACAACCCCATCCACAAGACCGGCGGCCTGACCGTCCTGCGGGGATCACTCGCTCCTGAGGGCGCTGTCGTGAAGACAGCCGGCTTCGACGCCGAGGTGTTTGAGGGTACCGCTCGTGTCTTCGAGCGCGAACAGGGAGCCCTCCTGGCGCTCGCCGCCGGCGAAGTGAAGGCGGGCGACGTCGTCGTTATTCGCTATGAGGGGCCCAAGGGCGGTCCCGGGATGCGGGAGATGCTGGCCATCACCGGCGCGATCAAGGGTGCCGGCCTCGGCAAGGACGTGCTCCTGCTGACGGACGGAAGGTTCTCGGGCGGCACCACCGGCCTGTGCATCGGCCACGTCGCACCGGAGGCAGTGGACGGCGGCCCTATCGCGTTCGTCGAGGACGGCGACCGGATCCGGGCTGACATCCCGAACAAGACCTTCGACCTGCTGGTCGAGCCCGAGGAACTGGAGCGCCGGAAGATCGGCTGGGAGCCGCTTCCCGCCCGGTACACCAGGGGAGTGTTGGCGAAGTACGCGAAGCTGGTGCACTCGGCTTCCGAGGGCGCATACTGCGGCTAGTTCCGCTCTCGTTCCGGTAGCAGGACCGAAGGCTACGACGGCGGCCACGCGCGGCTGTCGTAGCCTTCAGTTACAGTCCAGTAACTGGAACGCCTGTCCATATAGTGAGACGCGGGGAGGCGCTGTTGACACTCTTCGCGGGGGAGTGAAAACTACAGGTATGCAGCTCGTATCCGTAGTCCTAGTTACCAAGCGCGTGGCCTAAAGCCCCGACTGGTACTTCTACGTCACGCGCAAACCCCTCGCAGAGCCCACCAGGCTGAGGGGTTTTTTTGTTCCCACCGAACACAACGCGCAGAACATTTGCGCAGCGGTCACGCTGTGCTGGATACAAAAGGAAGTTCAAGGATGTCCAAGGGATCGCCCATTAGCCCAGCGCTGATGGCAGCCAAACAACCCGCCCCGGCGGCGCCCGGCCAGCAGTCGGGTAGGGACGCTGCGACTGCGCACGTCAGCCCCGTCCTCGGACCCAACCGGGTGGTGCCGCCCACCCAGATGACCGGTTCCGAGGCGATTGTCCGCGCTCTCGAGGAACTCGGCGTAGATGACATCTTTGGCCTTCCGGGGGGTGCCATCCTCCCGACGTATGACCCGCTGATGGCTTCCACCAAGCTCAGGCACATCCTCGTTCGTCACGAACAGGGCGCCGGCCACGCTGCGCAGGGCTATGCGATGGTGACGGACCGCCCGGGCGTATGCATTGCAACGTCAGGTCCCGGCGCCACCAACCTGGTCACCGCAATCGCCGACGCACACATGGATTCCGTGCCGATGGTCGCCATCACCGGCCAGGTCTCCAGCGCCGTCATCGGATCCGATGCTTTCCAGGAAGCAGACATCGTCGGCATCACCATGCCGATCACCAAGCATTCCTACCTTGTGACCAAGTCGCAGGACATCCCGCGGGTCCTTGCCGAGGCGTTCCACATTGCGTCCACCGGCCGCCCCGGGCCGGTGCTGGTGGACATCGCCAAGGATGCCCAGGTGGGGTCGATGACCTTCTCCTGGCCGCCGAAAATCGATATCCCCGGGTACCGCACGGTTGTACGGGGTCACTCCAAGCAGGTCCGTGAGGCGGCCCGGCTCATCATGGCGTCCGAACGACCGGTGTTCTACGTGGGCGGCGGTGTGGTCAAGGCACGTGCAGCTGCTGAGCTGCTGGAACTGGCCGAACTCGTCGGCGCACCTGTTGTCACCACCCTGATGGCCCGCGGCGTGTTCCCCGACTCCCACCCGCAGCACGTCGGCATGCCGGGGATGCACGGCTCGGTTTCCGCCGTGACCGCTCTGCAGCAGTCGGACCTGCTGATCACGCTGGGCGCCCGCTTCGACGACCGCGTGACCGGTGTACTGTCGAGCTTCGCGCCCGGCGCCAAGGTCATCCACGCAGACATCGACCCGGCGGAAATCTCGAAGAACCGCACCGCGGACGTACCGATCGTCGGTTCGGTAAAGGAAATCATTCCGGAATTCACCGCTGCCCTGCGTGAGCAGTTCACCGCCTCCGGTGCTCCTGACTACAGCGCCTGGTGGACCGTGCTGAACCGCCTCCGCCAGAGCTACCCCATCGGGTTCACCCAGCCCGACGACGGACTTTCCGCCCCGCAACACGTCATCCAGCGCATTGGTGAGCTCACCGGCCCTGAAGGCATCTACGCGGCGGGCGTCGGTCAGCACCAGATGTGGGCAGCACAGTTCATCAAGTACGAGCGTCCGCACGCCTGGCTCAACTCGGGCGGCCTGGGCACCATGGGATACGCGGTGCCCGCAGCCATGGGCGCCAAGATCGGAGACCCGGACCGGGTGGTGTGGGCGATCGACGGCGACGGCTGCTTCCAGATGACCAACCAGGAGCTTGCCACCTGTGTCATCAACAACATCCCCATCAAGGTGGCGGTGATCAATAATTCGTCCCTGGGCATGGTGCGTCAGTGGCAGACCCTGTTCTACGAGGGCCGTTACTCCAACACCGATCTGAACACCGGGCACAACACGGTTCGCGTCCCCGACTTCGTGAAGCTGGCCGACGCCTATGGCTGCGCCGGACTGCGTTGCGAGCGGGACGAGGACATCGATGCCACCATCCAGCAGGCGCTCGAGATCAACGACCGTCCCGTCGTCGTCGACTTCGTCGTCAGCCGGGACTCGATGGTCTGGCCCATGGTGCCCGCCGGCGTCAGCAACGACCTTATCCAGATTGCCCGCAACTTGACCCCGGACTGGGAGCAGGAGGACTAACCATGGCCCGTCATACCCTATCCGTTCTGGTCGAGGACGTCCCGGGCGTTCTGACACGCGTTGCCAGCCTGTTCGCACGGCGCGCCTTCAACATCAACTCGCTCGCTGTCGGCCCCACTGAAGTGACCGGAATGTCCCGGATCACGGTTGTGGTCGAAGCAGAGGGTGACCTGCTCGAGCAGGTCACCAAACAACTGAACAAGCTCATCAACGTCATCAAGATCGTCGAGCTTGTTCCCGAATCTTCCGTGCAGCGCGACCACATCCTGGTCAAGGTCCGTGCGGATGCCGCAACACGGCTGCAGGTAACCCAGGCAGCAGATTTGTTCCGTGCTTCAGTGGTTGACGTGTCCACAGACTCGCTGATCATCGAAGCCACCGGCACCGCCGAAAAGCTCACAGCCCTCTTGTCAGTGCTCGAGCCGTTCGGCATCCGCGAAATAGTGCAGTCCGGGACGCTGGCGATCAGCCGCGGCGCCAAGTCAATGAGTGACAGGGCGCTGCGAAGCGCATAGCCGGTAGCGCACAAACAGCATCAAGTACCCGAAACCACGCTTGTCCACGATAGGTGGGCAGCAGAATCACATCACAGGAGAAATACAAGTGACCGAGTTGTTCTACGACGACGATGCAGACCTTTCGATCATCCAGGGCCGCACCGTGGCTGTTATCGGGTACGGCAGCCAGGGCCATGCTCACGCGCTGAGCCTGCGGGACTCCGGAGTCGACGTCCGCGTCGGCCTCAAGGAGGGCTCGAAGTCCCGTGCCAAGGCCGAAGCCGAGGGCCTCCGCGTCCTGAACGTTGCCGACGCCGTCGCCGAGGCTGACCTCATCATGGTGCTGACCCCGGACCAGGTCCAGCGCCATGTCTACGCCGAGGACATCGCCCCCAACCTGCAGCCCGGGGACGCACTGTTCTTCGGCCACGGCTTCAACATCCGCTACGGCTACATCCAGCCGCCGGCGGATGTCGACGTTGCCCTCGTGGCTCCCAAGGGCCCCGGCCACATCGTCCGCCGCGAGTTTGAAGCAGGCCGCGGCGTTCCCGACCTGATTGCCGTGGAGCAGAACCCATCCGGCAAGGCACGTGAGCTGGCCTTGTCCTACGCGAAGGCCATCGGCGGCACCCGCGCGGGCGTCATCGAGACCACCTTCACCGAAGAGACCGAGACCGACCTCTTCGGTGAGCAGGTAGTGCTCTGCGGCGGTGCGTCCCAGCTCATCCAGTACGGTTTCGAGACCCTCACCGAGGCCGGTTACAAGCCGGAGGTTGCCTACTTCGAGGTGCTGCACGAGCTCAAGCTCATTGTCGACCTGATGGTTGAAGGCGGCATCGCCAAGCAGCGCTGGAGCGTCTCCGACACGGCCGAGTACGGCGACTACGTCTCCGGCCCGCGGGTCATCACCCCTGAGGTGAAGGAGAACATGAAGGCCGTCCTCGCGGACATCCAGAACGGTGCCTTCGCCAAGCGCTTCATCGACGACCAGGATGCCGGTGCTCCCGAATTCGCCAAGCTGCGCAAGCAGGGTGAGGATCACCCGATCGAAGCAACGGGACGCGAGCTTCGCAAGCTGTTCTCGTGGATCAAGACCAACGACGACTACACCGAAGGTTCAGTCGCCCGCTAGCCGTTGGCGCTGATTATCTTCATAGGGCGGCCGGACCGGCGGAGTGTTCCGCCGGTCCGGCCGCGCCTATGTGTGGCGCTTCTCTCATCTGCCCCGAATCGGGGTAACAAAGTGGGTGGTCCAGCGCAGCAAACTACACTTAACGCAACTCCTGAACGACATACTTCGAACTTTTCTGCCCAACGCACTGCGAAGGATCTCCCGTGGAAAAACCAGTAGTTCTCCTTGCTGAAGAACTCTCGCCGGCAACCGTGGACGCGCTCGGACCGGACTTCGAAATCCGTCAGACCGACGGCGCCGACCGGTCCAAGCTGCTAGCAGCTATCGCTGACGTGGACGCTATTCTCGTGCGTTCCGCAACCCAGGTGGATGCCGAGGCGATCGCTGCGGCGTCCAAACTCAAGGTAATCGCCCGCGCAGGCGTGGGGCTGGACAATGTTGATATCAAGGCCGCCACGCAGGCCGGTGTGATGGTGGTCAACGCACCGACCTCGAACATCATCTCTGCTGCCGAACTCACCGTCGGTCATATCCTCAGCCTTGCCCGCCACATCCCGCAGGCCAGCGGCGCGCTGAAGGGCGGCGAGTGGAAGCGCTCCAAGTACTCGGGCACGGAGCTCTACGAGAAGAAGATCGGCATCATCGGCCTCGGCCGTATCGGCGCGCTGGTCGCGGCGCGGTTGCAGGGTTTCGGCACCGAAATCCTCGCCTATGACCCGTACGTCACTTCCGCCCGCGCTGCGCAGCTGGGTGTGCAGCTTGTAACACTGGACGAGCTCCTGGCCGAGTCGGACTTCGTCACCATCCACATGCCAAAGACGCCGGAGACCGTGGGCATGCTCGGGGCCTCCGCCTTCCAAAAGATGAAGAGCAGCGCCTACGTGGTCAACGTGGCCCGTGGTGGGCTCGTCGATGAAGAGGCGCTCTACAGTGCCCTGAAGGAGGGGCAGATCGCCGGCGCGGGTGTTGACGTCTTCGTCAAGGAGCCCAGCACTGACCTGCCGTTCTTCGAGATGGACAACATTGTGGTCACACCCCACCTCGGCGCGTCTACGGCCGAGGCCCAGGAGAAAGCAGGCATTTCCGTCGCCAAGTCGGTTCGCCTTGCCCTGGCTGGTGAGCTCGTGCCCGACGCCGTCAATGTTGCGGGCGGCGTCATTGCGCCGGACGTGCGTCCCGGCATCCCGCTAATGGAAAAGCTTGGGCGTATTTTCACCGCCCTGACCCACGACTCGCTCACGCAGATCGAGGTCGAGGTAGCGGGCGAGATTGCATCACTCGACGTGAAGGCGCTGGAACTGGCCGCACTGAAGGGCGTTTTCACCGACGTCGTCTCCGAACAGGTCTCCTACGTCAACGCACCGGTTCTCGCCGAGCAGCGGGGTATCAACACCCGATTAGTCACAACCGACCACTCGGAGGAGTACCGAAACGTACTGACAATTCGCGGCGCGTTGTCCGATGGTTCCCAGATTTCGGTGGCCGGTACCCTGACAGGACCGAAGCAAATCCAGAAACTCGTGGGCGTCAACGGCTATGACCTGGAAATTCCCATCAGCGAGCACCTGCTGGTGATCCTGTACCAGGATCGGCCCGGAGTGATCGGTACCCTCGGCCAGGTGCTGGGGGAGCGCGGCATCAACATCGCCGGTATGCAGGTTGCCCGCAGCAAGGAGGGGGGCCAGGCGCTCTCCCTGCTCACCGTGGACAGCTCTGTGCCCCAGGACGTTCTGGAGAGCCTGAAGGAAGCCATCGGCGCTTCGGTTGCCCGTGAGGTGGACCTGCAGGACTAGTTGGTCCGCAACCATGAGTCGGCGGCGTCTGCGCGTTCTTCGCGCGGACGCCCCCGTCGTTTAAGCCACGGTTCGTCCCGTGGGTTCAGGACACGTCCGGCCAGACGACGGTTGCCTCGACGCCGTCCACAGGCAGTGGACCGAATTCGCGGGAATCCACAGACTCTGCACGGTTATCGCCCATGACGAAGACGTGGCCGTCCGGCACGGTGACAGGCCCGAAGTACGTACCGTCGATACGCGAATGGTCAACGAACGGTTCCGGCACCGCGGTGCCGTCAATGTAGAGCCGTGCGTCCTTGATGGCGACTGTCTGCCCACCTACGGCCACAACCCGTTTGAGGACTGTTCCCGTTTCGACGGGATTCTGGAATGAGACTAAAGAACCTTCCGTGACTTCGCCGTGCCGGTAGAGCAGTACGACGCTCCCCTCGGCGATGGTCGGTTCCATGCTTGAGGACGAAACCCAGAGCGGCTCCATAACCCAGAGCCGCAGCGTGAGCACGAATGCCGCTGCGGTGAGCGTCACCAGCAGGCGATGCACTGCGGAGCCGGAGGAACTGCGTGTGGTGATCACCACGTGGTTACCCATGAATCCAACTCCAACCGTCGACTGGTTCGATGATCCGCCTGTCTGCTTGGGGAAACCCTGACCCTCCCAAGGTATTCATAACGCTCGTACGAAACCCTTGCGGCACCGGCGGAAGTCCGTCGACTAGGTCTTGGGAGGAATTATGGGAAAGGCACCACACACTCCGGAGGAGCACCCGGCCGCGCAGACGCGGCCGTGGGCGTTCCCGTTCAGGCGCACACTTGCAGCGTTCACCTCGCTTGTCATGCTCACGGGCGTTGGTCTGCCCCTCATTGCTGGACCCGCGCAGGCGGCGCCGGTCGGACAGGGATTCAACGTGACGTCCTCGGACCTGGCGTTCATCCTGCGCCAGATCAAGATTTCTGAGGCGCACGTCCGCAACACCACGTCAGAAACGGGACCCTGCGGCGCGCTGCTCGGCACCTCACCCGACCAGGTGCCGGGGCCGCTGGTCTCCTACGGACTTCGCACCGTGGACGGATCCTGCAACAACCTGCAGGCCGAGCGCGAGAATTTCGGTGCCTCGAACCACCCGTTCCCCCGCATGACTACGCCGGAGTTTCACGCCGCCGAAGACGGAGCGATTATTCGCCAACCCGGGCAGACAACCTATGACGGCATCGGAAACGTGGTGGATTCCCACCCCCGCGTCATCAGCAACCTGATCGTCGACCAAACCTCGACCAATCCCGCAGCCGTCGCCGCGGCCCAGTATCCAGTGCGAAGCCAGGGCAACGAAGGCGTTGTCCCGTGTGACGCCGAGGGACTGCCGGCAGGGTGCGTGCCCGCCGGGGAGACACTCTTCATTCCGAACATCACCACCGACGTCGGGCTATCACCGCCCTACAACTCCCTGTTCACCATTTTCGGCCAGTTCTTCGACCATGGCCTGGACCTGGTCAACAAGTCCGGAAGTGCTGTCTTCATTCCGCTGAAGGACGACGATCCGCTGATTCCCGGAGCGGACGGCCAGTTGGGAACCGCTGACGACCTTCCGGCCCGTATGCGCTTCATGGTGCTCACCCGGGCAACCAACCAGCCGGGCCCGGATGGGCAGCTTGGCACCGCTGACGACGTACGTGAGGCGACCAACCGGACCAACCCCTATGTGGACCAGTCACAGACCTACAGCTCCGACCCCTCCCATCAGGTGTTCCTGAGGGAGTACGCCAACAACGTCGACGGGAAGCCGGTGTCCACGGGAATCCTCCTCGAATCGGCGGACGGCGGCATGGGCACCTGGGCGATGCTCAAGGCGCAAGCGGAAACAAAGCTGGGCCTGAAACTGGTTGATTCCGATGCACTGAGCATTCCGATGATCGCCGTCGACCCGTACGGGAAGTTCATCCCCGGCCCGGCACGCGGACTGCCCCAGTATGTAACGGCTGACGGCCTGGTCGAGGGCAATGTCGCCGCTCCGGTCCCGGTTCCGGACAATGCTCTCCGGATCAACGAGGCATTCCTGGACGACATCGCCCACAACGCTGTGCCGAAGCCCGGCTTGACGCCCGACGCCGACGATGTCATCACTCCTCCCGGAGCACCGGGAAGCACCTACGACAACGAGATGCTGGATGCGCACTTCGTCGCCGGTGACGGCCGCGTCAACGAGAACGTGGCGCTCACCATGATCCACCAGGTCTTCCACTCCGAGCACAACCGCATGGTGCATGACATCAAGCGCACGTTGGAGGCAGACACTTCCGCCCGTGGCATAGCTGCCCTGGCCGAATGGAGGAGCGCAGCCGGCGCCGACGGTTGGAACGGCGAGCGTATCTTCCAGGCTGCACGGTTCGTGACCGAGATGGAGTACCAACACCTGGCTTTCGAGGAGTTCGCCCGCAAGGTACAGCCACTCATCGAACCTTTCGGCACCTACCACGATGACGTCAACCCGGCCATCACTGCAGAGTTCGCCCACGCGGTTTACCGCTTCGGTCACTCCATGCTGACCGACACCGTTTCGCGGACCAATGTCGACGGCTCAACCAACGATGTCCCGCTGCTGGACGCTTTCCTCAATCCGCAGGAATACTTCGACGGCGGAAGTGCCGGAAAGTTGACGCCCAAGGAGGCAGCGGGAGCCATCGCCATGGGCATGTCTGACCAGGTCGGTAACGAGCTCGACGAGTTCACAACGGACACCCTGCGCAACAACCTCCTGGGGCTGCCGCTGGATCTGGCCGCCATCAATATCGGCCGCGCCCGGGAAACCGGCATCCCATCGCTGAACAATCTGCGCAAACAGCTTTACAACACCACTAACGACGGACAGTTGAAGCCCTACACCAACTGGATCGACTTCGGATTGAACCTGAAGCACCCTCAGTCGCTGGTGAACTTCGTCGCTGCCTACGGCCAGCACCCAACCATCACCGACGCCACGACATTGGCGGACAAGCGGGCAGCCGCCACGCTACTGGTGAACCCGCCTATCGACGCTGCGGAGGGCACAGTCCCCACGGACGCGGCGGACTTCATGGGCTCAACCGGAGCATGGGCGAACGATGGGGATGCGTCAAAGACGGGTCTGGACAAAGTGGATCTGTGGGTGGGAGGACTTGCCGAGCGCACCAATCTTTTCGGCGGGTTGCTCGGGTCAACGTTCAACTACGTCTTCGAGCAGCAGATGCTCGACCTGCAAAGCGGAGACCGGTTCTACTACCTGGCACGAACCGGCGGCATGAACCTCCTCTCCCAGCTGGAAGGTAACTCTTTCGCCGAGATCATCATGCGCAACACCACCGCCACCGCCATGAAGGCTGATGTCTTCGGGACCTCCGACTGCACGTTCGAGCTCGGCCGGCTGCAATTCAGTGGCACAACAGTGCTGGACGATCCGCTGTCGCAGTGCAACGAAGAGTCGCTGTTGATCAGGATGCCCGACGGCACCATCCGGTACCGAACCACCAATTCCGTCGATCCGGCCGGTATCAATGGCCAGAGCGTTTACAACGGCACGGCTGAGGCCGACCGGGTGTGGGGCGGCGTCGACAATGACACCTTCCTCGGGAACGAGGGCAACGACATCATTGAAGGCAACGACGGCGGCGATACCGCCCTCGGAGGAGAGGGCAACGACATCATCACCGACTCCGCCGGCGACGACGTCCTCAAGGGCGGACCCGGTAACGACGCACTCGACGCAGGTCCCGGCCTGGACCTGATCCTCGGAGGTGACGGAAAGGACTTCATCAATGGCGGAGCCAACACGAACAACGTCTTCGGCGGCGTGGGCAATGACTTCATCATCGCCGGCGGTGGTAATGATATGGCCCGCGGTGACTCCGGGAGCGACTGGTTGCAGGGCGGCGAAGGTGCCGACCTGTTGATGGGCGACAGCGGCGCCCCGTTCTTCGACGATCCGAACGATCCCGGCCACGATGTCCTGATCGGCGGGAACGGCGACGACGATTACGACGCCGAAGGCGGCGACGACATCATGCTTGCCGATCCCGGAATCGAGCGGAATGCGGGCGCGGCCGGGTTCGACTGGTCCAGTCACCAGTTCGACCCGCTGGCGGCAAACGCCGACCTTGCCCTGAAGCTACTCGGTGTCCCGCAGCCCGTGGACGTCCTGCGGGACCGTTACGCGGAGGTGGAGGCGCTCTCAGGTGCGGGAAAGAACGATGTGCTGCGCGGCGACAACGTTGTCCCGAGGCTGGTCGAGGGCGAAGGCTTCTCCGGGAAGAACTGGCTTGACGGCCAAGGTGTGGCACGGATCAGCGGCCTCGGGGACCTGCTTCCCGCCGGCGCAACCGATAACGGCGGCGTCTGGGGCGAAGGCAATATCATCCTGGGAGGTGGAGGCAGCGATGTCCTTGAGGGCCGTGCCGGCAACGACATCCTCGATGGGGACAGGCAACTGCGCGTGCGGCTGAGCGTCCGTACCGACCCTGCGGATCCTGCGACGGAAATCGGCAGCACCCAGGCAATGGACAAGCCGTACCTGTCCGGCAGCTCACGGACCCTGCAGGCTGCGGTCTTCGCCGGTGACGTCGATCCCGGAAACATCGTCATTGTCCGGGAAATCGTCGACGGTGGCACCGGTAGTGATGTGGACAGCGCCGTCTTCTCGGACCTCGAACAGAACTACACCGTAACCACCGTTCCATCGGGTGCGGCTCTGGGGGCTCCAGGCAGCGTCACCACGGTGACCCACCTCGGTGATGACCCGGATGCCCTGCCGGAACTCGGTGACGGCGACGGCGTTGACACCCTGCGGAACGTCGAAAAGCTGTTGTTCGCGGATTCAGTGGCACCCGGTGTGCCGGAGGTCGCGGCCGCAACCGCGGGCGACCGCTCCGTCAACCTGGAATGGAATGCACCGGCTTCTCCCGTCACCACCTATGAAGTGCGCGCGGTGGACGCCAGCGGGGCCCCTGTCGGAGCACTCCGGCAAGTCCCCGGCAATGAAACCACCACGGTTGTGAACGAGCTGACCAACGGGCAGGCATATCGCTTCCAGGTACGCGCTTCCAACGAAATCGGGACGAGTGCGTTCTCGCCCCTGTCCGCACCGGTAGTCCCGGACGTCGTGCCAAACGCACCGGTGGACGTGACGGGCGTCGGCGGCAACGGCGTCGTCAGTCTCTCATGGACCGCGCCGACTTCCAACGGCGGCACAGCGCTCACGGGATACAAGGTGCAGGTGCTCGTCGGAGAGACCCTCATCCAGAACATTCCCCTCACGGGGACAGCGACGACCACGGAGGTTACCGGCCTTGCCAACGGCACGGCTTACAGCTTCAGGGTCCTTGCATTCAATGCCCACGGTGACGGCGCGCTCTCGGCGGCTTCGGAACCGGTCACGCCAGTGACTGTTCCGGGCGTTCCCGTGGTCGGAGCGGTGACTGCGGGGGCGGGATCCGTAATGGTGAACTGGACGGCACCCGAAACCGACGGCGGTTCTGCCCTCACCGGTTACGCAGTCCAGGTGGTCGGTGCTGATGGACAGCCGGTGGGAGCCCTTCGGGCAGCCGGTGCGGAAGCCACACGTCTCGAGGTTACCGGCCTTACCAACGGAACGGAGTACCGCTTCCAGGTGAGGGCTGTAAACGCCCTCGGCGCCGGTGAGTTCTCTGCTCTCTCCCAGCCCGTTACGCCCGTCAGTTCCGAGTTGAAGGAAGACTTCAACGGGGACGGAATCGGTGACGTGGTTGCGCGGGACAGCGTTGGAAGGCTGTGGCTGTATCCCGGGAACGGGGCAGGGCACCTCCAGACCCGATCACTGTTCGGAACCGGCTGGCAGGGAATGCGAAGCATTATTGCCACCCCCGACTTCAGCGGTGACGCCATCGCGGATATCATCGCCACCGATTCCACCGGCAGGCTCTGGCTCTACCGCGGCAACGGCGCGGGCAAGTTGCAGCGGGGGGTTCAGATCGGAAAGGGGTGGAGCGGCTTCACCCTCACCGCCCCAGGCGACTTCAACGGAGACAAGCGATCCGACCTGCTCGCGCGGGACTCGTCCGGCAGGCTCTGGCTCTACCCCGGAAACGGAGCCAATGGGTTCCAGTCTCGGGTCCTCGCAGGCAGTGGTTGGAACGGCTTCCGGATGGACAGTACCGGTGACTTCAACGGCGACAGCCGCTCGGACGTGATCGCGTACGACAGCACGGGGCGGCTGTGGCTTTACCCAGGGAACGGCATCGGCGGCTTCCAGTCCAGGAGTCAGTTCGGCAGCGGCTGGCGTGGGTACACACTGATCGGCATCGGCGACCAGACCGGCGATTCGCGCTCCGATCTCCTGGCGCGGGACTCCGCAGGAAGGCTGTGGCTGTACCCGGGAACCGGCACGGGGCGGGTCACAACCCGGACGCAGATCGGGAGCGGATGGGGTTCCTTCCTGATCGCGTGAGTGCGTAGGACCGGTTCGACCGGGAAGGACCATGGCGGGTAGCTTCGACCACCCGCCATGGTCCTTCTCTTTCGTGCCGGCTCACATCTGCAACGAAACACCGAAAGGCCCTCCCGGACACACTGAAAGGGTTCCCGCCCTCATGGGCAGAAACCCTCTCAGTGTCCCGTCCGCGCCCTCCCGCCCCATCGCGGACGGGCACGGGACGGGAAGTTTTACGCTCCGGACATCGCCCGTACGAGGAACGAGTTGATGACGTGGGTAGCTTCCCGCAGGGACTGCCGCACCACCTGCGGGGATGCTGCTGCCGCCACCGGTGCAGCTGTCCTGCTGAGCTGGCTGTGCAGAACAAGGAGCGCAGACAGAACATCGGAGAGTTCCCCTTCGCTCTCGGCGGTAGCCTGCAGGAGTCGTGCGTGTGCGGCCTTCAGGCCGGGTCCGGGTGCGCAGCCCAGCTCCCGAATCATGGCCCGCCGGCACTTCTCGTAGCTCTGAAGACCTTCTGCGTATCGTCCCGAACGCTCAAGGCCACCGACGCGGACCAGCCAGGCCCGCTCGTTCAGCGCGTCCATACCCAGGGCTTTCTGCGCCCATTCGATCGACTCGGACACGGCACCGAGCTCTGCGGCCGTCTCTGCCGCCAGAACGGTCGCTTCGAGGACCCGGGAGCTGTGGAGTTCCCGCTCATCTTCCGCCCATGCCGGGAGCAATTCGTCACCGAGCAACGGTGCTGTCGCGAGTGCGAGGGCCTCATGGAGCAGCTCAAGCGCCGTTTGCGGTGCGCTCTGCTGTGCCTGGCGAAGGAGCTGGTCGAAGCGGAACACGTCCAGGTCCACCATGGCGGCGTCCATGACATAGCCGCCCGTCGTGGTACGCAGGGGACCCTGCTTGCCGCTGCCGGGCTGGATGTTCCGCCGAAGGACACTGACGTAGCTTTCAAGCGTAGGAAGCGCTTCTGTCGGTGCGTGCCCTTCCCAGAGGACCTCGATGAGGCGGTCCTTCGAAACGGGGGTGCCGAGGCTCAGCAGGAGGATCTCCAGGATCTGGCGCGGCTTCGGGCCGCCGAGGGTCCGGGCGGTCAGCACGGTATCACCGCGCCGGATACGAAGGGAGCCGATCAGCTGGACGCTCAGGAATGCCGGCACGCCTGGCGCATCCGCAGGTATACCGGAGTGAAACGGTGAGAAGGTGTCTGACTGCAACATGAGCGAGACCTCGTCTTTCTTGCTTGTGATGACGAGATCAAACCTAGGGACCCGAGAAACACGGATCACGAGTAGGGTCTACCCGAAAATATGCCCCCGATCGGAGAGGATTCGGGGGCACTACTCGAAAATGCGAGAGTATCGATCCGGGTGGTCTCCTGAGTAGCGGAGACGGCTACTCACTGTACTCACTGACCCGCTGTGTGATGCTCAGTTCCCAGCGAAAGCCGGGTTTCGCCGTCGTCGCTGAGTACCAGCGCAAGGGCATTGTTCGGGATTTCGAAGACCAGTGTGGCGTCGATGGTTTCGCCCTGCTCGGCGGTGTGCTCGGACGGTGATGCCCAGATGACCCGCGGTTCGCCCGTGCCAAGACCGTCAATGAAGTAGTCCGAGGCCCTGAACGTAATGCCGTCCGGTTCCAGCGCCGTCAGTTCGAGTAGCACGCGCACGCGATGAGCGCCGTCGGGCATTTCCGTCTGCAATGCTGCGCCGTTATCGGGAGGTGCCCACCCGTCCGTCTCCAGTGGCAGGATTCCGTTGATGCGGGCGAGTCCGCCATCCACCGTGTCCGATGCGCCGAGCATCGTGGGCGTCTCCTCCTCAACGCTGTTCGTGAGCACCCATGTTGTCCCGCCCATCACGCCGATCAGGAGCGCGGCAGGAACAAGTATCCGGTGCCGGGGAACAGCCCGTGGGCGGGAAACGGGGCGGTCGTCGAGCTGGTGTGCCATGCAAGTAGTGTTCGGTTTCCACCATGGGAAAACCATGATCGCGGGTACCGCCGGCGCAATGATGCGACAACCCAACCACGGCAGGGTAACTTTCTAGGGTGAGTTCTGCGCAGAAACCCCCTTTCTACATCACCACGGCAATCACCTACCCGAACGGCGTGCCCCACATCGGGCATGCGTATGAATACGTGGCTACCGACGCCATCGCGCGGTTCAAGCGGCTGGATGGTTACGACGTCATGTTCCTGACCGGTACTGACGAGCACGGCATGAAGATTGCCCAGACGGCCGAGAAAGAGGGGATCACCCCCAAGGAGCTCGTGGACCGCAACGCCGCAGTCTACAAGGCGGCTCACGCCGACCTCGCGATCACCTACGACCGTTTCATCCGCACAACGGACGAGGACCACTACGCCGCCTCCCAGGACATCTGGCGGCGGATGGAGGCCAACGGCGACATCTACCTCGACAAGTACGCCGGCTGGTACTCGGTACGGGATGAGGCCTACTACACCGAGGAAGAGACGGAGCTCCGCGAGGACGGCATCCGCTACTCGAAGGACACCGACACGGAGCTCACGTGGACGGAGGAGGAGAGCTACTTCTTCCGCCTGTCCAGCTACCAGGATCGGCTACTCGCGCTGTACGCGGACCAGCCCGAATTCGGTGCGCCGCAGTCACGGTTCAACGAGGTGATCAGCTTCGTGAAACGCGGACTGGATGACCTCTCGATCAGCCGCACCACCTTTGACTGGGGTGTACCGGTGCCCGGCAACCCCAAGCACGTCATGTACGTCTGGGTGGACGCGCTCACCAACTACCTCACCGGCGTCGGGTACCCTGACACCGAATCGGAGTCCTTCCGCAAGTACTGGCCGGCGGACGTCCATGTGATCGGCAAGGACATCTCCCGCTTCCACGCCATCTACTGGCCGGCGTTCCTGATGTCGGCAGGCATTGAGTTGCCCAAGCGTGTGATGATCCACGGCTTCCTTCACAACAAGGGCGTGAAGATGTCCAAGTCACTAGGCAACGTGATTGCGCCGAAGGACTGGATGGAACAGTACGGCCGCGACCAGATCCGCTTCTTCCTGCTCCGCGAGGTGCCCTTCGGGGCGGACGGCTCTTACAGCCATGAGGCGATCGTCAGCCGCATGAATTCGGACCTCGCAAATAATCTGGGGAACCTCGCCCAGCGGTCCCTGTCGATGGTGGCGAAGAACTGCGATGGACTGGTGCCGGCGCCGTCGTCGTTGACAGACGCCGACCAGCGCATTCTGGCGGCCGCGAATACCCTGCTCGGATCCTGCCGGGCGGCGTACGAGAAGCAGGAACTGTCCCGCGCGCTGGAGGCGATCTGGACGGTCCTCGGCGATACCAATGCGTACTTCGCCGAGCAGCAGCCGTGGGTGTTGCGAAAGACGGACCTGGACCGCATGAACACCGTCCTCTACGTGACGCTGGAGATCCTCCGGATTGTATCCATCCTTGTGCAGCCGGTAATGCCCGACGGCGCGGCGAAACTGCTCACAGCACTGGGACAGGGCACGGAGGACGACGACGCCGCGCGCCGCTTCGATGCGCTCGCCACACCGCTCGTAGTCGGAATCGCACTGCCGGCGCCTACTCCGATCTTCCCGAAGTACGAGGAACCCGCCGAGGCCTGATCGGCCTGTCAGAAAAGCGGCTTGGCAGGACACGCTGTGTCCTGCCAAGCCGACGCAGTTCAGGAACGGAAACGGTCCGCCGCCGTCGCCACCATGATGGCAGCAACCTCCTGCTGCTGTCCGCGTGCCCGCTCGGCGAGCTCCCTGAGGTGATCGCGGTCGTACCCGGGGAAGGACCAGCCGGCGTCCAGCAGGACCAGGAGCGTCTCCCACAGTGCCTGCTTGCCGCGGACCAGGCTCTGCAGTGCTTCAAGTTCAAGCTGAGCGCCGGGGCCTTTCTCGGTTCTGCGTGCGTTGAGCGGGTTCAGCCGAGCAGCGACTGCGCCCAAATGCCCGAAGCCCATCTTGAAGACGTTCGGGCGATGTCCGAGAGCCTTCAGCGAACGATGAAGCTCGGAGCGCTCGCTGTCGATCTCGTCGTGGAGACGGGCAAGGGTGCGCCCGTGCGGCGTACCCTTCCATGTCTGTGCGGCTGCATCAAACAGGCGTACTCCGCCCGTCGCTCCGAGGAGATGGTCCTCAAGATAGCGGCACATCCACTGCGGTTCTGCGTGGGCAGGTTTCTTCACCGGTCCTCCTGTTGACTTCACGGTCCGCACTCGCGGACCGTGAAGCAATCCTTTCAGGTCAGCCCTCTACGGCCAATCCCTGGACGGGGGAGAGCCGGGCAGCGCGGCGTGCCGGCATCACCGATGCCGCGAGGCCCGCGACCGTGGCGACGATGAGTACACCCAGCAGTTGCAGCCATGGGAATGACGGCGTCACCACGGCCACTGAGCCCAGTGCGGCTTGGGCACCCAACCAGCCGTAGAGCATCCCGAGCCCGATTCCGATCAGGGTCGCGACGCCGGCGATCAGCACGGCTTCAACGGCCAGCATTCCGCGCAACTGGCCTTTGGTCAGCCCCAGAGCGCGCAGCAGCGCCGACTCGCGGGTGCGTTCTAGTACCGAAAGGGACAGCGTATTGGCTACCCCGATCAATGCAATCAGGACGGCGACGGCGAGGAGAGCGGTGACCACGAGGAGGAGCACATCGATGATCTGATTGAATGTCGCACGCTCGAGTGCCGCTCCTGAAACGAGATACTCGGCCAGGCCGAGGGAGTTGACGATCTCCGTACGCAGTTGAGTGATGTCGCCGGAGCTCATGGAATCATCCAGCTTCAGCCAAATAAGGTCCGCCGCGCCGCCGGAATCCTGCGCAACACCGAGGTCCGCCGCCGTCGACTCTGCAATGAGCGGCACGAGAGTACTGCTCTCAGCCTCCACCACTGGAAGCGTCTGTTCCGAGAACGAACCCTCGACCGTGAGTGCAACCGATTCTGTGCCCTCGGGCATAATGACGGCACCCTCCTGTGGGTATGCGGTCTCGGAACGCAGGACTGCTTCCGCCTCAGCTGGCGAGAGCGTGTACACGACCTGAGCGCCGCTGTCCTCGCCGGTCTGCGCGACGGGGGTGGGCTGGACCACGGCTTCGACACCTTCCATTGCCAGCAGCAGGTTCGCGGGCTCCGCCGGTTGGCTACCCTCGAGCACGACGGCCAGGTCCACGGGATAGTTCTGAGCCAGGGCATCATCGAAGGCGGTACGTGAGGTCTGCGCTCCGGTCATCATCATGCTGACCAGAGTGACACCGACGATGAGGGCGGTCGCCGTGGCTGTGGTCCGGGCAGGATTGCGTACCGCGTTGACCGCCGCCAGCGTTCCAGGCACGCCGAGCGGCTTCGCCAGCCCACCCACCTTCGTGACGAGTGCCGGGACGAAGAGACCGGCGCAGAGCAGCAGCCCGAGGAACGACAAGGCGCCGCCGGGCAGGGCAACGAGCAGGTTGGCGGTGATCGCGCCCACGGCGAGGAGCAGGCTTCCACCGACGAGGAGCGTCACGCCGAACAGTAGTCGAAGACGTCCGCGACGGGTACCGATCCCTGCATAATCCGCCGGACGAAGGGCCGCCAGGGGTGCGACCGCGGTCGCCGTCCGTGCGGGTACCAGTGCAGCAGCAAGAGTCATCGTAATGCCCACCACCATGCCGATGACTACGGCGGACATCGGCACGGCGAGGGTTGCGAACTCGCTGCCCGGAACAGTACGTGCAATCGACACCAGGGTCCACATAACGCCCGCAGCCAGCAGCACCCCGAGCGCCGAGGCGACACTTCCCACCACAGCCGCCTCGATGAGTACGGAGCGCCGGATCTGGCCGCGGCCTGCCCCGATGCAGCGCAACAGCGCCAGTTCGCGGGTTCGCTGGGCGACTAGCACGGCGAAGGTGTTCGAGATCACCAACGCGGTGACAATGACGGCGACGACCGCAAACGCCAGGAGAATAATGGTCAGCTGGTCCTGCCCGCCGGACAGGGCGGCGACATCCTCGGCGGTCTGCTCTGAACCGGAGAGTACCAAAGCATCGACGCCGGCGTCGTTCAGGGTCGGGTGCAGGGCTTCGCGGACCTGAGTCTGATCAGCGCTATCGCTCAGGGCCAGCTGGAGCCGGGCAGGAGCAGCGTCGACCGCGAGCACCGCAACTTGGGAACCGACCGCGTGCACCTGGATCATTCCGGAGGCGAAGGGGTGTGTGGACGGCTCGCTCAACCCGACCACGGCCAGTTCCACACCGGCAGAGGCGACGTTCTCTGCGGGCGTTCCCTCGCTCAGCGGGGCGCCCTCGACGAGGTCACCGACCGCCAGGTCCAGCTGCGCAGCTGATTCCGAGTCGATGATTATCTCACCGGCGGATGTTGGAAGTCGACCTTCTTCGATTTTCAGAGATTCCAACGCAGGCGATGCGAGCGTGGCGATGGAGGCGACGTTTGTCCTTGACGAGGCGGCGAGGGCAAAGACCCCCTGCGTATCTGCGTGGACATCCTGGACGCCGGGGACGGCTTCCACCCGTTCAGCCACGTCGGCAGGAAGCGTATTGCCGTTTGCGTCGGAGACCACCAGATCAGCCTTGGCGTACTCGGTGCCGATGCTGTTCTGCAGGGTGGCGGTAGTGGTTCCACCTACCATCAGGGTCGCTGCGAGGAATCCTACGCCGAGCATGACGGCAAGACCGACGGCGATGTAGCGGCGGGAGTGCCTCGCAACCTGGGAAAGGGCAACTGTGAGCACGGTTACGCTCCCAGCTGCGAGAGCGCCGCGAGGATCGCATCGGGCGTGCTCCGGTCCAGCTCCCCGACCAGGGCGCCGTCCTGCATCAGGATCACCCGGTCGGCATAGGACGCGGCCACCGGGTCGTGCGTGACCATGATGATGGTTTGACCCATCTCCAGGCTGCTGCGCCTCAGCAGTGCCAGCACTTCGGCTCCCGAACGCGAGTCCAGGTTTCCGGTCGGTTCATCGCCGAAGATGACGTCCGGCTTGGTCAGCAGGGCCCTGGCCACCGCTACACGCTGTTGCTGTCCTCCGGAGAGCTCATGCGGGCGGTGGTTGAGCCGGTCAGTCAGGCCGAGGATGGTGCAGATCTGTTCCAGCCATTCGCGGTCCACCTTCCCTCCCGCGAGGGCTACCGGGAGGGTGATGTTCTGTTCCGCAGTGAGGGTTGGGATGAGGTTGAAGGACTGGAACACGAAGCCCACGCGGTCGCGGCGCAACCGCGTCAGCTCGGCGTCGTTCAGTCCGGTGATGTCCGCTCCGCCCAGATAAATACGTCCTGAATCCGCTGTGTCCAGTCCCGCAAGGCAATGCATCAGGGTGGACTTCCCGGACCCGGACGGGCCCATGATTGCGGTGAAGCGACCGCTCGGAAAAGCAACCGTTACATCGCGCAGCGCGTGCACGATGGTGTTGTCCCTGCCATAGGACTTGTTCAGGGTTTCAGCAGCAACCGCTGCGGCGGAGACGGACGACGGCGCGGTGGCCGTTGAAGGATTCGGTGTCATGGTTCCACGCTAGGAAACGCGTGGGTGCCCGCGGATCGGACGGGGGGAGGTTTCTGCAGGCTCCAGCCTCCTACCCCGGGATGAGGTGGACGGGAGAACGGGATGAGGGGATCAGGGCTGAACGACGCCGGCCTCGTAGGCCAGCACTACGGCCTGCACCCGGTCCCTGGCGCCGAGCTTGGCGAGGATGTGCCCGACGTGCGTCTTCACGGTCGCCTCCGACAGGAACAGGTCCGAGGCGATCTCCGTATTGGACCTTCCCTGGGCAATCAGGGTGAACACCTCGCGCTCGCGGGCAGTGAGGGATTCCACCGCGGTTTTCGCCCGTTCGTTCGCCGCAGACGGTGCCCGCAGCAGCGGCGCCACGTGTTCAAGCAATCGGCGTGTGGTGGACGGGGCAATGACAGCATCGCCGCGATGAACCGTCCGTACCGCCTCCAGAAGTTCCTCGGGAGGTGCGTCCTTCAGCAGGAAGCCGCTGGCTCCGGCGTGGATCGCGGCAAGCGCGTACTCGTCGAGATCAAAAGTAGTCAGGACGATGATGCGCGGCCCAGGCTCCTGTGCTTGCGCCAGGATGCGCCGGGTCGCTTCGATCCCGTCCATGCCGGGCATCCGCACGTCCATGAGTACGACGTCGGCTGCCGTGGACGCCAGCAGGTACACCGCCTCCGTGCCGGTGCCGGCCTGGCAAACGACGTCCAGGTCCGGCTGGGAGTTGATCAGCATAGAGAAACCGCTGCGGACGAGATGCTGGTCATCGACCAGGGCCACACGGATGGTTGCGGTGGTTAGAGGGGTGCTCATTCAGGCCTCTGTGTAGGGGATCTGTGCGCGGACGCGGAAGCCGCCGCCGGTGAGCGGACCGGTTTCCACAGTCCCATCGTAAAGTTTCAACCGTTCCGCCATTCCCCTGATGCCCTGACCGCAATTGTCGCTTCCCGTGTCATTCCCCATGCCGTCGGACGCGGCGCCGCGTCCGTCGTCGTCGATTGTCACTTCGAGGCCTTTCCCCGTCCAGGACAGGGAAACGTATGCCGACGCCCGGGGTCCGGCATGCTTCAGAACGTTCGTCAGGGCCTCCTGAACCACCCGGTAAACGGTGAGTTCCGCGCCGGCGGGGAGCTGTCGCCGCGGCGTGCCGAGGTAGGTCAGCGCCACATCGAGCCCCGCCCGTCTCACCGTCTCGATCAGGGCAGGTACCTCCGCCAGAGTCGGCAGCGGGCGGGTGGGTGTGTCGTTATCGTTCCTCAGCACGCCCAGCAGCCGGCGCATCTCGCGTAGCGATCCCCTCCCGGTTGCCGCAATGGTTCCCAGCGTGGATGTTGCGACGGCGGGATCCGCAGCGGCGGCGTAACGGGCGCCGTCGGCCTGGGCAATCATCACCGACAGGGAATGGGCAACGATGTCATGCATCTCGCGGGCTATGTGGCTGCGCTCATCGGCGGCGGCGAGGTCGCGTTCCTGCTGGCGTTCGATCTCCAGCCTGCGGGTTCGGTCCTCCAGCGCCTGCAGTGTGAGTCTGCGGTTGCGGGCTAGATCGCCGAAGGCCCAGCAGAGCAGCACCACAGCCACGGCGAAGAAGATGTACAGCGCATACAGCGGGAGCTCAGCAACGCCGGTCTCGTACTGGTTCAGCCCGAACTGCGCCACGCCGGCTACCATGCCGAAACACGCAATGCCCAGACCGCCGAGGCTTGCCCAACGCGGGGCATATGCCGCGAGGGTATACACCATCACGAGGACGCTCAACTGCGCAGGAACCGGTGGCTGATTGATCAGAAGCTGGCTGACGGATACGGCGGCGACCGTGGAGGCAGCAGCGACGGTCCGCCGGCGTCGCCATGCCAAAGGAATCACCAGCGCCGTCGACACCACAAACTCCGCCGGCGATCCAGTGAGCACAAACGGCAGAGCCAGGAGGACGAACGCTGCTCCCGCCACTACAAGGTCGACCGTTCCGTGGTTCTCCCGCAGCCAGGTGGCCAACCGGTGGTGCGCATCCATAGCTACCAACTCTAGGGCGGGCTGAGAGCAACGGGCATCGCCCCACGGGTGGAGTTCTTTCCGTACGCGAACCGCCGCGGGCCACCTCCGGAATAGGGGAGGTGGCGGGCAAGGCGGCCGTGCGTACCCGTCTCAATATACGAACCGGAATTGTCCGTGATGCGGGATAGTTGCCTACGCTAATCCCATGACTTCATCCAGCATCAATGTGGCAGTAATCCCCGGGGACGGAATCGGACCGGAGGTCATCACCGAGGCGGTCAAGGTGCTCCGTGCGGCAACGTCCGCCGCAGACACGGAATTGAGCCTCACCGAGTACAAGCTCGGCGCCGAGCACTGGTTGGCCACAGGGGAGACGCTCCCGGAGGAGACCCTGGACCGGTTGCGCGGACACGACGCCATCCTGTTCGGTGCCGTTGGCGCTGCCCCGGGAGACACCCGCATTCCCTCCGGCCTGATTGAGCGGGAGATGCTGCTCAAGCTTCGTTTCAGCCTCGACCATTACGTCAATCTGCGTCCGTCGAGGCTCTACCGGGGTGTGACGAGTCCCCTCGCCAATCCCGGCGAGATCGACTTCGTGGTGGTCCGCGAGGGCACCGAAGGGCCGTACGTGGGCAACGGCGGCGCACTGCGCACGGGCACGCCACACGAGATCGCGACCGAGGTCTCGGTGAATACGGCACATGGTGTTGAGCGGCTGGTCCGTGACGCATTCCGTAGGGCCAGCGAACGCCCCCGGAAACACCTCACTCTGGTGCACAAGCACAACGTCCTGGTGCATGCCGGTCACCTGTGGAAGCGCACCGTCGAAGCTGTCGCCACAGAGTACCCGCAGGTCACTCATGACTACCTCCACGTAGATGCGGCGATGATCTTCCTGGTCACCGACCCGTCACGATTCGATGTGATCGTGACCGACAACCTGTTCGGTGACATCATCACCGATCTCGCCGCAGCCGTTACCGGCGGAATCGGCCTGGCAGCGTCCGGAAACATCAACATGGACCACACTGCCCCCTCGATGTTCGAACCGGTACACGGCTCCGCCCCCGACATCGCGGGACAGCAGAAGGCAGATCCTACTGCGGCGATTCTCTCCGCGGCGCTGCTACTGCAGCACCTTGGCTTCGGAGAGCAGGCGGCACGGATTGAGCAGGCGGTGGAGAACGACGTCGCCACCCGGTCCGGCGCGTCGCGCGCCACCGCGCAGGTCGGCGATGCGATTGCCGCCGCGGTGTCCTAAGCTGGTTAGGAAGCGTTAACTCAACTAGCCGTCCGAGTGCATCCCGTTCGGGATCACCGCGAGGCATGACAGGGTCCGTCCGCAGTGCACGCGGCGGCCAGGTAACCGTGGAGGAACCATGACAGCTACGCAGCTGGAATTCGCCCAGTACCCATCCGCGAGCCCCAAGCCGGAGGCGGACCGGGAGGCAATTCTCGCCAACCCCGGCTTCGGCAACCACTTCACCGACCACACCGTCGTGGTCGACTACACGGTCGACGCCGCCGGTGAGGGAGGTTGGGGAAACGCACGCCTTGAAGCCTACGGGCCCATTGCAATGGACCCGGCCGCTGCAGTGCTGCACTACGGTCAGGAAATCTTCGAGGGTATGAAGGCGTACCGCCATGCGGACGGATCCATCTGGACCTTCCGGCCGGAGGCGAACGCGGCGCGGCTCAACCGGTCAGCAGCAAGGCTTGCACTTCCCCAACTGCCCGAGGAGATATTCCTGGAATCTCTTCGCCAGCTCGTCGCAGCTGACAAGGAGTGGGTGCCCACGCGTGATGGCGAGAGCCTCTACCTGCGTCCGTTCATGATCGCCACCGAAGCGTTCCTCGGCGTCCGTCCGGCCCGCGAGGTGTCGTACCGGGTCATCGCCTCACCCGCAGCAAACTATTTCGGCGGCGAACTGGCTCCTGTTTCCATCTGGGTGTCCCGGAATTATGCGCGCGCCGGTCGGGGCGGTACGGGCGCCGCGAAATGCGGCGGCAACTACGCGGCCTCGCTTGCGGCACAGTTGGAGGCAGAGGCACACGGCTGCAAGCAGGTGCTCTTCCTCGACCAGCTGAACAACAACGCCGTCGAGGAACTGGGCGGCATGAATGTGTTCTTCGTCTTCAAGGACGGCACGCTCGTCACCCCCGCGCTGAGCGGGACCATCCTTGAAGGGGTAACCCGTTCCTCGATCATTCAGCTGGCCAAGGACCGCGGACTGAACGTCCAGGAGCGCGTCATCACGCTCGATGAATGGCGCGACGGCGTCAGCAGCGGCGACATCGCGGAGGTTTTCGCCTGCGGCACTGCCGCAGTGATCACCCCGATCGGTCAGCTCAAGGACGGCGACGATGTCATCAGCGCACCGGATCCGTCGGCCGGGGAGGTCACCATGTCCCTGCGTGAGCAGCTGCTCGGAATCCAGACCGGCAAGGTCGAGGATCCCCATGGCTGGATGACCCGCCTCGTCTAGCAGATTCCGAAACTGCACAGGTTGGAGCCCGGTTCCCCGACGGGGGCCGGGCTTCGGTTTCGTCAGCTCCCGCGGGGCGTCAGTGGGAGGACTTCAGCGGAAGGACACTGCCCGAGCGCAGCAGCGCGGTGACATCCGGTTCGGGTAAGGGTCTGCTGAAGTAGTAGCCCTGACCGCTGAGCTCACCGAGGGAGCGAAGGAACTCGGCCTGTTCCTCGGTTTCTATGCCCTCGAAGACAGCCCCAAGGCCCGCTGCCCGTATGAGCTGGAAGACGGCGGCCACAAACTCGGGCTGCCAGGATCCGGTTGCGGGCTCCTGCAGGATGGAGCGGTCCACCTTCACCATGTCGACCGGCAGCTTGCGAAGGTAGCTGATGGACGAATAACCCGTTCCGAAATCGTCAATCTCAATGCACACACCCAACTGCCTGAAGCTGAGCAACGAGTAGGTTTCCACCTCACCGCCGCTGATCAGCGCCGACTCAGTGATTTCGATGACCAGTGAGGGCGGTGGCACGGACATGCGTTTGAGGAGTCCGCGGACAAAGTCCACCATGTCGATCTGGCGCAGCTCGATGGCCGAGATATTGACCCGTACCTGGAAATCCTCCGGGATCAGGAGCGCCGCACGCCAGATCGCGTATTGCTGCAGCGCGGTGGCCATAACCCACCGGTCGAGCTCTGAGATGGCGCCTATCTCTTCTGCGAGCGGGATGAAGGATTCCGGCGAGATCACGCCCCGGGTTGGATGGTCCCAGCGCACCAGGACTTCCACGCCATTGACTGATCCGTCGTCCAGGTTGACCACCGGCTGGTAGTGCACGCACAGTTGGTCCGTCCCGATGGCGTCCCGCAGTTCGGAGGCCATGAGCGTGCGAAGCTGCCGGTTAAAGAGCATCACGGGCTCGAACGTCTTGATGATGCTGCGGCCCTCGTTCTTCGCCGCATACATGGCTGTGTCGGCCTCGTGCAGTAGCGATGCCGCCGTGTGTTCGCCGGTGGCGAGCCGAAGGCCTATGCTCGCGCGGGGGTGCACGCTGAACTCATCCACGTCAATGCTCTTCTCAAGCACTTCCAGTGCACGGTGTGCCACGCTGAGAGCAATTTCCATGGTGGCTTCGGTCACCAGGATGGCGAACTCGTCGCCGCCCAGCCGGGCAACGGTGTCTGTAGCCCGGACTACGCTGCGCAAACGCTCCGCGACTTCGCGCAGGACATCGTCGCCGGCGTCGTGCCCGAAGCGGTCGTTGACGTTCTTGAAGGAATCGAGGTCGAGCAACAGCAGCGCAGGGGGAGGGGCGCCGTCGTGTTGGGCAGTGAGCGACTCCTCGATTTTCTCGACGAGCTCCACGCGGTTGGACAATCCGGTGAGTGCGTCGGTCATTGCCATGCGCTTCATATCCAGATGTGCCTGGTGAAGCATGGCCGTGCGGTTCTCCACGCGTTTCTCGAACTGCCGGTAGACCAGTTCAAGTTCTTCGGCGAGGAGGTTCACCCCGGTGATGACAGCGTCAACGTCATCCCGCGCGGGGGAGGGGGTCATCCGGCTGCTGAGGTCTCCCCGGGACAGCCGCACGATGCCGTTGACCAGCATGGCCAGGCGGGGGTCGCCGTCGTCAGCTGTCATACGTGCGCCCCGTCAACCAGTCAGCGGCGGACTCTTCGTCCCCGAAGTAGCGCGTTGGGCACGGCGGCGGTTCCCCGCCGAGGAGGAAGTTAGCGAGCACCCTGTCCACAGCGCTCGCTCCAACCACCGCAAGCGCCGATGCTGACCGCGAGCGGCTCAGAACGCCGCGTGCCTCGCGGCTGAGCGATGCCACCCCGGTGATCACCAGCAAAACAGGACGGGGGACGCCGGCCGCTTCCGTATGGGCTTGCTCCGCGAACGCACCCGCCACTTCTGCGGTGATGTGTTCGCCCTGCGGCAGCACCAGCCGGATGAAGGAGGCAGGCATCGGTGCATCGGTGGGTATCAGCGAGGGTGCGTTCATGGGAAACCTAGACCGGATGTCTAGGCCTCTGCCTTTCGAACGACCTCGTCGATCAGTGCGCCCACGTGAGCCTCCCGGTCGGGGGCTCCTGATTGCCTGAACAGTTCCTGACTTTTCTCAAGCTGGAACAGGCCCTCAAGCGGGTCCCCGGACCGAGCCAGTGTCTGACCCAGGAGCATGTAGGCTTCCGCCGCGGTCTGGCTTGCAATGAGGGAGGACGCCTCGCAGATCGGCCTGAGCCGCTCGGCGGCGGCGTCGAACTGCTTGGTAAGAAACAGCCAGTGCGCGCGGGTCAGGGACAGCTCAATCTTGTCGCGTTCACTTCCTCCGACGATCGACGCCGCGAGCTCGGCCCGCTCGATGCATTCCAGCGTCTCCGGTTCCACGACGCCGCCGGCCAGGCGAAGCGCAGCGGACGCGCGATTGAACCGCGCCCACAGGTCGAGGTCGTTCGAGGGTGAGAGATGGCTGGCCGCCCGCCGATGGTAGTCGGTTCCGACAGCCGCATCCCGGCGGAGGTACGCCACGTTTCCTATGACCCAGTACGCCTTACCGGCAGTCTGTGAGTTCACTTCGGGGGTGATGAGCTCTGCCAGCCGAAGGCACTCGTTCCAGGCATCATCGATCTGGTCGCTCTCTGCGAGCGCGGCGATGAGGGCGTGTTCGGCACGAATCCGGAGATCAGGCGACCCGGAAGCCTGTTCAGAAGCATCAACTGCTCGGCGCGCCTCAACTACAGCCGCCTCAAGATTGCCACGTCCAATGAGGGTGTCGGCGAGGAAAGTGGAAACTCTGGCCGCCAGGTCAGAGTATCGATGTGTCAGGTGGTGCCCACGAAGCGTCTCCGCGCTCAAAGCGGCCTCCTCGAACAGGCCTTCTTTCTTCAAGCACTCCGCTTGTAGGAACGCCATATTCCAGGAAGCGTTCTCGTCCCCGTTGGCGTCTGCAGCACGCTGTGCCTCAGCAGCGATTTCTCGGGCGGCACCGTAATCCCGCTGAGCCCAGGCGTCGCGGGCGCGCAATTCCAGGAAAACATGATGTCCGGGTTCCGCTGTATTGTTCATGGCCTCGTTCCAACGCTGTGCTCGGATGGGTCCCCGCGGATAATTCTCTCAGAATGATCCGCCAATATTGTCAGTGGTGTGGCAGGAGTTCTTTATTTCTCTAAAAGCGCGAGAAAACTGCGGAAAAGATGAGACAAAAGTGACTGATTTGCTTGAGCCAGATCCATATACTGGGGGTGCTGTGCACCGCAGAAGGCAATTCGTTCTTCTGCGTCCATCAAGTGACAAGGAATAAGTATGAAGAAGGTCTCCGCAACTCTGTTGCTGACTGCGTTGCTTCTGGTTGGGGGCGGCACGGCTGCTCAGGCTGCCAAGAGCGGTAACTGGCCGGACACTACAACGACAACGAAGAGCGGCAACTGGCCGGACAGCACGTACCGGTCTGTTTAGTAATTGCCCGCAATGGTCCGCTTCACTCCGGACTGCAAAGAGGCCGTGGAAGATTGGAAGTCTGATCCAATTCCACGGCCTTTTGCATGCCCGTAGCGCTTTCACTCAGGCTCTCAGTTTGGCCTCAATGTCCCGGACATGCGCTGCCCGGTCCGGCGCGCCGGCCTCGTTGAAGCACTGTTCACTCGTCTCGAAGTGGGCCAGTGCCTCAACCCATTCGCCCCGTGCTGATAGTGCCTGACCGAGGAGCAGGTTTGCTTCTCCCTCGGTTTGCCGGGAAAGAGCCGAGCCCTCCGCGCAAATAGGCCGCAAGCGTTCCACTGCGGCATTGATTTGGCCTGTCAGGAAAAGCCAGTGCGCGCGGGTCAGTGAAAGCTGCAGTTGATCCCGTTCGGTGCCACCCACTATGGAACTGGCTACCTCGGCCCGTTCGATGCACTCAAGGGTCTGCGCATCCACAACACCAGCGGCCAGACGCCGTGAAGCGGATGCGCGGTTGAACCGCGCCCACAGATCCAGGTCGTTGTTGGGAGCGAGATGGTCCGCTGCAAGCCGGTGGAAGCGGGTGCCGTCGTTGACCTGGTGTCGCATGAACGCTACATTCCCGATCACCCAGAATGCCTTACCCGCCGTCTGCCTGTGGATACCCGGCGTGATGTGGGTGGAAAGGTCAAGGCAGGTGCTCCAGGCTTCGTCCAGCCGATCGCTCTCGGCCAGAGCGGCAATGAGCGCGTGGTGCGCCTCTATCTGGAGTTCGGGAGCATCGGGGACGGTGGCCGCGCTTTTCAAGGCGATCGTGGCGCTTTCCACTGCCTGGTCCAGATGTCCTAGGCCCTGCTGGCATACCGCGGCAAGGGTGTGGACGCGTGCCTTGAGTGCTGCGGATTCCAGCGTGAGGCTGTTGATGCTGAGCGCCTCAGCGTATTGGAGGGAGTCATCGAGGGACCCTTCCTCGCGTAGGCACTCGGCCTGAAGAAACGTCATATTCCACCAGGCATGGTGATCTTCGGTCTGCGCCGCGAGTACCACGGCGGCTGCCGCGAGTTGTCTCGCAGCAGGGTAGTCGCGCTGACTCCACGCTTCACGCGCCCGCAGCTCACGCATCACCAATTCACCCGACTGCTGGGCTGCCACGTTTCCCCCTTTTTCTTGAGGTTGTGCCGGACGGGCGGGGGATTCCCGGCGGATCCGACGTGACTGTCCCTGAGTTTATGCGTAAAGGCGCGGTTGAAACAGGGGCCGTGGAAGAACAGGAAGCAAAGAACGGAAACTGATCCGGGGGCCTGAGGGTGTTGCATATCACAACCGCTTCGTATACTGAATCAATCTGGTGTCAGAGCCTCGGCACTCCTAACTCAAAGGAACCCGTTATGAAAAGACTCTCCGCAGTTCTGTTGCTTACGGCGGCCCTGGCACTGGGAGGCGGCTCTGCGGCTGTAGCCAAGGACAAAGCGAGCGCACCGAAAACGGGCGTTGTCACCTATGGCATCCTGATCGACGATTGGCCTCACTGACAGTTACTAATGAAGCACGGTTTAGAGACCGCTCGGAGGACTCCGGTCCTTCGAACGGTCTCTCGCGTTTTCGGGTTGGGTCTGTACTAGCCTAGGTCCATGCGTATCGCCCGTTTTGTGCTCAATGATGATCCAGCGTTTGGCCTTGTTGAAGGACGTGAGGGGGAGGAAGAGGTAGCCGTCATCAGCGGCGACCCGTTCTACGGGGGTGTCCAGCCCACCGGGGCGCGCCACAAGCTTGAGGACGTTCGGCTGCTGGCTCCCGTGATTCCCCGCAGCAAAGTTGTCGGCATTGGCCGGAACTACGCCGATCATGCCGCCGAACTGGGCAACGAGGTGCCGCCCGCTCCGCTGATGTTCCTGAAGCCCAACACTTCGGTTGTCGGTCCCGGGGACCCGGTTGTCCTTCCTTCCTTCTCCGAGGAAATCTCCTACGAGTCAGAGCTCGCAGTCATCATTGGCCGAATCTGCAAGGACGTGCCTGTTGATCGCGTCGATGACGTCGTGTTCGGTTACACCTGCGCCAATGACCTCACAGCCCGTGACATCCAGCGAACGGACAACCAATGGGCCCGGGCAAAAGGGTTCGACACCTCCTGCCCGATCGGGCCGTGGATCGAAACGGAACTCGACACTGAGAACCTTGCCGTACGCGGCTGGCTGGACGGCGAACTCAAGCAGGACGGCTCCACCAGCCAGATGATCTGGGGCGTGAAAGAGCTCGTTTCCTACGTCTCCCAGGCCTTCACGCTTCTGCCTGGCGACATCATCCTCACGGGCACCCCAGCCGGGGTCGGCCTTATCACGGAGGGCCAGCGGTACGAAGTGGAAATCGAAGGAATCGGACGGCTTTCCAACCCCGTCCGCCGCTAGCTTCCCTGCCGGAGCGCTGACAGCCGGACAGTAGACTGGGGTCCATCATGACTACTGCTGATCTCCCCACCGTCACGCCCGAAACTCCCGTTCGCGTCCGCTTCTGTCCCTCTCCAACCGGTGTGCCGCACGTCGGATTGATCCGTACCGCCCTGTTCAACTGGGCGTACGCACGGCACACTGACGGAAAAATGATCTTCCGGATCGAGGACACGGATGCCGCCCGCGATAGTGAGGAAAGCTACGGGCAACTTCTCGACGCGCTGAAATGGCTCGGTATCGACTGGGACGAGGGCGTCGAAGTTGGCGGGCCGCACCAGCCCTACCGTCAGTCCCAGCGGAGTGGGATCTACCAGGACGTCATCTCAAGGTTGGTCTCCGCCGGCCACCTCTACAAGTCCTACTCCACACCGGACGAGGTTGAGGAGCGGCACAAGGCAGCGGGACGGGATGTGAAGCTCGGATACGACAATTTCGACCGCGATCTCACTGAGGAGCAGAAAGCTGCCTATGAAGCGGACGGCAGGCAGGCGGTCCTGCGTCTGCGCATGCCGGAAGAGGACATTACCTTCACGGACCTTGTGCGCGGGGATATCACTTTTGCTGCCGGGAGCGTTCCGGACTTCGCAGTAGTACGGGCGAACGGTGCTCCGCTCTACACGCTCGTGAACCCCGTTGATGACGCGCTGATGGGCATCACACATGTGTTGCGTGGTGAGGACCTCCTCTCCTCGACGCCGCGCCAGATAGCGCTGTACCGCGCGCTCATCGATATTGGCGTCGCCCGTTACATGCCGCTATTCGGCCACCTCCCGTACGTGATGGGCCAGGGCAACAAGAAGCTGTCCAAACGGGACCCGGAATCAAATCTCTTCCTGCACCGCGAGCGCGGCTTCATCCGTGAGGGTCTGCTCAACTACCTCTCGCTGCTGGGCTGGTCACTGAGTGCTGACGAGGACATCTTCACCGTCGAGCAGCTTGTTGAGAAGTTCGACGTCCATGACGTTCTCGCCAACCCGGCACGCTTCGATGTCAAGAAGGCCGAAGCGATCAATGGTTCCCACGTGCGTCTGCTGGACCCGGAGGACTTCCGGATGCGACTCGTTCCGTATCTGCACTCCGCAGGTTTGCTGGGCCAGACGACCAGCCCTCGCGAACTGGCGATCCTTACGGAGGCTGCGCCGCTCATCCAAGAACGAATCACCCTGCTCGGGGAGGCTCCCGAGATGCTCGGTTTCCTGTTCAGGGCGGACAACGAGATCGAGGTCGCTGAAGACGCCCGCAAGGGCCTGCCTGCGAACTACCAGGAGGTCCTTGATGCTGCCCTGCGCGCTCTTGAGCCGGTTCAGGACTGGAACGCTGAGTCCATCCAGGCGGCACTGCGTGCAGCCCTCGTCGATGAACTGGGACTGAAGCCGCGCGTCGCTTTCGGGCCCGTGCGCACAGCGGTTTCCGGACGCAAGATCTCACCGCCCCTGTTCGAGTCCATGGTCATTCTCGGCAAGGAATCATCGCTGGCTCGGGTGAGGTCGCTGCGTGAACAGTGAGTCCGCTCTGCCGGCTATCCAAGGCGTGCTGTTCGATATTGACGACACGCTGGTGGACCTCGCCACAGCGATGGGGCGCACGCTCCATCACATCGGCGCTGAGACGCTTGCGCACCTCAGCGAGGCGGAGTGGATCGAATACAAGGATCTGTATACGCGGGACCCGCTCGGCTACTACGAACAGTTTCTCGCCGGGAAGCTGACCTTCACGGAACAGCGCATCCACCGTGCGCGGCATGCCCAGGCATCGTTCATCGCCGACCCCCTTGAGGGTGAAGCTGCAGTGCGGTGGAACAACGCGTACGAGGCCATACTGCCGCTGCACTTTGAACCCTACGACGACGTCGTTCCTGTCCTTGACGAGCTGGACCTGCAGGGAATTCCGTACGGTGCCGTCAGCAACAATGTGCACGACTATCAGCGGGCCAAGCTGGACAAGGCCGGACTGCAGCGGGTTGCAGCGCTCGTTGGAATAGATGCGGTCGGGGTGGCCAAACCCGACCCGGCGATTTACCTGGAAGGCGCCCGGCGGCTTGGCACCGACCCCGCGTGCACCCTCTATGTGGGCGATAACCTCGTGTTGGACGCTGAGGGAGCGGACGCAGCCGGTCTGATCGGCGTCTGGTTGGACCGTCGCGGCGGTCAGGATGACGGTTTCTCAGTCCGCCGGATTACTGCTCTGGACGACGTTTTGCGAATCGTGCAGGGAATCCGGTAAAGTCGTATCTCGGCGCGGACGGGGTTGACCTGCTGCGAAGCAAGGAAAACCGCCGAAAAGTGCCATTGGGGTATGGTGTAATTGGCAACACATTGGTTTCTGGTACCAACATTCTAGGTTCGAGTCCTGGTACCCCAGCGCTGTAGAAACAGCAAAAATTGAGCGGATCGCCACGTCGGCATCATGGTTCGAATCAATTTGGCTCACAGCATCGGATGTGAAAGAATCATCTAGCTTGTTTGACGGGAAACCGGCAAACAACATAGTACTGGCCCCATCGTATAGCGGCCTAGTACGCTGCCCTCTCACGGCGGTAACGCGGGTTCGAATCCCGCTGGGGTCACAAAGATTCCGCCTCAATCGGTCACGGTTGGGGCGGAATTTTCGTTTAATCGGTCAATCCCCGCCGAATCCTCGGGAACTGGCATGATGGGACCATGGATGCCTCGCTGCCCGACGCCGATGCTGCGGGGCTTGCCGAGCTGCTGGGCAGCGTACGCAAAACGCTCACCAGCCTCACGTTCCCCCTGGAGTCTCCGGGTGCTACTGAAGCCCGGCGTGAAACGCACGCCGCCGCAGCGCAACTCGATGACTACATCCTGCCCCGCATCAAGAGCCTGGACGCGCCGCTGCTGGCCGTAGTGGGCGGGTCCACCGGAGCCGGCAAGTCCACGCTCGTCAACGCCCTTGTAGGACACCCGGTTACGCGGTCCGGAGCGATCAGACCCACCACCCGGCAACCGATCCTGCTGCACCACCCTGCTGAAGGACACTGGTTCGCAGGCGACCGCGTGCTGCCGTCGCTGGCTCGGCAGCGCGCCGTCGTCGTTAGCGCGGAAGCGCAGACCGTACCGGCGTCGCAGATCTCTTCCTCGAACGACGCCGGCGGAGCAGCTGCGTTGCTGCTGCAGCCGGACCCAACAATTCCCCTTGGGCTGGCACTGCTGGATGCGCCGGACATCGACTCAATTGCTGATGAGAACCGCCGCCTCGCCTCACAGCTGCTCGCGGCAGCTGACCTGTGGCTGTTCGTCACCACAGCCAACCGCTATGCCGACGCCGTTCCCTGGCATCTGCTCAGGGAAGCAGCTCAGCGGGACATCCTGCTCGCCGTCGTGCTGGACCGTGTTCCACACGGCGTCGAAGAGGAGATTCGGGCGGACCTGCATACGCTGCTCGCCGCCGAGGAGCTTGGACACGCGCCCATCTTCGTGATCCCTGAGGAACGGTTGGACCCGCTCGGCATGTTGCCGCCCGAGAGCGTTGACCCGCTGCGGCGTTGGCTGGGTGCCATCGCCGCCGACGCTGAGGGACGGCGGGAGATCGCCCGGCGTACCCTCGAGGGCGCACTGCGCGCACTGGGGCACAGGGTGGCGAAGGTGGCAGATGCAGTAGACCGGCAGGCAGAGACTGCTGCGCGGCTCGACGGAGCGGCACACGAGTCTTACGAAACCGCCCTCGATGCCGTCCTCGAATCAACCAAGGACGGCACCCTCCTGCGCGGAGAGGTGCTGGCCCGCTGGCAGGACTTCGTCGGCACGGGGGAATTCATGCGGGGTCTCGAATCAACGGTTGGACGCATTCGTGACCGCATCGGCGGCTTCCTCACCGGGAAACCGCCGCGCGCAGTTACTGTGGAAAACGCCATCGAGACCGGGCTTCAAACCGTGATCGTGGAGGAAGCGGCGAAAGCTGCGGACCGGACGGAACGGCAATGGCGTGCCGAGGCCGCCGGACGCGCACTGCTGGAACCTGGAACTCCGGTCATGTCGCCGGACTTCACCGATACGGTCGCCCGCGAAATCCGTGCCTGGCAGAAGGATCTGCTGGACCTTGTCCGCTCCGAGGGCGAAGACAAGCGATTCGCAGCCCGGATGCTCTCCTTCGGCGTCAACGGTGTTGCCGTGGCGCTCATGATCGTGGTGTTCGCTTCCACGGCGGGGCTCACCGGAGGGGAAGTGCTCATCGCCGGCGGGTCCGCGGTTGTCGGCCAGAAACTCCTTGAGGCGATCTTCGGCGAGGAAGCAGTCCGTCGGCTTACCAAGACCGCCCGCATGCAGTTACAGGAGCGGTGCGAAAGACTCATGGCCGCCGAGCGCGGGAGCTTTACCGACAGGCTTCAGGTTCTGGCGGACGAACCGTCGTCGCAGGATCTGCGCGCGCTGGCAGTCAACCTTACGGAACGGCGCTCGGTAGCGGAAGACTTGCGCAATGAAGCTCCTGCGCCGGAGGGCAGCCAGTGAGCCGTCACCGCGGGGAGGCATCATCCTCCCGATTGCAGGTCCGGCTGGAGGCGCTGAACACCGCTCGCGAACTCGCTGAGGGGCGGGTGGATGAACATCAGCTCGGGGCGGTCTACGACGTGCTGGACCGCGCCAGCTCGCGCAGATCGCTCTCGTCGGCACACACCGTTGTCGGCATTTTCGGGCCCACCGGGAGCGGAAAGTCCTCCCTGCTGAACGCGCTCACGGGCGCCGACCTTGCCCATGTCGCGGCACGCCGACCGACAACCGCCGAACCCCTCGCCGTGATCTGGGGCGAGGACGGCAGCGCAGACCTGCTCGACTGGCTGCAGGTGCAGAACCGCCACGTGATGCCGGATGGGTCGCCCCTGCTCGCCGTGTCCAGCAACGGTCACCGCCCGAATCGGAACGGTTCCGCCGATGGCGGGCTTATCCTGCTCGACCTTCCTGATTTCGATTCCACTGCGCTTGGCCACCGTGCGATCGTCGAACGGCTCGCCGGGCAGGTGGATGTGCTGCTCTGGGTCACAGACCCCCAAAAGTACGCGGATGCCGCGCTTCACCGCGAGTTCCTGGAGCCGCTGGCAACGCATGAGGCCGTCATCCTCGTTGCGCTGAACCAGTCTGACCGCCTCTCCGCGCAGGACCTCACGCAGGTAACCGGGTCACTCAAGCAGATCCTTGCCTCGGAGGGGCACGGTTCTGCGGTGGTGCACTCGATCTCCGCTGTCACCGGTACCGGGCTGGCTGGGCTGGCGGAGGAAGTTCGTGCGATTGTGCGCCGGAAGGAAGCTGCAACCGGACGCTTGTCGGCGGACGTCGATGTGGCCGTCGAGTCCCTGCGGGAATTCACCGGACCGGAACTTCCGCCGCCGTCGAAAGCGGCGCGCAGTGCGCTCTCGGACCGGTTGGCAGGCGCGACCGGCGCCGATGCGGTGATTGACGCCGTCGTGCGTTCCTATCGCCGTGATGCGCACGCGGTGACAGGGTGGCCCGTGACGCGATGGCTCGGGAACCTCCGTGCCGATCCGCTGCGGCGCCTGAACCTCAGGCGCAGCGATGTGCAGGACTTCGTGGGCCGGACCTCCCTTCCCGAGCCGGGTCCCGCCCAGCGGGCGTCCGTGGACCGCGCGTTGCGGACGTTCGGTGAAGAGCTTTCGAGCGGGGCGGTGGAACCGTGGCAGACGGCCATCCGGGATTCAGCGAGGAGCCCCGAGCCGGAGCTGCTCGAGCGCCTGGATGAGGCCGTTGCCCGCACCGATTTCACCTCCGGATCCCGTGCCTGGTGGTGGCCGGTCGCCGGTGTGCTCCAGTGGCTGTTCCTCGCTGCGATGGTCGTTGGCATCGGGTGGTTGGCGCTGCTGGCCGGCCTCGGATTCCTGCAGTTCCCGGTTCCCGAATCACCGACGGTCGAGGGGATCCCTGTCCCCACGCTCCTCGCGGTCGGGGGAGTGGCCGCGGGCATAGCGCTCGGCATCCTGTGCGCCGGCCTGGCCCGCCTCGGCGCCCGCCGGCGAGGAAAACGCGTACGACGGCGCCTGGTTGGCTCGATCACGGAGACCACGGAAGCTGTGGCGGTTGGACCGGCCGCCGCCGAGATCGAGCGCTATAACAACTTCGTTCGGGCGGTTGAGGCTGCACGTTCCCGCCGGTAGTCAGGCTCGGAGGGCGACGAGCACCTTCTGAAGTGTCCGAAGGTTACGGGTGGTTGTTGCACTCTTGAAACGGGCCCGGTTGGTGAATGCGTTGAGCGGGCTATCAAGCGTGCTCCCCTTCGGTGATTGCCAGGCCGCGGCGATCGTTCCCAGCCTGTGGATCGGTTCGTCGATGGAACGAGCCAATTCGACCATTTCAGTGAGCACCGCGGGGTCCGAGAAGAGCGTGAGGTAAGTGTGGGTGGCAGGGTCGTCCGCGGGAAAAGGGCAACCGGCCACAATGGTTTGTACGGTGTCCGCCTCCAGCACCACGACCCAGGCTTCATATCCGAAGCGCTCCCTCAGGGCATCTTCGCTCTGGGATTTCAGATCGGCCGCCGTGAGGTCACTGCTACAGACCACATTCCCTGATGCCAGCAACGTCTGCACGTCCGACACCGGGAGTGCACCGAAGGTCTCCCGTAGGTCTGCGGACCTGATGGTGATCCCGCCGACGTTGACGCCCCGAAGAAATACCGCGTACCTGGTCACGGGGCCAGCCTATTGGGCGACGTCCACCAACACCTGCTATTCGGCTGACTTGCTGATCGCGTTGGTCAGTTGCAGGGCGGCGTTCACCACGACCTCGGCGTGGATTCTGCCGGGCTGGCGGGTGAGACGCTCGATCGGTCCGGAGATCGACACCGCACCAATCACGCGTCCGGAAGGCCCGCGCACCGGGGCCGAGACCGACGCAACCCCGGCCTCACGTTCGCCGAGACTCTGTGCCCAGCCGCGCCGTCGTACTCCGGCAAGGACAGTGGGGGTGAACCGGGCGTTCTGAAGACCCTTGAGCAGCCGGTCATGGTCTTCCCAGGCGAGCAGGCACTGCGCAGCGGATCCTGCCCTCATGGACAACTGTGTGCCGACCGGAATGGTGTCGCGGAGACCGATCGGGCGTTCAGCGGAGGCGACGCAGACGCGCGCATCGCCCTGACGCCGGAAGAGCTGGGCACTTTCTCCGGTCGCATCGCGTAGCTGGAGCAGGACCGGACCGGCGGACGCAATCAGGCGGTCCTCGCCGGCGGCCGAAGCAAGCTCAACGAGGCGGCTCCCCAGGACGAAGCGCCCCTGGATATCCCGGCTGACGAGACGGTGGTGGACGAGTGCTTGGGCAAGCCGGTGCACGGTTGGGCGGGCGAGCCCGGTTGAGGTAACCAGCTGGGCGAGCGTGGTTGGTCCGGCCTCCAATGCGTCAAGCACAAGTGCTGCTTTATCAATCACGCCGACACCACTAGAATTGTCCATAGACTGATATTGCCGTCTCATTATCTGAGACGCAAGTATCTGGACTAGCGCGGATCGCCGCGCTCCTGCTTCAGTTATTGAAAGATCTGATCGAAGGCACGCGGAGGAACCGGCCATGGGCAAGACGCTCGCAGAGAAAGTCTGGGAATCGCACATTGTGCGCAAGGGTGAGGTCGTCAACGGCCAGGCCGAGCCCGATGTGCTCTACATTGACCTGCACCTCGTCCATGAGGTCACGTCGCCGCAGGCGTTCGAAGGCCTCCGGCTGGCCGGCCGCAAGCTGCGGCGGCCCGATCTCACGATCGCCACCGAAGACCACAACACTCCGACGATCGATATCGACCGTCCCATAGCCGACCCCACCAGCCGGACGCAGATCGAAACCCTGCGGGCGAACTGCAAGGAGTTCGGAGTGCGGCTGCACTCACTGGGTGACGCACAGCAGGGCATCGTGCACATCATCGGCCCACAGCTCGGCCTGACGCAGCCCGGCCTCACCGTGGTGTGTGGAGACTCGCACACCTCCACACACGGTGCTTTCGGAGCGCTGGCGATGGGCATCGGTACGTCCGAGGTGGAGCACGTCATGGCTACTCAGACGCTCCCGCTGACCCCGTTCAAGACCATGGCGATCAACGTCGAGGGCACTCTCAAGCCGGGCGTCACCTCGAAGGACATCATCCTGGCCGTCATCGCCAAGATCGGTACCGGCGGCGGGCAGGGCTACGTGCTGGAATACCGCGGCTCCGCCATTCGGGCATTGTCCATGGACGCACGGATGACCATCTGCAATATGTCGATCGAAGCCGGTGCCCGTGCCGGCATGGTCGCGCCGGATGAGACCACCTTTGAATTCCTCAAGGGCCGCCCGCACGCGCCGGAGGGCGCGGACTGGGACGCCGCCGTCGAGAACTGGCGCACGCTGCGTACCGACGACGACGCGACCTTCGACGCCGAAGTCTTCCTGGATGCCAATGAGCTGGAGCCCTTCGTCACCTGGGGAACCAATCCCGGACAGGGCGTGTCACTCAGCCAGGCCATTCCTTCCCCGGACGATTTCGCCGATGAGAATGAAAAGGCTGCGTGCCAGCGCGCGCTTGACTACATGGCGCTCGAAGCCGGTACACAGATGAAGGACATCCGGGTGGACACCGTCTTCCTGGGCTCCTGCACCAACAGCCGGGTCGAGGACCTGCGTCTTGCCGCGGACATCATCCGCGGTCGGCAGAAAGACCCGAACATCCGCATGATGGTGGTCCCGGGCTCCGCCCGGGTGCGTCTGGAAGCCGAAGCAGAGGGCCTGGACAAGGTTTTCAAGGATTTCGGCGCCGAATGGCGCTTCGCCGGCTGCTCGATGTGTCTGGGTATGAACCCGGACCAGTTGGCGCCGGGGGAGCGGTGCGCGTCGACGTCGAACCGCAACTTCGAAGGCCGGCAGGGCAAAGGAGGGCGTACCCACCTGGTCTCTCCAGTCGTTGCCGCAGCCACCGCCGTACGCGGAACCCTGAGCTCACCCTCGGACCTGGATCCCGTACCGCCGGGCGCTGCGCTGCCCGCTGAGAACGGCTCCACAAGCCACGCTGCCTGATTCGGGCAAGAGGAGAACACCATGGAAAAGATCAGCACGCACACCGGGATCGGTGTTCCACTGCGGCAGAGCAACGTGGATACCGACCAGATCATCCCCGCCGTCTACCTGAAGCGGATCACCCGCACCGGATTCGAAGACGCCCTGTTCGCAGCGTGGCGTAAGGATGAAAACTTCATCCTTAATAGGGAGCCGTTCAACCGCGGCTCCGTGCTGGTTGCGGGACCGGATTTCGGCACAGGTTCCTCCCGTGAGCACGCTGTCTGGGCGCTGAAGGACTTCGGGTTCAGGGCGGTGATCTCGTCCCGGTTCGCGGACATCTTCCGCGGCAATTCCGGGAAGCAGGGGCTTGTGGCGGCCCAGGTGGCCCAGGATGACATCGAACTGATCTGGAAAGAGCTCGAGAACCACCCGGGCACAGAGATCACCGTGGACCTCGAGTCCCGCCTGGTGACGTGCGGCTCCATCGTTGCCACGTTCCAGATCGATGACTACACGCGCTGGCGCCTTCTGGAGGGACTCGATGACATCGGGCTGACCCTCCGACACGAGGAGGACATCACTGCCTACGAGGCCGAACGCCCAAGCTTCAAACCCAAGACGCTGCCCGTCCGCACCTAGACTCCAACACCGGTGCAAGGAAAATCACTCGCTACACCGGAATTCTGGGCTGAACCCGGCCGTTTGAACTACCTGTCGGGATCATAACGATCCAACACGATCCCGCTCGGGGGCCGTCGGTATTTCAGTCTGGTAACAGTAGCTCCTATGCTTAGCAAGGGTCTTATCTGCTGTTGGGGCTTACACGTTGAAGGAAATAGGTGTTCATGGGTAGCGTTCTGACAATCCGTGGTGGTGTCCCCCTTGCAGGCAAGGTGACCGTCCGCGGCGCCAAGAACCTGGTGCCGAAAGCAATGGTTGCGGCGCTGTTGGGAAGTGCACCTTCGGTGCTGAGGAACGTCCCTGAAATCAAGGACGTTGACGTCGTGACCAGCCTTCTGAAGCTGCACGGCGTCGAGGTGGCCAAGGATCCGGTGACGGGCGATCTCACCATGGATCCCGCCAACGCCATGATGGCGGCGTCCAAGGATATCGACGCCCACGCCGGTGATTCCCGCATCCCTATTCTTTTCTGCGGCCCTCTCATGCACAGCATCGGCGAGGCTTTCATCCCTGATCTGGGTGGATGCAAGATCGGTGACCGTCCCATTGATTACCACCTGCAGGTGCTGCGGAACTTCGGCGCCGTCGTGGACAAGCGCCCCGGCGGTATCTCCATCTCCGCTCCGAAGGGCCTTCACGGCGCCAAGCTGGAGCTCCCGTACCCGAGCGTCGGCGCCACCGAGCAGGTACTGCTGACAGCTACCCGCGCCGAGGGCATCACCGAACTGAGCGGTGCCGCTGTGGAGCCGGAGATCATGGATCTCATTGCCGTGCTGCAGAAGATGGGCGCCATCATCACAGTGCAGACGGACCGCACCATCCGCATCGAGGGTGTGGACAAGCTCAGTGGCTTCAACCACAAGGCCATCTCCGACCGCAACGAGACGGCGTCGTGGGCGTCAGCTGCGCTCGTCACCCGTGGTGACATCTACGTTGAAGGCGCCCGTCAGCTGGACCTCACCGCCTTCCTGAACACCTACCGCAAGATCGGTGGGGCGTTTGATGTGAACGACGACGGCATCCGCTTCTACCACCCGGGCGGGAAACTATCGCCGCTGGTGCTTGAGACGGACGTCCACCCGGGCTTCATGACCGACTGGCAGCAGCCGCTGGTCGTTGCACTCACCCAGGCTGAAGGCGTATCGATCGTGCACGAGACCGTGTATGAAAACCGGTTCGGTTTCACCGACGCGCTGGTCCGCATGGGCGCCAACATCCAGGTGCACCGTGAATGCCTCGGCAGTGTTCCGTGCCGTTTCGGTCAGCGGAACTTCTCGCACTCCGCCGTGATCTCCGGTCCGGTGCAGCTGCACGGAACCGACATCGACGTGCCGGATCTGCGCGGTGGCTTCAGCCACCTCATCGCCGCACTGGCAGCGAACGGAACGTCCCGTGTCACCGGCATCGAGCTGATCAACCGCGGCTACGAGCGGTTCCAGGGCAAGCTTGAGGGACTCGGCGCGGACTTCGACATCGCCGAATCCTCAGAGCCGGGAACCGGCCGCTAAGCGCGGCCGCATCAGCATGACGGAACCAGTCTCCTCCCGCGCCACGTTCGCGGTCCTCGCGGCTTTCATCCGGCCGCTCATGAATGCCCTGATGGCCAAGAAATGGAGCGGAGCCGAGAACCTTCCGCGCGACACCGGCTTCATTGTCTGCCCCAACCACGTCACCGAGATCGATCCGATAGTGATTGCGCACTTCCTTTACAACAACAAGGTGATGCCACACTTTCTCGCGAAAGCCTCGCTGTTCGAGGTCCCCGTGATGGGCACAGTGCTGCGCGCCACACTGCAGGTGCCGGTGGAACGCACGACGGCGGGAGCTAACCACTCGCTCGATGTCGCCAAAGAGGCCATTGAGGGCGGCGGCGGAATCATCATCTACCCCGAGGGCACGCTGACCCGTGACCCGAACATGTGGCCTATGAAGGGCCGGACCGGAGCAGCGCGGCTGGCCCTGCAGACCGGCGCGCCGGTTGTGCCCATTGCGCATTGGGGTGCGCAGGAGGTGTTCCCGCGGTACGCGAAACGGCTGTATCTGTTCCCGCGCAAGAGATCCCGCGTACTTGTCGGGAAGCCGGTAGACCTGTCTGATTTCCGGGGCGGCCCCATCACGCGCACCACGTTGGACGCAGCGACCACCCGCATCATGGACGCGCTTACTGAGCTTGTTGCCGAGCTACGCGGCGAAACGCCGCCCACGGAGCGGTGGGACCCCACCGCACGAAAGCAGAAGCAGACGGGCAGGAACTTCGAGTCCCCCGCGGGTGAGGGTCAGTGACGCGTCGGCCACCCGCCGTCGTTGCCGTGCTGGGGGCCGGCAGCTGGGGGACCACCTTCGCCAAGGTGCTCGCGGACGCGGGTGCGCGTTACGGCACCCAGGTGCGGCTGTGGGCGCGTCGTCAGGAAATCGCTGATGAAATCAATACCCGCCACACCAACGGCCGTTACCTCGCGGACACGGTATTGCCGGACAACATCCGGTGCTCCGCCGACGTCGCGGCGGTTCTTGACGGCGTCGAGCTCGTGGTCATTGCCGTTCCCGCGCAGTCCCTCCGGTCCCAGCTCTCAGCCTGGAAACCGCTGATCTCGCCTGACGCCGTCGTCGTTTCGCTCATGAAGGGCCTGGAAGTCGGCACGGATGACCGCATGAGCCAGGTCCTGGCCCAGGAGCTCGGCCTGCCCGCGGACCGCATCGCAGTGGTCTCCGGCCCTAACCTTGCCATGGAGATTGCACGCCGCGAGCCGACCGCCTCGGTGGTGGCCTGCCCGGACGCCGAGGTAGCCACGTGGGTTGCCGCGGCCTGCACCGCCACGTACTTCCGCCCCTACACCAACACCGACGTGGTGGGTGTGGAAATCGGCGGCATCGTGAAGAACGTGATTGCACTGGCCGTAGGTATCTGCGAGGGCAAGCAGATGGGGGACAACACCAAGGCCTCTGTCATCACGCGCGGGCTCACCGAGACAACCCGTCTGGCCGTTGCGCTGGGAGGCGAACCCGAAACCATGTCGGGACTCGCCGGCATGGGAGACCTGATCGCCACCTGCTCCTCACCGCTCTCGCGCAACCACACCGCCGGCAGGCTCCTGGGACAGGGACTCACCCTGGACGAGGTCACAACCCACATGAACCAGACCGCCGAGGGCATCAAATCCGCGCAGGCTGTGGCTGATCTCGCGCGCCAACTCGATGTCTATATGCCGATAACGGATAGTGTTGTTGCCGTACTTCAGGGAAACCTGTCCGTACATGACCTTGGCCCGCGACTGCTGGCCCGCGAACTGAAATCCGAAGGCTAACTGTGACCTCATCTGCGAAGCCCCGCGTCCTTGTGCTTTTCGGTGGGCGTTCGAGCGAACATGCCGTCAGCTGCGTGACCGCTGCGGGCGTGCTGGACGCAATCGACCGGAACAAGTACGACGTCGTTCCGGTGGGCATCGCGAAGAACGGCCAGTGGTCACTTGTCTCCTCCGACCCCTCCCAGTGGTCGCTGCGCTCCACCGTGCTTCCGGAAGTCCCCGTGTCATCGGAGCCGGTGGTACTGGCGACGGCGTCCGACGGCGGAACGGCGCAGGAACTTGTTGCAACTGCCTCCGAGCAGCTGCCCCGCAGCCTCGGCGCGGTGGACGTTGTACTGCCGCTGCTGCACGGTCCCTTTGGTGAGGACGGCACCCTGCAGGGCATGCTCGAGATGGCTGACGTGCGCTACGTCGGTGCGGGCGTGCTCGCGTCCGCAGTCGGGATGGACAAGCACTACATGAAGGTGGTGTTCGCCGCCGCCGGGCTCACGGTCGGACCTTACGAGGTCATTACTGACCGGGACTGGGCTCGTGACCGTTCAGCATGCCTTGACCGCGCCGCGAAGCTGGGCTTCCCCGTCTTCGTCAAGCCGGCCCGCGCCGGCTCTTCCATGGGCATCTCCCGGGCGACCTCACCGGCGGAACTGGAGACCGCTGTGGAAACTGCACGGGCCTTCGACCCGAAGGTGATCGTCGAAGCCGGAATTGTTGGGCGTGAGATCGAGGTCGCCGTCTTGCAGGGCCGCGGAACGGAAGCGCCACGGACGAGCCTGCCCGGAGAGATTGCGGTCCAGCCCGGTGAACACGAATGGTATGACTTCGAGGCGAAGTACGTTGACGGTTCCGCGGCCGAGCTGAGCTGCCCCGCCGACCTCCCGCCCGCTGTGACGGACAAGGTCCGGGAGCTCGCTACCCGCGCTTTCGACTCTCTCGGTACGGAAGGGCTCTCCCGGGTCGACTTCTTCTACACACCTGCCGGTGATCTCATCATTAACGAGATCAACACCATGCCGGGGTTCACACCCATCAGCATGTACCCGCAAATGTGGGCCAAGTCAGGACTGACCTACACGGAGCTGATCGACGAACTCATCGAGTTGGCGCTGCATCGCAGGACGGGCCTGCGTTAAGCGCGGCAGGCACCAATCGATGACAGAGCCGAAGCGGGCAACCCTACAGGACATCGCCCGGGCGGCGGGGCTTTCCAAAGCAGCCACGTCCTACGCGCTGCGTGGGCTCCGTGGGTCGGAGCAGACGGTTGCCCGAGTCCAGGCCATTGCCAAGGAGATGGGATGGACGGCGGATCCGGTAGCGCGGGCCCTCGCGGGCGGCCGGAGCGGCAACGTGGCGATCATCGGATCCTTGGGAGACCTCTGGCGGCAGGGCCTCGCGGTGATGCTGTCGGAAGCACTGCACGACCAGGCCATGTTCTCGGCCATCGCTGACGTGGACACATCGCCGGAACGTGAGCAGAACGCGCTGCGCACGCTCGCGACCCGCCGGGTTGACGCCGCAATAGTGTTTCCCGTGGACCCGTCCGCCCTGTACTGGGCCGACGTGCCGGAACGGATCCGGCTGGTGTCGGTCGGTGACGCGCTGCTTCACCGCCCGGTTGCCCGTACTGTTCTTTTCGACAACGAGTTCGGGATTAGCAGTGCCCTTGGTCACCTCGCCGAACTGGGGCATCGTTCGGTCGGGCTGCTGGCGCCGTCGTTGCCGTCGACGCCGGGGCGCCCTGCGCAGCTGCTGGTGGAAAAACTGGGCGCGGACATGGGGCTGAGCGTTGCCGTGGCGCCGTCGACGTCGTCGGTAGCTGGAGCGGCAGAGGCGGCAACCGTCCTTCTCGCCCGGCCGGAGCGTCCGACGGCGTTGCTATGCCTGAGCGACTCACTCGCTTTTGGTGCCTACCGGGCGGCCCGGTCCCTCGATCTGTCCATCCCCGGGGACGTCTCGATCATGGGGTTCGATGACAGCGAGATGGCCCCGCTCGTCAGCCCCGGGCTCACCACCTTCGGCTGGGACGAGTCGGCCATCGTGGCGGCCGCCATCGAGTCCGTCGTGAATGAAGACGTCCCGGCATCGGTCTCGTTTCGTCCCGAGTTCCTGGTCCGCGGCTCCACCGGCTCCTGCCACACGCCGCCGGGGACTCCGTAGGGGCTATAGCGCGTGAATGCGCCACCCCACCGAATGGCTGTCCCCGGGCTCCAGGACGATCAGGTCTGTCCCGGAGTTGAACGCGTCCGGCGGACACGTCATGGGTTCGGCTGCAAGGCCTAGCCGCGACACCGCCGGGTTCGGCTTGTCCGCGGTGTGGATCTGTACCCACGTGCATGACTCGTCGAAGGTGATGGCCGCGCCGCGGCCGTCTGCTGCGTGCACCGAAACGGTGGCGGCGCCGTCGTCGTACGTGATGTCCGTGTAGGCGTGGTCAACGAAAGTATCCCCGATGAGACGCGGTTCACGGAAGTCAAAGTGCGACGACGTCACGCCGGTGAGCTCTGTGGGGATCAGCCGGTCTTCGGTCACCTGCAGGACCGTTGACGCGGGGACCTGCAGTGTCCAGTCATCCACGAGTCCCTCGCCGGCGACGAGGTATGGGTGCGCCGATGCGCCGTAGGGGGCTGCGGAGGGTCCTGGGTTCGCGGCGGTGATCGTCGTCGCGAGGCCGTCGTCGTCGAGCGTGTAGAGCACTTCAACCTCGAGGCGGAACGGGTAGCCCTTCTGCGGGATGACCGAGGCCGCCAAACGGACCGCGGCAGAAGACTGATCGACCAGTGTCCAGTCCACCCAGCCGAGCAGGCCGTGGATGGCGTGGGAGCGCTGTGGCTCGGTCAGCGCGAGCTGATGCGACTCACCGTTGAAGGAGTACTTGCCGTCCACCACCCGGTTTGGCCAGGGCACCAGCACCGCACCCCGGAAGGACGGCCGAATTTCCCCGGCGTCATAGGGCACCACGAGGTCGCGGTCCTCATGGCGGAGGTAGCGCAGGGTCGCTCCAACGCTGGCGATCGACGCCGTGTAGGGACCGTGCTGGAGGGTGTACTGGGTACCGGACAGGGGAGTGGAATCGGTAGTTTTCATCGAGCCCCAGTGTAGAACGTGAGAACGACGGCGGTGCTAGCTGTCCGTGGGCAAGTCCACCGTGTCGTTCAGACTCAAACATTTTTCTGTCTGCTCGACCTGCGAGACCGCACCGCCGAGATCGACCAGAACCGTGCTGGAAGCGACCTGGTTGGGGTCGAAAAGAACCTCGACGGCCGGGTTGCGGCCGTAGGTTACGGCCGTCCAGATATCCGTCTCCGTGGATTCCTGGATGATCCAGTCGACGTCGTTCACTGAGGCGCACGCATCGGTGGTGGGTCCGGGGACCTCGACTCCGCACCTGAGGACCACCTGCGACGGGTCACCCCACGCCGCCGTGGCCTGGCTGTTCGTTTCCCGCAGGTCGTTTCCCGCAACCTGTTCCGGCAAAGCGACCATGACGTTGGCGCACGCCGGGTTGACGGCATCCGGAGCCGCATCAACATCGACGATGGGGGAGCAGGCACTCAGCGATGCCACGAGCAGCACACCGGAGCCGGAGGCGCGGACGAAAGCGTGCAGTTTCAAAGGCATGGATTAAAGCCTAGCGGGCGCTGCGGCGGCACCCGTTCCGGGTGGACCGGGGCGAGGACGCGCCGGACGCCTGAGCCGCATCCAATAGGCGAGGGACTACCTCTTGGCCAGCCGGCCACCGGCGAGCAGGAACGAATCCTCAAGCAGTTCGTTGAGCTCCTCCAGCTAGAGCCGGGGCAGCCGGGTGAGGACCAGTTGTGGCGACCTCTCGTGATGCGGCGTCCAGAAGTAGGTTTCCGGGTCGGAGCCCGCGAGAGCATCGCGCTCCCGGGCTTTTACGGTCAGCACTCCCGGTTCCCAGATGCGGGCCATCAGGGTCCTGGCGAACCAGGCGGGTTGACCCCAACTGGGTCGTTCCACGACGTCCGGCAGCGAGAGGCAGATCCGCCGCACGTCAGTTTCGGTGACCATACCCTACTTTCCCACCGCTGGGAGGCGCAAGGCTAGAAGACTTCAGGATTCGACGTCGGACGCGTCTATTGCCCTGTCTGTGAGGATCGGCATAAGGGCCAGCAGGGCAAGCGTGAGCACGCCCATTATGCCGAACATCGCCTGCAGTCCCAGCCACTGCGCAAGAAGGCCGCCGGCTGCGGCGCCCAGCGGCATGATGCCCCACGCGAGCAGGCGATACGCGCTGTTCACGCGTCCCAACAGCCGGTTCGGTGTGATGCGTTGCCTCAGGGATACGGTGATGACGTTCCAGAGCATGACCAGCATGCCGCCGATGAAGAACACGAACCCGAGGATGTAGGGATTGTCGGTGAGCGCGGGTGCTCCGACGAAGAAGGAACCACCAAGGATCGTCAGGCCGAGGGACCTGGACCGTCCCAGCTTCCGTTCGGCCCATTCCGAGATGAAGGAGCCGAGAAAGGCGCCGAGCGCAGAGGTGGTGAGCAGCACTCCGAAACCCACTTCGGAAAGCTGCATGGCTGACGACGGACCGACGGCAAACAGGACAAAGAGGGCAAAGGCTGCACTGGAAGCAAAATTGAAGGTTCCCGTCATCACGGCGAGTGTCCGCAGGATCTTCTGGTTCCAGAGGAACCGCAGGCCTTCGGCGACGTCGTACCGCAGGGTGGTTTTCTCTTCGCGTTCGATGCGGAAGCTTCCGCGTACCAGGAACAGGGCGCCGACGGCGGCCAGCCACAGCGCAGCGGGAACGGCGAATCCACCGATGACTCCGGCTGCGACGAGCAGTCCGCCCAGAGGAGGGCCAATGAATTGGTTGGTTGCGAGTTCGACGGCGTAGAGCCGTCCGTTCGCCCGTGAAAGCTGATCGCGGTGGACCAGCTGCGGCATGATCGACTGCGCGGACGTGTCGTAGAGGGTTTCAGCTACTCCCACCAGGAGCGCCGTGACGTAAAGCGCCCAGATGGACCCGAGGTCAAGGAGGATGACTCCGATGAGCAAGACGGGCAACGCGGCGCGGGTGAGGTTGGCTACGAGCATGAGCCGGCGGCGGTCCAGCCGGTCCGCCAGTGCGCCGGCCGTCAACGCGAAGAGCAGCCATGGAAGCGTAGCGACGAAGGTCAGTCCTGCAATCAGTGTGGGCGACTGGGTGAACTGAATCGCGAGCAGTGGCAGCGCGATCTTGAAGACGCCGTCGGCAAGGTTGGAGAGGCCGGAGGAGGTCCACAGCTTCCAGTAGGAGGCGCCGAGCGGTGCCCGGACCCGATCGTTGACCTTAACTGAGTCGCTTGCCATGTGTGAACAGTCCCACAGTGATTGGGGAAACTCAAGGGGGCTTCTGGAGGTGCTGGTGGCTGACGAAGTGGCAGGGCGAGGAACGTGCAGTCCAGTGGCTCTCAAAGCTGCCGCTGATGATCACTTAAATGTCCTTTCCGGCAAGTACGGTGGAACCATGCCACTCACCGTTGCCCACTTGAGCGAGGCTGCCCTGCTGCAGCGCATCCTGCCACGCCTCGGGGGAGGGCACAGTGGTTCTGAGGGGGTCCTCCTAGGGCCCGGCGACGACGCGGCCCTAATAGCCGCTCCGGACGGCAGGGTGGTGGTTTCCATCGACACCCAGGTCCAGGACATGGACTTTCGGCTGCAGTGGCCCAGTGGGTACCGAACCACGGGGTTCGACGTCGGGTGGAAGGCTGCCGCCCAGAATCTCAGCGACATCAATGCCATGGGCGGCCGCCCCACCTGCCTGGTGGTCAGCCTTACCCTGCCCGGAAGTACAGAGGTTTCCTGGGTCGAGGATCTCGCTGACGGTCTCACCGCAGCGATCCGTAAACTGGGCGCCTCCACCTGCGCAGTGGTCGGTGGTGACCTCGGACGGGGGACGGAAATCTCAGTCACCGCGGCCGCCACCGGTTCCCTGGATGGGCGCCTCCCGGTGGTCCGGTCCGGTGCGCAACCAGGGGACGTCGTTGTGCTCGCCGGCACGGTAGGGCGCGCAGCAGCTGGGTTGGCGCTGCTGGAGTCCGCCCATGACTACAGTTCGCTGGGAGCTGAACATCGCGAACTGATCGACTTGCAGTGCAGGCCGTGTCCGCCGCTGCACGCGGGCCCAGCCGCGGCTGGCGCCGGAGCAAGCGCGATGATGGATATTTCCGACGGCCTGGTGCGGGACGCGCATCGCCTCGCCTCCGCCAGTTCAGTACGGATCGACTTCGACCCGGCAGCTCTCCGACGCCTTGCCGGACCGCTGGCACCGGCCGCTGATCTGCTGGCTATAGACCCCCTTGAATGGGTCCTCGGCGGCGGGGAGGACCACGGGCTGCTGGCCGCGGTTAACCCAAACGTTATGCCGCTGGCGGGCTTCACTGCGGTAGGCTCGATAGAGGCCGGACTTGCCGAAGTGACCGTCGGGTCACAGTCTCCAGCCACCGTGGGATGGGATCACTTTGCAGACTAAAATCACCGCAAACGCAACAGCGATGAAGCGATGGTTAGGCAAGGCTGAAGAATCCCTCGGCAATCACAGCGACCGGCTGAATGCCATCAATATCTTCCCGGTGGCCGATGGTGACACCGGCACCAACCTCTACCTGACCGTTAGAGCGGCAGCACAGGCTATTGCGGAGCTCGACACACACGATCTCGGCGACCTGCTGAAAATCGCGGGCGAGGCTGCCATGGAGGATGCCCGCGGTAATTCCGGCACGCTTTTCGCCGTCTTCCTGGCGGCGATCGCCGAGCCTCTTCACGGTGCTTCCCGACTGTCCGGGCCATTGCTGGCAACCGCTCTCAACCGCGCGCAGATCCGAAGCTGGTCTGCACTCAGCGACCCGGTTCCGGGCACCATGCTGTCTGTCCTCGAGGCAGCAGCCATCGGCGCGGCAACAGTGGACCAGTCGAACCAGGGTGATGACAGCAATCACGCGCTCGCCATGACCCTGCAGGGCGCCGTGGAAGCCGCGCTCGAAGCCGTCGTGCACACCGAAAGCCAGCTCGGAGCGCTCACCGAAGCGCAAGTCGTGGATGCCGGAGGAGTGGGGTTCCTTCTCATCATGGACGCGCTCCGTGCAGCCTCACTGGGCGAAGAGCTGCAGGACGAGCTACTCGACGGCCTGCACGGTTACGACGTCCAGGCACCGCATATCCACAGCAGCATGCCCGCTGAAGGCGTCGAAGTGATGTGCACCATAAACCTCAGCCCCCTCGACGCCGCGACCCTGCGCCTGCACCTGGACGAGGTGGGCGATTCGGTGATCATGAGCGCCGTGACAGAAGTCGAGGAAGGCTACCGTTGGCGCGTGCACGTTCACGTTCCTGAGGCCGCGTTGGCCTTGAAGTTCATTGAGGAAGCCGGCGAGCCCAGCCACATCGCGATCACCCAGCTCGCAGGAGCGGGCGCGGTCGTGCCCCAGGACCCCCACTAAAGACTCGGACGGCAGCGGCACGAGGCCTGTTGCAGGACCCGCGGTACGGCAATTTGAGGCGTACCCGGCGCTAGGGTGGAAGAGGATGCGCGGTGAGGCGCTCCTCTAGCCTCGAAGGATGGAAGACCGCACCATGCCCGCTGCCACCTGGAACGCACCGGAACGAACTGCCCGCTTCGGATTCGCCTTCATCGGCGTCCTTCTTATTGCGGTCAACCTACGCGTGTCCTTCGTCAGCGTGGGGCCTGTCCTCGCGAACATCAGCAGCGATCTTGAACTATCCAGCGCCGCAGCCGGATTACTCACAGGCCTGCCGCTCATCGCGTTCGCAGTCTTCTCACCCGTGGCGCCCGGGTTTGCTGTCCGTCTGGGGCTCGACCGGGCGCTATGGATTTCCCTGCTGATCCTCGCTTCCGGTATCGTGCTCCGATCATTGCCGGTCCCCGGTTTCATCTGGGTAGGCACTGCCCTGATCGGTCTCGCGATTGCATTCCTCAACGTCCTCCTGCCATCTCTGGTGAAACGGGACTTCCCGACGAAGGTCAGCCAGATCACCGGAAGTTATACCGCAACACAGGCCGCTTTCGCCGCGATCGGCGCCGCCGTCGTCGTTCCGGTAGCACAGACTTCGCCGGCAGGATGGCGGCTGGCCCTCGGCATCTGGGTGGGACTTGCGCTGATCGCCATGGCCGTTCTGCTGCCATGGGTGCGCCGCCAGGCATCGGGCAGCGCGCATGCTGTCACGCCGCCCGCTCCGTATCGGTCGCCCTGGGGCTCAGCGTTGGGCTGGCAGGTGACGCTGTTCATGGGGCTGCAGTCGATCGCGTTCTACGTCCTGATGGCCTGGCTGCCGACCATTGAGCAGAGCCGAGGAGTGTCAGCGACGGCAGCCGGTCTGCATCTGTCCGTTTTCCTGCTCGTCAGCGTGTTCGCGAGCCTTGCGACCGGGGGGATCCTGAATCGGGGGTCGGATCAACGCCTTGTATCGTTCACAAGCAGCGCGTTGACGTTCGTTACCTTTCTCGGGTTGGCGGTTGCGCCGGACTTCTCGCTGTTGTGGGTGCTGTTCGGTGCGGTGGGCTGCGGCAGTCTCATCGTGATCGCACTGTCTCTGTTCAGCCTCCGCACCGTGAACTATCCGCAGGCCGCTGCCCTCTCCGGTATGGCCCAATCTGTCGGGTATGGCTTGGGAGCAGCCGGGCCGGTGATGTTCGGCGCACTGCGTGATGTGAGCGGTGACTGGACGCTTCCGCTCCTCGCCACCGCGGCCATCATGGCAGTACTCGCGCTGATGGGCGTGCTTGCGGGTAGAGAGAGGGTGATCAGCCGCGAGACAGCAGTCGGCTCGGGAGCACTCTAGGCGGAAACAGCCAACTCCGGCTCGGGGGCGACGCCGCTGGCGAGGAGATTGTCACGGGTGGCGTTGATGACGCTGATGAGCGCTGCACGCAGGTCTTCCTCCAGGTAGCCCCCGCCTCCGAGAGGTACCCCTTCACCCTGCTGCACCTGGTCAAGGAGCGCCAGGCCCGCCGGGGTGAGGGCGACGAAGGTCACGCGCCGATCGGTATCGCTCTTGGAGCGAGTGACCAGTTGGCGCGCTTCGAGGCGCTCCAGAGCCTTTCCCACCGTTTGTGCCTGAACCCGGACGGTCTGCGCCAACTTCACCTGGCTCATCGACCCAACGGTGGCAAGAACCTTCAGGATGGTTACGCCGGAATGTGTAACTCCGATGCTGCGGAGCCGCTCATTGTCGCGGTTTTCATTCAGCCGAGCCGCTGTGCTCAGCAGGCGGCTTGTTGACCAGTGCGAAGTATCCATGCCTCAACCTTCTAACGCCGAAAGAGGTGCGCACTGTGGTAGTGCTGCACACTCGAACCAAACCCGGTGGTACGGCACCGGCGGCGCCACCCCACGGACGGTAGGAATCTTCCTGAATTAAGAAGGGCGCTTAGTGAAGTATCCTATGCGATGAAACTTGACGTTTGAACCATTGAAAGGATGGAACCGTGGGCGAATCCGTCTCCTTCGATGCTGAGGAGGAGATCTACGCACCCGGTCCTGAAGCGGAGCAGTCCGTTGCGGGTGCTCGGCGGTCGTTCCTTGAGGAGATGCAGGATCTCATCCTGTCCACCTCTGACATGCAGGAATTCCTCAACGAACTTGCGGAGCTTTCAGCCCGCAGCGTGAGCGGGAAAGAGGAAGACATCCTTTGCGGCATCACGTTGCTCCGCCGCCGTCGTGCCGCAACTGTGGCGTACAACACCGACAAGGCGAAAGCAATGGACGAGCTGCAGTACGCCTTTAAAGAAGGTCCGTGTCTCACTGCAGCCCGTGATCAGCGCACCATAATCGTGGAGGACTTCCGCACCGACGAAAGGTGGCCGGCGTACGCAGGGGCGGTCGCGGAACACGGTCTTCGCTCGATTCTTTCCGCCCCCTTCACGATCGGGCCGGGCGCGCAGGCCGCAATGAATCTGTACTCATACCGCCCAGGTTCCTTCGGGGATGATGAAATCAACTTCGCCGAGTCGTATGCACGGCAGGCGTCGAAGGGGCTGCAGCTTGCGCTGCGGATGGCGCACTACAGCGAGGAAGCCGACAACCGCAGCCGGGCCATGGAGTCGCGGACGGATATCGACGTAGCCGTTGGCATTGTGATGGCTCAGAACCGGTGCTCACAGGTCGAAGCGTTCGAAATTCTGCAGCGGGCATCGAGTACGCGCAACGTCAAGCTGCGGGTCATCGCGTCGGAAATCGTCCAGCGGGTCTCCGGATCTTCCCCCGCAACCCATTATGAGGACTAACAACATCGTCAGAAGCCTCCGCTATGCTCGCACTGTCATGACGATGGTTCCTGCCGCGCAGGAGGGCTGTTTTAGGGAAGGTATATGGAGAACAGGCGCACGCCCGAGCTTGCCACCCCCTTGCACCTGAAACTGGGCAGTACCAAGGCGTCAAAGGCACTTCAGGACAGCCTGGGCATTCACACGGTCGGTCAACTGCTCAACCATTTCCCGCGAACCTACCTGGCTGCCGGTGAACTGACTGCGCTGACGGACGTTCCGCTTGACGAGGAGATCACCCTCATAGCGCGTGTCCAGTCTGCCAACTCCCGGCGTATGCGCACACGGAAGGGCAAGCTGCTGGACGTCGTGATTACCGATGACGACGCCGGACGCCTCGGCACCATGCATCTCACGTTCTTCAATAGTTTCGCCGCTGAGCGGCAGCTCACCGTCGGCACCCGCGCCATCTTCTCCGGTAAGACGGGCAGCTACCGTGGGCAACTCACGCTCACCAATCCCCGGTTCTCCCTCCTGAACGAAGGAGAAGCCGGAGTGGATGAGCACCTGAAGCCCGTTCCCATCTATCCGGCAACCGAGCAGATCAGCAGCGAGACAATCAAGAAGTGCGTCGATCAGCTTCTCGACGGCCTCGTCCACTCGCAACTGAACGATCCCATTCCGGCGCACATCGCGCGCCGTGACCGGCTCATGAACATCACTCAGGCGTACGAGATGATCCACCGCCCGGTCGAGGTGGAGGATGCGTACCGTGCCCAACGCCGCTTTCGATACCAGGAGGCTCTCGTTTTGCAGTCGGCACTGGCACGACGGCGAGCGGAGGTGCTTGCGGAGGAAGCTACGTCGCGTCCGCAGCGCGCGGGCGGCCTGCGGGAGCGGTTCGAAGCTTCGCTCCCGTTCACCCTTACCGCCGGCCAACGAGAGATAGGGGAGCAGCTGGCCGCGGATCTCGCAGCGGCGCACCCCATGAACCGGCTGCTACAGGGAGAGGTGGGGTCGGGCAAGACACTCGTGGCGCTCAGGGCCATGCTTCAGGTCATCGACGCCGGAGGGCAGGCGGCGCTCCTTGCGCCCACGGAAGTACTGGCCGCGCAGCACTATCAATCCATCACACGGACTTTGGGTCCGCTGGCCGAGGGGGGCATGCTTGGCGGGGCCGAGGACGGCACCCGCGTGGTGCTTCTGACCGGCTCAATGTCGACAGCACAGAGACGCGAGGCACTGCTGGCCGCCGCCTCCGGTGATGCGGGGATAGTGATCGGAACGCATGCGCTTCTGTCCGAAAACGTCCAGTTCTTCGACCTTGGACTGATCGTGGTGGACGAACAGCACCGCTTCGGTGTTGAGCAGCGAGATGCCCTCCGGGCAAAAGCGGCCGCGGCACCCCACATGCTGGTGATGACGGCCACACCGATTCCCCGGACCGTCGCCATGACGGTGTTTGGAGACCTGGATGTTTCCACGCTTACGGAACTGCCCGCCGGGCGTGCCCCGATTTCCACCCACGTGGTGGGGCTCTCAGAGAATCCCGGCTGGATCGACCGCGCGTGGGCCCGGGCACGGGAAGAGATAAACGCTGGTCGGCAGGTCTATGTTGTATGCCCGAAGATCGGGGACTCCCAGATGGAAGCAGACAGCGCCGACGCGCTGGAGCTGTACGAGGGGCCGTCGGCGCCGCGGCAGGAGCTGACATCGGTCGTCGAGCTGTTTGAGGCCTTCTCGGACGTTCCCGCCCTGAACGGCGTGAGCATGGGATCGCTGCATGGGCGGCTGGACCCGGCAGAGAAAGCGGCGACCATGGCCGGGTTCAATGACGGATCTGTCAGCCTACTGATCTCCACCACCGTTATTGAAGTGGGGGTGGACGTGCCCAATGCAACGCTCATGGTGATCATGGACGCGGACCGGTTCGGTATCTCGCAGCTTCACCAACTGCGCGGTCGGATCGGCCGCGGGGGACACCCCGGCACGTGTCTGTTGGTAACCCAGCTGGAACCGGACCACCCCAGCAGGGAACGACTCGATGCAGTCGCGTCTACCACCGACGGGTTCGAGCTATCCCAGAAGGACCTCGAGTTGCGCAGGGAAGGCGACATCCTGGGTGCCTCACAGTCCGGCGGGAGGTCGGCTCTACGCTTCCTCAAAGTCATCCAGCATGCCGGAGTAATCGAGAAAGCCCGGACGGACGCGCAGGAACTCATCGATGCGGACCCGACGCTCGCGGACCACCCCGAACTCGAAGAGGCACTAGACCTCTACCTGAATGCCGAAAAGGAAGCCTTCCTGGAGCGCGGGTAGAAACAGAAGGTCCCCGTCAGGAAGCGCGGGACGTGGTTTTCCGTGACTTTGTGGCGGTCGGGAGCCGGAAACGGGATCGTTCGGAGGCCGGAATCAACGGTGCCCATTCGGGATGCCCTGCCAGATAACCGCGTACGGCGGGGCAGAACGGCATCACTGCGAGCCGCCTCCTGTGGAGGTTTTCCAGTACGTTCCCGATGAAGTAGTTGTCCATCCGGGACCGCCTGAAGCGCTGCTCGATGATTGTATGCAGGAGCCAGATCTGGCCTTGTCGCGTCTCATATTGGAGATGACCGACATTGTCGCCGTCAACGTACAGTTCGAAACGGCTCAACTTCATATTGTCCCGAACGGCGGTACGCAGATTGGTAAAAGAGGCGTTTGTAGAACGCAGGTCCATGAGAACTCCCACAGTCAAATGAGGCTGGTGAGGCTCGCTGCTGAACCGTACAAACAACTATAGCGACAATCAGTAGGCTGACAAAGTATTTTGCCTAATCAGGCAACACCGGAGTTGAGCTGGCGAAGTGTGAGCTCATCGCATACTGTCTGGTAGCGCTCTATGGCGCGAAGATCGGGCGTCTCCGAATCGAGCTCAAGGAACAGGGTGTCGGACAACTGGAAGAGGCAGCGTTCCGGGGTCGAGGAGAGGTCTGTCGGAAAGTCGTCGTCGATCTCGGCCGGCGTAGGAGCATCAACGGAGAAACTGTAGGGCGAGGTTTGATGAGGTTCTAATATTGAGCGCAACTGAGCGTCCATAGTGGAGGCACTCCCACAAGTAGTTTTACTGTGGCTCGCTGCTGAACCTGTTGTCAGTCTAGTCGGCTCACATCGTGTGGCAACACCGGGACGGGTTCACATACTGGCATCAGCGTGTCGTCTGTCCTTGGTCTACGGGGTGCGCGGAGGACAGTTCTACGCCTGTTCCACTCCTGTTTCCAAGAAAGTAATAAGCATGCTTCCAATTTGGCTTCAGGTGTGCCTACGCTTGTGGCACCGGATACTTCGGAAGAAGTCCTCTGCTATCAATCTCAAGGAGATACCATGATCACGCAGGAACACATCGACCGCATCCTTGACGGCAATGGCAACGTTGTCGACCGGGACGGCAACAAGGTCGGATCCGCGGGCCAGGTCTACGTGGATGACCACACAGGAGAGCCGAGCTGGGTCACCGTGAAGACCGGGCTTTTCGGCACCTCTGAATCCTTCGCACCGCTACAGGGTGCTTCAATGCAGGGCGACGACGTGCGCATCGCCTATACCAAGGACCAGGTCAAGGACGCTCCCAAGGTCGATCCAGACCAAAACCTGAGCGAGGCGGAAGAAGCGGAACTCTACCGCCACTACGCACTGAGCCGGTCGGGCGGCGACTACGACGCAGCCGAACGCGGCACCTACGCCGGAACCACCACCGGCACTGACGATCTTGGTGATTCCGGTCCGGGCATTGCCGACGCCGGTGAGCGGGATCCATACGACGCGGATCGCGGTGACCGAACCGTGGGACACGACACCTCGGGTCCCACCACGGATGACGCCATGACTTTGTCCGAGGAGCGCTTGCGCGTAGGCACCGAGAACCGGGAAACCGGACGCGCCCGACTCCGCAAATACGTGGTGACGGAGAACGTAACGAAGACCGTTCCGGTGCAGCGTGAGGAAGTACGAATCGAGCGCGAGCCGATCACTGATGCGAACCGCGACGCCGCATACGACGGTCCGGCCCTCAGCGAGGAGGAGCACGAGGTGACGCTTCACGAGGAGCGCGCCGTGGTGGAGAAGGAAACTGTGCCGGTGGAGCGGGTGCGCCTCGACAAAGAGGTCGTCACCGAGGAGCAGACCGTCAGCGAGGAAGTTCGCAAGGAACAGGTCGAGACCGACGGGACGGATGACACCCGCCGCGGACTCTGATCGGGGCGGCATCCAGCAGTGAAAGAAAGCTGGCCTCGCCGCGCACTCCGATGGGTCGGCATTGGGCGCCCGGAAGTTCCGCTTCCGGGCGCCCAGTCCTCGCCGGAGCGCAACGACCGGATACAGAACCTGAACTCGGAGCGACGCCGATTCGGCACGTTCTAGAGGCCGTTCTTCGCAGGCCGCCAAGCATTGCTGCCCCTGCTGCGTGACCGCAGCGCGGTCGGGGAGCAGGGGCATCGTCTCGCTGTAGGCGTACCTCTACGGTGTTAGACCCGTCCTGCGCGCCGCCGTCGCACGACGACGGCGCCCGTTGCTGCCGCCGCACCAAATCCTGCCAGCCCCGCGAGAAGGGCGAGGTTCGCCGGATCGGTGGCACCGGCGTCGTGCGCTGCTGTCTGGATATTCAAGCCACGCTGCTGCTGGGGGGCGGCTGCGCGGACCACAGGAGCCTGCACTGCCGAAGCGGAGCACATCGCAACCGCGTCATCCGCGAGGGCGATGAGCTGCTCAGGGTCGGTTCCGTCAGTCAGCCCCAGCCGGGTGAAGGCGTCCTCCAGGGATATTGAGACGGTCTCGATCTGCTGTTCGAGCGCGACAATCTCCGGTGTACCGAGTGCAGCATCTGTGGCAGTTTGAAGGGCTGCATCCGCGACAGCCACGGCTTCTGTTGCTTTCTCTTGCTCTGCCAGCGCATCCGCCAATTCCAACTCCGCCGCAGCTACTGCGTCGGAATCCGCGGGGTCTGCGGTGTTTGCCTGTTCCAGCGCAATCTCCGCAGCTGCAACACGAGCGTCCGCATCTGCTTCGGCTGCCCAGGCCAGCTCCAGTGTGGCCCACTCGTCTTCGAGGGTCAGCTCTGCTTCAAACACGAGCGGATCGAGCTGCGCGAAGAGCGCGTCGAAAGCCGCGAGCCCGTCACGAAGCTGATTCGCCAGGCTGATATCGACCGATGCGACGCCGAGCTGAGTCTTCAGGGCGCTCTGCGCAGCGACACATCCAGCCGATCCGGAAGCGGCGGATGCCGGCGCAGCGGTAACAACCGTACCTGTGGCGAGAAGTGCTGAGACACCAACAGTAAGCAGGCAGGAGCGAGTATTCATCTGTATTTTTGACTTTCGTGAGAAGCCCCCAAGTCCCCCTTGAGCGGCGCGCGCCGCTTGCACTTCGCTGACGCGGCTGCTTTTCGGCTGCACTTATTTGACCATGCGGAACCTGTTTCTGTTAGTGGATTAGAGTGTTTCTTCATGAGTCGAATCATCGCCGGCGCCGCAGGAGGAACTCCCCTCGCCAGCGTTCCTGGCAATGCGACGCGGCCCACCACGGACAGGGTGAAGGAAGCACTGTTCTCACGGCTCGACGCATACAACGTCCTGAACGGTGCGCACGTGCTCGACCTGTTCTCCGGGTCAGGGTCACTCGGAGTGGAAGCGGCGAGCCGGGGCGCAGCAACTGTCGACCTGGTGGAGTCCGCGGATCGCGCAGCCGCGGTCTGCAAAGCCAACGCCGATGCCATGAACCGGGTCCTGGGATGGACGTGCGTGCGTGTGCACCGATCCAAGGTTGAGACCTACGTGAACCGGGTCCCGGATGATGCCCTCTGGGACGTCGTGCTCATGGACCCGCCCTACCCGCTGGGTGATGCACCGCTAATGACGATCCTCTCTGCCCTGCTTCCGCATCTTGCGGAGGGCGCCGTCGTCGTACTGGAACGCTCGTCCCGCTCCGGGGAGCCGGCCTGGCCGGACGGGCTTGAGCGCTTCGCGGAGAAGAAATACGGCGAGACCCGGCTCTGGTACCTGGAACCGGCCTGACGCTTCCGAAAGCGTAGCCGGCGCCGGCCCGACCACCCGAGCTCATCTAACTCTCATCTCCAGTTCATCTGCGCCCCACCCAGCGTCCGTACCGTGTCTGCAGAACACGGAAATATCGGAGCAAGGGGCTTTCATTATGCGGTTGTCTGTCATCGGATGCGGCTACCTCGGAGCAGTGCACGCAGCCTGCATGGCAAAGCTGGGACACGAGGTGGTGGGCATCGATGTTGACGGCGCGAAGGTCGCCGCCCTCAACTCAGCGGAGGCTCCCTTCTTTGAACCGGGACTGCCCGAGTTGCTCGCGGACGCACTCGGGACCGGCCGCCTCCGCTTCTCGACCAATATCGCCGACGCTGCCGGTTCGACCGTGCACTTCATCGCGGTCGGAACGCCGCAGAAGCGCAGCGAGAACGGCGCCGACCTGAGTTACGTGTACGCGAGCGTCGACTCGCTCCTGCCGCATCTACGCGCCGGGGATGTCGTGGTGGGAAAATCCACCGTTCCTGTCGGCACTGCCCGCGACATCTCGGCCAGGATCAGAGAGGTATGTCCCTCAGCGACTTTGGCCTGGAATCCGGAATTCCTAAGGGAGGGTTTCGCGCTGAAGGACACCCTCGAGCCTGACCGCCTCGTCTATGGACTGGGGAATACGGACAGCGGAGCCCAGCTGATTCTCGACGAGGTGTACGCGCAGGCGCTTGCCGAGGGTCGTCCGCGCCTGGTGATGGACTATGAAACGGCTGAGCTGGTGAAGGTATCAGCGAACGCATTCCTTGCTACGAAGATTTCCTTCATCAATGCCATGGCGGAGGTCTGCGAGGCGACCGGTGCCGATGTGTCCATGCTTGCGGATGCTATGGGGCACGACGCGCGTATCGGCCGGAAGTTCCTCAATGCCGGGCTTGGTTTTGGTGGAGGCTGCCTTCCCAAGGACATCCGCGCATTCATGGCCCGTGCCGGCGAGCTCGGTGCTGATCAGGCGCTGACCTTCCTGCGCGAGGTGGACTCCATCAACATGAGGCGGCGCTCCCGCATGGTGGACCTGGCACGCGAGGTCTGTGGCGGATCACTGCTCGGGCAACGGATCGCCGTACTCGGTTTGGCTTTCAAGCCCAATTCCGACGACGTCCGCGATTCGCCTGCGCTCAGCGTCGCCGCCCAGCTTCAGCTTCAAGGGGCTGCGGTTACGGCCAGCGATCCGCAAGCGGTCCCAAACGCATCCCGTCGGTTTCCCGACCTTGCCTATGCGGCCTCAGTCGAAGAAGCAGCGCAAAACGCCGACGCCGTCCTGGTGCTCACCGAGTGGGAGCAGTACCGCACGCTGGACCCGAGGGTGCTCGGTGAACTGGTGGCACGTCCGGCCATTGTGGATGGCCGTAACTGCCTGGACCCGGCCACCTGGCGCGACGCCGGCTGGACCTACCGTGCACTCGGGCGTCCACACGCGGCGCTGTTCCCGACCGCTAACCGGCCGAAGGGGCTGCCGCTATTGGTCCCGTCCGGACCTGCGGTTCATGCGGCGGGCGAGATCGACGACAGCGCCGCCTCCCAGCACGATTGAGCCTGCCACCGCAGCGAGAATCAGGTAAAGCCACACCACGCTACCCACTGCGTTCTCAGGAACGCTGAGCATCTCAAACCATTCCAAGGACCCCCCGATCCAGAAAACCGCGACTCCGAGCAAAACGATCACTGCGGGTGCACAATCCCAACGCAGTATCCGACGCACTTTTGCCCTGACTGTCTCTTCGAACTGCTGCGTGCCCATGCACTCAGTATTGAACAGCTTGCTGACCATTACTGCATGTGTCGTCGTGTCGTTAGCTAATCGGGACAGGTCCGTTACCGCTGGTTAATCTTCCCGTTGAGAGGGCTTCATTTCACCCCGCAGAGTGGAACCGACCGTCCGGATTCCTCAATGCAAGAACGAGCGCCCATCCTGCCTCCAGAGACAATTGCAGGCAGGATGGGCGCCTCGTGGGTTCAGCGTCTGAAGGCAGTGACCCTACCGCGGCTCGTAGGAAAGGCAGTCTGCGAGGTCGGAGCCAGATCCGATCTTCACATCGTGTTTGTTGCACATGAGATGGCTGTTGTGTACGCACTCGTTACGCTGGCAGGCTCCAACGTGCGCAAGGATCATCGGCAGGCCGCCCGTTTCCGACGTGTCGATAAAGGTGGCACAGGATGCGTGATCGGGACTGCCGCTGACCGTGATCGCGTACGCGGTGCAGCCGTCGTGATTGAAGGCGCAACTGTGAACACTGCAATCGGATACTTCTGTAATTTCCGCAGTCATGATTCCTCCGTCAGTGGTGATTCGGAAACTGTTTCATCCGTGCTGTAGTTCAACGGTACTGCGGGTGCCGGCCGATGACACGGGTTCAATAGCGCATGATATTTGCGCGTAAATCAGAGCCCGGGATGGGCGAAATCGTCGTATCCAGAGCCGGTGAGGACCGCCGCGGGATGCGGTCCTGCAGCTACCAGAGCAGGTTCCCAGTCGGGATTCCAGCGCGAGGTCGCAGCGAGCACAATATTGCCTGCGTGCTGCCCGGTGAACATGGCAACCTCACCGAGGGCAGCGACGTCGTATCCGGTGTCCTGCAGCAGGCGCGCCTGCGCGCGGGCGAAAGCAAGCGGGGGATCATCGCCGACGTTGACGAGCACCACGCCTCCCGGCGCGACCGCCCGGGTGAGCAGCCCATAAACCTCCGGCGCGGCTAGTTCCGTGGCTCCATCGATGCCGGAGAAAACATCCAGAACGACGGCGTCGAAGGAACCTGGGGTGCAGGCAGCGAGTGTGTCGCGCGCATCTTCCACGAGCAGCGTGCAATCGGTGCCCGGCGGTAGCGGCAGGTGTTCCACAACGAAGGCAAGCAATTCCCGTTCCCGCTCGACCGCGACCTGGGGGGAACCGGGGCGGGTGGCCTGGACATAACGAGCAAGTGTCAGCGCACCTGCTCCAAGATGCAGGACGCGAATCGGCTCGGCCCCGGGTCTGAAGACGTCGAGGACGTTCGCGATCCTGCGGAGGTACTCGTAGAACACGTTCCGGGGATTGGCGAGATCGACATGGGATTGCTGAGCTCCGCCGATGCTCAGGATGAAAGCGCCGTCGTTGAAGGCGTCCTGGTCGATTTCGGCATGAGCTCCCGCCGCCCGAAGGTAACGCGACGGAACGGTCATAACCGGTCCTGGAGCTCGGCCAGGCGACGGGCAGCGTCGGCCAGCACCTCCTCCTTCTTGCAGAAGGCAAAACGCAGTAGTGATCGCGTCCGGCGTGCGCCGTCCTCGTGGCAGAAGACGGGGACGGGGATGGCCGCCACTCCGATCAGCTCCGGCAACCGCCTCGCCAGCACCGTGGCGTCCGTGATGCCGAGGGGAGCTGCGTCGACCACGGTGAAGTAGGTTGCCTGAGGCGTAAAAACCTCAAAACCGGCGGCGCGAAGGCCGACACCGAGCACATCCCGCTTGTGGCGAAGTGAATCGGCAATGGAGCGGTAGAACCCGTCCTCCAGACCCAGCCCCAGTGCCACAGCTCCCTGGAACGGTGTGCCGGAGCTGTAGGTGAGGAAGGACTTCACGCTGCGCACAGCATCCACGAGGGCTGACGGCCCGGTCAACCAGCCGATCTTCCAGCCGGTCACGGAGAAGGTCTTACCCGCCGATGAAATCGAGACCGTGCGTTCCCAGGCGCCGGGCAGCGTCGCTACGGGAATGTGTGCCGCGTCGAACGTCAGGTGTTCGTACACCTCGTCGGTCACAATGATGGCGTTGAACCGCTCCGCCAACTCGACGACGCGTTCGAGTGACTCCCTTGAGAAGACCGTGCCCATAGGGTTGTGCGGGTTGTTGACCACGATCACCCGGGTCCGCTCGCTCATGGCGTCTTCAAGTGCATCCAGGTCCGGCTGGAAGTCGGGTCCGAGCAGCGGCGCGGTGGTGTGCCGGGCTCCGCTGAGTCCAATGATGGCGCCGTAGGAGTCGTAGAACGGTTCGAATGTCAGCACTTCATCTCCGGGTCCGGCGAAGGCGAGGATTGACGCAGCGATGGCCTCGGTGGCGCCGGTGGAGACCACAACCTCCCGCTCGGCGTCGACCGGAAGTCTGTAAAAGCGTTGCTGGTGGGCCGCGATCGCTTCCCGTAACGCTGGGAGCCCGCGCCCGGGCGCGTACTGGTTCAGGCCCGAGGCGATGTTCTCCCGGGCGCTGTTCAGGAGGACGTCCGGCCCGTCCTCGTCCGGGTAGCCCTGGCCGAGGTTGATCGCACGGTGCTGCGCCGCGAGCGCCGTAATCTCCTCGAAGATGACGGTGCCAAGGCGGCCGTCGGGGGAGAGGAGGTTCGCACCCTGCGCGGTGCGCTGCCAGCCGGAAAGCCGGCCTGTGGCGACGGGTTGGTTCGATTCCATGTCATCCAGTATGTCGAATGCGCTTGGCGCCATGCAGTTCGGCGGCGGAAGGGCCGGTGAGCGAGAGGGAACAGCGAAAGCGAACAACGAAGGGAACAAAAGGGTACATTCGTTGTATGCGTCGCGCCGTCTGCCCCGGGTCCTTCGATCCCATTCATAACGGCCATCTCGAGGTCATAGCCCGTGCCGCCAGTCTCTTTGACGAAGTGATCGTGGCTGTCTCAACGAACTACGCGAAGAAGTACCGGTTCGAACTCGAGGATCGGCTGGACATCGCCAACGAGACCCTCACTTACCTCCGTGGCGTCTCGGTGCTGCCCATGGGGGATGGGCTGCTTGCTGAGTTCTGTCGCGAAAACGGAGCGAACCTGATCGTCAAGGGGCTTCGTTCCAGCGCCGACTTCGAGTACGAGCTGCCCATGGCCACCATGAACCGCCAACTGGGCGGCATTGAGACTGTATTCATTCCGGCGGAGGCAAGCTACTCCCACCTGTCGTCAACCCTCCTGAAGGAAGTCGCCGCTCTTGGCGGTGACATTTCGCCGTTCGTCCCGAAGGCGGTGCTCAAAAGACTCCGGGAGACCACCTCCTGAAACTGGGGCTGCGCCAGTACAATCAAGATTTCCATGGCAGGCGGACAGAGGGGGCAGCATTGAGCAAGAGTCGAATCAAGCCGGAGGACTCCTTTCCTGAGAACCTGAATCAGTTGGAAGACGATCAGGTCGAGATCCTGAACAGCAAGGTCCACCGTCAGCTCGAGGTCGAGTATGTCGAGGAGGGCCTTCCTCATCCCGAGACCGAGAACCGACAGGAAGAGATCAACGAGGAACTCGATGATCGGGACCTCCTGTCGGAAGTTTCGATCAGGCCTTCTGTCGAAACATCCTCGGACGACTACAACGACGACGGCGGAGGAGCGGCAGTGCCCGAAGCATCAGCGCCCGAAGCCTCAGTGCCGGAACTTGCCCCGGAGCGCAATCCTGATCGACGCTACTGATCAGCGCAGGTAGATACTCACCTCAGCCGACTTCACACCGAAGAACACCTCCGCGCCGGGCAGCAGGTCCAGTTCTGCTGCGGCCGCAGTGGTAATTTCCGCGCTCAGGTGGCCTGCCCGCACGGTTGTTCGTCCTCCGTGCTGTTCAAGGTCTGTGATGGTCACGGCCAGCACGTTGCGCGGACTGCCTGTCGGTTGAACCCGATGCACGGCGACGGCGCGCGGACTGAAGATGGCGGCTGCTTCCTCTCCCGCCGGAAGTTCCTGATCCGTCAGGGCTGCCACGTGCATCCCGGATGACGTGAGCAGGCCTCCAGGGGTCGTGGTGCCGGTCATCAGGTTCACACCCGCGAGCCCCGCTGCGAAGGAGCTCCGGGGCTGCTCAAGGACCAGCCGGGTCGGTCCGTCCTCAACGATCCGTCCGCCGTCGACAACCATCACCCGATCGGCGAGCAGCAACGCGTCGACGATGTCGTGCGTGACAATGATCGCGCTGCGCCCCTCAAGCACCCGCCGAAGGGTCCTGCGCAGCATCGGCGCCACTGAAATATCGAGGGCTGCCAGCGGCTCATCCAGCAGCAGGAGCGCAGGCTCAGCGGCGAGTGCCCGCGCCACTGCCACCCGCTGCGCCTGCCCTCCGGACAGGCTCGTTGGTCGACGGTCTGCGAGGTCCGCGGCGTCGACTTCACGAAGCCAACGGCGCGCTGCTTCCCTGGCATTGGTGCGCGGGACGCCGGCGCACCGCGGCCCGAAGGCCACGTTATCGAGAACCGATAAGTGGGGGAACAGCAGCGCATCCTGGGCCAGCAGCGCGATGCCACGGGCATGCGGCGGCAACCACGTGCCGTCGTCGTACAGGGTTTGTCCATCGAGGGTCGCAGTGCCGTGGTCGGGACGAACCAGGCCCGCCAGCACGCCCAGCACAGTGGATTTTCCGGCGCCGTTCGGGCCCATGAGCGCTACCGTTTCCCCGGCTGAGAGGGAGAACCGCACATCGACGTTCCGTGCGGCAAGCTGCGCGCTGCATTCAAGGCTCACGGCGCAGAGCCTTCGTGGATCCGGTGGGCGAGGGCAACCACGAGGACGGCAACCGCGACAAGCACGAGCGACAGTGCGACGGCAGCGTCCGGATCCGTCTCCCTCTGCAGATAGATCTCCAGCGGCAGCGTCCGGGTGACACCCTGCAGGCTGCCGGCAAACGTCAGTGTCGCCCCGAACTCGCCCAGGGCCCGGGCGAAGGACAGCACGGCGCCGGAGACAATGCCCGGCCCCACAAGCGGAAGACTCACCCGTCGGAGAACAGTGGTGGGTCGTGCTCCCAGCGTCGCAGCGACGGTCTCATACCGTGTGCCCGCTGTCCGCAGCGCCCCTTCGAGGCTCAACACGAGGAACGGCAGGGCGACGAAAGTCTGCGCGAGCACGACGGCGGCCGTCGAGAAAGCGATATCCACGCCGATAACTTGGAGCGACTCCCCGAGCAGTCCCTGACGCCCGAAGGTGTACAGCAGGGCGATGCCGCCGACAACCGGCGGTAGCACCAGCGGCAGCAGGACGAGCGCGCGGAGCAGCCGCTGTCCCCTGAACCGGGTCCGCGCAAGGGCGAAGGCCATGGGAACACCGAGCAGTACGCACAGCACCGTACTCGTTCCCGACGTCTGGAGGCTCAGTATCAGCGCGGCGCGGGACGAGTCGGAGGTGATCAGTTCACCGAACCGGGGCCAGTCGACACGAAGCACAATGGCAAGCAGCGGAAGGACCAGAAACACGGCTCCTGTTGCGGCGACTGCGAGCAGCCATCGCGGGATCCCGGAGTAGGTCCCTGTCACTGGTCTGAACCCCCGAACCCGTGACCAGAGAGAATCTGCTGGCCTCGCGGGCCGACAACGAGGTCGACGAAGTCTGCAGCCAGGGCGCCGCCCGAACCGGTCGCCGCAATGGGGTAGGCATTCCGGGCCTGTGCGGCAGCATCGAGGGGCACACCGTCGACGGCGCCGCCTGCCGCCTGTACATCTGTCACGTAGACAAGGCCTGCGTCGGCTTGCCCCGAGGAAACCTTGCCGAGGACGTCCGTGACCGAACCTTCCTCGCTGACAGGTTCGATGGAAACGCCGGCGGCTTGCTGGACCTTCATGGCCGCTTCGCCGCACGGCACCTGTGCCGCGCACAACACCACCGAAATAGCCGGGTCAGCGAGCGACTCCATCGAGTCAATGCCAAGCGGGTTCCCCTCTGCCACTGCGATCGTCAGGACGTTGGTGGCGAAGGTCCGGGGTCCGGGCGCCAGCAGCCCTTCAGCGGCAACCTTCTCCATCGTTGCAGTATTGGCCGATGCGAACACGTCGGCGGGTGCGCCCGCGATGATCTGCGTTGCGAGGTCGGAGGAGCCGGCAAAATTCAGCTGGACACTCACCCCGGGATGATCGGCTTCGAACTCCGAGGACATCTCCTCGAAGGGCGCCTGCAGTGAGGCCGCAGCGTATACATGGAGCGTGTCCTCCGCTGCAGGGCTCGTGCTGCCGCAGGCTGCCACGACAAGCACGACGACGGCCCCGTTCGCCGCACGGAGCAGCCGGTGCATCATCGCGGTCCGTCCGGAAGGCGCGTTGCCGGGGTGGTTTCGGCTGTGGCTGTCTCCACGATCACATTGGTCGCTTTGATGACGGCCACCGCGACCGTGCCGGGTTCTATCCCAAGCTCGCGCACGGCTTCGCTGCTCATGAGGGACACGACCCGGTGCGGCCCGCACTGGAGCTCCACCTGGGACATCACCCGGTCGCTGATCACTTCGGTAACCAGCCCGACGAAACGGTTGCGCGCAGAGGTGGCCACGCTGGACAGGTCCGAGGGAAGCACGGCACGATCCCGAGCCAACCGGGCCAGTCCCAGCCCGTCAACCGAGAGAACACCCGAGGATCGCGAGGCGGACAGTGTTCCGTCTTCTACCCAGCGACGCACCGTATCTGAGCTGACGCCGAGGAACTGTGCAGCATCCCGCACACGTATCTGAGTCATAATTCCAAACTTAGCGTGGTATTTGCGAGGATTGTTCTCCCGATGCCACAGATTTCCTATTCGCCAGGCGTGCGAGAGACCCACCGGTTTGGGGTGGGGCTTCGTTTCGGGCTAAGATGGTTCGTCGGTCACATGTTCTACAGGAGTTTTCATTAGAAGCGATCTCAGTTCGCCCCTGGTCTTCAGTGTCAGGGATCTCGGGCGCAGCCCGGGGAGCATGCGAACAGTCGAAGAACATGTGCCCGCACCGAAGGATTTTGGTGTGGCGCTCATCGGCGTTCAGGAAGGCTCCGAAGTGGAGTTGGACCTGAGGTTCGAGGCTGTACATGAGGGGATCCTGGTATCGGGAACCGTATACGTCGAAGTAACTGGCGAATGCGGCCGATGCCTTGACCCGCTCAGCTATGGCAGCAGTGTCGATGTGCAGGAACTCTTCTACTACGACGCCCCTGAGTCGGCGGAGGATGAAGAGGAGGACGTGCAGCGCCTGGTTGAGAACGACACCGTCGATCTTGAGCCGGTACTGCGGGATGCGGTAGTAACATCGTTGCCGTTCCAGCCGGTATGCCGGGAGGACTGCCAGGGTCTGTGTGCTGAATGCGGTGCACGCCTGGAAGAGGATCCCGGACACCAGCACGAGGTCCTCGACCCCCGCTGGGCTGCTCTGACAGGGTTGGCCGGCGCGGCCGCCGGCCCTGAGGCAGCGGAACCAGAAGTTAAGACAGAGTCAGACAAGAGAGAAGAGAGTTAGTCGTGGCTGTTCCCAAGCGGAAAATGTCCCGCTCGAATACGCGTGCACGCCGGTCCCAGTGGAAGGCTGTTGCTCCCAAGCTGGTGAAGACGGTGGAGAACGGTCGCGTCACCTACAGCCTTGCCCACCAGGCCAAGGTTGTCACCGACTCCGCCGGTACCGAGCTGTTCCTTGAGTACAAGGGCCGCAAGGTAGCCGACGTCTAAATGCTGACGGCACCGCTTCACGGTGCTGCCGGCAACGATCGCGAAAGCGTCGCCCGCGTGGAAAGTTCTGAAGATCTTTTGAAGCGTCTCGGTGTCAGTATTGACGCCGAGACGCTTCGTCTTGCCCTGACGCATCGCTCCTACGCGTATGAGCAGGGCGGCATCCCCACCAACGAACGGCTCGAGTTCCTGGGCGACGCAGTCCTTGGACTCTCGGTCACGGATGCCCTGTATCGGGACAATCCGGATCTGTCCGAGGGCGAGCTCGCCAAGAGGCGCTCCGCCGTCGTCAGTACCCGCGCCCTCGCCGAGATTGCCCGTGGTCTCGGCCTCGGGCAACACATCCTGCTGGGGCAGGGCGAAAAGCTCACCAACGGCTGGAACAAGTCGTCCATCCTTGCCGACACGATGGAAGCCATCATCGGCGCCACCTACCTCAGTAGTGGCATGGAGACGGCGAGGCGCCTGGTCATGCGCATCATCGGCCCTGTGTTGGAAGACGCTGCAGCGCTCGGTGCCGGAACGGACTGGAAAACCAGTATTCAGGAAATCGCCGCCGCGCAGCGGATGGGCGTCATCGACTACAAGGTCACCGGATTCGGTCCCGATCACGACCGCAGGTTTGAAGCGGTGCTTGTCATCGGCGGTACCAGTTATGGTTCCGGCTCCGGCCGCTCCAAAAAGGAAGCCGAGCAAGAGGCGGCGGCGGCCTCCTGGAAGCTGCTGCAGCTAGGGAACGTCGATGCGCACGCTGACGCGGAGGCACGTCAGTCCACGTGATCCCGGGAGCTTGTGATGCCTGAACTTCCCGAGGTGGAGGTTGTACGCCGGGGGCTCGCACGCTGGGTCAGCGGGCGCCGCATCGAGGCGGTAGACGTTCTTGACCCCCGCTCAATCCGCCGTCATGCCCTCGGCACTGAGGACTTCAGAGGCAACCTTGTCGGCGCCCGCGTCACAGATGCGGTACGCCGTGGGAAATTTCTCTGGTTGCCGCTCGCTACGGATGACGGCGACATCGGTGACCCTATGTCGTCGTACCCGCCGCCTCCGGCCGGCCTCACGGCCGGCACGGAACAGATAGCGCTGATGGCGCATCTAGGCATGAGCGGACAGCTTCTGGTCGAAGACCACACCCAGCCCGACGAAAAGCACCTGAAGGTACGGCTGCGGCTGTCCACAGTTTCCGGAGGCGAACCGCTGCCGGAAGAGCTCCGCTTCGTTGATCAGCGAATCTTCGGTGGCCTCTTCGTTACTAGCATGGTGCCCACCTCGGACGGGCTTCCGGGTGGACTGGGGGAGTGTCCAGCGCCACTGGTGCCGCTCGAAGCGGCGCACATCGCGCGGGACCCGCTGGACCCGGCATTTTCCTTCGAGGAGTTCTACCGGAAGCTGCGCGCCCGGCGCACCGGTTTGAAGCGTGCACTGCTCGACCAGACTCTGGTTTCGGGAGTCGGCAACATCTACGCGGACGAGTCGCTGTGGGCTGCCAGACTGCACTATGCGCGTCCCACGGACACTCTCCGCCGGGCGGAAGCTGCCCGGCTGCTCACGTCCTGCCGCGACGTGATGGCTCGCGCGCTCGACGCAGGAGGCACGAGCTTCGATTCCCTCTACGTGAACGTCAACGGCGCCTCCGGTTACTTTGAACGCTCACTGAACGCCTATGGCAGGGAACGCGACCCTTGCCGGCGATGCTCGGCAGACGGTCTGGACTCGCGCATCCGGCGCGACACCTTCATGAACCGTTCCTCATATACCTGCCCACGATGCCAGCCGAGGCCCCGCAACGGACGGTGGTAAGTATCCCCTGACGTGACAAAAGTAAGTATGCTGATTAGATTCGATATCTCAGTATCCGACACGTCAGGAGTAACGCGATGAAGAACAAGTTGGTTTTTGCAGCAGGCATGGCGGCAGGCTACGTTCTGGGCGCCCGGGCCGGTCGTGCCAGCTATGAGCAGATCAAGGTCAAGGCCAACGAGCTGTGGAACAGTCCGAAGGTGCAGGGCAAGGTTTCCCAGGCGTCGGAGACCGTGAAAGCCAAAGCTCCCGAGGTTCAGGCGCAGGCTGAGCAGGCACTGAAGAAGGCCCAGTCGGCGATGCACCGTGGCGGCGATAACGAAGCTTCAAAAGACCCGAACGCCGAATACAAGATCTGACCGGATGCTGCGGCACGTGTGATCAGCCTCTCCGTGATCGAAACGTGACAATTCAATGAAAGGTATGTAACGTTATGGACACGCCGGGTTCAAAAGCCCGGCTTCCTTCTGGTGGATTGCCTAATCCTGCCGCCGCTGGAAGGTCCGTTCGCTACACACTGCGGCAGGAGCGGGGGAACCAGATTAGCGGACTTCTGTGAAGTCCTAGGGGTGAAGACGTACCGGCTCTGTGCCGGTCGTCCGGGTGGCTCCCATCCGAATCCGACAGCTAACTCCGCAGGCGTTGGGAGAGGCTATTCCGTGTCCAAAAACCGTCATATCGCGCGCCACCGTGCAACTCCGCCCAGCACCATGCAGATCGTGTCCAAGGCAGTCAGCTCGCACGCTGGCACCGTTGGCCGCCCTGCAGCTGTAGTTGTAGCAGCCTCCGGCATCATGTTCGGAGCCGCCCTTCCGGCCAGCGCGGGAACCACCACCACTTCTGCCACCGTCCCGGCCGCTGAGGTAAGCGTGCAGGCAGCAGTGGCGCCCGTCGCCCCGGCCCCCGTTGCTCAGGCTCCGGCTGCTCCGGCACCTGCTGTGAACGCTCCGACCCACACCGTTCAGGCCGGAGACACCCTCGGCGCCATCGCCGGCAACTACGGTGTCAGCCTCGACGCCATCTTCGCTGCGAACGGCCTCGGCTGGGAGTCAATCATCTACCCGGGCCAGGTCATCAGCTTGTCCGGCAGCGCCGCAGCCGCTCCGGCTCCTGCCGCGGCTGCACCCGCTCCTGCTGCAGCCGCTCCGGCTCCTGCCGCGGCTGCACCCGCTCCGGCTCCTGCTGCACCCGCTCCGGCACCGGCTCCCGCACCTGCACCGCAGGTTCAGGCTGCTCCGGCACCGGCAGAGACCAGCACCATGAACATCACCACCGCGTCCTCCAAGATCACCGTGGCTGATGGTTCTTCAAGCGGCGCAGGCGCATCGATCCTCGCTTCTGCCCGGGCGCAGCTCGCCGGTGGCGCTGTTCAGGACTGCACCCGCCTCGTTGAGATCGCAATGGCTGCAGCCGGGAAGCCTGTCGGTGACCTCGGCCCCATGCAGTTCGCAGGCTACGGCGCGCAGGTAAGCACCCCGGCACCGGGTGACCTCGTCATCACCGGTGGCCACGTGGCTGTTTACGCTGGCGGTGGCCAGGTCATCAGCAGCGGCATGAATGGTGCAAACCTCACCATGCAGCACCCGCTGAGCGACCTCGCCGGCGCGTTCTTCGTGCGCGTCTAGTCTTCGGACTAGCCTTTCTCCCTGGGGAGGACCTGAAAAGGTCCTCCCCAGCGGTGTTTAAGCGCCGGTTACATCACTCGGAGGATTACGCAGAAGGACGGGTTGTCACTCTGCGGGTGCCGCTGCACCTCGGTATAGGCTGTGCTCCTCAGAGTGCGACGCGCGGGAGGTAATGCCCTGCCATGGAACCGGAACACGTCATCCGGGCTTCGCGCCTGGTCAAGAGATTCGGCTCGGTCATGGCGCTGACGGGGCTTGACCTGCGCGTCCGGGCCGGTGAAGTTCACGGGTTCCTCGGCCCCAACGGTGCCGGGAAGTCCACCACCCTCCGGCTGTTGCTTGGACTCATGCGTCCTACCAGCGGCTCCGTCCGGGTCCTGGGTCTGGACCCGTGGACTGAACCCATTCACGCGCGCCGGGACATTGCCTATGTGCCGGGTGATGTGAATCTTTGGCCGGACCTGAGTGGAGGTGAGGTGATTGATCTGATCACCGGCCTCCGCGGCGGCGCGGACGAGAGACTGCGCCGCGAGCTTATTGAGGAGTTCGACTTTGATCCCCGACGCCGGGCACGGACCTATTCAAAGGGCAACCGCCAGAAAGCTGCGCTGATCGCGGCGTTCGCGCGGCCCGCGCGCCTCTACCTGCTGGACGAGCCGAGCGCGGGTCTTGATCCCGTCATGGATGCTGTGTTCCGACGACAGGTGCAGCGCGTAAGCGCGGAGGGTGCAACTGTCCTGCTTTCCAGCCATATTCTGAGCGAGGTGGAGCAGCTTTGCGAGCGCATCACCATCATTCGTGCCGGGACAGTGGTTGAATCCGGCGCCCTGTCCGAACTTCGGCACCTCCGCCGCACTCGCTTTCTCGTGGCAGGGGCGCAGACAGCAGATGTTCTGGAAGGCCTCCCCGGTGTTTATGACCTGTATACGGTGCCCGGCGGCACCCAGTTCGACGCTGACCAGGCACACCTGCCGGCCGTGCTGGCCCACCTTTCACGGGCCGGACTGACTGGGATCACAGCAAACCCGCCGTCCCTCGAGGAACTGTTCCTTCGGCACTATACCGAGGCTGGCGACGCGTCTTCCACGGATCGATCACCCTAATGTTCGGGGTCCTGCTGATGCTGCGGATGCACCTGGTCCGCGATCGTTGGTTCCTCCCAAGTTGGATCGGGGGGATCAGTGCGCTCGGGCTACTTGCGGCCGTAGCAGTGTCCACCCAGTTCACCGGTACCGATGAGCGTGCGGCGATCGTGTCAATTGCCTCCGCCAGCCCGGCATTCCTGTTCCTGCGTGGGCTGCCGGACGGCACCGGCCTCGGCTCCGTAGTGTTCTTCCAGGGTTACGCCTTCACGGCTGTCCTGGCAGGACTCCTGGGAGTTTTACTCGTAAGCAGACACACTCGGGCGGAAGAGGAATCCGGTCGTAGTGAGATCCTTGAGTCCACTCCCATTCCCCGCGCAGCCGCACTGGCAGCGACCCTCCTGCTGAGCCTGCTGGCCTTTCTCGTCTTGACCGTTTCCACGGGGCTCGGGTTTGCCGCTGCAGGGCTGCCCCTTGCCGGTTCCATGCGGGCGGGTGCCGCAATAGGCGTCGTCGGGCTCTTCTTTGCAAGCGCTGCGTCGGTCATCGCTCAGCTCATGCCCACGGCCCGCGGCACCAACGGTGTTTCAGCGGCCCTCGTCGGCCTCGCCTACCTGATCAGGGGGATCGGCGACGCCTTGGGGGAGCCTGACGCTGGGCTCCTGAGAGTCGATCCGGCATGGCCATCCTGGTTCTCACCCATCGGATGGGGACAGCGGGTTCGGCCCTTCACGGAAGCCGACGCCCGGCCGTTGTTCATACTGGCCATCGCGGCCGGAGGTTTGTGGCTGATTGCGTTCCTGATCCGGAGTCGCCGGGATCTGGGGGCCAGCCTGCTCGGTGAACGGACGGCAAGGGAAAGGGCCGGGCGTGCAGGTCAATCTCTGGTCGGGCTGGCATGGCGGTTGCAGCGTGGAACCCTTGCGGGGTGGTGCACAGCCGGAGCGGTCCTCGGAGGTTTGGCCGGCGGTTTGGCTCCTGTGGTTACCAATGTGATTGCGGGCAACCCAACCATGCAGGACCTGTTTGGCCGACTGGCTCCCGGAACGGCCTCTGGGTCAGGAATTGTCGATCTCTTCCTCACTGCCCTGCTGGGTATCTCCTCGGTTCTTGCCGCTGCTGCCGGTGTGCAGGCAGTTCTACGGCTGAGGGCTGAGGAAGTGGAAGGACGGGCGGAGTTATTGCTGGCCACGCCCGCCACCGTAAGCCGATGGGTTGCCGCGAACCTCGTGGTGGCGGGTATATCGGTTCTTTCCGTCGCCGTCCTGGCGGGGTGCTCCGCGACAGCTGGGCTTGCGCTGTCAGGGTCTCTCGGCACACGGGGGATGTCCATTGTGGGCGCCAGCCTCGCGCACGCTCCGGCCGCGATCATATTTCCTGCCCTGGCGGCCATTGCTTACGCTGTAATTCCGCGCGTGAGTATTGGTGCAGGATGGGGTTTCCTCACCGCCGCACTGATCCTGGGTCAGTTCGGCGGCCTCCTTGGATTTCCCGTCTGGGTGCAGGACCTGAGCCCGTTCCGCCACTCCTCGGCAATGCCCGTCGAACGCTTTGAACCAATCAGTGCCGCGCTGCTGATTGCTGCGGCCGTCAGCTTTGCGGGGGCCGCTGCCGCGTTGATCCAGCGCCGCGACATCACGGCCTGAGCCTTCGCGAAGACTCAGGGGACGGAGAGATGCCGGGGGGAACGGCTTCCGTAGTGGTCTGCCAGCCGGGCAAAGCCCTCGTCCAGGCCCACTTCAGGTGTCCAGCTGAGCAATGATCTGGTTTGCCGCTGGTCGAACCAGTGCGCGGTGGAAAGTTGCTCTGCAAGGAACCGAGTCATCGGCGGCTCACCGTCCGGGTTTGAGCCGCGCCACAGGGTCTCAACGGCGCTACCCGCAGCTCTGCCGAGCCATCCAGGGACCGACCTCCGCGGCTCCGGCACACCGCCGGCTGAGCAGATGCTCGCGAGGAGTTCGCCGATGGGTCTCGGTTCGCCGTTGGAGACAACCAGCGGCAGCCCGCGCACCCACTTCATGCGCTCCAGCGCGGCAGCGATGGCCGATGCGGCATTGTCCACATAGGTTGTGTCGACCAGAGCGGTGCCGCCGCTGAGTAGTGGCAACCGGCCCGCGCGGGCACGGTTGAGGACCCGCTCCACCAACTGGGTGTCGCCCGGGCCCCAGACGATGTGCGGCCGGACGACAGCGACGGACATGCGCTCGTCATTTGCGCTCAGGGCAAGGATTTCCGCCTGCGCCTTGGTGCGGGCGTAGTACCCCCTCGCGTGATCAGGGTCGGCAGGTTCGGCTCCGGCCCCGAACAGTGACCGTCCGGCGTGGGCCACCGATGGCGAGGAAACATGCACAAACCGCTCGACGCCGGCTGCCCTGGCGGTTTTCAGGAGATCATCTGTTCCGAGTACGTTGACCCGGTGGAACTCATCGGCATCTCCCGTGAAGGACACTTTGGCTGCCAGGTGGATGACGGCGTCAACCCCGGCTGCAGCGTGCGCTACGGCCGTATGGTCAGTCAGCTGTCCGGATATGTCGACGACGCCGGGAACCCCGGAGGGGCGACGCTGGAAAGTTCGGACGGCATACCCATTCCGCACGAGCAGGGAGGCCACGGCGCTGCCAAGCATCCCGCTGGCACCGGTGACAAGAACCTTCACGGCTTCTTCCTCCTGTTCCCTTCCAGAACTTCCTCCGCCCAGCTCGCCACGGCTGCCCGATCGATTTTCGCGTTGTGACGGATGTCCGTGGGAAGGGACGGAAGGGTCAGCACGGCAGCGAGTTGTACTCCACTCGCCTGGAGCGCCTTCCTGATGCTCTTGGACAGACTGCTCGGGGCAAGGCCGGCGGCGCTCGTTCCGTCAGCAGTCACGACGACAGCGACCACAGCCTGCGTGCCCGATGGGCCAACACCGACAACGGCTGCCTGGCGGACCTCCGTGAGCTGTTCGATTATCTGCTCGGGACCGACCGGCGTGACGACGCCGGTCGGGGACGTGATGATGTGCGCGAGCCGGCCTTCCACCCAGAGCCTCCCCTCCGTGTCCAAGTGCCCGACGTCGCCGGTACGGTGCCAGCCCGCGGTACGCGAGGATTCCCTTTCGGTAACCCATAACCGGTAGTAGCGGTCCTTGACGTGCGGGGCACGGACAAGAATCTCACCGGTGATGCCCGGTTCCGCCGAGGGTTCGCCTGAGGCCTGACCCTGATGGTCGAGTGCACTGACTCTGACCTCTGCCCCCGGCACGGACCTGCCCACACAGACGCCGTTCCCCGCTCCGGTTACGGATCCAGCGACAGCCTCCCGGAGCTGCTCCAGATGAATGTCCGTGACCGGAAGCGCCTCGGTCATTCCGTAGGGGGTGTGCAGCGAGGCATTCGGCACCAGTGGCTGCAGGTGCTCGAGGAGGGTTACCGGAATGGGCGCCCCTGCCGAGAGCAGAACCTTTATCCGCTGCAGTGCCTGTCTTCCCTGAGATGTGATCCCTGAGGCTGTGGCGAGGACATTGCGCAGCGCGGCAGGGGAGGCAAAGACCGTGGTGGCTTCGATAGCAGCGGCGGCATCGGAAAGAGCACGCGCTGTCAGCGTACGGGGTGCGGTGACGTCCATATCGGGAGTGACGGACGCGGCTCCCAGCGCGGGTCCGAGGAGGGCGAAAGGGGCAAAACCCGCAACCAGCGCGCTGCCGGGTACCAGATCCAGAGTGGCAGCGAGGGTATCGCGCATCGCGGACAACCGGCGGTGCGTGTACACGACGCCCTTCGCCGGTCCTGTTGATCCGGAGGTGAAGAGGATCGCCGCGTCCGAGTCAGGAGATGGATCGGTGCCCTCGTAGGTGATGCGCTGTGATGTAAGGTCCTCGAGGTGGTGGCTCACCCCGAGCAGGCGGGCACGCGCCGTCGGTACCTGTCCAACGCTGATGCGGACGCCCGGCCATCCGAAGACTCTTCCGGCGATCAGCGCCCGTTCAATGCCGACGAGGAAATCCGGCACGGTGCCGCGGACTGCCCGGCTAAGGCCTTTTGCGCCCAGTCCGGCGTCGGCAAGGACAATGACAGCGCCGAGACGGAGACAGGCGTAGATAAGGACGGTCAGCTCGATGCCCGGGGGGACCATCAGACTAACCCGGCTGCCGGTCGTCACTCCAATCCCGTTCAACGCCGCTGCGAGGCGACTGACCTGGGCGTCCAGGTCCCGCCAGGAGAGCGAGTTGGCCACCGCGCCATCGTGCCCCATGTCGGCGATAGCGAGGGTGTCCGCGGCCGGACCGCTGCTCCGTTCCCTGATCTGGTGCCACAGCGGCGTGAAGTTTCCGTCGGAACCACTTGCCGGTCCGCCGTCACGGCTCGTGGTGGGCTGATCGAGCCAGTCGAAAACCGGCGTGGCGATGTCGCGATCTTCAACAACCAAGTGGCTTGCGCCTTCGAACCGGTGGACATCCGCCTGGGGAAGGCGCCGGGCGAGGTCCTCCAGATAGGTGTCCGAGAAGATGGGATCGCCGGGGCCCCAGAGCATGAGTACTGGTACCTGAAGGGACCGTATGCCCTCGGCGATCCGGATCAGGTCCGCGTGGCTTGGGTGTTCCGGACCGACGGGGATGTCGGCAACGAATTGCTCAATGCCCCGGCGGCGGGCCGCCGTGCGGTAAGGCGCGCGATAGGCGGCACGTACATCACCGGAGAGGCGTGGGCGCGCCAGTGCCAGCGTTGTCTCGAGGAAAGCGGGTGTGGTCGATGTTCCCACCCGGTGGACAGCGCCATTGAGCGCAAGACGGAGCGGTGCTGGGATGGGGGAGCCCGGTTCCTGGTGGACTGCCGTATTGGTGAGCACGACGGCGGTCAGGTGGGCGCGGTTACGGTCGGCGAAACCGAGGCTGACAACGCCGCCCCAGTCGTGGCCGACGGTCACCAGCGGTCCGCTCAGTCCGAGCGAGGACACGAAGTCCTCAAGATCCCGTACGCGGTCGGCGAGCCGCCGCATCCGGCCCGTCCGCTCGGAGAAGCCCATCTCAAGCTGATCAACGGCGACGACGCGCCAGCCGTGCCGGACACCGGCGGCAAGCAGGGTGCGCCAGAGATAGGACCAGGTGGGATTTCCGTGCACGCACAGCAGCGTGCCGCGCGCCTCACCGTCCAGGGTGGGCAGGTTGTCCAAGTAATGCCAGCGGTTGACGGTCCCGTCCGGGTCCACACCAGCGGTCGACGGCACGTCGAGGTAGGCCGACCACGCAGGGTCGACGCCGGGAAGTTCTACCACTCAATCTCCAGCATCGCGGTGTTGAGGCCGGAGCCGACCCCCATGCACAGTACGCGGTCGCCTGTGATCAACGTCTGGGCCTCCGCGGCAAGCGTCATGGGCAGCGACGCGGGCCCAACGTTCCCCCATCGCTGGAAGGTCTGGGGGACCTTCTTCGGGTCGAGATCGACGGCGTCGATGATGGCGGCTGTATGGGTGGTGCTCACCTGGTGCGTGATGTACCGGTCCATGTCCGCCCACTGCCAGTCCTGCTGCGCCTCGTTCCAGGCCTCAACCACCAGCTGGAGGCCGCCATCGAGCAGCCCCTGCGCGTTGGTGTACATTCCGTCGATACCCCCGACGCACAGTTCATGATGTTCGGTCCCCGCACGCGCAACACCGCCGAGGATCCGGTGGGAACCCGGATGCAGGTCGGCAGGACCGAGAATTGCCGCAGCAGCGCCGGAGCCCAGGGTCAGGGTTGCGAACTCCTGCATGAAGCTCTCCCGCGTAGCGGTCGGTTCATTCAGACGGCGGAGCGTTGCTTCCTGCGTGGCCTGAGCGTCTTCGCCGTTGACGATCATGGCGTACTGAATCTGGCCCGCTTCGATCATGTTGGCGGCCAGGGTCATGCCGTTGACGAAACCGAGGCACGCATTGGCGACGTCAAAATTCATGGCGGAAGAGGGCAGCCCAAGCCCGTTATGAATCTTCACGGCGACGGACGGCTCAAGATTGGTGCGCGAAACCGATGTGTTGATCAGGAGACCGATTTGGGACGCTTCGATGCCGGAAGAAGCCAGCGCCTTTGCGCCTGCCTCGATCGCTCCGTCTTCGAAGCCTGTACCGGGGGCCCACCAACGCCGCTCGGTGATGCCGGCGACGCGCTGCAGAAGGCCCTTTGAGAGCCGCAGCCGTCTGAGAGCCGGAGAGAGTATGCGATCGAATTCTGAGGAGGTGATAATGACCGGTGCCTCAACACTTTCCACGCCGATGAGCGCGGTGTTGTGATGTCGGAAGTTAGAATTACCGGTCAAATTTCCTGCCTAGTGTTCCGCGGATTTATCCGCTGGTCCGCTGTTTGCTGCACCGGAACCGATAGCGCATTGCCGGCAGTGAATGCCAATCTGGAAATGATAAGCATACTTCGGTTACTAACGATCCTAAAGAAAGCCTAGTTCCTCCAGCAGATAACGGCATCTCGCCTCGCGGACGCGAGGGGCGCCCGTGCCGGGTGAAATGCCTCTGAAATAGCCGTGAACACAGTAGATTGTGGGGTAACAATCCCGATCGGAGAACCCGAGACCCGTGCATCTGAAAAGTCTGACCGTTCGAGGCTTCAAGTCTTTTGCCTCTGCAACGACCTTCGACTTTGAACCCGGAGTCACCGCCGTCGTCGGTCCCAACGGTTCCGGCAAGTCCAACGTCGTCGACGCTCTGGCGTGGGTAATGGGCGAGCAGGGGGCCAAGACTCTCCGCGGCGGGAAGATGGAGGACGTCATTTTCGCCGGCACCTCCGGCAGGCCCCCGCTGGGCCGGGCGCAGGTGTCGCTCACCATCGACAACTCCGACGGCGCACTGCCGATCGAGTATTCGGAGGTGACAATCTCCCGCACCCTTTTCCGGGCCGGCGGTTCCGAATACGCAATTAATGGGAACAACTGCCGTCTCCTTGACATCCAGGAGCTCCTTTCCGATTCCGGACTCGGGCGTGAGATGCACGTCATCGTGGGGCAAGGCCAGCTCGACCGCGTCCTGCATGCAACCCCGGAAGACCGGCGCGGTTTCATCGAGGAGGCAGCCGGCATCCTGAAACACCGTCGGCGCAAGGAAAAGACTGTCCGCAAGCTCGAGGCGATGCAGGCGAACCTCACCCGTCTCACCGATCTCACGGGGGAACTCCGACGGCAGTTGACGCCGCTCGGTAAGCAGGCAGACATTGCGCGCCGCGCCCAACAGGTGCAGTTCGAGGCACGCGATGCACGCGCCCGCCTGCTCGCTGACGACCTGGTTCAATTAATCACGACGTTCAAGCAGGAGATTGCCGACGAAACGGCCCTGAAACAACGCCGGGCGGAGGTTGAAGCTCTCCTGGAGTCCGGGCGCTCCCGGCAGGCTGAACTTGAGCGCCTCGCGGCGGAGGCAACACCGCGGCTGAACGCAGCACGCGATGCCTGGTACCGCCTCTCATCCACCCGCGAGCGCTTCCGCTCCCTCGGCAGCCTCGCCGAGGAACGGCGTCGTCTGCTGGGGTCGGCGGATACGGCAGTGGAGAGTGGACGGGACCCTGATGAGCTGGACCGGCAGGCCGCACTCGTCCGGGCAGAGGAGGCCGAGCTGGAGGAACATATCGCTGAGCGTTCCGACATGCTCGAGGATGCGCTGGAACAGCGTGCGGAAGCCGAAGACGCGGCGGCCGCCGAGGAGCAGCGCCTCGCGTCACGCCTGAGAGCGGCTGCCGACCGGCGCGAGGGGCTTGCGAAGCTGTCCGGCCAGGTCGGGGCAGCGCGGTCCCGGGTTGAGGCGGCAGAGGCGGAGCTGGGAAGGCTCCGGGACTCCGTCGTCGAAGTGGCGGATCGCCGTCGGCATGCGCAGAGCGAGTTCACGGCACTGGAAACCCAGGTAGCGGGCGCCGAAGAGGGGGAGGAAAGCCTCGACGCCGACTATGAAGCGGCCAGCGCTGCCCTCGACGCCGTGCTTGAGACCCTCGAGGAACTCCACGCCGAAGAGAGGACCGCCGAGAGGGAACGCGATGCGCTGCAGGCGCGTATCGAGGCGCTGCGGCTGGGGTTGGAGCGCAAGGACGGTTCACGCACGCTGCTGGATGCCGGCATGGACGGGGTACTCGGTCCTGTCGCTGAACTGTTGACTGTGGAGTCCGGTTATGAGGCCGCCATTGCGGCAGCGCTCGGCACGGTGGCAGAAGGCGTAGCGGTCGATTCTCTCGAGGCAGCGGGTGCCGCCCTTCGCCGGATGAAGGACGACGACGCCGGCCGGGTCGAGCTACTGGTCGTGTCTGCAGATTCGGTCGCCGCCGAGGCGGGCGCTCAGAGCGCTCTGGCAAGCGGCGGCCTGCCCGACGGCGCCCGTGCGGCTTCCTCGCTTGTCTCGACCCAGGGGGCACTGGAAGGTGCCGTGCGAACGATGCTTTCCGCCGCCGTCGTCGTTGATTCTCTGGCCGACGCCGCCGATCTGGTGCAGCGGCACCCCCTACTGACTGCGGTGACCCGAGAGGGAGATGTCTACACGGCCGTGTCGGTGCGGGGAGGAACCGCCGCAGCTCCCGGGACCCTTGAGGTCCAGGCTGCCGTCGACGAGGCTGCCGAAGCCCTTCGTATGGTCACTGAACGGTACGAGCGGGCCCGATTTGGTATTTCGGCGGCCACCGCCCAACGTGAGGAGGCACAGGAACGGACAGATGGCGCGCTTGAGCGGCTTCACGAGTCGGACGCGCGGCTTGCAGCAGTCGCCGAGAAGCTCGGCCAGCTTGGCTCCGTGTTGCGTTCGGCATCGGGCGAAGCGGAGCGCCTGGCCCGGCTGGCTGAGGCCGCGGAGGGAAACCTCGCTGCGGAGCAGGAGCGCCTTCAGGAAATCACCCAGCGGCTTGCCCAGGCCCAGGAGGCCCCGGCGGACGTTGAACCCGACACCCGGACGCGCGACATGCTCGCGCTCGCCGCCACCTCCGCCCGCCAGGCGGAGATGGAGGCTCGCCTCGCGCTGCGCAGCGCGGAGGAGCAGCTCAGGGCAACTTCAAACCGGGCCGCCTCGCTGGAGCACGCCGCCCAGACAGAACGGAAAGCCCGCGAGCAGGCTGCGGAACGGGCTCGGATCCGAAGGCTTCAGGCGGCCAAGGCCGCTGCAGTCGCGAAGGCAGTGAGTCAGGCGCTCGCCTTCATTGATGTCTCAGTTGACCGCGCCGGCCGGGCACGGGACGCTGCAGAAGAGGTGCGATCAGCCTGGGAGACCGAGCTTGCCGCCGTCCGCAGCGGCAATGAGTCGCTGATGACCGAGCTGGCAGAGCTTACCGACTCCGTTCACCGGGATGAACTGGCACGCGCTCAGCAGCGACTGAGGATCGAGGCGTTGGAGAACCGGTCCATTGACGAGCTCGGACTTACCGCGGACCACCTTGTCGCGGAGTACGGACCGGACCAGCCCGTTCCCACGGCCGCCAAACCGGCGGACAAGTGGGCGGAATTGCGCGTGGCTGTGGACGACGACGGCAAACCGATCCGCGAAGGAGTGCCGTTTGTGCGTGAGGAGCAGGAAAAGCGGCTCAAGCGTGCCGAGCGGGACCTGTCAGCGCTGGGCAAGGTGAACCCGCTCGCACTCGAAGAGTTCGCGGCGCTCGAGGAACGGCACCAGTTCCTCAGCACGCAGCTTGAGGACCTAAAGGCCACGCGGAAGGATCTGCTGGACATCATCCGAGAGGTCGATGAGCGGGTGGAGCAGGTGTTCACCGCCGCCTACCGTGACACAGCCGAGCAGTTCGAGCGGGTCTTCGGGCGCCTGTTCCCGGGAGGTGAGGGCCGTCTCGTGCTGACCGACCCGGAGAACATGCTGACCACGGGCATTGAGGTCGAGGCGAGGCCCGCGGGCAAAAAGATCAAGCGGCTCTCACTGCTCTCCGGGGGCGAAAGGTCCCTGACCGCCGTCGCGCTGCTGGTGGCCATCTTCAAGGCTCGGCCGTCGCCCTTCTACGTGATGGACGAGGTTGAAGCGGCTCTGGATGACACCAACCTTGGGCGGCTCATCACCATTTTTGAAGAACTGCGGGAGTCCAGTCAGCTGATCGTCATCACCCACCAGAAGCGCACCATGGAAGTCGCGGACGCGCTCTATGGCGTGACCATGCGGGGCGACGGCGTGTCCACGGTGATCAGCCAACGGCTGGTGGACGCGTGACGGACCGGCCCGGGTCGACCAGGGTTTCGCGTGCGGCCAGCCACATCATGAAAGCCGCGAGGGCCGTGACGCCGGTCAGCCCGAACGCCCAGCCATAGGAGAACGCATCCACCAGCAGGCCGGCCAGGATGGGACCGAAGATTGCTCCGGTGTCGGTGCTCATCTGGAACGCTGCCAGAACCTTGCCGCCGCTCCGATCGTTCCCGATGACGTCGGCAACCGCCGCCTGCTGGGCTGGGTTGAGGATTCCTGCACCGATGCCCGCAACCACCGAGACGACCAGGAACGTCACCACGTCACCGGTCAGGCCGAGGCACGCCATGGCGGCACCGTTCACTGCCAGCCCGGTTAGCACCAGAGGCTTTCGGCCCAGTGAATCGGCGAGTCTGCCCGAGACAGTGAGAGCGAGCGCGGTGCCTCCGGCGAAGAAGGCCAGGGAAATACCCGCCACTTCCGGGCCTGCTCCCAGTACGGCCGCCGCGAACAGCGGGACAAGGGCCATCCGGACCCCGAATGACGCCCAACCGTTGGCGAACCCGGAAACCAGCGCGGCGCGGTACGCCGAGTCTCGGACCGCCTCGCGGACTGTGAGCACCGGCTGCGCTGCGGCACCTCTCCGACTGCCCAGCGTCGTGTCCTTGAGCTGGAAGAAGACGACGGCGGCCGCAACCAGCAAAGCTCCGGCATAGACCAGGAACGGAACCCGCAGGCCGAACCCGGCCAGCAGCCCGCCCAGGAACGGCCCGCCGATGCTTCCGAGAAGGAACGCCGACGCATAGGCGCCTGTGACACGCCCACGCATTCCTGCCGGTGCCATCCGGACAATCAGGCCCATCGCCGAAATGGTGAACATGGTCGAACCGATCCCTCCGAGTCCGCGGAAGATCAGCAACTGCCAGTAGTCGGCAGCGAATGCGGTGGCGGCCGTCGACAGCGCGACGATCAGCAGCCCCGTCACGTACACGGGGCGCTCACCGAGGCGCTCAACGAGCTTGCCGCCGGCGGGCGCGAAGACCAGCCGGGTGAACGCGAAAGCACTGACGATGACCGCCGCGGCGGTCGCCTCCACGCCGAAGCTCTGCGCAAACTGGGGGAGGACCGGGGCAACCAGCCCGAAGCCGATCGCAATGACAAACGCCGCGGCGATGAGGACCTTCAGTTCCCGCGGCAGGCGCGGGCGTTCTTCAGTATCCGGGTCCTGCTTGCCGCGCCGGAGAAAGTTTCGAGAAGCAACCACGATTCACGATTCTCCCAGCTTCTTGGCCCCCCGTCCGTCCGCCGGCCGTGTGAGAAGCTTGGGAGCGTGAATGAGATCCTCCCGATAGTAATTTACGTAGTCGTGGCACTGGCCCTTTTGGGGTCCCTTGCCGCCTTGTTCGTGCGCTCCCGCCGCACGCCGCCGGGCACCTATACCACCACGCGGGACGCCGACGACGACGGCGGTATCGCCGCGCGCCGCGTAGGCACTGACACGCTTGAGAGGCCCACGGACTTCGACACCGGGCCGGATGTAGTTGTCCCCGATGACCTGCGGGACCTCGAGGAAACCCAGATCGGTGTCGAGACCGTTCCGATCGAAACTCCGGACCCGGTACAGGGCCGCCTGGCCCGGTTGAGGGCGCGGCTCGCCAAGTCCAACAACGCACTAGGCAAGGGTCTTCTGGCCCTGCTCTCCCGTGACCGCATAGACGAAGACGTGTGGGACGAGATCGAGGAGACGCTGCTCCTTGCCGACCTCGGCACCGAACCGACGGGTGAACTCGTGGACGCCCTCCGTCACCGGGTCAGGATCGCCGGCAGCCGCAGCCCCGAAGAGGTCAAGGACATGCTCCGGGATGAGTTGATCAAGCTCGTTGACCCCACCATGGACCGTTCCCTCGCCACCCACCGCCACGCGGACCGCCCCGCCATCGTCATGGTGGTCGGCGTGAACGGCGTCGGCAAGACGACCACGGTCGGCAAGCTCGCGCGTGTCCTCGTGGCCGAAGACAAGGACGTGCTGCTCGGAGCAGCAGATACTTTCCGGGCCGCCGCTGCTGAGCAGCTGGCAACCTGGGGACAACGGGTCGGGGTGCCCACAGTGAAGTCCGACGTCGACGGCGCCGATCCTGCCTCCGTTGCCTTCGAGGCGGTCAGGGCCGGAATCGAAGGCGAGGTTGACGTCGTCATGATCGACACTGCTGGCCGTTTGCAGAACAAGGTTGGGCTGATGGACGAGCTCGGCAAGGTCAAGCGCGTCATCGAAAAGCAGGGCACCGTCGATGAGGTGCTGCTGGTCCTTGACGCGACAACCGGACAGAACGGTCTCAACCAGGCAAGGGTTTTCGCCGAGGTCGTCAATATCACCGGAATCGTCCTCACGAAGCTGGACGGCACAGCCAAGGGCGGCATCGTAGTGGCCATCCAGCGCTCGCTCGGTGTGCCGGTGAAGCTGATCGGCCTCGGTGAAGGTGCCGATGACCTGGCTCCGTTCGACGCAGAAGAATTTGTGGATGCGCTGCTGAACTGACATCAAAAGTCCCGGTGCACTCCGCAGTCAGCACCCGGTACGCCCCGCGAAGGAAGTGATCCTAACGCGGGGTGTACCCGTTTAACAGGCCCCGGAGCCGTTTCTGCAGCCCGGAAACACGAAGGAAACATGACTGATATGCACTCTTTACGTCAGTGAAGCGCTCGTAACGTCCCGGCAACACAATTCCCAAGACGACGAAACACGCCATTGCGAGACTTTTCGACAGCGGGAAGTGCCCGCCACTCGCGAGAGGACGTAAAGATGGATCTGACAGCAGGTCACGTCTGGGTCATGGTTTCCGCCGCCCTGGTATTGCTCATGACCCCCGGACTGGCATTTTTCTATGGGGGCATGACCCGTGCCAAGGCAGCCCTGAACATGATGATGATGAGCTTCATCGCTGTGGGCCTGGTAGGCATCGTGTGGGTGCTCTGGGGCTACTCGATGACAGGCGGCGACGGCGTCGCCCAGCTCTTCGGAAATCCCTTCGCCTCATTCGGGCTTGAAGGACTCATCGGGACGGAAGACATGATCGGCGCCGGGTACGGCGTAACGTTCGCGATCATCACAGTTGCACTCATCAGCGGTGCCATCGCAGACCGGGCCAAGTTCGGTGCCTGGTCGCTCTTCGTGCCCATCTGGGTCACCGCCGTTTACTGCCCACTCGCATTCATGGTGTGGGGAGGCGGCCTGCTCAGCGCCGAAGGCGCCATCGGCAGTGCGGTCGGTGAGGCTATCGACTTCGCCGGAGGAACCGTCGTCCACATCAGCGCAGGCGTTGCCGCCCTGGTCCTCGCGATCATCCTCGGCAAGCGTCAGGGCTTCGGCAAGGACCCGGCACACCGCCCCCACAACGTTCCCCTGGTCATGCTTGGCGCAGCACTGCTGTGGTTCGGCTGGTTCGGTTTCAACGGCGGTGCCGCGGGTACTGCCGAGGAAGCCGGCTTGATCTGGGTCAACACCATGGCAGCACCGGCAGCGGCGATGGTCGGTTGGCTCGTCACTGAACGCTTCCGCGATGGCCGACCCACCTCCCTCGGTGCAGCCTCCGGTATCGTCGCCGGTCTCGTTGCGATCACACCGGCCTGTGCAAGCGTCAGCCCTATCGGCGCAATCGGACTTGGACTGGTGTCCGGCGCAGTATGCGCGCTGGCCGTGAGCCTGAAGTACAAGCTCGGCTTTGACGACTCGCTCGATGTGGTGGCCGTGCACCTGGTGGCCGGCACACTGGGAACCATCGCCATCGGCTTCATCGCAATGCCGGTTGATGGCGAAGGCGGCGGCCTGTTCTATGGCGGCGGTGCCGGTCAGCTGGTCGCACAGATCGTCTCCGTGCTCGTAGCGGTCACGCTGTCCGCGGTGATGACGGCTCTGATCGGTCTGGCAATCCACAAGACCATTGGTTTCCGGGTCACTCCTGACAACGAGGTATCGGGCGTTGACCTCTCCGAACACGCAGAAACCGCCTACGAATTCGGTGGGCTGGGCGTTGGAGGACAGTTCCACCCGTTCCACGCAACCAGTCAGGCTCCCGTCGCCGATCAGGCCGAGCAGAAGGTGAACTCATGAAACTAGTTACAGCGATCGTTCGTCCTGACAAGTTGGATAGTGTTCGCGGAGCCCTCGAGAACTACGGAGTCCAGGGCCTCACCGTCAGCCAGGCGAGCGGCTATGGCCGCCAGCGTGGGCACACGGAGGTCTACCGCGGCGCGGAATACACCGTTGACCTGCTGCAGAAGGCCCGGGTCGAGGTACTGGTTTCGGACTCCTCGGTCACCGACATCGTGGACGTGCTCGTCTCGACAGCCAACACAGGCCGCGCCGGGGACGGCAAAGTCTGGGTCCTGCCCGTTGAGGACGCAGTCCGCGTCCGCACGGGCGAAAGAGGCGAAGCAGCCCTTTGATAAACCGTACTCAAAGGTCAGGCCACGTGTTCAGCACGTGGCCTGACCTTTGTTGCTGCACAGGGGCGCAGCGCAACCGATGAGTCGCTGCTTACCAGTTCGGTGGGCCGTCGGACCCGGCAGGATACTCGTCCATCGGAACCTCGTTTGCGTCCCAGGCAGCGAGTACCGGCTCCACAATGCGCCAGCAGTCCTCAGCGGTATCCCCACGAACGGATAGCGTGGGGTCACCCGAGAGTACGCTGTCCAGAACCTCTCCGTAGGGGAGGAGGTCTGAGGCGTTCAACTCTGCCTGCAAAGTTGCCCGGTCCAGGCAGAACACGTCACCGGGTCCGTTCACGTCGATGTCCAGCTCGAGCGTGTCCGGTCCGAATCCGATCCGGAGCCGGGTGGGGGAGTCAACCCCGGTGAAGCCATCGGGGAGGTGGTTGACCGGCTTGAAAGTGATCACTGCTTCCTTGCGGGTCCGGCCGAGCGACTTTCCTGACCGCAACCGGAACGGCACCCCGGCCCAACGGTCGTTGTTGATGGACACCACTATTTCAGCGAGCGTCTCGGTTCCGCGGGACGGGTCGACGCCGTCTTCGTCCACGTAGTTCGGGACGTCGCGTCCATCGATGCTTCCGGCGGTGTAACGGGCACGCCGGGTACTGGCCCGGAAGTCCGGATGCACCGAGCTGGCCCTCAGCACGGAACCGATATGATCCCGCAGGTCCCGTTCGTGCAGGGTCGACGGCGCATTCATAGCGAGAAGGGCCATCACCTGCAAGAGGTGGCTCTGGATCATGTCTCGCAGGGCGCCGGCGCCGTCGTAGTAGCGTGCACGGTTCTCTAGCGTCAGCTTCTCGTCGAACACAATGTCCACTGAATCGATGTGGAGACTGTTCCACACCGGTTCCAACAGCCGGTTCGCGAAGCGGAGGCCGAGGATATTCAGCACCGTGGCTTTGCCGAGAAAGTGGTCAACACGGTGGATATGGTCCTCAGGTACCAGCCGGCTCAGGATTGTGTTCAGCCGGGTTGCCGATTCCGTGTCCGTGCCGAACGGTTTCTCCATCACCAGGCGGGAGCCGTCCGGGAGATCTTCCGGCTCGAGCGTGGCGCAGGCTCTTTCACTGACAGCCGGCGGCAGTGCGAAATAGATTGCTACCGGGGGCTCCAACCCGGCGATGAGCTCCGCCAGCGCACCCTTCGCTGTGACGTCGACCTGATGATAGGTACTGGCGGCGCAAATCTGCTGCAGGGCTCCGCCGTCGTCCCGTGTGCCGGAGTCTGGCGATGCAGCGGCGAATGACGTGGCCAGTCGCTCCTGCCAGTCTTCCGCGTTCCAGACATCGGATCCTGCTCCCACCAGGGCCAGGCCTTCGGCCTTTCCGTGCCTGACCAGCCGGGCAAGCCCGGGCAGCAGCAGCCGGCCCGTCAGGTCGCCTGAGGCCCCAAGAATCAGCAGTGTACGAATTGTCTGCCCCCGGAACTGTTGCCCGGATGCCTTTTCGTCAATCGCATGAGTAGTCACCCTTACACCCTGCCACTGCCAGGGGGTGGCTGTCTGCTGCCCGTGGGAGCGAACCCAGTTGATACCCTAGAAGTTGAATCCACTCCGTTCGAGGAAAGCAGTTCACGCACCGTGTTCAATTCACTCTCAGACCGGTTGACAGCGACCTTCAAAAACCTTCGCGGCAAGGGCCGTCTGTCGGAGGCCGACGTCGACGCAACGGTCCGCGAGATCCGTCGCGCGCTGCTCGACGCGGATGTCGCCGTACCGGTGGTGCGCGCCTTCGCCGCGCAGGTCAAGGAACGCGCCCTCGGACTGGAAGTCTCCCAGGCGCTGAATCCGGGGCAGCAGGTCGTCAAGATCGTGAACGAGGAGCTCGTCGGCATCCTCGGCGGCGAGACACGCCGGCTCCGCCTTGCCAAGAACCCGCCGACGGTCATCATGCTGGCCGGCCTGCAGGGTGCGGGTAAGACCACCCTCGCGGGAAAGCTCTCTAAATGGCTCAAGGGGCAGGGGCACAGCCCCCTGCTGGTGGCGTGTGACCTCCAGAGGCCCAACGCAGTCAAGCAGCTGGAGGTCAACGGGCAGCGCGCCGGCGTTCCTGTCTTCGCTCCCCATCCGGGTGTCAGCTCCGAGTTCGAGGCCGCCACCGGCAACCCCGTGGAGGTAGCCCGCCAGGGCGTTGCCGAGGCACGGACCAAACTCCACGACGTCGTCATCGTCGACACAGCCGGCCGCCTCGGCATCGATGCCGAGCTCATGCAGCAGGCATCCGATATCCGCGACGCCGTCAACCCGGACGAAGTGCTTTTCGTCATTGACGCAATGATCGGCCAGGACGCAGTGAACACTGCCCAGGCCTTCAACGAGGGCGTCAACTTCACGGGCGTCGTCCTGACCAAGCTCGACGGCGACGCCCGCGGCGGTGCCGCACTCTCGGTCGCATCCATCACCGGCAAGCCGGTCATGTTTGCCTCCACCGGCGAAGCACTGACGGACTTCGAGGTGTTCCACCCTGACCGCATGGCCTCGCGCATCCTCGACATGGGCGACATCCTCACCCTGATCGAGCAGGCGGAGCAGGCGTGGGACAAGGACGAGGCTGCCCGGATGGCGAAGAAATTCGCCGATCAGGAAGACTTCACCCTCGACGACTTCCTCGCGCAGATGCAGCAGATCCGCAACATGGGCTCCATGAAGAAAATGCTCATGATGATGCCCGGTGCCGCCAACATGCGGCAGCAGCTGGAGAACTTCGACGAGCGCGAGATTGACCGTGTCGAGGCAATCGTCCGCTCCATGACCCCGCATGAGCGGGTTGCTCCAAAAATTATCAACGGCTCACGGCGCGCCCGTATCGCGCGCGGCTCCGGTGTCCACGTCTCCGAGGTGAACGGCCTGTTGGAGCGTTTCGGTCAGGCGCAGAAGATGATGCGCAAGATGGCTGCCGGTGGCGGCATTCCCGGTATGCCGGGTGTACCGGGCCCGGGTGGCTTCAATGGTGGTGCAAGGAAGGGCAAGGCGAACGCCAAGGGGAAGAAGAAGCCGCGCTCGGGCAATCCCGCGAAGGCCGCTCAGGAGGCTGCTGCCGCGGAGGCTCGCCGGAACGGTCAGCGTGCGTCCGTTCCCACCGGTGCAGCCTTCGGCCAGCAGAACGACTTCGACCCGGCGTCATTGAACCTTCCGAAGGGGTTCGAGAAGTTTCTCGGGAAATAGACCGTCCCGACGGTCGTGACGCCGGCCGGCCAGGTATGTCCGGCGCGGCAGCTAGGTTGAGGTCATGAAAGGCGATCGCGTTACCTTCGTGCATGGCGCGGGAACCTTCGGTGCGGCAGCCTGGCCGAGGCAACACGGAATGGCGCTCGAGTTTGACTGCCTCTTCGTGCGGCGCCACGGTTTTGATCCCGTTGCGGCTCCGCTCCCAACAGACTTCTCAGCGGACCTGCGAATCCTCGAGGACGCACTGGGGGAGGGCGGTCATCTTGTGGCGGCGTCGCAGGGCGCTGTTTCTGCGATGATGCTTGCGGTTGAGCGGCCAGTGCTGGTGCGGTCGCTCATTCTTGCGGAACCCGCGTGCCTGTCCCTTACAGAGGAGTTGCCTGCAACAGCGGCGCACCGTGCCCGGGTGGAGCCTTTGTTCGCCCGTGCAGCGGACCTGACTGATGAGGAATTTCACCGCGAGTTCGCGCGGGCGCTCTTCGATTCGGAACCGCAGCCGATCAATACCGCCGAAGACCGTCACCGTGCCCGGCGTCTCCGGCTCCAGACACCGCCCTGGACGGCGCCGCTGACGATTGTTCCCGGTGTGCCCACTCTCGTGCTGACCGGTGGCTGGGAGCCGCTCTATGAAGAGGTGGCGGAGTACCTCGCGGGGACCGGTGCCGTCCACAGGGTTGTTGGAGGCGGACATCGTCCGCAGGATACGGATGAGGGCAATGCCCTCATCCGTGAGTTCGTCACCAGCCATTGATATTCCGGGGTCAACGGGAATAAGTTTAATCTTCAAGTAGTTGTGGTAAATGAACCACATGCTTGGAGGACACCATGAATGCACAAGACCTGATGCCGGCGGAGACCGCTATGAGCACCGTGATGCTCAAAGTTGGAAATCTCGACCGTATGGCCGCCTACCACCGAAGCGCGCTCGGCCTCATTGATATTGCCGAATCCGACGGCGGCCTTTACCTCGGCCGCGGAAACGAGCGGTTGATTCATCTGGCTCCCGCAGCCGGGCTGAGGCTGCCAGCACCCACGGAGGCCGGCCTCTTCCACACCGCGCTGTTGTTCGCCGACCGTGCCGACCTTGCAGCTACGGTGGCGTCCGCCGCACAGGCAGCACAGTCCGCCGAAGGGCGGTATGTGGGAAGTGCGGACCACCTCGTGAGTGAAGCATTCTATTTCTCGGATCCGGAAGGAAACGGGATCGAACTGTACTTCGACAAGCCGCGTGACACCTGGGACTGGACCATCAGCGAGGGCCGGCGCACCGTCGTCATGGACAACGCGCCGCTCCCGCCAAGGCAATACCTCGAAAGCAACCTCACTGAAGAGTCCGTGGCGCATCAGCAGCAGGCGGCTGCCGGCGTCGGGCATGTTCATCTGCAGGTAGGTGACGTACAGACCGCGGAACAGTTCTACGTCAACACACTCGGATTCGAGCGGACTGCCGGCTGGCACGGCCAGGCATTGTTCGTCTCCGCCGGCGGGTACCACCACCACATGGCAATGAACGTGTGGAACAGCCGCGGTGCCGGCCCCCGCAAGGACACCCTCGGGCTCGGGGAAGTCCTCATCCGGGTGCCCCACACCGATGAGGTCGAGGCGCTTGCCGAGCGCCTGAAGGGCGCCGGTATCGGGCACCACCACACCGGTCTGGAGCTGCGCTTCGAAGACCCGTGGCGGAACAAGCTCCGCGTAGCTGTGCGGTAAGACGCGACCGATACTGCGCGAAGTCGCCACTATGCATGAACTTCTGGCACAATGGATCCGTACCCAATCCGCGCAGCCCCTCTCTCTGCGCGCATTGTGTCCTCTAGGACTCCAAAATGTATGGCCCGCCCCACGGGAGCAGAAACCGGAGTTCGCCCTTTTGATCAACAAGGAGTGACCACACAAGTGGCCGTAAAGATTCGCCTGAAGCGCTTCGGTAAGATGCGCGCACCGTACTACCGCATTGTCGTCATGGACTCCCGCGCAAAGCGCGATGGACGCGCCATCGAGGAAATCGGCAAGTACCATCCCACCGAGGAGCCCTCGTTCATCGAGGTCAAGTCGGACCGTGCACAGTACTGGCTTGGCGTCGGTGCACAGCCCTCAGAGCAGGTTGCCGCGATCCTGAAGATCACCGGTGACTGGCAGAAGTACAAGGGCATCGAGGGCCAGGAAGGCACCCTGAAGACCAAGGCTCCCAAGGAGTCCTTCACGGCTCCTGAGAAGGGCTCAGTCATTGTGCCTGAGGCCATCACCCCGAAGAGCAAGAAGGCTGACGAGTCCGAGGCTGAAGCTACCGAGGCCGAGTAAGTTGCTCGCTGAAGCGCTGGAGCACCTAGTCCGCGGAATCGTGGACAGCCCTGATGATGTGCAGGTTTCCTCCAAGTCGAACCGTCGTGGTGAGACCCTCGAGGTGCGCGTCCATCAGGAAGACCTCGGCCGCGTGATCGGCCGTCAGGGTCGAACGGCACGCGCATTGCGCACCGTCATTTCCGCCCTCGCGGATGGCGAGCCGGTGCGGGTCGATGTCGTGGACACTGACCGCCGCCGCTGATCAGCAGCACAAATTCCTGAAGTCCGGCCCCACCACGCAGGTGTTGGGGCCGGACTTTTTTACTGTTTTGACACGCCACCTATACACCGGAGAACCCATGGATCTGCAGGTCGCCCGTATCGGAAAGCCCCACGGCATTCGGGGTGAAGTAACCGTCCAGCTCTTCACAGACGCACCCGAGGAGCGCTTCGAACCCGGAGCTGTCTTCCGTGTCGAGCCGGCAGCGCATGGGCCGCTTACCGTCTCAAGCGCACGATGGAACAAGGAAATTCTCGTTCTTGGCTTTGAGGAAGTTGCTGACCGAAATGCGGCCGAGGTGCTGCGGGGCGCGAAGCTCTTCATCGAGTCCGATGAGACTGCCGACGACGAAGATGACGCCTGGTACGAGCACGAGCTGGTGGGGCTCGAGGCTCGCGTTGGAAACGAGGTCGTCGGCAGGGTCAGCGCGCTGCGCACCATGACGGTCCAGGATCTGCTCATCATTGAGCGGTCCGACGGCGAGGAGATCCTGGTGCCCTTCGTCGAGGAAATTGTTCCCGAGGTCGACGTCGAGGGCGGCTTCGTGCTCCTGACCCCGCCGGAGGGCCTGCTGGAGCTGAACCTTCCCGGGTCCAACCAGGCAGACGCCGAAGAGGCAAACTCCGATCAGGAAGAGCACAATCAGGAAGAGCTCGATCAGGAAGAGCTCGATCAGGAAGAGCTCGATCAGGAAGAGCTCGATCAGGAAGAGGGTATCAGCGATGAGCAGAAGGCTGACGGCAGCTAGTGCGTATCGACGTCGTCAGTATCTTTCCGGAGTACCTCGCCGCCCTGGATCTCTCGCTAATCGGGAAGGCTCGGCAGGACGGGCTGCTCACCCTCTCCGTTCATAATCTCCGGAACTTCACGACCGACAGGCACCGCACGGTCGATGACACTCCGTACGGCGGCGGCGCAGGGATGGTCATGAAGCCGGAGCCGTGGGCTCAGGCACTCGAGAGCGTGCGCGGAGAGTCGCGCCCGGTCCTGGTGGTTCCCTCACCGGCTGGAGCAGTTTTCACTCAGGCGATGGCGCACGAACTGGCCCGGGAAGAACATCTGGTGTTTGCGTGCGGTCGTTATGAGGGCATCGATGAACGGGTGATCGAGTGGGCCGAAGAATCGTTCGATGTGCGTCCACTCAGTCTGGGTGACTATGTTCTGAACGGCGGTGAGGTGGCGGTCCTTGCAATGGTCGAGGCGGTGGCGCGGCTGCTTCCCGGAGTGGTCGGTAACCCGGAGTCCCTCGTCGAGGAGTCGCACTCCGACGGCCTGCTGGAATATCCCGTCTACACCAAGCCCTCGTCCTGGCGGGACCTGGACATCCCGGATGTGCTCCTCAGCGGCAACCATGCCCGTATAGCGCGGTACCGCAGGGATGAGCAGTTGCGCAGGACGGCAAACCGCCGGCCGGATCTTCTGGAAAAGCTCGGCGCCGGCACGTTGGATGCTGCCGACCTGAGAGTCCTCTCCGAGGAGGGTTACGCGCTCGTCGAAGGAAAGGTGCGGCCGGCTGCACCGCCGTCGTCCGATTCGCCGTCCGATTCCAGGTGAAGCGCTGCCTGTGGCATAATTGAAGCTCGTGCCAACTGGTACGCACCTGCCACAGGGGGAGCGTAGCCAACAGGAAGGCACACCGGCATTCGCCAAAGGGCGCGCCGGTACTAATCTTCAACGGCAATTGCCTGCGTGCAGGTCTTCGTCGTTGTGACCAACGTGAATGACCTGTGGCGTTCACCAGGAGCAATCAAATGCATATTCTCGACAATGTGGATGCAGCATCGCTGCGCAGCGACGTCCCCGATTTCCGTGCGGGCGACACCCTCAAGGTTCACGTGAACATCATTGAAGGCAAGAACACCCGTGTTCAGGTTTTCCAGGGCTTCGTTCTTGGCCGCCAGGGTGACGGCGTTCGCGAGACCTTCACGGTCCGCAAGGTCAGCTTCGGTGTCGGTGTTGAGCGTACCTTCCCGGTGCACTCTCCGGTGATCGACAAGATCGAGGTTGTCAGCAAGGGTGACGTACGTCGCGCGAAGCTTTACTACATGCGTGATCTTCGCGGCAAGGCTGCAAAGATCAAGGAAAAGCGCGATCCGAAGACCGCCAAGTAACTCTTTTCCTTTCTCATGCCTGAATTTTCCGTTGCACGGAAAGCACCCAGGCAGCCGTCGAAGCGCTGGCCCGGTATTGCGGGTTGGCGCTTCGCCTTTTTTACCGTGGCTTTCGTGTGTGTCGCCATCATTGCCGTCCGTGCGCTCCTGGCTGACGTGTTCTACATCCCGTCCGGGTCGATGGAACCACTGCTCGAGGAAGACGACCGGGTCCTTGTCTCGCGCACCGACTATGCGTTCGGCGACATCAGGCGGGGCGACGTCGTCGTCTTCGATGGCAGGGGATCATTCGCACCGCTCGGTCACGGCGGACTCGGGCAGAGGCTGACAGATACGGCCCGCTTCTTTGGCCTGGGGTCCTCCGAGACCACATATGTGAAACGGGTAATCGGAATGGGCGGTGACACGGTCGCATGCTGTGATTCCAGCGGAAGGCTGACCGTCAATGGGAACGCCTTCGAGGAGCCCTACGTTTTCCCCATGGACACTGCCAGCGAAACGGAGTTCGAGGTCGTGGTCCCAGAGGGTAAGTTGTGGCTCATGGGCGATCACCGATCGGAGTCCTTCGACTCACGAGGCCTGCTCGGCGCACCGGGCGGTGGCCTCGTCTCCGAGGAACGGGTCATCGGCCGTGCCACCCACGTGATCTGGCCTCTTGACCGCTCCACCATAGTCCCGCGCCCCGCTGATCGGTCACCCTCGGCCGGTCCTACACCGAACGTACAGCAGAGGAACCACACATAATGGCTAAAGCCCACTCCGGGACCCCGAACGACGGCGCGGAAGATCCCGCAGGCGCGCCGCGTTTCGATGGTGCCGCCGAGGAGGCGTCCTCTCGCAGGTCCGCGGTCCGCAGCCTGGGCAGCTGGGCCAAGGAAATCGTCATCATTGTCGCGGTCGCGCTGCTGCTTTCCTTCCTCATCAAAACGTTCCTCTTCCGGGCGTTTTTCATTCCCTCGGGTTCCATGGAGAACACCCTCGAGGTCGATGACCGTATCTTCGTCAACCAGCTGGTTCCCCAACCGTTCGAGCTGAAGCGCGGCGACATCGTTGTCTTTCGCGATGCCGAGGGCTGGCTCCCCGAGTCAGCGGCCGCAACTGCGACAAGCAACTGGTTCAAGGACGCCGTAATATTCGTCGGGCTCCTGCCGGATGAGTCCCAGCAGCATCTCGTCAAGCGGGTCATCGGTCTCGAAGGTGACCGGGTGATATGTTGCGACGCCGAGAGCCGACTCACCGTCAATGGTGAGCCCCTCGATGAGCCGTACCTGTTCCCGGGCGCCAACCCCTCGGACACGCCTTTCGATGTGACCGTGCCCGAAGGAAAGATCTGGGTCATGGGCGACCACCGGAATGCCTCGGCGGACTCCCGAGCGAACACCGGCAAGTCCGGTGGGGGATTCATCGACGTGGATGAGATCGAGGGCAAGGCAGCCGTCATCGCATGGCCCCTGAACCGCATGGGCTTCCTGGGCAACTACCCTGACGTCTTCGCCGACGTTCCTGATGCTCCCCAGAGCAGCACCGGACGGGATCAGTCGACGCCGTGACCGGAAAAGCCCCAACGCTGCGCTATGAACGCTCCTTCCTTGATGAGGGGCTCCGTTTCCTCGCAGGTTGTGACGAGGTGGGGAGGGGCGCACTCTCAGGACCGGTTACTGTCGGCCTCGTAGTCGTTGACCTCGCAGCAGTGAAAGGCCTGCGCGGGGTCCGGGACAGCAAGCTGCTCAGTGCGCCGGATCGGGAAGCGCTGGTGCCGAGAATACAGCGGTGGGCAGTGGCCTATGGCGTGGGTCACGCGACCGCTGCGGAGATCGACGCCGTCGGCCTCATGGCGGCGCTGCGGTCCGCCGGGAACCGTGCATGGGCACAGGCCACACGGGTAGTCCGGCCGGATGCGGTCATCCTGGACGGTAACCACAATTGGCTGGCACCCACTTCCCAGGGTTCACTGTTCGACGACGTCGATATCCAAGAAGCCAGCTGCGATGCCCCCGTTCATACCCGGATCAAGGCTGATATGCAGTGCCTGAGCGTTGCCGCGGCCAGTGTCCTGGCGAAAGTGGAACGGGACCGGCTCATGGTGGAATTCGCAGAGAAGTATCCCGGGTATGGCTGGGAAGTGAACAAAGGTTATGCAACCGCTGCCCACCGGGCTGCAATTGACGGGCTCGGACCCTGCGTCGAACATCGGCGGACCTGGCGCCTTGGCAGCATGAGCGCGGATACCGGCATGACTGCCGCAGAAATTGGGGGATGATGGGTTCATGAGCGCCGAAGATCTCGAAAACTATGAAACCGACATGGAGCTGCAGCTCTACCGTGAGTATCGCGACGTCGTCAGCCTTTTCAACTACGTGGTCGAAACGGAGCGGCGGTTCTACCTCGCCAACCACGTTGACCTGCAGGCGCGCTCGGCGGACGGCGAAATCTACTTCGATCTCACGTTGAATGACGCCTGGGTGTGGGACGTGTACCGCTCCGCCCGCTTCGTCAAGACGGTGCGCGTCATAACTTTCAAGGATGTGAACGTCGAGGAACTGGCGAAGAGCGATGACATCCCGCTTCCCAAGGACGGCTCGCTGGGCAGCTGACTGCCGCTCCACAACCCGGTGGCTTTCCTGCAGTTTCCCACATAGACCCCAAACTCCGGCACCTCCGGTACCAGTTGCAACACGCTGGTACCGGAGGTGTTTTTATGAGAACCAAGGATGAGCTGGGTAAGCGGGGCGAGGACCTTGCGGCCCGTTACCTGGAGGACGGCGGGCTCCGGATCATCGATCGCAACTGGCGGTGCTCGATCGGCGAGATTGACCTTGTAGCGCTTGAGGGCGCCACGCTGGTCGTCGTTGAAGTCAAGACGCGGTCCTCCGAGGCATTCGGTCACCCGCTGGAAGCGATCACGCCCGGGAAACTGGAACGGCTGTATCTGTTGGCATCACGCTGGGCGCGGGCACATGATCTCCGGTTCTCCGGGTTTCGCGTGGACGCAGTCGCCATCGTGGATGACGGCACCGGTCAACCTGCCATCGAGCACCTGCGGGCGGTGAGCTGATGCCGCTTGGACGCACCTACGCCGTTTCACTGGTGGGATTGAACGGCTACATCGTTGAGGTCGAGTCGGACATCGGGCAAACTCTCCCCGCCTTTGTCCTCCTCGGGCTGCCCGACGCTTCGCTTTCCGAGGCAAAGGAGCGAATCAGGGCAGCGGCGAGAAACGCAGGGCTCCCACTCACACGCCGGAAGATCACGGTGAACCTGGTTCCAGCGTCGTTGCCCAAGAGAGGTTCGGGCTTCGACCTTGCCATCGTTATGTCTGCTTTGGCAGCGGCGGGAGACGTCCGCAACTGCGGCCGTACCGTTTTCCTTGCCGAGCTGGGTCTGGACGGGCGCCTCAGGCCCATCCGCGGGGTGCTTCCAGCAGTGATGGCTGCGGTGGCGGCCGGTTTCACCAGCGTGGTCGTTGCCGGCGGGAACGCCGCGGAAGCGGCTCTCGTACCGAGCGCTGAGGTGAGAAGCTATGACTCCCTTGCCGAAGTGGCGTTGGCGTTCGGAGCGGATCCAGCCTCCGTCGATCTTCCTGTACCGCAGGCGTCGGAGCTTTCGTCAGGGTCTCGTGTGAGTGCTGCTCTCGTCCCCAAGGACATGTCTGATGTGGCGGGCCAGTCGGAGGCACGATTCGCAGTGGAGGTAGCCGCCGCTGGAGCACACAACCTGATGATGGTTGGTCCGCCCGGTGCGGGAAAGACCATGCTGGCGGAGCGCATGCCCGGGATACTTCCGGATCTCTCGGACAAGCAGGCGATGGAAGTGACAGCCATACACTCTCTCGGGAGCGCCGAATCGTGCCGGGAATTACGTCGTCGGCCGCCCTTTGAGAGCCCACACCATACCGCCAGCGCGGCATCGATCATCGGGGGCGGCAGCGGAATCCCCCGTCCGGGCGCAGCCTCACGTGCGCATCGTGGCGTCCTGTTCCTTGATGAGGCGCCGGAATACCAGCGCCGCATTCTCGATGCGCTCCGGGAACCCCTGGAGAGCGGGGAATTAGTGCTACACCGGGCAGCCGGAACGGCCACCTACCCCGCGCGGTTCCAGCTCGTGCTCGCGGCCAATCCCTGCCCGTGCGGGCTGGCCACCGGTAAGGGAATGGATTGCAGGTGTTCCGCGCAGCAGCGCCGGCGCTACTTCGACCGGCTGTCCGGGCCTCTCCTTGACCGGGTCGACCTGCAACTGGCAGTACACCGAGTGTCCCTCAAGGATTTCTCCGGGTCTGCCGCGGCAGAATCCAGCGCTGCGGTCGCAAAGCGCGTTGCCGCTGCCCGAGCGGCGCAGCACGAGCGGCTACGCCGCTGGGAACTGTCCACCAACGCCGAGATCCCCGCCCGACTTCTGCACAACGAACTCCGGCTTACCAGGAAGGCAACCGAATCCGTGGACAAGAAAATGGAGCAGGCTGCCATCACCAAACGCGGCTACGACAGGGTCCTGCGAGTCGCCTGGACAATCGCTGATCTGGCCGGAAGGGCCTCGCCCAACTGCGATGACGTCACAACAGCGCTGATCTTCCGCACCCAGGAGGACGCAGCATGAACGCTTCCGGGTGGAGCGAAGAGCAAGTGGCGCGTGCAGCTCTCGCGCGCCTGTTGGAACCATCCGACAATGTCGGGCTGGCGCTCGTGTCCGCTGCAGGTCCCGTTGAGGCCCTGAAGATAGCTACGGGCACCACAACCTGTGGTCCTCGGCTGCACCGGGCATTCCTCGACGTGCTGGCCGCGAACGGACACCGGATGAGAACAGACGCGCTCACACAGGCACTTGATCGATGGCGGACACGCGCCGAGACTCTTGCACCGCTCAGGGACCTCGAAACCGTGCGCCGGTTCGGCGGAACCCTGCTCACCCCCGAATCGGACTGGTGGCCTCAGGCTCTGAAGGATCTCCAGTTGGAAGAACCTCTGTGTTTGTGGGTTCGCGGGCAGAATGCCGTTGCCATCCCGTCACAGGAGCAGGTAGTGGCAGTGGTCGGTTCGCGGGATAGCACCAACTACGGAGCTTCCGTGACCGCCGAACTCGCCGCTGGCCTGATCGGGCGAGGCTACACCGTGTTGTCCGGCGGCGCTTACGGCATCGATGCGCAGGCACACCGGGGAGCGCTGGCAATAGCGGGGGAGCACCATCCATTGCCCACCTTGGCAGTTCTTGCCTGCGGCATCGACCGGTATTACCCGGCCGGGAACGAGGGACTTCTCCGGGAAATCGCCCAGCGCGGACTGCTGATCTCCGAGGTACCGCCAGGTTCATCACCTACGCGCTACAGGTTTCTTCAACGGAACCGGCTGATCGCCGCCCTCAGCTCAGTCACTGTGGTGGTTGAAGCGCGCTGGCGCTCGGGAGCACTCAGCACGGCACATCACGCGGCCAACCTGGGCCGGGCGGTCGGAGCGGTTCCCGGACCTGTCCAGTCACCCAATTCCGCTGGCTGTCATCGACTGCTTCGCGACGGCAGCGCGATCTGCGTCACTGACGTTGCTGAGGTCGTTGAACTCGCGGGTCCCCTCCTAGCGACGCCCGGTGAGGAGCGCCCCGAGCAGCGGGCGCCGCATGACGGCCTGACCGTGGAGGATTTGCTGCTTCTGGACGCGCTGCCTGTGCGTGCCTCCTCCACAGTCGACAAGCTCGCGGTGGTCGCTGGCCTCAGCGTGCCCGGTGTCCTTGCAGGCCTCGGCCGCCTGGAGACCGACGGCCTTGCGCAACGTACCGATGACGGCGGCTGGCGGAAGCATCCACGTTGATCCGCTCCCACCGGACACCCTTCACAGATTCAGCCGGAAGGATCCCTGCATTACCCGGCATGAAGAAAGGAACCACCTATGAATACGTTCAAGATTGTCGACAGCCCCTTAGGAGGACTGGTGCTTGTGGCCCGAAATGAAAAATTGGTCGGTCTTTACCATGAGTATCACTCGCCGGAGCCCTCTCCGGTTCTCCTCGGGCTGCCCTTTGCAGAAGGATCACAAAACACGTGCTTTCCGGAGGGCGGGTCGAATGATTCCCCAGCCCCTAACGAGGAGAGCGCATCCGAAGTATTCCGTGGGACGGGTGACTGGCTGCAGCGGTACTTCAGCGGAACCGTTGCCCAGCCGTTACCGTACGAGCTCGTGAATGGGACCGAGTTTCAGCACACCGTCTGGGAAGCGGTCGCGGCCATCCCGTACGGTGAGACCCGCACGTACAAGGACATCGCAGGCGCCCTGGGCAATGAATCGATGGGACGGGCTGTCGGTGCGGCGGTGCGCGCCAATCCACTATCGATCATCATCCCGGGGCATCGGGTGGTGGGTGCGGGCGGAGCAGTCACGGGCTACGCGGCTGGGGTCGCCGTGAAGCGTGCGTTGCTCGAGTTGGAAGCCGCGGTAACCGCTGGCGCCGCGGCGTGAATCCTTTCCCAAGGCGCAAGTTTGTACGGCAGCATCGAAGGATCGGCGGTGCGCCTCCTTGATGGGCACCCCATCGTGACGCACAGTAGGTTCAGGCGCGTCAGCGGAAGAGTTGGGAGACAGGGAATGAGTGCAGCGCCCGGCAGCGGCCCTCCGTCCCTCTTCGTCCGCGAATCGGACGGATTCATCAGCTACCTCTCCCGAGAGCGGAACCGGTCCGCCAACACGGTGCGCGCCTATCGCGGTGACCTCGACGACTTTGCGTCCTTCTCGGGTGCCCACGGCATTTCGGCTCTTGCGGAAGTGGATCTGAGCTGTCTCAGGTCATGGCTGGCTTTCCTCGATCAGCAGGGACTATCTAGGGCGACTATCGCCAGACGTGCAGCGACCGTGCGGAATTTCCTGGCTTGGGCCACCCGCGAGGGATACATCGGTGACAACCCGTCGCTCAGGCTGAAGGCACCCCGTCGGCAGAACGGTCTTCCCGACGTCCTGTCAGAGTCGCAGCTCGAACCGTTGTTGGTAGCCACACAGAAAGCGGCGATAGGAGGCGATCCCGCGACGCTTCGTGCCCGGGCAGTGCTGGAATTGCTCTATGGTTCCGGGATACGCGTCGGTGAACTGGTCGGGTTGGACATCGACGATGTGGATCATGACCGCCGGACCATCCGTGTCCTGGGGAAGGGCAACAAGGAGCGTACTGTGCCATACGGTGTGCCTGCTGCTCAAGCCCTCAACGACTGGCTGGCCCGCGGCAGGAACCAATGGGCCAGGCCGGACAGCGGTGCCGCGCTCTTTCTGGGACCGCGGGGGCACCGCCTCGACCAGCGTCAGGCGAGGTCGATCGTCCAGAAACTCCTTCTAACAGTCGAGGGCACGGGCGCGAGCGGCCCGCATGCGTTGCGCCATACGGCAGCAACGCACCTGCTCGACGGCGGTGCGGATTTGCGTGCCGTACAGGAACTCCTGGGACACCGGAGCCTCGCAACCACCCAGCTCTATACCCATGTGTCCGTGGACCGGCTCCGCCGCAGTTATGAGCAGGCCCACCCCCGCGCCTGACCGTCGCGTCGGCTATCCGCAGTCGCGGAATACGGCGGGAGTAATTACAGTGGCGCCATTTGCGTTCATAGGGCAGAATAAGCGTAGTTCGAAATCTAAGGACTGAGCACACCGTACCCGAGCAACAACGGGACAGTACCACCAAGGGTTGAAGGTCGTTGGGGAAGACGTACCTACAGCTATGGAGGATGGAATGTCTGTTGTGATGGCGCGCGGTGTTTTGTATATTCACTCAGCCCCTTCTGCGTTGTGCCCTCATATCGAGTGGGCCGTGGGATCGGTCATTGACCAGCGTGTGGACCTGCAGTGGTCCCCGCAGCCTGCCGCGCCCGGAATGTTTCGCGCCGAGCTCTCCTGGGTAGCTGCACAGGGATCAGGGGCCAAGCTGGCATCCGCCTTGCGGGGCTGGGCACACCTGCGGTACGAGGTGACCGAGGAGCAGAGCGCGGGGGCCGATGGCGGCCGCTGGTCGCACACCCCGGAGTTGGGAATTTTCCACGCCACCACGGACGTTCACGGCAACGTCATGATTTCCGAAGACCGCATCAGGTACGCCTATGAGACCGGAGCCGGCGACCCGGCAGCGGTCTACCACGAGCTCTCCCTTGCCCTGGGCGAGTCTTGGGACGAGGAATTGGAGCCCTTCCGCCATGCAGGAGAGGGCGCACCCGTACGCTGGCTGCACCAGGTTGGCTAGAATCATCCACTGAACGCAAGAATGAGGCCCGGGTACCGACAGGTACCCGGGCCTCATTCACGGTCTGAAGGATGTCGGCAGGCTAGACGTTCTTCACCACGATGACCGCATTGTGGCCACCAAAACCGAACGAGTTGCTGAGCGCTACAATATCGCCCGAAGGAAGATCACGAGCCGACGTCACCACGTCAAGCGGAATCTGCGGATCCTGATTCTCAAGGTTGATGGTGAGCGGTGCCCGGCGGTCGTGGACCGCAAGAACAGTCATCACAGCCTCGACTGCACCCGACGCACCCAGCAGATGGCCGGTTTGCGACTTGGTAGCCGAAACGGCAACCGAGTCCAGTTGGTCACCCAGAGCGGTCTTCAGTGCCACATACTCAGGCTGGTCACCCACCGGCGTGGAGGTAGCGTGGGCATTGACATGGACGACGTCCGAGGGCTGCACCCGCGCATCGAACAGCGCGGCTTTCAGTGCCCGGGTTGCACCCAGACCCCCGGGATCAGGCGCCGTGATGTGATACGCGTCGGCGGTGACCGAGGTGCCCGCCAGCTCGCAATAAATCCGGGCGCCACGGGCGAGGGCGTGTTCCTCCGCCTCGATAAGCAGTGCTCCTGCACCCTCACCCATCACGAAGCCGTCGCGGTCAATGTCGTACGGGCGAGAGGCATGCTCGGGATCGTCATTGCGGCGCGACAGCGCCTGCATGGATGCAAAGGCAGCGATCGGCATCGGGTGGATGGCAGCTTCGGCGCCACCGCACATGACGACGTCGGCCTTGCCGGAACGGATCAATTCCAACCCCTGATGTAGGGCTTCGGTGCCGGATGCACACGCCGATACGGGCGTATGTGCACCAGCGCGCGCGCCGAGATCCAGGCTCACGGCAGCCGCAGGACCATTGGGCATGAGCATTGGAACCGTCATGGGCAACACGCGACGAGGCCCCTTCGCCTTCAGCGTGTCCCAGGCATCGAGCAGCGTCCAAACGCCGCCGATGCCGGTCGCAAACGCTACGGCGAAGCGGTCGTGATCCACCTCTTCGATTCCGGAATCGCGCCACGCCTCGCGGGCAGCAATCACGGCGAACTGGGTGGACGGGTCCATCCGCTTGGCTTCGACGCGGGTCAGAACCTCACTTGCCGGGGTCGAAACCTGAGCAGCGAAGGTTACGGGGAGCTCATACTCCGCCACCCAGTCGGCCTCGATCGTGCGTGCACCCGAGATGCCCTTCAATGCGTTCTCCCACATGGTGGGAACATCGCCGCCGATGGGTGTGGTGGCGCCCAAGCCGGTGATGACTACTTTGCGTGCCATGGTTCACTCTCTGATGCGTCGTTGTTTCCGTATGGAAGATGTGCCTGATGAGGCTGGAAGATGTGCCTGATGAGGCGGCGATGGCGGGATCAGCGTGCCATCGCCGCACGCCACTAGGACTGGGCGCTGGCGATGAAGTCCACTGCGTCGCCGACGGTCTTGAGGTTCTTGACTTCCTCGTCGGGGATGCGTACGCCGAACTTCTCCTCCGCGTTGACCACGATGGTCATCATGGAGATGGAGTCGATGTCGAGGTCGTCGGTGAAGGACTTGTCCATCTCGACGGACTCGGGGGCGAGGCCGGTCTCTTCGTTAACGATCTCAGCCAGTCCTGCGAGGATCTCTTCATTGTTAGCCATGATGGCTCCTTTTCTCTGTGTTCCGGTGCGTACCGGATCCGTTTGATCAGGCCGCGGGCTGCGGCCTGAAGTGGAAAACTAAGGGAGGACAACCACCTGGGCGCCGAATACCAATCCAGCACCGAAGCCAATCTGCAGGGCGAAACCACCGCTGAGGTTCGGATTCTCGGACAGGAGGCGATGCATCGCCAGCGGGATTGAGGCAGCGGAGGTGTTACCGGCGTCGACAATGTCACGCGCTACCGCCACGTGTTCGGGCAAGCCCAACTGCTTCACCATCTCGTCGATGATGCGGATATTCGCCTGGTGCGGTACGAACGCCACCAGGTCCTCGGCCTTGATGCCGGCAGCATCGAGCGCCTGCTGCGCAACCTTCGCCATTTCCCATACGGCCCACCGGAACACCGTGGGGCCGTCCTGGAGCATGGTGGGCCAAATTGCGGATTCGGCAGCGGTTGACAGCGCGTCCGGTCCGTCTGCAAGCGCTGCAAGCGAAAGGTCCCGCACATCGAGCAGCGAATGGGACATACGGATTGACTCGTGCTTGCTGCCGTCAGAACCCCAGACGGAGGGACCGATGCCGGGTGAATCGGACGGGCCGATGACGACGGCGCCCGCCCCGTCGCCGAGCAGGAAGGAAATGGTCCGTTCAGTGTTGTCAATGAAATCGGAGAGCTTCTCGACGCCGACCACGAGGACGTAGTCAGCGGTTCCCGCATGCACCAGGGCGTCGGCCTGGGCGATCCCATAGCAGTAGCCGGCACAGGCTGCCGAGATGTCGTAGGCAGGGGCCGGGGTGGCGCCGAGGCGGTCTGCCAGCTGCGCGGCGGCAGAGGGCGTGGCATACGGGTGCGTGACGGTGGAAACCAGCACAGCGCCCAGTTGCGACGCTTCAATGCCTGCGTCAGCGAGGGCCGCCCGCGCCGCCGCCTCACCCATGTCGATGACACTGGTGTCTTTGTCAGCGCGGTGTCGCGTCACAATGCCCGTGCGTTGGCGGATCCACTCATCCGAGGAATCGATCCACTGGCAGATGTCCTCGTTGGTGACGATTACCTCCGGACGGAAGATACCCATGCCGTGGATGCGGGTATGTTCCCGCAGCGGGGACTGTTGAAGAGTAGGAGTAGTCACGCGTTTCCTTCTGCAATTGCAATGGGTGCGTCGGCCGGGGGAGGGGTGCGGGAGTGTTCTGCCATGAAGTCCCGTGCCGCGCTCAGGTCCTCAGGGGTCTTTACTGCGAGGCTGGCTGTCCCGCGCATCCCGCGCTTGGCCAGCCCTGTCAGGGTACCCGCTGGAGGAAGCTCAAGCACACCCGAAACGCCCATGTCCTGAAGCCGCTGCATGCACAGGTCCCAACGGACGGGACGGGACACCTGGGCAATCAGGCTGTCGAGATTCAGGTCACCGGATGCCACCGGTTCACCGTCGTCGTTGGAGAGCAGTGTGGCGAGGGGCTCGGCCGGTGTGAGGGAAGGCCGTAGCTCCTCGAGTGCTTCCACAGCAGGCGCCATGTGGTGGGTGTGGAAGGCCCCGGCCACTTTCAACGGGATAACGCGGGCTTTCTGCGGCGGATCTGCAGCCAGCGCGGAGAGCTGCTCGATCGTACCCGCCGCAACGATCTGGCCACCGCCGTTTGCGTTCGCCGCGGTCAGCCCATGGCGTTCAAGGGTAGCGACGACGTCGTCCGGGTCTCCGCCCAGAACCGCGCTCATACCCGTCGGGGTGACCGCAGCCGCGGCAGCCATCGACTGCGCCCGTGTGCGCACAAGTGTGACGGCGTCCTGCTCGGTCAGGGCTCCGGCCACGGCCGACGCGGTCAGTTCGCCCACCGAGTGCCCGGCCACGACGGTTGCCGACGTGAGCGGCGTATCACCAAGGAGTACACGGGCAACGACCAATCCGGCGGCAACAATGAGCGGCTGCGCTACGGCGGTGTCACGAATTGTTTCCTCGTCGGAGACGGTGCCGTGATGCACCAGGTCGACGCCGGCGGCCTCGCTGAGGGCATCAAGATGCTCGCGTACGCCGGGAAGGTCAAGCCATGGGGTCAGGAATCCGGGGGACTGGGACCCTTGTCCAGGGCAGAGAATTGCAAGCACGTATCAAGCTTTCCAAATGGGCGGTCATTAGCAGGGTGTTCCGGTGCACCAAGCTCCCGAAGCCACTTTGTAGGAAGTCTACAACGAAGCAGTCCGATCCACCCTTGCCGATGACCGCTCTGCTGCGGCCTTGGGAGGGGGTGCCAGGCGTCCGATGACAAGCGCTGTCTGAAGTACAAAGGCCTCTCGGGGGAGCAGTGGATCCCATCCGGTGATGTCGCAAACGCGTCGCAGGCGGTAACGGACGGTGTTGGCATGGACGAAAAGTTCGCGGGACGTCGCTTCGAGGGAATGACCAAGTGCCAGGTACGCCGAAAGTGTTTCTTCCAGACCGTTCTGCGCGTTGGCGAGAGGACGGTAGATGTTGCGTAGCAGCGCCTTGCGGGCGGTATCGTCGCCGGAGATGACACGCTCCGGCCACAGATCGTCAGCGGCGACCGGACGGGGTGCGGAGGGCCAGGCTCGCGCTGCTGTGAGTCCGGCAAACGCCGCCTGGGCGGAACCGCTCGCCGCCACGAGTGAGGCTGATTCCGGTCCATAGACAACCGGACCCGGTCCGAACAGTTCGCTCAGCCTTGCATAGGAACTGTCGCGGTCCTGTACTCCTCCGAGGACGAGGATGAGGCGATCGCCCTGAATGCCGACGAGGGTGTCTTCAGCCAGTCTGCCGGTGGTACGGCGCAGGTCATTGAGGAACATTGCGTTCGACTCGGCTGGTGAGGTGCCCACCATGACCGTGATCGGCGCCTGGGATTTCCAGCCCACCGCTGCGATCCGGGACCGAAGAGCGTCAGAACTTTCTCCTCGCAGTATCGCATCCACCACCAGCGCTTCAAGACGCGTATCCCACGATCCACGGGTTTCAGCCGCGCGGGCATAGACGTCAGCTGCCGCGAAAGCCACCTCACGGGAATACCTGAGAACGGCCTCGCGGAGGAGCCCCTGGTCGGCGTCAGAGGCGAGATCAGGGACTTGGTCTTCAACCACCTGCACGACGACGCGGATGAGCTGGAGTGCCTTCTGCAGACTGATGGAGCGGGTAAGTTCCGTCGGAGCCGTTCCGAAAACATCGCTGAGGACCCAGGCTGGGGACACCGGCTTCTGGTACCAGTTAACAAAAGACGCGATGCCCTTCTGAGCGACCAGGCCAAGAGCGGATCTTTCATCCGGGCGCAGGCTGCGGTACCACGGCAGGGAGGAATCAAGCTGTTTCAGCGTGGTCGTCGAGAGGGCGCCGATCTGCGTCCTCAGCCGGTCCACCGTGGCCGGATCCGGAGCGGGCAGGGATGTCCCGCGAGGGGGGTTGGGCGATGCCATGAATCGAGCATACGGCTCCGGTACGTCTGGCTCCATTTTGTACGAAGGCTACAAAGGTGGGCTTAAACTCCGAGCAGGACCCGCCGGCTCATCTCGTGAGCCGGCGGGTCCTGCTACGGCGGTGTTGGTTAGGACTCCCCGCCCGTATTACCCGTCGTGCCTGCATTGACGTCGAGGAGGGAGTACTTCTCGATCGCCTGGCGTGGTGCGTCCTGGTCGACCTCTCCTCGTTTGGCGAGCAGTTCCAGGGTGCGTACGACGACGGAGTGTGAGTCGATCTTGAAGTAGCGGCGGGCGGCGGCGCGGGTGTCGGAGAAGCCGAAGCCGTCGGCGCCGAGGGTGGCGAAGTCCTGGGGGAGGAACTGCCGGATCTGGTCGGGTACGGCCTTCATGTAGTCCGTGACGGCGATAATCGGTCCGGGTGCTTCGCCCAGCTGCTGCGTGACGAACGGGACGCGGGTTTCTGCGCCGGGGTTGAGGAATGCCTCTTCCTCGGCGGCAAGGGCATCGCGACGAAGTTCATTCCAGGAGGTCACCGACCACACATCGGCAGATACTCCCCACTCGTCCGCGAGAATTTGCTGTGCTTCAAGCGCCCACGGCACAGCCACGCCCGAGGCGAGGATCTGCGACCTCGGAGTGTTCTCCGCCGCGTGTCCGTCCTTGAGCTTGTAGATGCCGCGAAGCAGTCCATCCACGTCGAGGTTCTCCGGCTCGGCGGGCTGGATGATGGGCTCGTTGTAGACGGTGATGTAGTACATGACGTTCGGGTCAGACCCGGATACAGCGTGGCCGTCCCCGTACATCCGCTCGAGGCCATCCTGAATAATGTGCCCGATCTCGTAGCCGTAGGCAGGGTCGTAGGTGATGACGGCAGGGTTGGTGGCGGCGAGGATGGGTGAGTGTCCGTCTGCGTGCTGCAGGCCTTCGCCGGTGAGGGTGGTGCGTCCGGCGGTGGCACCGATGATGAATCCGCGGGTCATCTGGTCACCGGCGGCCCAGAAGGAGTCACCGGTGCGCTGGAATCCGAACATCGAGTAGAAGACGTAGATCGGGATCAGCGGCTCACCCTGCGTCGCGTAGGCGGTGCCTGCGGCGGTGAAAGCTGCAACGGACCCTGCCTCGTTAATGCCGGCGTGGAGAATTTGGCCTTCAATGGATTCCTTGTAGGCGAGGACAAGGTCCCGGTCCACGGATAGGTAGTTCTGTCCGTTGGGGTTGTAGATCTTCGCCGTGGGGAAGAACGAGTCCATACCGAACGTGCGGGCCTCATCGGGAATGATGGGGACGATTCGCTTACCGAACTCCTTGTCCCGCATGAGGTCCTTCAGGAGCCTCACGAAGGCCATGGTGGTGGCAGCCTGCTGCTTCCCGGATCCGCGCTTGGCAACCTCGTAAGTTTTATCCCCTGGGAGGGTTACCTCGGTGTGCTTGGAGCGTCGCTCCGGCAGGTAGCCGCCGAGCGCCTTGCGGCGTTCGTGCAGGTACTGGATCTCGGGTGCGTCGGGACCCGGGTGGTAGTACGGGGCGTTGTAGAGATCGGCGTCGATCTGCTCATCCGTGACGGGGATGCGGAGGTGGTCGCGGAAGGCCTTGAGGTCGGCGTTGGTCAGTTTCTTCATCTGGTGGGTCGCGTTGCGGCCCTCGAAATGCGGTCCGAGGCCGTAGCCCTTGACGGTCTTGGCCAGGATCACGGTGGGCTTGCCCTTGAACTCCGTGGCAGCCTTGTACGCCGCGTAAACCTTTCGGTAGTCATGCCCGCCGCGCTTCAGGCCCCACACCTGGGCGTCGGTCATGTCCGCCACGAGATCCTTCGTGGCCGGAGTCTTGCCGAAGAAGTGATCCCGGACGAACCCGCCGGATTC